>JBEKEC010000027.1:0-68563 GCA_050014015.1 Tepidisphaeraceae bacterium
ACATCCTGTGCTGCTGTGGTAATATCCATAAGCCCTTCCTTGGGTTAGACGGTTGAAAAATGGAACAACCATTCCAACCCCAAGGCGGGGCTTTTTCACCTACAAACTTGGCTCAGACCCTGTTGTAAAGAAGTAGAACTGTCACCGCGCAAGTGCAAGTAGAAATGTCACCCTGCCTTCCTTTTTCCCGCGTGTAAGTCTCGCGCAGGCGCAGCCGGAGCGAGACTTACACGCGGATCGGCCCTTCGGGTCGAGTCACGGTTCCACGGATGGTCCAGCGACGGAACCCAGCGACGATTGTTCACGATGGGCCTCTTCGGCTTGGCCAGAACCGGCTTGGCGGTCAATTCCTGGCAGGTCGGCCGTTGACCCTGGTAGTCCACCACCAGCACGCCGTCCGCCCGATGCTTGATCCGCACCCGCCGCCGCATCCGCCGCCTCCAGCAGAATGAGCATGGCGAATTCGCCGCGCAGATTCACCATGCGCGAATCGAGGATGTTGGCCCCGCCGGCATGCAGATGAGCGGTCAGTTCCCCGACGATCCCCGGCCGGTCCGGCCCGACGGCGGTGATGATGAGTTGGGACATTGATACAATAGTAATACCTCGGCGTTCCTCGACCAAGGGTTTGCGGAGCGCCAGTTCATTTTGCGGGAGCTTTCTTATGATTTACAGGCAAGTTGTGACCTGGTTGATGTTCTTCTTGGCATTCAATTGCAAGATGCTCCTGGCGGATTCCGCTACGGTCGCCACTACGAGGACATCGGGGGCGCTGGAATTCCACGTTCTGGCCGACAACGTCACTTGCAATCCCGCGGACCTAAAGGCAATGGAAACGCGACTGGAACAGGGCGGAACGGGCCCGCTGCCGCAGCCGGGCGACACGATCCGCTGGGCGGAAGTCGATCGTGTTGAAGAATTCGATCGCCCCGACGTTCCGCCGGAAACCCACGAGTGGAAGGGCAAGCATTACATGCCCATCCTCGTCACGCCCGATGCTTCGATGATCGGGTCCAGCGCCGAGAAATGGGGCGTGAAAAGCGCCCGGGCCCAGGCGATGGAAGATGGCACACAAGCAATCGCGATTGAGTTCGACGACAAAGGGCGCTCGCTTTTCGCCGCCCTCACAACCCGCTGGTATAACCGCGCTCGCCAGCGGACCGATCTTCCCGATCCTCACGTCCGACTGGCGATCGTGGTCGACAACAAGATCATCAGCGCTCCCAACATCAATTCCCCATTACTGGCGGCTGGGCAATCATTGAAGGCGGCGGTGGGGGATTTGCCACCGGCAAGCTTAAGTACCTGATTGATACCCTGAATGCGGATAGCCCATCGCCTGCGACCGCACCCTCCGGCGCAGCGAGCCCGGGCAACCCAGGCAACTGATTGGAACTTCCGCAAGTTTGGCGCGTCCAAGGAACCATGGGAGGGATTCTTCTTGCATTGGAGCAAAACGTCATGATTTTCAAACGAGCATTGGTGTGGGTGGCGGTGGTGTGCGGGCCGGCGGCGATGGCAATGGGCGCGGATGCGGCTCCGCCGCCGCAGGCTGGGTTTTCGTTGACCATTTACAGCAATGCCGATCCGGCGTCGTTCGATCCGCAGGATTACGTGCGGCAGCAAACGCTCAATTCCTATTACGCCCAGCAGAATCCGCTGCCGGGGTACGGCGTCGTGCGCGAGAACCGCGAGATTCAGCTCAATCAGGGCGAAAACATCGTGAAGTTCACCGACGTGGCCGCGGAGATCGATCCGACCACGGTGTCGTTTCAGTCCCTGACGTCGCCGGCGGCGGCCAGCGTGCTGGAACAGAATTATGAATATGACCTGGTCAGCGCGGATAAGCTGCTGGACAAGTATCTCGGCAAGGAGATTCAGGTGGTGCGGCGCGGCGCGGGGGCGAATGCGCCGGCGGAAACACTGGCGGGGACGTTGCTTTCCTTCGATGCATCCAACCTTGTGCTCCAGGATGCGAACGGCAAGGTTCAAGTCCTTACCCGCGGGCCGGAGATTGAAGACATCGAGCTGGCCAAGTCGGATGAGGGATTGATCACCAAGCCGACGCTGGTTTGGAAGATCAGCAGCACCCAAGCCGGGCCGCAGATGGCGCAGGTGACGTATCAGACGGGCAGTCTGACCTGGCGGGCGGATTACAACGTGACCGTGAATTCGACGGACGATGCGGCGGACATCGGGGCGTGGGTGACGATCGTCAATCAGAGCGGAGCGGCATTTCCGGACTCGAAATTGAAGCTCGTGGCCGGCGACGTGCAGCGGGTGAAGCCGCCGCAAAACGTGTATGCCGCCAGCCGTCTGGAGATGGGCGAGGCGATGTCAGGCGCGCCGCCGGCCGGTTTCGCCGAAAAAGCGTTCTTTGAATATCACCTCTACACCCTTGGCCGCACCACGTCGCTGGCGAACAACAGCACCAAGCAAATCGAGTTGTTCGCGCCCAAGACCGGTATTCCGATCAAAAAGACCTACGTGTATTACGGCGTTCCGGAGCAGCTTCGGTATTGGACGGCGCCCAGTCCCAATTGGGACCAGAACCTGGGGACGGATTCCAACAAGAAGGTGGACGTCTATCTGATGCTGACCAACAGCGAAAAGAACGGCCTGGGGATTCCGCTGCCCGCGGGCCGCATCCGCGTGTACAAGCACGATCCCGAGGACAACGCCCAGGAATTCATCGGCGAGGACGTCATTCATCACACGCCCAAGGACGAAGACGTGATGGTCAAGCTCGGCAGCGCGTTCGACATCGTCGGCGAGCGGCGTCAAACGGAATTCAACGCCAACTATAACGGCCACGTCGTCACCGAATCGTTCGAGATCAAGCTGAGGAATCACAAGAAGGAGCCGGTGCACGTGATCGTGAAGGAAAACCTGTATCGCTGGACAAACTGGGAAATCACGGCTTGCAGCGATACTTGGCAGAAGCAGGATTATCGAACCATACATATCCCGGTCGACGTGCCGGTGGATGGGGAGAAGACGGTGACTTATTCGGTGAAATATACGTGGTGAAAAATTCGAAACTCGAAACTCGAATGACGAATCAAATTCGAAGTCTGAAATTCGAATTTCGAATTTGATTCGTCATTCGAATTTCGAGTTTAAGGCCTTCGGGCGAAGCCGGCGCGGATGTAATCGTTGACCGCATCCGCGGTGAGCCGGTTGTCCCAGTGGCCGCGGCGCTGGTCGCGGGCGGCGGCGAGAAAGCCTTCCAGCGTGGTGTCGGGCAGGCCGATTGATTTTGCGTAGCTGGCGATGTCGCGGGAGGGATCGGTGAATTGAAATTTCGATGGGTCCGGGGTCTCGCCGGTTTGGGCTATCCAGCCCTGCAGGTCCATGCCGTGGTCGGCGATCCGGAACGGCTTGGGAAGACCGGACGAGTAATGATTGTTCCGGAAGACGTAATCGTTCTTCCAGTCCTTGAGGAAGACGACGGGGTTGAGCTTTTGTTCGAAGTCGTTGTCGTGGACGCTAAGCCCCTTGGGTGGAGATACGACGAAGAACGCCGGGCCGGCCCAGTCGTAGACGATGTTGTTGCGGAATTCGCCGCGCGTGGGGGCGGGTGTGCCGCTGGCGCCTTCGGGCTTGAAGGCCAGGCCCTCCTGGCCGTTGGTCTTGTCGGGCTTGTGGGCGACGATGTTGCCCTGGCACAGAACGGTGTAGCAGTTGAGGAATTCAAGGCCCTGGCCGCGCGGCATGTCGAGGGCGATGGAATCGCCGTCCAGCACGACGTTGTCGCGCGCCACCGAGGGGGAATAGCTCACAAAAGCGGCCAGAGGATTCTTCAGGAACAAATTGTTTTCCAGCAATCCGCCGGGACGCAATTGGCAGCCGTGGCTGGCGGCGCGGGCGATGACGTTATTGCGGACGATGATATGGCGATCCTCGCCCATGGCGCCGTGCTGGAGATACATGTTGTGGTTGAACATGGTTTTTCCCGCGCCGGGCAAATGCTCGATCCAGCCGTTGTGATCGAAGAGGTTCTCCTCGATGAGGACGTTCTGAAAATCCTGAAGATAGATTCCGGAGGACATTCCAAATGCCCAGGAATCGAGGATCTGGCATCGGCGGATGACCAGGGTGTCGAAGAGGTCGTTGCGCGCCCCTTGCAGGTTCAGGCCCATGCCGAAATCACGGCATCGGCAATCTTCGATCCATAAAAACCGGCCCGAGCAGACCAGCCCGATGCCGAAATTCTGACGATCGCTCATCTTTTTGACGTTGAAGGTTTTGGCGGAGGGATCGCGCGTGTCGGCGAAAAGATCGAGGCTTTGCAGGACGAGGAATCTGGGCAGAACGTGGGCTCCGAGGCTGAGATGCGAGCGCAGGAGTGGCCGGGGGAGCCGGATGTTGCCGTAGGCGCCGATAATCAGGGGTTCGAAGGAGCTGCGTCCCTCGACCTCGATGTTGGCGTCAAGATTGGCGGCGGCAAACACGTCGCCGCGCTTAAAGAGAATCCGATCGGGAAATCCGTTTCTAACGAGGGAGAGGGCTTTTTGAAGCGATCGAACGGGCTGGAGCATGCCGTCATTGAAATCGCTGCCGTCGGAGGTGCTGAGGAGAACGATCCTGGCGCCCTGGCCGAGGGGAAAGACGGTGAAGCCGCTCTGATCGCGGTCGAACATTTTGACCCATCGGGCGGCGGGGTTGGGAGGTTCCTGGGGCTGGGTGGTTTGCGCGAGGCAGGCGGCGCCGCGGACAATGGCGAAGAAAGCGAAGACCGCGATGGGGCGAAGAAGGTTCAACGATCCAATCCACCGCGCAGCTCGGGCCGCTTTTTTTTCGGAGCCGTGGCCGATGGCGCGGGGGCGGCGGTGTCTTCGGGTGGCGCGGCCTGCTTCAGGCTGAAAGACATCCGCCGGGCCGCCGGATCGACCGACAGCACGACCAGGCCGACGGTATCGCCTTCCTTGAGCACCTCCGCGGGCGACTTGATCCGCCGATGACTGATCTCGCTGATCGGCAAAAGGCCCTCGATGCCCTCTTCGACTTCGATGAATGCGCCGAAGCTTTCGATCTTGGTAACGCGGCCGGTGACCGTGGAACCGACGGCGTATCGTGCCCCGGCATCGTTCCAGGGATCGACGCCGCGCGCCTGCTTGAGGCTGAGGCTGAGCTTTCCGGTTTCGCGGTCGATTTTCAGGATTTTCACGTCAACGACGTCGCCGACTTTGACGACCTCGCCGGGATTTCGCACGCGGCGAAAGCTGATTTCGCTGACGTGGAGGAGGCCGTCGACGCCGCCGAGATCGACGAACGCGCCGAAATCCATCACGTTGCGGACAGTGCCGCGGCGGACCTGGCCCACGGCCAGCTCTTCCATCAGGTTCTTCTTTTGCTCCTCCCGTTCACGCTCCAGAATATTTCGCCGGGAAAGGACGATGTTGTGGCCTTGCCGCTCGAACGCCGTGACCTCCGCGGTCATCTTTTGGTTGATGAATTGGGACAAATCCGGGACGTGATAGATATCGACCTGGCCGGCGGGCATGAAGGCGCGCATGGTTTTGACGGTGAGTTCGAGGCCGCCCTTGTTCACGCCGGTGACGGTTCCCTCGACGATCTGGCCGACCTCGAGCGTCTCCCAGGAAACGTTCGCCGCGGCCGAGCCTTTGCAGGAGAGGATGAGCAAACCCTCGGCAGAGTCGTAGCGCTCGACGTTGAACTCCAATTCCTGCCCGATCTGCGGCGGCTCTTGGAATTGAAGCAGCGGGACGATGCCCTGGCTTTTGCCGCCGAAATCGACAAAGACATCCTCTTTGTCGATGGAAACGATCCGGCCGCGACGGACTCCCTTTTCGGCTGGGTGTTCGGCGGCGGCGGGGGGCTTGTTGAAGCCGTAGAGATCGTCCATCGAAGCGCCGCCCAACGCCGCGTCGATCTGGGCATCGAGCTTGGCATCCGCGTCGGGCCGGAATTTTTGCTTGTATGGATCGTCGGCTTGGTTGCTGGCCATTGGTCCTTTCGACAAGATCGCGAAGCGGGCAGTGTATCGGAGATGCATTATCGCAGGAAGATCAAGCCGATGCCGGCGGCGGCGGCGATCAGCCAGGTCGTGTTTACGTTCAACGCCAGGATCGCCCAAAGGGTTGCGGCCATGATGGCGATGGAGGTCCAGGCATGGGGCGGTTGAATTGCCTGCCGGGCCATGAAGATACAGGTTGCGGCGATGAGTCCGACGACGGCGGCGTTCATGGAATCGAGGGCGGCGCGGGCCGGGGGACTGTGACGAAGCCGGTCGATGGAGGAACCGATGGCGGCGATGAGAATGAACGCGGGGGCGAAAATGGCGGCGGTTGCGGCCAGGGCGCAGCCCGTTTCCATGGCCCATCCCCCGCCGAACGGGTGGTGTCCCAAGACAAACCCGACGAACGTCGCGGTGGTAAGCAATGGGCCGGGCGTGATCTGGCCAACCGCGACGGCATCCAACGTTTGCTGGGTCGTGAGCCAATGCCGCTGATCGACGAAAGAGGTTTGCACGTATGTGACCAGGACATATCCGCTGCCGAACAAGGTCGCGCCGATTTTGAGAAACAGAAGGACCATGAGGACGGGGCCGCCGACGGTTATGGCCGCCAGGGCGCCAAGAGGGGGCAGGGCGATTGAGCGGGCGATCGAGTTCTTCGGCCAAGGCCAATTTGTCCGCAGCAGTCCGGCGAGTGCGGCCAGAGCGAGGATTCCCAGGTCGCCGAAGGCCCAGCGTTGCTGATGGTTCAGCCACTCGCCCATGGCCGCAAGAATTGTGACGGTGATGCCGAATGGATTCTTCACGGCGGACTTGGCGAGTTGCCAAGCGGCGGCGGCGATGATGGCGACGACGGCCGCGCCGACGCCGCGAAGAATTCCATCCACTTGCGGCAGTTGGTGGTAATTCACGTAGAGCCAGGCGATGGGGAGTATGATCAAGACGGCGGGAAGAATGAAGCAGAGTCCGGCGACGAGCATTCCCCGCCAACCGCCGCGAAGCCTGCCGAGGGCGATGGCCAGTTCGGTGGAGTTGGGGCCGGGGATGAAATTGATGGCGGCAAGGAGATCGAGGAAATGCTGACGATCCAGCCAGCGTCGGCGGTGGACGAGATCCTGTTCCATCATGGAGATATGGGCGGCGGGGCCGCCGAAGGCGGTGAAGCCAAGCAGGAGGAAATATCTCGCGATTTCGCCCAATGAACCGGCGGAAGTGCTGGCATCGTCACAGAGCGAGGGTGGGGTATCCGCCACGGCTACTCCAAGCCTCCGCCTGGCAGGTTCGTTCCGGCAGGTTTGGCGCGACGCTGTGGCGGTATGCGTGGCATCCTAGGTTCTGCTCGCATCAATGTTCTCCTTGTATAAATATTGATGGCTTTTCCGGCATGCGGGGTCAATAAGAGAGTTCTCTCGCAAGACTACACAAAACTTGCGATTTTTTCCTGAAACCGGTTGAATGACCGACCGGTTTTGGAGTATTTGTTCGCGGAATCGTAAATATTATTAATAGGCGGATAAACTCGACGCGGTAATACCAGCGGGAGGGTCTCGGCTGTGGCAAAATCAATAGCGGAATGGATGCGGGAGGGAGAGGAGCTATATCAATCAGCCCTGAAGCAGTACGAGGAGTTGGACGTCAAACTACAAGAATTAGAAAAGCTGTTGGTACAGAAGCAAGAAGAGGTAAATCAGATCGCTCAGGTGATTGGAAAGCCGTTGGTGGAGGGCAATCGACGGTTGACCGCGCAGCTGGTAGATGACCACGGTCCGTTATCGGTTCCGAACTCTCCATCCACGATCGCGCGTGCCCTGACGGGGCGTAACCTTGGCAGGTAATCGTACAATGAATTGTATGTAACTTGTGTTACAGTAAGATGGTTGAACCCGGAAAAGGAGAAAAAAACTCGCCATCTTGCTACCATGGCGGAAGATTTTAATATGACCAGAGTTCCCGAAAGGCTTGAGGGCTGAATCATATGTATATTTAGCTTGCCGTTTTTTTGGAGCGGCGCAGTTTTTGACTACTCGTGATGATTGGAACGTGCAAATTGCATTTTTTTGATGACGGTGGGGGTTGGCAGGATGTGCGACTTGCGATAAGCGTCGCCTTTTATTGGGAGTAAAGAAAATGGTAGATCGGCGTGCGATTATGCGGATTCAACTCGATGCGGAAGCCAAAGAAGAGTTGGATGAACTGTGCGACAAGCGAGGAATGACTCAAATCGCGGTGATGTCGCGACTTGTCGGGTGGTTCGTTAAGCAGGACAACGTGATTCAAACCGCGGTAATGGCATCGCTGTCAGAGCCGGCAATGCGGCAACTGGCAAAACAATTGCTGAAGCATTTGGCGTCGCAGGGGAAGAACTCAAAATAGCGATCGCCTGAAGGGGAATGAATCTGTTTACCAACTGTGTAAAACGAATGGCACGCTTACAAGTCATTTAATCTAAGGATGATACAACATGGCCAACCCGAATCCTTCACGTCGCGTGATCATGCGGATCGAACTGTACCCTGAGGCAAAAAAGGGCTTGGCCGATCTGTGTGATCGGCTGGGCATGACCCAGATTGCCGCCACGAGCCGTGTGATCGAGTGGTTCACCACTCAATCCGACGTCGTTCAGGCCGCCATCCTCGGGCTCTATCCCCACGATATCCGAGCCGAGGTCGCGGAGATCATCCTAAAGCGCATGGCAACTGACCATAAAAAGAGTTCTAAGCAGCACCTCCATATTCCTTGAGCTACGCCGATCATCCATTTATGGCCTATTTTGTAGGCCGCCTGGGGCCTTAATGCTTCATCCGTAGCCGTCCATATACATGAATCGGAATTTGGGGTCAAGGGCGAGGCAGGGTTTTCGACACCACCATATCCGCCGTTTCCATGGGGGTTTCGGAGACTTCAGGCCCTTCCACGCGGGATGTTTTTAACTGATCGATTCCCCGGAGGATATCGGCGGCGGAGCGAAAGGCGGGGTTGGCGGGGTTGGCGGGCCGAAGAATCTGGTCCGTCAATCGCGACAGGAGCCGGGCGTCGGAACCCTGCTTGTCGAAGCGAATCAGGTCTTTCAGGTCCGGGTTGGCATGGGGCGAACTGATCTGAACGGCCAGGTAAAAGCAATCGACGGCCTTGTCGACTTTGTGCAGCCCGCCGCTGATCGCCTCGCTGGTGACTTGGCCGGTTCGAGTCATGCGAAACAGCATCCGCTGGATTTCGCTGGTTCGCATCAGTTCCTCAAAAAGACTGGACAGCAGTGGGCTTTGCTTGAGGTTCTCGTCCACGCGCACGGCCGATCCGAAATCGACGAATCCGACCCCGGCGGGCGTGACGACAAAGTTGTCCAGGCGCAAATCGAGGTGCATGATCCCCACGTCATCGTGCAGGGCGCGGAGCAAATCGGCGCTTTGCCTGGCGAATTCCAACTGGCTCAGCGGTTGGCCGCCGTTGCGGAGCCAGCTCAAGTGCAATCGCTTGGCGAACCCCCGCTCGTCTCGTTCCATCTCCAGGAGCTTTGGAATCCGCCGCGCGTAATCCGGGGGCAAATCGCGGTTGACGATTTTGAGGATGGCGGCCTCACGGGTCAAAAACACGGGGAAAATCTTGTCGGAGAATTTTCTGGCGCGTTTCTCGATGATTTCTGGGGCCAGGTCCGGCCACTTGCCGCGAAGCCGCGCCATCACCATTTCCAGGGTTGGCACCTCTTTGACCACGACGTAATCGGCGGAGCCTTCCGAATGTGCCAGGTGCACGTGATAGGTGAATCGGTCGGTGGTCTGTCCCGGTTGGACAAGCTCCACCTTCCGCGCCGCCAGATAATGATTTTTTCGCGAGAAAAAAGGGATCAGGGTTCCGAGCCAGCCGAGGGCAATCGGACGGGGCTTCTGGGTGATCTCGAATCCGGCGGCGCCCAGTTGGGAGGCGATTCGATCGGCCTCCTGGCGGGCCTGGCAAACGTAAATGAAGTGTCCACCCCATCGCAGGCGGTCGAACAATTGCCTTATGCCCGGGAAATCCGCGGAGGTGCAGAGGATCGCATCGGCCAGCCCGTCGCCGGCATCGCCAATGGGGACGGGCCGGAGAGTCTGAAGGTCGCGATCGGCGTGGGCGGCGCGGCGGATGACGCGGGCGAGATCATCTGTACGAATTGCCGACGGCATGATGGTCCCCAAGCTCTTCAAAGCGCCAAACGCCCTCATGGGCGGGTCCGATAAGACACTTCTTTCATTTTGTTCGCGGCTTGGGCAATCCCAAGTTCGTACCCTGATTCAAATAATCGCGCCGTCTGAATTCTGGGGTTGAAGCCAAGCATCTTCCACCGGGTCCGATAACTTTCCAAGCAACCTTTTGTCCTAGCAAAGCCATAAGCATCGACGATCCATACAAACGGTGCAAGCGATAAAGGCGAGCGCTTGCCGCATTTCGCCAGTTGCTGAAGCAGAACCCGCATGTCGCAAAAAGAATCCTCCTGGGCGTGGGTCGTATTCGTCGGGCTAGCCGTCTCATGGGCGTTTATGGGTACGGCAACGGGGCGGGCGGCTTCGAGCCCGGCCCCGACGACCGCCCCTTCGCAAGAGTCCATGGACGCCGGCGCGCAAGGCGTCGCTTCGCCCGCCGCCACTGCCGCCCCCCGCGCTCCGACCTCAACCGCCTCCACGGAGGGCGACCTTACGGGCCTTTCCCTTGAAGACCTCATGAACGTTCCGGTCACGAACACGGTCTCGCGTGTCGCCGAGCGCGCCGACCTGGCGCCGGGAAACGTCTACGTCTATGATCGCGATACCATCCAGAATCGTGGTTACCATAGCCTCGGCGAACTGCTTCAGGTGGTTCCCGGTTTCAACGTCGGACTCAGGGACCTCGACTATGTCGTCGGCGTCCGGGGGTTGCTGGGGAACGACAACGATAAAGTCAGCCTGCTCATCAATGGCCAGAATCTGAACGGTCCGCATGAGCAGGACTTTCTCAACGGACCCATCAACCTCGATAACGTCGATCGCGTTGAGGTCGTTGTCGGCCCCTCCTCGCTCTTCCAGGATGGCAATACGCTGGCCGCCACCGTTAACGTCGTCACGAAGACAACCGAAGGCGTGGAAGTCATCACGGGGTTTGGTAACGACCTGAAGTATTCCGCAACGCTGATGGCCGGCCATGAATTCGATCCCGACAAGTCAATCAACTTGTCGTTTACTACTCTGGAAAAGCAGGGATTCAACGGTTTTCCGACCGACCTGGGCCTCACCCAAATCGACAGGAGCGAGCTCGGCGCCGTCGACTGGCCGAGTTATTTCGGCATTCTCAGCGGGAAATGGGGTGAGCTAACTGGCCAAATCGTCGCCTATCAGGACGAGTATCCTGAAAGCCATATCGACGGCGGCAGCCCGCTGAACGACGGTGAGGACACTGAAAGCAAATACTCCATGTACCTAAAAGCCGAGCATCCTTTTAGCGCCGCCCTGACCCTGTTCGGAACGGGCGAAGCGACGCAGAAGGCCCAGACGCGATTGAACAACGATGGTCCGCCTATCAACTCCGAGGAACAGGCCATCAACCAATGGGACTTCTCCGGCGAGGTTGGGTTGCGCTATACCGGCATGAGCCATCAGCTTATCCAGACAGGAGTGCAAACCGAGTATGATTACAACTACGATACTTGGTTCTCCTATCTGGCTCCGGGCCAACCCGGCTATATTCCCCGGACGCCAATGCTCGACCAGGACGACTACGACCTGGGCTTCTATCTCGATGACGAGTGGCAACTGACCGATCAGTGGAAGCTCGTCGCCGGCGTGCGCGTCGATCACAGCGACAAGATCCCCGGAAACCAATGGTTCCCCGGCGCGCGCGCCGCCGCCATTTATGAAGCCTCAAAATCCTGGACGAGCAAACTCATCTATAACCGCGCCGTCCGGATGCCCTCGGCACTGGAAGCCCTCAACGACCAATGGGGAACAGAGCATATCGGAAGCCCGGCCGATCCATCGTGGGCCGAGTTCTCCCCCGTGGCAACTTCGCCGGAAATCCTTTCGACCGTCGAATGGGACAACCAGTTCGTCATCCACTTTGTCCAGGTCGGGGTCAATGTCTATCATCAGGAACTGGAGGATTTCATAGGATGGTTTGAGCCGGGCAGCAACGGCGGAAATTTGCGTGGTAACGGGGTGGAGCTGACCGCGAATGCGCCCCTGGAACGCAATTTGATCCTTTGGGCCAACAGCGCGTGGAATGATTCCAAACTCGACCTGTTTAACCAGGCTCTGTTCGGCACCAATCCCACAACGGGCGGCCCGGAAGGCTTTCATGCCTACACCAATGACCAGGGCCGCATTATCGGCTCCCCTGAAATTACCGCCAACGTCGGCCTCGACTATAAGATCGCTCGAAATCTGAACTTCTCTCCGACCGTACGATATTTCACCGAACAGGCCGCGGCCCAAGACCTCACACACGACGTCACGATTCGCAACCGCTATTACTTAGATGCGACCCTGACCTGGTCGCACGTTCTCGACAAGGACATGGACGTTCATCTGTCCGTCGACAACATCCTCAACAACCGCCAACCCGTGGCCATCGTGTTCGCCGGCGACACCTACAGGCCGCCGGGCACGAGTTTCGTCGTGTCATTCGACTTCCGATACTAAGCCACTCCCGCGGCGCCGGTCTCGATGGGTTGGCTGACGTACTGGCGCGGATCGGTCACGTGTCCGGTCAGCGCACTGGCGGCGACGGTGAGCGGGGATGCCAGGTAGACCGCGCTCTTGGTGCTTCCCATTCGGCCGGGGAAATTGCGGTTGGTGGTGCTGATGCAGACCTCGCTGCGTTGCAGGCGGCCGAAGGTGTCGCCCGGTCCGCCCAGACAGGCGGCGCAACCGGAGGCGCCGACGTTGCAACCGGCATCGAGGAGCACGTCCTGGACGCTCTTTTCGTTGGGGCCTTTCTCGACGCCGCGGAGGTTCAGGCGCTGCATGTCGGCGTGGACCTCGGTGCTGCCGGGAACCACGAACGTCGGAATCTTCACGCGATGGCCCTTGAGGATATTGGCGGCGAAGATCATGTCGGTGATCTTCCCGCCGGTGCAGCTTCCAATGTAGGCCTGGTCGAGCTTGACGTCGCGGCAGTTGTAGGCGGTGTCGCGGTTGTCGGGGCTGTGCGGCTTGGCGACGAGGGGCTCGAGGGTCGCCAAATCCCAATCGGCCTGGAAGCAATAGTCGGCGTCGGAGTCGTCGCGCACGACGTTCCAGGTGGGGATTTTGCTGCGGTGCCGGACGTATCTGAGGGTTTTTTCATCGACGTCGCAGACGCCGTTTTTGCCGCCGGCTTCGATCGCCATGTTGGTCAGCGTCATGCGGTCTTCCAGCGTCAGCGAGGCAATGCCGTCGCCGGCGAAGTACATGCTGCGATACGTCGCGCCATCGACGCCGATCTCGCCGATCACGGCGAGAATGAGGTCCTTGGCGGTCAGATACGCCGGGATGGCGCCGCGAAACGTGAATTTCATGGTCGGCGGGACCTTGAGCCAGAGTTTCCCGGTGCCCAGGACAAAGGCGGCATCGGTGTTGCCGATCCCCGTGGCGAGTTGTCCGAAGGCGCCCGCGGTGCAGGTATGGCTGTCGGTGCCCAGAAGAATCTCGCCGGGACGCACGTGCCCTTCCTCGGGCAGCGCCTTGTGGCAGACGCCCTTGTAGCTGGTTTTAGTGGGATCGCGATAGGGATTGGGCATCGTCGGCTCGTTTTTGACGAACTCCGGATCGTAGAAATATTTCAAGCCCTGCTGCTTCACGAAATCCCGCAGAGTCTGCACGTTGCGATGGCATTTCTGGTCGGCGGTGAAGATGTAGTGATCGGGGATGATGACGACGCGGTCGCGGTCCCAGACTTTGGCGTCGGGGCCGAACTGCTCGTGGAAGATGCCGATGGTCCCCGGTCCGCAGACGTCGTGGGTCATGAGGATGTCCACGCTCACCCAGACGTTTTCGCCGGGCTGAACGCTGCTGCGGCCGGCATGCCGGGCCAGAATCTTTTCCGTCATTGTCATTCCCGCCATGGACGCACTCCGTGATACGAAACAAACGATTATATAGCACCGCGGGCCGCCCGCCACGATGGGGAGAATGCAGAATTGGTCATTTGTCATTGGTCATTGGTCATTTGCAAATGCGAGTTTGGGCTTGACCAATGACAAATGACCAATGACAAATGACCAATTGCGTTTTCTTGGGCAGAGCGTGATTGGCGGATAAATATTTATCCTTTCCGCTTGACAAACAGCCCGCCGATGGATAACTTTTTATCCCATGGCCGATCCATCCCAATTGAGCAAGCGGCAGCGGCAGATCATGGACGTGATCTACGCCCGCGGGGAGGCGACGATTTCGCAGGTGTTTGCGGAAATGCCCGATCCCCCGATGCGCGGAGCATTGCGGACGCTCTTGCGCATCATGGAGGAAAGGGGACATCTGACGCGCCGGCAGGAGGGCCGGGAGTTCGTGTATCGGCCCACTCAGCCTCGCCGGCACGCCGCCCGGTCGGCGATGGGGCGGGTGCTGGACGTTTTTTACAACGGGTCCCTGGAAAAAGCCGTGGCCGCCCATTTGAGCGACCCCGGCCGAGCCAAAAGAATCGGCCCCGAAGAATTGCAACGACTTTCCGATCTGATCGAACAAGCCAAGCGGAAAGGGGTGTAACGTGGAGCGTCTCTCGACTGTCGGTCCGGCGCTTCTGCCGGTGCTTATGGATGCGGCCATCAAAGGATTGGTCATCCTGTCGCTGACGGGCTTGGCGGTGCTGGCCATGCGCCGAGCATCGGCGGCCGCCCGGCATTTGGTGTGGTTCCTGGGGACGTTGAGCTTGCTGATTCTGCCGATCTTCTCGGCCGCGCTTCCGGGCTGGCATATCCTGCCGGGATGGACGGACAACATTGCGGCGCCCGAGCCGATGGCGGCTCGCGCACCGCTCCTTGTGCCGATTGTGCCGGAGAATCAGATACTGCCTGATGAACCTGCGCCACGAGCCCAGCCGCCGATTTCCGTGCAACCGCCCGCTGCTCCAAAACCGTTGCACGTTAACTGGCAAACGTGGGTCTTGCTCGCGTGGCTGGCGGGAAGCGCGCTGCTCCTGGGACATGTGGCATTGGGATTTGCAAGCCTCGGGTGGTTGCAGCGCCGATCTTCCCGCATCACCATCGGCGGCTGGCCCACGCTACTGCGGCAACTTTGCGATCAGCTTGGCTTTCGCCGGCCGGTGCAACTGCTCAGCAGTCCTCACCGGGCCATGCCCATGACCTGGGGAATATGGCGAACGCGCCTGCTGTTGCCGGAAGATTCCACCATGTGGAGCAACGAGCAGCGCCGGACAGTTTTGCTGCATGAACTAGCCCACGCCAAGCGGTGGGATTGCCTGACGCAGCTTGTGGTGCAGTTGGCCTGCGCTGTGTACTGGTTCAATCCGCTGCTGTGGCTGGCGTGGAAGGGCATGCAGGCCGAACGGGAGCAGGCGTGCGATGATTTGGTGCTGAGCACCGGAACCAAGGCGTCGGCGTATGCCGAGCAACTGCTGCACATCGCCTCGGAAATGCCGGCCGTTCGCTACAGCGCCGCGGCCATCGCCATGGCCCGGCCGAGCAAGCTGGAAGACAGATTGCTGGCCATCCTGGACGTGACACGGAATCGCCGGGACCTGACGCGATGGGGCGTGCTGATTGCCGCCGCGGCCGCCATGGCGCTTATCGTTCCGATGGCGTGCATGAAGGCCGCGGGGCAAAGGCAGCAAGCGGCGATGCCGCCGACAACGGAACCCGCTACGGAGTTGTATGCACAAAAGCTTCAGGAACTGCAGAGGGTGCAGGTGAAGTATTCCAACGACCTTACGTCATACGAGCAAGCATTGCGGGAATTGCAAAGTCAGTACAACACGGACGATCTGGCTTCCTTCCAAAGCGAAAACATGCGCCAACTGGGTCAACTTTCCGCGCGCCTGGACGACGCCAAGACGAGGCTGGACATTGATCGGAATATAATGGGAGTGAATCAGCCGGGCGGGCCGGCTGGCGGAGCCACCGCCCAGCCCGCGCCGTTAACGGAAGATCAGATAGCGACATTTGACGGGGGGAAGCTGAATCAGATGCGCGCGCAGCGCAACGCAATCGCGACGGAAATTGCGCGGATGAAAGCCAGCGGATATGCGGACGCTTCTCCGCGCATGCAGAATTTGCATGCCGACCTGAGCGTGTGGGATCAAGAGATCGCGGCGTATGTGCAGAGCGTCAGCCAGGGTTATCGCCTCAATCCGCAAGGCGGGGGGTTGGGGCTGACGTCGGTTCGAGCGGAAATCGTGGCGTTGAAGGTGACGATTGACGATTTGACAAAGCAGCTCGAAAGGCAAAAGGCGCTGTGCGCCGACGTAGGGAAATACTCGCAGTTTATCCGGGACGTGAAGTCCAACATGGCTCGCGCGCAGCAGGGATACGACAACGCGACGGCCGAATACGAAAGGCTTCAGGGGATGCACGACCCGAACACAACGGGCCAGCCGCCCGCCACGCCGGCAGCTCCCTCAACCAACGCGTTTCGCGTGCGCCATTTCGTCATGCTCGTCATCGCGCCCGACGGCAATATGACTTTCCAAGGAAGCGAGACAAATTGGGAGAAGCTGCCGACGCTGCTCGAACAGGTGCCGGACCGTGGCCATACCGTGCTTTGCCTGGCATGGACCAGCGATCAGGTCACCGTCGGCCAACTCAACGAGGCACGTGTTGGCCAACTGGCGCAGCAGCTTGGCTTTGAATACCTCAGCAACGTCGGCGAGCATCCGCTCGGCTCCATGGGCGGCCCGGACAAGCTGATCGAGGACGTCAAAGCGACGCAGGCTGGCAGCGACGCGGAACCTTTGGTGCAGCCGGTGAACAAGGCGCTTGCGGATTTTCCCGAGGCGCTGGATTTGTCCACGCCGCAATCGGCGTGGGCGGCGTGGCAGCGGGCCTGCCTGACGAAGAATGGAAGCGAGGCGGGGCTGAGTTGGGTGAAGCTCGATCCAGAGGAGGAAAAGCACTTTTGGCAGCAACAAGAGCGGGGTCATCCGAATGAGCTTGCCATTTACGTGACGGCGCTGGCCAAGTCGAAGTTGATCGAAGTGTGGGTTTACCGCGGAGAACTGGCCGAGACGATCTCGTATCTTCCATTCCCAGAGGGAAAGGGAACCGCTCCCTATAGTCTGAGGAGTTTTGGCCTGATCAATGGAACTTGGAAGAATCTCGGCGAAGACCGTTGCGGCAGCCTGGTCGAAGCGAGGGTAACGGCCCGCGCAAAGGCGCCGAGGATGTGGTCCTATTTCCTGGAGATCAAACCTTCTCCAGCAACCCCGCCAACAACCCAGCCCGCAGCCGGCCACGCGGCAGCGAAGCAGGAGCCGGGCAAAACCATTAGCTTGTACGTTCACAACGGTGTGGTGCAGATGCGAATGGGCGACAAGATCCTCGAGGCTGCCAGGATTGAAATCGACCCGGTTGGAGGCCCCGGATTTGTGGTCGAGGCACACGACGGGCGGGTGAGACTGCGGCGGAGCAATGGCGACGAACTCATTGGCGACCGCATCGAGATCGCGTCGGATGGCCAGATTGCCGCCAAGGGGGGAATAATCCCGCTTATGCAGAATGCGCTGGACGGCCAAGGCAATTAGAACCTTTCCAGGGCGGTCACGAGTCCGGGCGAGGGGGAAATGCCGAATTCGGCCCCGGTCATTCTTCCAAGTTGTAGCCGGCTTCGCCGTGCTGGTTGAGGTCCAGGCCTTCGTATTCCTCGGCTTCGGTGACGCGCAGGCCCAGGGTGGCTTTGAGGATTGTCAGGATCACGGCCGATGCCACGGCGGCCAGAACCCAGGTCAGGACAACTGCCGCGAGTTGATGCGTCACGGGAATCCAGTTGCCTTCTACCAGGCCGAGTTTTCCGGCTTTGTCCAATCCGGGCGGACAGTGAACGGCGTAGACGGCGAAGACGCCGGTGAGGATGGCGCCCAGGGTTCCGCCCATGCCGTGCACGCCGAAGGCGTCCAGGGTGTCGTCGTAGCCGAACATCTGCTTGATGGTGGTTGCCGAAAAATAGCAAACCACGCCGGCGGCGGCGCCGATGATGAGGGCGTACATGGGCAGCGTATATCCGCTGGCGGGGGTGATGGCGACCAGGCCGGCGACCGCGCCGGAAATAGCGCCCAGCACCGTGGGCTTGCCGTTTCTCATCCATTCCATCCCCGCCCAGGCCAGGGCGCCCATGGAGGCGGCCAGATGGGTATTGACGAAAGCCGTGCTGGCCAGCGGGCCTGCCGAAAGCGCGCTGCCGGCGTTGAAGCCGAACCAGCCGACCCAGAGCAGCGCCGCGCCAATAATGGAAATGACGACGCTATGCGGCGGCATGGGGGTTTTGCCGTAGGCGGTGCGTTTGCCGAGCATCAAGGCGCAGATCAGCGCCGAGACGCCGGAGCTGATATGGACGACGGTGCCTCCGGCAAAGTCCATGGCGCCGATGGCGCCGCCCATCCAGGCGTTGAACAAGCCGCCCTTGCCCCAGACCATGTGTGCCATCGGGCAATAGACCGCCAGCAGCCAGAGGAGGGAAAAGACGAGCATGCTGCTGAACTTCATGCGTTCGGCGTAAGCGCCGGAGATGAGAGCGGGGGTAATCACCGCAAACATCATTTGGTAGACCATCCAGGTGGTATGCGGGATGGTAGGCGCATATTCACTTGGGGCATTGCCGACCCCGCGCAAGAAGGCGAAGCGCAGCCCGCCGATCCAGGGCGTGCCCGTGTCGAAGGCGAGGCTGTAGCCGACGATCGCCCAGGCGACGCTGACCAGCGCCATGAGGATGAAGCTGTGCATCATCGTCGACAGGACGTTCTTGCGTTGAACGAGCCCGCCGTAGAACAGGGCCAGGCCCGGACCGGTCATCAGGAGGACCAGCGCGGAACTGGTCAGCATCCAGGCGGTGTCGCCGGAGTTCAGGTCAGCTTCGCGCCCGATCTGCACCGGTTCAACGCCCGGCGCCGGCGGCGCGTTTCCCGCCGAAGGCGACGGCGTCTGCCCATGGGCAGCCGTTGTCAATAGCGAAATGAGCGCGCAGAAACACAGTAGTGCCCGTGGAAATGCCCGTCGATGATGATTCATGGCCTCGTTTCCTCCAGCCCTCAATGCGGTTGGTCTCGACAGGTTACAATTGGAGTGCCGTACAATCAATCCGCCGGATGAGGGGGGAAGAAGAAGGCTTCAATACTTGAACCCCAACCCGATTCCACCCCAGAAGGCGTTGGTTGACGTGATCTGAGACGAGAGGCGGTCGTCGTAAAAGCCGTAGCCCTTGACGTCGAATTCTCCGAACTTCTTGGACACGTTCAGCAGGACGTTCAAGGAATAGCTGATCGTCAGACCGAACTCGAGATGCTGCCAGCCGGTGCAGTGCTGGGTGGGGGTGTTGACGAAAACAAACTGCTGTTTGAGGCCGGTGATCCAGGCGACGTTGGCCTCGGGCGTGACGACCAGGCCGAGGTCCTCGAACGTGAAATCGTGCTTCATGCCCGTTTCGATGTACCAACCCTCGTTCTTGGCATAGGTGAATGCGCCCAGCACGTAGGGCGAAAGAATCGGCTTGTCCGTGTCAAGCAGCAGGTAATCATCGAGCGTGATTTTTACGTCCAACTCGGGCAGGTTGAACGACTCTCGTTCGGGGTAAATGTAGCTGATGTCCACCAGTTCCAGATCGAAGGGCTTGACGTCCCAGTCCGCCCCGACGCTGGGTCGGATTTCCTGGAATCGCGACAGCGGGTCGGCGTCGTAAATGTTCGTGAACACCTCCACAAACGGATGAGGATATTGCCCCAAATCAAACTCCAATTTGCCGTCGAACAGGAGGTTCAGCGAGCTGCCATGGGTGGCCACCGCATCGTGATCCACGCCACGGTAGATGTAGCGGTTGGCGTAGGCGAAATCGAGGGAGAAATGGGCCCCGCCGTTGTTGATTTGCTGATCGCCCCATTCCGATTGGGGCGCGGCCTGCTGCGAGGCAAAGGGGTCCTGCGGACTGCCCAGGACCGACGCGAGCACCACGTCCGTCTTTTGCGCCTGCTGGAGCAGGTCCGTTCCGGCGGGGGCGTTGTCAGCCGCCAGGGCACACCGCCCAAGCGACAATCCCGCCCCCAGCATCGCGGTCCTGAAAATCCCCAGTCGCATTGCGGCTCCTTACGCTGGCCGAAATGTATCGACGATGACGACGATTGTCACGGACGGCGGTATGCCAATCTCGCCCCTCACGCCAATCCCAGATCCAGCGGCGCCGCCTTCGCTCACGCCCCGTCGGTCCAGGATGCGGTTTCTAAAGCGGACACGACATAAAAAGCCACGTCCGCTTTAATCAATCTGATTGAGAAGCGACCGCGTCTTCACTTCAAGATGCCGTCCTTAAACTTGATACTGGCATGGCTGCCGTTGCAAAAAGGCTTATTGTCAGAGGCTCCGCAGCGGCACAGCGTTACTCGGTTGCGCGTTTCATAACGCTTGCCATTCGCGGACTCAATCGGAATGCCCCCTCGAACCCAGAGCGGCCCACTGCAACCAAGAGCCGGATCTTCGACGACGCCGATCGACGGTTGCAGCGGCTCTTCGATTTCCTTCCCGGTTTTTTTGTCATGAAGGACCAGCCGGCCCGCCGGGCAATGCATTGCTTCGCGTATGACCAAATTGCGTGCGTCGGGATTGTCTGTCTGCTCAATCAGGCCCCAAATCTTGCCGCCGGGATCGCAGAAGCGAGCGAAGGCGCAGA
This sequence comes from Tepidisphaeraceae bacterium, assembly GCA_050014015.1. Classification (GTDB taxonomy): domain Bacteria; phylum Planctomycetota; class Phycisphaerae; order Tepidisphaerales; family Tepidisphaeraceae; genus PALSA-1353. The sequence goes on from JBEKEC010000027.1 coordinate 20,782, forward strand.
GGTTCTCGGCATCGCTCAAAACCAGCGTCGGTCCGTCGATTTGCTCCGCCTGTCGGGCATAAGGGACACGGCTGGCAGTTTCCGCCCCGTCGAAGCCGCTAGTCACGTGGCTGCCGTCGCAGAATGGTGCAGTTTTTGACTGCCCGCAACGGCAGAGGGCACAGTCCTTGCCTGCTTCGAACACTGGCCCAGCTTTCCAATCCCAGGACATCCCTTCATGGTTCGGGACGATCTCTTGAATGCACACGGGCAGACCTCCGGAGACGAGGTAGGGGCCGTCCTTGCTGACGACAATCCGCATCTCCGTGGACGAAACTTTTGAATGGCTCATCGCAAATTCCTTCCTTTGAAGTGGGTGAACTAAAAGTGCCGCGGGGTGATAAAAGTGACGCAAACGATTATCCGAATTTCACCTTTAATTTCGCCCCTCATGCCAATCCCAAATCCAGCAGCGCCGCTTCGGACATCCGCGATTTGTCCCAGGGCGGGTCCCATACCAGCTCCACCTCCGTCTCCTTCACCTCGGGGATCGAAGCGATCTTCCGCTCCACCTCCACCGGCAACGAACCGGCCACCGGACAACCCGGCGCGGTCAGCGTCATCTTCACCTTCACCCGGTTTTCGGCATCGATGGCGATTTCGTAAATCAGACCCAGATCGTAGACGTTCACCGGAATCTCCGGATCGTAAACCGTCCGCACCACTTCGACGATCGTCGCCTCCAGCGCCCGCTGGGCCGGCGACAGTTCGCCCGCCGTTTTGTGCATCGCGCGTCCGACATCCGTCGCCAGGGGCTGTTGAACCTCTTCCTGCTTCAGTTGCTCCACCTTGCCCGAATGCGGGAGAACCGGCAATGGCTGCCGCTCCGCCGATTTCATGTTGGGAAGTTCAGATTCCATACAAATACAAGAATGTTTGCCACAGATGAAAATCAGATGGACACAGATGAAATGCGAAGCAGAGGAGCTCACGCAGAGGCGCAAAGGCGCAAAGAAAAAACTCTGCGCCTTTGCGCCTCTGCGTGAGATTCTTCATTTGATTTATCTGTGTCCATCTGATTTTTCATCTGTGGCAAAAACGCCTTCTCTATTGATTCGTCAGCCGTTTCGCCTCGGCGCGAATCCGCTTGATCATTCCTTCCAGACCCGTGCGCCGGAACATGGTCGTGTTCTTGTCCAGGCCCAGGCGCTGGATAAACGATTTGTCGTCGAATGCGAGAATCGCCTTGGCCGACTGACCGGAGTAAACCCGCAGGAGCAACGCGACAAGTCCTCGCACAATGATCGCATTGCTGGAAGCCAGGAAATCAATGGTATCCGGCGTGTTGGGGCGCTTGCGGGCGAAAAGGTGAACGATGCTCTGGCATCCATGCACGAGATTGGATTCGGTCTTCAATTCCTCCGGCATGGCGGGGAGTTCCTCACCCAAATCATTCAACAGTTCATACCGCTGTTCCCAGGTTTGCAAAAAGTCAAACGTCTCGATCAACTCATCGGCCGCCGCCTGCGGGGACGGCGCGGCGGGGGAGGGATATTGCAAACCTTCAAGATCAGAAACCGCGTGAATGCGCTCCTGCGGCCGCGGCTTGGCGGACTCGGCCGCGACGATCCGCCGCAACGACGCCGCCAGTTGCTCGATTTCCGCTTTCGTGTTGTACATGGCAAACGACGCCCGCGCGGTGGCGGCAATCTTCACCCGATCCATCACCGGCTGACAACAGTGATGTCCCGTTCTCACGGCGATCCCCTCGGCATCGAGCCGCATCCCCACGTCCAGCGCCGCCAATGGCGGGTCTTGGACGATGAAGGAAATCACTCCCGCTTTTTCACGGGCCGTTCCGATGATCCGAACGCCCGGGATTTCCGACAACAGCCGCGTGCCATGCTCCAGAAGCTCCTGCTCGTGACGCGCGATGTTCGGCAATCCGATCGAATTGACGAAGTCGATGGCTGCGCCCAGGCCGATTGCGCCCGCGACGTGCGGAGTGCCCGCCTCGAACTTGTGCGGCACAGCGGCGTAAGTTGTTTTCTCGAACGTCACCGAGCTGATCATGTCGCCGCCGCCCTGGTAGGGGGGCATTTCTTCCAGCAGTTTCGCCTTTGCATACAGCACGCCGATCCCGGTCGGACCATACAGCTTGTGTCCGGAAAAGGCGTAGAAATCGGCGTCCAGTTCCCGCACGTCCAGGGGAGCGTGCGCCACCCACTGGGCCCCGTCCACGACGACCACCGCCCCGCGCGCGTGCGCCTTGGCGATGATCTGCCGAATCGGGTTGACCGTCCCCAGCGAATTGGAGAGGTGCACGATGGAAACGATTTTCGTGCGATCGTTCAGCAGCCGGTCGAATTCCTCCATCAGCAATTCGCCGCGGTCGTTCATCGGAATCACGCGGATTTTCGCCCCGATTTCCTCGGCCAGCATTTGCCATGGAACGATGTTGGAATGGTGCTCCATCGCCGAAAGGACGATCTCGTCGCCGGCTTTCAGGAATTTTCGGCCATAGCTGGCGGCGATCAGATTGATTCCCTCGGTGGTGCCGCGCGTGAAGACGATCTGACGGGCATGTTCGGCGTTGATGAAGCGTGCGACCTTCTCCCGCGCCAGCTCGTAAGCCGCCGTCGCCTCCTGGCTCAGGGTGTGGACGCCGCGGTGAACGTTGGCATTCTCCGATTCGTAATATCGCCGCAGGGCATCGATGACCATTTGCGGCTTCTGCGTGGTCGCCGCATTGTCGAAATAGATCAGCGGCTTGCCGTGAACTTTCCGCTTCAGGATGGGGAATTGCGCGCGAATTCGCTCGACGTCGAACGCGGCGGTGGATTCGGCCCCTTCGTCCATTAGGGCGACGGCGGACTGAGAAACTGTGTCATCTCGCCTTTTCATCGTGCTCGCCCAGGTCGGTGATGCGCAAATCGCGCGGCAGGCCGTGCTGCGCCGCCAAGAAATCCTCCAGGCGGCGGCGCACCGGCTCGACCTTGATCCGCCGCGTGATGTCCGCCGCGAACGCATAGGTCAGCAGGTGCCGCGCCGCCTCCAGGCCGATCCCGCGCGAACGCAGGTAAAACACCATCTCCTCATCCACCGGGCCCGTCGTGCTACCGTGCGTGCATTTGACGTCGTCGGCGTAAATCTCCAGCGCGGGCTGGCTGTTCATCTGCGCCTCGTCGCTGAGCAGAAGCGATTTATTCGTCTGCTTCGAATCCGTCTTTTGCGAATCCTGCCGAACCAGGATCTTTCCCTTGAACACGCACGTCGACTTGCCGTCCAGCACGTGCTTGTACAGCTCGTGGCTGGCGCAATGAGCGGCGGCGTGGTCGAGCAGCGTGTGGTTGTCGCAATGCTGGTCCTTATCGACGATCACCAGTCCGTTGATCGTCGCATCCGCCCCCTCGCCGGCGAGGGTCACCGTCAGATCGTTCCTCGTCAGCTTTCCGCCCAGCGTGGCGGCGTGGTTGATGAATTGGCTGCCCCGCCCCAGCCGCGCCCAAAGCGACGTCACCGCATAGGCCTCGTCGCCTCCCCGCTGCAAGCGGCTGTAGTCGATCCGGCAATCGCTTCCCGCGGCGATTTCCGTGACCGCATCGGTCAAATAAACGCCCGCTCCGCCGACGAAGCTTTCCACCACCGTCAACTGGCTATTGTCTTCGGCGACCACCAAGACGCGCGGAAACGATTGCACCGGCTCCGCGCCGGACGTGGAGACGAAAATCAGATGAATCGGCGCCTCGACCGCGACGCTCTTGCCGACGTGCACCACCGCCCCATCGCGCAGCGAACCGGTATTGAGCGCAACGAACGGATTTTGCGAGAGGTCGGCGACCCGGCCCAGGTTCTGTTCCAGCACCGCGCCATCGGCTGACAGGGCTTGTTCGATCGTGCCCGCCATGGCGCCGCGCGGCAGCTTGGCCGCGCGCGACAGCGATGCCGCGAAATGTCCGTTAACGAATACCAACTCCGTCGCCGCATTCACCCCGAAACTCGACGCCCGAGCCAGATCGGCCGCCTCATCGCTCACCTGCGGCCCGGCCGGCGCGAAATTCGTCCGCGCGATCGGCGAAACGTTCGTCAGCCGCCACTCTTCGTCATGCGTTGCGGGATATCCAACCGACGCGAAACGATCCGCGCCCTCCCTCCGCAGCGCCTCCAGCCATGGCGGCGCCGCGGCCTCCTGGGTGCGCGAATGATCGGATGTTTTTCCCGTCGCCAGTCGCGTCATTTTCAAACTCCCGCGGCCACCTGGCGTTCCACCCAGTCATATCCCCGCTCTTCCAGTTCCATCGCCAGGGCCTTGTCGCCGGATTTCACGATCCGGCCATCCAGCATCACGTGAACGAAATCCGGCTCGATGTAGCTTAGCAGACGCTGATAGTGCGTGACGACCAAAATCGCGCGGTCCGGGCCGCGAAGGCTGTTGGCGCCGTTGGCGACCACCTTCAGGGCGTCGATGTCCAGGCCCGAATCCGTTTCGTCCATCAGCGCCAGCCGCGGATCGCACACCGCCATCTGGAAAATCTCGTTGCGCTTTTTCTCGCCCCCGGAGAACCCTTCGTTGACGGCGCGATTCATGAAACTCTGGTCCATCTTCAGCAGCGCCATTTTTTCCTTGACCCGCTTGAGAAACGAAATAGTGTCGATTTCCGGCTGGCCGTGATGCTTGCGGACCGCGTTGACGGCGGCCTTGAGGAAATAGCTGGTGCTCACGCCGGGGATTTCAACCGGATATTGGAACGCCAGAAAAACTCCCTCGCGGGCGCGTTCCTCGGCGGACAGTTCCAGCAAATCCTTCCCGTCATAGGTGACGGTTCCCCCCGTCACCTCGTAGGTTTCCCGCCCGGCCAGCACCTGCACCAGCGTGCTCTTGCCGGAGCCGTTCTTGCCCATGATGGCGTGGACCTCGCCGGCGTTAATGGTGAGATTCACGCCCTTGAGAATGTCCCGCCCGCCCGGAGCGGCGACGCGGGCGTGGAGATTTTGGATTTCGAGAAATGCCATGTTGATTGTAACTCGCTGATTTCAAATTATGCGGCGGAGCGACTATGTTTGGTCCGGCTCTTTTTGTTTGGCTTGGTTCGAACCACCGCGCGCAATTCATTCGATTCTCTTTGTGCCAGCTCGGTCTTAACTTGTTCCAGAGGAACGCCGCCTTTCTCGTTCCGGCGTTCGCGGATCATTTTCCAGAATTCCGGATCGTTCATATAACCGATATCTTCCCAGTCATAAGCGCTTGCATCAGAGACGAAAGCAAACGGCTGACCGTTGCGTGTCAACAGAATTTTTTCCTTGGGCGCGGTCTTGATTAACCTCGCGATTTCACTTCCAAGGTCTTCAATCGCCATTCGCTTCATTGAGCACCTCCGACGTTGTCTTGTGCGGCGGCTTACGCCGCACCGCTCGGATACAAACTATCCCTTCCGCCTCATCCACGTCATAAAAAGCTCGAAATTCTCTCGCTCTTAGCTCCCATAGCGGTGGAACATACCCGAAGTTGGCTGGTTCCCATCCCAGAATCTTCTTATCCTTCGTTTGAACATTCGGATCATACGTCAACTTTCTCTCGATGGCCTCCAACACTTTACGATGATCGAATATTCTCAAATCGCCAAGCTCTCGCCTGGACGATGGTGAAAACTCGATACCAAAGCGTCTACCCATGACAGGCCGCCCGAATCTCATCCGAGGCCGCCGATTTTGCCGCGCCGTCCCGGGCTTTGAATCGCTCCTTCGAGTTGCCTCGCCAACGGTTGGGCGTGCAAAGCGTGCATCGGACTTGCCGTTTGGTTTTGCCTCGCTTGTAATTCGCCATACCATCAACTCCCGCACTGGCGCCGATCATCCCACGCTTCCTTCCAAACTCACTCCCAACAACTTCTGGGCCTCAACCGCGAATTCCATGGGCAACTCGCGGAAAACCTCCTTGCAGAACCCGCTCACGATCATGCTGATCGAGTCCTCCAGGCTGATCCCGCGGCTCTTGCAATAGAATAATTGGTCCTCGCCGATCTTGCTCGTGCTGGCCTCGTGTTCCGCGCGGCTGGTGGTGTTGCGGACCTCGATGTACGGAACGGTGTGCGCCCCGCATCGGTCGCCCAGCAGCAGGCTGTCGCATTGGGTGTAGTTGCGGCTGTGGCTGGCGCCCTTGAGGATCTTCACCAGGCCGCGATAACAATTCTGCCCGTGGCCGGCGCTGATCCCCTTGCTCACGATCGTGCTGCGCGTGTTCTTGCCGATGTGGATCATCTTGGTCCCGGTGTCGGCCTGCTGGCGATGGTTGGTCAGCGCCACGCTGTAAAATTCGCCGATGCTGTCGTCGCCTTGCAGGATGCAGCTTGGATATTTCCAGGTGATCGCCGAGCCGGTCTCCACCTGCGTCCAACTGATCTTGCTGGCGCGGCCGCGGCAAGCGCCGCGCTTGGTGACGAAGTTGTAAATCCCGCCTTTGCCTTCCTTGTCGCCGGGATACCAGTTCTGAACGGTGCTGTACTTGATGCTGGCGTTGTCCATGGCCACCAATTCCACCACCGCCGCGTGAAGCTGGTTCTCGTCGCGCATCGGGGCGGTGCAGCCCTCCAGATAACTCACGGAGGCCCCCTCGTCGGCGACGATCAGCGTCCGCTCGAACTGGCCCGTGTTCCTGGCGTTGATGCGGAAATAAGTGCTCAATTCCATCGGGCATTTCACGCCCCTGGGCACGTAGCAGAAGCTGCCGTCCGTGAACACCGCGCTGTTCAACGTCGCGAAAAAGTTGTCGGAATACGGGACCACCGAACCCATGTATTTCCGCACCAGGTCCGGATGATCCCGCACCGCTTCGCTGAAGGAGCAGAAAATGATCCCCTTCTCCGCGAGCGTTTTCTTGAACGTCGTCGCCACCGAAACGCTGTCGAAGACGGCATCCACCGCCACGGCGGGCCGCTCCAGCCCCAGCAGTGCCGCCCGCTCGTTCATCGGAACGCCGAGCTTTTCATAGATCTTCAGCAACTCCGGATCGACCTCGTCCATGCTCTTCAGGTTTGGCTTGGGCGCAGAGTAATAAATCGTCTTCTGATAATCGATCGGCGAATGATGCACCATCGCCCACTTCGGCTCGGTCATGGTCAGCCAATGCCGATAGGCGCGCAGACGCCATTCGAGCATCCACTGCGGCTCGTTTTTTTTGTGGGAGATGAAGCGGACGATCTCCTCGTTCAACCCGGCGGGGGCCGAATCAGCCTCGATGTCGCTGATGAAGCCCCACTGGTACTCGCGGTTGGCGAGCGTTTCGATTTCGGTTTCGGCAGTGGGCATGACATCACGCTCTTACGCCGAGAAGCTGCTTCCGCAGCCGCAGGTGCTGGTCGCGTTGGGGTTTTTGAACACGAACCCGCGGCCCATCACTTCGTCCTTGAAGTCGATCTCCGTGCCGTTGAGATACAAATACGACTTCATATCGCAAAGAATCCGAATCCCCTGCGATTCGATTTCCTCATCCGCCTCGCTCTTGGCTTCTTCGGTGAGATCGAGCATGTAGCTGAACCCGCTGCACCCGCCGCCCTTGACGCCGACCCGCAGCTTGGTGCCGGCTTCCGGCAACTCCTGCTGCTTGATGATCGTCTTGATCTCCCGAGCGGCGGTCTCCGACAATGTAATGGGCATACAAATTCCTTTCTTTTCAACGAACGAACCACAACCGCCGACCGGATCGGCTGGTTAACACTTTACAAGCATAGCATGGATGATACTCAGTCTCAACGAGTGGAGCCTATCCTTCCCCGCTAACCTAAATGCACGGATTCTCGATAACGCGGCATTTGCTTGCAACTCACTGCCGCATAAATAGCTAACGCGATTTTCGCCATCGCGCCGAAGAATTGGCGCGCCGGCCGACGCCGATCGGGACACCAACACCTCTGCGTGTCCGATACGCAAACCGCATGTTGTTTGTCTCAGGAATCGTGTGGGGCTCGGCGCAGCCAGCCGCCATCGGAAGACACAGGGCACAATCATGGACGCCTCAACGACGAATGCAGCAAAGCACGGCCGCGACTATTGCACGTAACCAGAATTAGCCATTCAGGGCGAGTACTCGATCCTGAGCGGGAATTGCTCGAACAGCTTGCCAATGCACTCGATGCCGTCGCAAATCGAAAGGACGCGGAGTATCATCACGACCAGCCGTCCAATTGGGCCTTGGTGGGCACGACAACGGAAATCTCAGGACAACAGGAAACGAAAATGGCGCTAGTTCTTGGCACAAAAAATCGAGCCAGTTGGAGCATCGCGGTTGCCACAATTTGCTTGGCATGCTTCTCAGCAAATGGGTCCATTGCCAGCGAACAAGGGGGGGCAAATCAGGCAAATGCGATCGCTGCCCAAACTGCTGGGCCGGCGCCTGCGAGTCAAACGGCGATTCGGGCGATCGACGACGCGGCCGAACGCGGCGATTTGGAACAGGTCACGGCGCTGTTGAAGGACAATCCCGAACTGGTTGCCAGCATGGATCAGTTCGATCGCACGCCCCTGCATTGGGCGGCATATATGGACCACAAAGACGTCGTGCAATGGTTGCTGGTTTCCAAGGCCCACATTGACGCTCGCGACCGTGACGGCAATACGGCGTTGCACATGGCGGTGGCAAGGGATTACCTGGATGTAGCACGACTGTTACTGGCCAACGGTGCCGCATTCGATATTTTTGACGTGGCCGCTGTTGGCGACGTTGAAAAGGTCAATTCACTACTCAAGGAAAATCCTGCTTTGGTTTCCAGCAGGGACAAAAGTGGCTGGACGCCTTTGCACATGGCGGTATATGACGATCACAAAGACGTGGCGGCATTGCTCCTTGCCAACCACGCCGACGTCAATGCCAAGGATATTGGCGGCCAGACTCCATTGCACAAGGCGGCGCTAAATGGCCACAAGGACGTGGTGGAATTGTTGCTGGGCAACAAGGCTGACATCGAGGCCAAGGATCGCCAAGGTCGCACGCCCTTGCACTGGGCAGCGGCCAGCAATCGCAACCTAGATGCAGCAGAATCGCTACTGGCCAGCAAGGCCAAAATTGATGCCAAGGATAATGCGGGCCTTACGCCGCTGCAGTTGGCGACGCAGAACGGTAACGAGAAGGTGGCGCAACTGCTGCTGGAGAACAAGGCCGATGTTAATGCGAGGGACCCCCATGGGAAGACGCCATTATTCTACGCGCCATTTTTTATTGGCAAGAACGTGGCGCAAATACTGCTGGCCAACAAGGCTGATATCAATGCGAGGGACAATGATGGCAAGACGCCTTTGCACCAAGCGGCGCAGGATGGAGCTGTGGACGTGGCGAAAATGCTGCTGGCAAACGGGGCTGACGTCAACGCTAAGGACAATGAGGGCCGCACGCCTTTGCATGCACCAGCGGCTTATGGCGACCGAGACATGGTGGAATTGCTCCTAGCCAATAAGGCCGAAGTCAATGCCACGGACAATAGAGGCGAATCGCCAATGCACTTGGCAGAGGACGCTGACCATAAGGACGTTGTGGAACTGCTGCGCCAGCACGGCGGGAAGGACCTGCCCGGAGGCGCTGCCGAGGCGGCGGCCCGGCGCGAGACAATACAGGCGATCCTTGCAGCGGCTGGGAGCGGCGAATTGGAAAAGGTCACGGCGTTACTCAAATCTAATCCTGATCTAGTTTCCAGCCAGTCAAGGATAGGCTCGACCCCATTACACTTGGCAGTGGAAAATGGACACAAGGACATGGCGGAATTGCTGCTGGCCAGGAAAGCTGATGCCAACGCGAAAGACCTATACCTGCGCACACCATTGCATATTGCGTCGAACTTGAGCAACAAGGGCATAGCAGAATTGCTTTTGGCCAACGGGGCCGACGTCAATGCCAAGGACGAAAACGGCTGGACGCCGCTGCACGAGGCGGTATTCAATGGCCACAAAGAGATCGCAGAATTGCTCCTGGCCAATAAGGCCGACGCCAACGCGAAGAACAGGCAAGGTAACACGCCGTTGCACTGGGCGGTCGTTTGCGGTCAAAAGGCTATGGTGCAATTGCTGCTGGACAACAAAGCCAATATCAATGCAAAGAACGATGACGGCCATACGGCCTTGCATGAAGCGGTGGCTGACGGCCAGAAAGACACCGCGGAATTGCTACGCCAGCATGGCGGTGAGGAGTAATCCGCACGGAAATGGATGCGTGCGAACAAATCCGTTTCCCTCTGCGGCGAGGAGGCGGCTGCGATGCCGAACTGCAGGGTGCTTCATCGGGTTCGTTTGCGTTTGAACGGGGGTCGCAGGTTTCGCGCGCCGTGGATTACGCGCGAAACATAAAGCGTCCTACGCTGAACTCGGCATGCGATAAGATAGGAATACACTCGCCAGAATCGGTAATCGGAGTTGGAAACATCTGATCGTCGATGGCCCATCGCGGGCATCTCGGCCAGGCTTCTCATTGCGCTCTCAAGATCGTCGCGTACTCGGTCCGCGGCGTCGACATTGTCGGCGACGATAAAATGCCAGATTTCGGCCAACTCTTTGAATGCGGCCTTGAAGAAAATCAGTCGCCTCATCCAGCCTTTTTGCGCCGCTTGGCGCTGAGCCGCCGCAATTCCGCAAATGCCTGATCGCCATCAATGACATCGCCAGCGGCGATGTCCCGCTCTCCCTCGTTCAATAGCCGGTCCAGTTCGCCAGGGGCAAAATCGCCAAAGGATTCTTGTTGATCGAGGGAAGACAAAGCCGCGGTCACTACGTCTTCCGGGCGACGGTATTTGCCGGACTCCACGCGGTCCTTAATCAGCGTCTGGATTTTGGGAGAAAGCTCAAGTTTCATAACTCGCCCTAACGCGCATGATATCACAAAGCGTTCAAGAATTATTATTCGACATCGCAGGGGGTATTGATATCGGGGACGATTGTATCTGATCGGGATACGCCGACAATTCGAACCCGCCCGGTTTGACTGTTTTCACGTTTCTGCTTAAAGTTTATCCACCGACCGACCGCTCCGAATAAGTTTGTGAACATCACGCCAATTCGCTATAAAGGCGATTTTGAATCGTTCTGCGCTGGCCATTGAACCCAGTAATGCCACTATGAGAGGCTATCCGCCCGCTCAGGGCCTATATGATCCTCGACACGAACACGACGCCTGCGGCGTCGGGTTTATTTGCCACATCAAGGGCAACGCCAGCAATCGTATCATCATGCAGGCGCTGGAGATGCTGGAAAACATGAACCACCGCGGGGCCTGCGGATGCGAGCCCGACAGTGGTGATGGGGCGGGCATTATGGTCCGCCTCCCCGACGCCTTTTTACGCAGAAAATGCACCGATTTGGGCATCACCCTGCCCCCGCTGAACCAATACGGCGTGGCCAACGTCTTCCTGCCCCAGGACATGGTTCAACGCAACGAATGCCAGCGAATCCTGGAAAAAGTCGTGGCGGATTACGGGATGGTCACGCTCGGCTGGCGTGACGTGCCGGTGGACAACCGTCAGATCGGGCCGACCCCGCGCCGCTGCGAGCCGAGAATCCGGCAAATCTTCGTCGGCATGGGCAGCACGTTTTACAACCGCCGGGATTTCGATCGCCGGCTCTATCTCGTCCGCCAGCGCGCCGAGAACAGCATCGAATTCAGCGACCTGCCTGAATCCGCCCGAAGCACGTTCTACATTTGCGCCCTCAGCGCTTCGCGCATCATCTATAAGGGGATGCTCACGGCGCTGCAGATCCGCAATTATTTCCCCGACCTCAGCGAGCCGGATTTCGAGTCCGCCCTAGCCGTCATCCATTCTCGCTTCAGCACCAACACCTTCCCGTCTTGGGACCGTGCCCATCCCTACCGATACCTGGCCCACAACGGCGAGATCAACACCCTGCGCGGCAACCGCAACTGGATGCGCGCCCGATACGGCTCGCTGCAATCGGAAATCTTCGGCGACGAATTGCAGAAGATGTTCCCCATCCTTACCGAATCCGGATCGGACACGGCGACCATCGACAACGCGCTACAGTTCCTCACCATCAACGGCCGAAGCCTGGCACACAGCATGCTGATGCTCATCCCCGAGGCCTGGCAGAACAATCACAAGATGGATGAGGAGCTGAAGGCCTTTTATGAATATCACGCCTGCCTGATGGAGCCGTGGGACGGTCCGGCGAGCATCGTCTTCACCAACGGCGCCCAGGTGGGGGCGGTGCTGGACCGCAACGGCCTGCGCCCCAGCCGATATTACGTCACGCGCGACGATTTGGTGGTGATGGCCAGCGAGGTCGGCGTGCTGCCGATCAAGCCCGAAAACGTCGCCCGGAAGTGGCGGCTCCAGCCGGGCAGGATTTTCCTCATCGACTTCAAGCAGGGCCGCATCATCGACGACAGCGAGATCAAGCGCAACCTGGTCGAAAAGCGCCCGTGGAAGGAATGGCTCAACCAGTACATGATTCCGCTGGACGACCTGCCGGCCCCGCGGAACATTCAGGAGCCGGACCACAAAACTCTGCGCGTCCGCCAGCACGCCTTCGGATACACGGTGGAAGATTTGAAGATGGTCATGATGCCGATGGCCGCCGCCGGGCTGGAAGCCACCGGCAGCATGGGCGCGGATACGCCGCTGGCGTGCCTCAGCGACAAGCCACAGTTGCTCTACAATTATTTCCGGCAACTGTTCGCGCAGGTGACCAATCCGCCGCTCGACGCCATCCGCGAGGAATTGGTCACCAGCCTTTACACCTACCTCGGCCGCGAGGGAAATCTCCTCAGCGAGGAACCGAAGAACTGCCACCTGATCAAGCTCAAGCAGCCGATTCTATCCAACAGCGACCTGGAGAAATTGCGTGAGGTGGCGCACGGCGACCTGCGCGCCGTCACGCTGCCCATGCTCTTCACCGGCGCCGAAGGCGAAGCCGGCCTGGAAAGGGCGGTGGATGCGCTGTGCGCCGCCGCGGCCAAGGCCGTGCGCGACGGTGCGTCGATTCTGGTGCTGTCGGATCGCGGCGTCGATGCCAAGCACGTGCCGATCCCCAGCCTGCTCGCCACCGCCGCCGTGCACCATCACCTCATCCGCGAAGGAACCCGCACGCAATGCGGCCTGGTCGTGGAGACCGGCGAGGCCCGCGAGTCGCACCATTTCTGCCTGCTCATCGGATACGGGGCCGGAGCGATCAATCCATATCTGGCGTTTGAGACCCTGGCCGACCTGCACAAAGACGGCATGCTGCCGGAAGACCTCACCCTCGACCAAGCCAAGAAAAACTTCATCAAGGCCGCCAACAAGGGCATTCTCAAAGTCGCCAGCAAGATGGGCATCAGCACGGTGCAAAGCTACCGCGGGGCGCAGATTTTCGAGGCGATCGGGCTGAGCAAGCGGTTGGTGGACAAGTTCTTCACCAACACCGCCAGCCGGATCAACGGCGTCGATCTCGACGTCATCGCGCGCGAATCGCTCCTGCGCCATCGCCACGGGTTCCCCCCCATCCGCGTCAACGGACAGGTGTTGGAAAACGGCGGGAACTATCAATGGCGGCGCGACGGGGAATACCACATGTGGAACCCCGACTCCATCGGCAAGATGCAGCATGCCGTCCGCCTGGGCATCTCCCGACCCATCGACGGGTTCAAAGCCTTCCAGGAATACAGCAAAATCTGCAACGACGAAGCCCGGCACCTTTGCACCCTGCGCGGGCTGCTCAGTTTCCGTAAATCCAACCGCCCCATCCCCATCGAAGAGGTCGAACCCGCCAGAGAAATCGTCAAACGCTTCGTCACCGGCGCGATGAGCTTCGGCTCGATCAGCAAGGAAGCGCACGAGAACCTGGCGATCGCGATGAACCGAATCGGCGGCAAGAGCAACACCGGCGAGGGCGGCGAAGACCCCAACCGCTTCCAGGGCGACCGCGACAAGGCCGGCAAGCCCGTGATGTTGCCCGAACTCAAGGTCGTCAACGACACGCTTGCCGCTTGGCCGGTGCTTCGCCGCTCGGCGATCAAACAGGTGGCGTCGGCGCGCTTCGGCGTCACCGCCGAATACCTCGTCAACGCCGAGGAATTGCAGATCAAAATGGCCCAGGGCGCCAAGCCCGGCGAGGGCGGACAACTCCCCGGCCACAAGGTCGATGAATACATCGGCAAAATCCGCCACAGCACGCCCGGCGTCGCCCTGATCTCTCCGCCCCCGCATCACGACATCTATTCCATCGAAGACCTGGCGCAGTTGATCCACGACCTGAAGAACGGCAACCGCAACGCTCGCATCAGCGTGAAGCTGGTCAGTGAAGTGGGCGTCGGCACCGTCGCCGCCGGCGTCGCCAAGGCCAAGGCCGATCACATCCTCATCAGCGGCGACAGCGGGGGAACCGGAGCTTCCCCGCTCACCAGCATCAAATACGCCGGCATCCCCTGGGAAATGGGCATCGCTGAAACCCAGCAGACCCTGGTCCTGAACGATCTGCGCGGCCGAGTCGTTCTCCAGATCGACGGCCAGCTCAAGACCGGCCGCGACGTGGTCGTCGGCGCCTTGCTCGGCGCCGAGGAATTCGGATTCAGCACCGGACCGCTGATCGCCTCCGGCTGCATCATGATGCGCGTGTGCCATCTCAACACCTGTCCCGTCGGCATCGCCACGCAGGACCCGGAGCTTCGGAGGAAATTCGCCGGCAAGCCCGAGCACGTCATCAACTTCATGTTCTTCATCGCCGAGGAAGTCCGCCAATACATGGCCCAGATGGGCTTCAGAAAATTCGACGAGATGGTCGGCCAGGCCCAGATGCTCCAATTCGCCGATCTGAGCGGCCATTGGAAGGCCAAAGGGCTGGATCTATCGGTCATCCTCCACAAGCCCGAAGTCGGCCCCAACGTCGCCATCCGCCACGTTCAGAAGCAGGACCATGGCCTGGACGCGGCGCTGGACAACCAACTGCTGAAGCTGGCCGCGCCGGCGCTGGATCACGGCAAACCGGTCCGCGCCGAATTGCCGATCAACAACGTCAACCGCACGGTCGGCACGATCCTCTCCAGCGAAATCGCCCGCAAGCACGGCCATGCCGGACTGCCCGATGGCTCGATCCATTTCAAATTCACCGGCTCGGCGGGGCAAAGCTTCGGGTGCTTCCTGGCCCACGGCATCACCCTGGAGCTGGAAGGCGATGCCAACGACTATTGCGCCAAGGGCTTGTCCGGCGGCCGCGTCATCGTCTATCCGCCCAGGAATTCAACCTTCAAGGCCGAAGAAAACATCATCGCCGGGAACGTCATCGGCTACGGCGCAATCGCCGGGGAAATTTATCTCCGCGGCGTCGTCGGCGAGCGGTTCTGCGTGCGCAACAGCGGCGCCGAGGCCGTCGTCGAGGGCGTCGGCGATCACGGCTGCGAATACATGACCGGCGGAAGAGTCGTGGTGATCGGCCCCACGGGCCGGAACTTCGCCGCCGGCATGTCGGGCGGAATCGCCTACGTTTACGACACCTCCGGCCAGTTCAAAGACCTGTGCAACCGCGAAATGGTGGCGTTGGAGCGCCCCGACAAGCCGGAGGACCTGGCCACCATTCGCCGCTTGCTGCAAAACCACCGGAAATTCACCGCCAGCCCGGTCGCCAAGGCCATCCTGGACGATTTCGACGAGGAGTTGAAGTGGTTCGTGAAGGTGATGCCGACCGATTATCGCCGCGTGCTGGAACATAAGGTGGAGGTGGAAGAGCGGGCAAGACAACTGGCGGAGAGGCAGGCGTGAGCAATTGGCGACCTATAATTAAGGGGATTCGAGGCGATGGATGACCGGCGGTGAGCGGAAGGCGCAAGCAGAACTTTACCGTGATGCCGCCACGGAGCGGGCTGTTTGCGCACGGGAGCTTTATGATGGCGGCTGGTATGTCGACGCAAATTATCTGGCCGGCGTGGCCGTGGAATGCATGCTTCGCGCCTATCGGGTAATGATCGATCCCGAGTTTGATTCTCGCCATGACATTGGCAAACTGTGCAAGATGGCGAAATTTACGGATGTTGTACCACCGACTGACAATGACAAGGTGAACGCGGCGCTCGGCGAAGTGGTCGCATTGTGGTCTAATAACCACCGTTACTTGCCCAGCTACGCGCTCAAAGATCAATGGATCAAAAGAAACCTGCACCGTCATGGCCGTCATTGGATAAAGGGCGATTTTGTGAAGGAGCAGACGCGGCGGCTTATTAATGCGGCATTCTTTATCGTTAGCGTTGGAGAGGCTCAATGGAAAACTTCATTCGAAAATTAAAGCGTATGCTGCGCCAGGAATTTCCGAAATGCGAATTTGAACTCGAACGAAAGGGCGGCGATCGCGTCGGCGGCTTCTTAATTTGGAACGGCTTTGAAGGCTTGGAACAGATCGACCGCCAGCGAAAGGTCTCGGCGGTCCTGAAACAGAAGCTTTCCGTAGCTGAGCGGCAACACGTTTCCGCCCTTTTGACCATGACCCCGGATGAAATGGAATTTGCCAGACAGGCTTAGATTTGCGTCTGTCTTACTAATACATACTTATGGGCAAGCCCACCGGATTCAAAGAGATCAACCGCGAAACGCCTTCCCGGCGCGCGGTCAAGCTGCGCCTCATGGACTGGAACGAGGTCTACAACGAATTCCCCGACGACAAACTGCGCAAACAGGGGGCTCGCTGCATGGATTGCGGAGTGCCGTTCTGCAACAGCAGCAGCGGCTGCCCGCTCGGCAACGTCATCCCCGAATGGAACGACCTGGTCTTTCGCGACCGCTGGCGCGAAGCGCTGGACATGCTGCTCAAGACCAACAATTTTCCCGAGTTCACCGGCCGCGTCTGTCCCGCGCCTTGCGAGGAAGCCTGCGTCCTGGGCATCAACAATAAGCCCGTCACCATCAAGAACATCGAACTGAGCATCATCGAGCATGCGTTCGAGAACGGCTGGATCAAACCGCGGCCGCCGGAAAAACGCACGGGGAAGAAGGTGGCGATCGTCGGGTCCGGCCCGGCGGGGCTGGCGGCGGCGGCACAACTCAACAAGGCCGGGCATCGAGTCACCGTGTTCGAGCGGGCCGACCGCATCGGCGGATTGCTCACGTACGGAATCCCCAACTTCAAGCTGGAAAAACGCGTCGTCGATCGCCGGGTGAAGATCATGCGGGACGAGGGAATCCATTTCCTCACCAACGCCAACGTCGGCCACAACGTCAAGGTCAACGACCTCCGCCGCGATTTCGACGCGATCGTCCTGTGCGGCGGCAGCACCAAGGCCCGCGAACTCGACGTGCCCGGCCGAAATCTATTGGGCATCCATCTGGCGATGGATTTTCTCCCGCTGCAAAACAAAAGAAATCTGGGCGATCGGATCGGCGACCGGGAAATGATCGATGCCAAGGACAAGCACGTGATCATCCTCGGCGGCGGGGACACCGGGGCCGACTGCCTCGGCACCGTGCTTCGCCAGGGCTGCAAATCCGTGCAACAGTTCGAGCTTCTGCCGCGCCCGCTCGATTCGCGCTCGCCCGAAGCCGTCGTCGAAGGCACCGTCAAACCCTGGCCCGAATGGCCGATGATCTTCCGCACCAGCAGCGCCCACGAAGAGGCCAACGAATTGGCCGGCAAGGAAATCCGCGATTTCTCCATCAACACCAAGGCCTTCAGCGGCGAGAACGGCGTCGTCAAGAAACTTCACGGCGTCCGCCTGGAATGGTCGAAGGATCACAACGGCCGCTTCGCGATGAAAGAAATCCCCGCCAGCGAATTCGAGTTGGATTGCGATCTCTGCCTGCTGGCCCTCGGTTTCGTCCACCCCGAACACGACGGCCCGGTCGGCCAACTGGGCCTGAAGCTCGACTCTCGCGGCAACGTGCAGTGCGACGACAATTACGCCACGAGCGTTCCCGGCGTCTTTGCCGCCGGCGACGTCCGGCGCGGGCAGAGCCTGATCGTCTGGGCCATCAGCGAAGGCCGCCAGGCCGCCCAGGCAGTCGATGCCTTTCTCATGGGCTACAGCGATCTGGGACCGGAAATCAGGCTGTTCTGATTGTCTGGCCGAAAGCGTTGGAGGGCGTGGCCATGTTTTGTGGCACGCTTCCCCTCTTATCCCCCTCCCCATGTACTCAGGGGGAGGGTTGGGGTGGGGGTTCCGCAGCCATGCCACAGAATATCGCCACACCCGGGTTGGGCCGACCCCGCGCCGAATCTTGATTGTATATATTTCCGGTATATACTTTCCGCATGCGGCTGTTGACCGTTAGACTTAGCGAACAGGATGCGGCAAGGGTGGCCGAGCTTCGGGAGCGCGGCATAAAGATTTCCTCGCTGGTCAGGGAAGCGATTGCCAAGCAATCGGCGCCGCGCGCCGGACGAATGAAAAAACCGGGCGACGTGAAGAAGGTCCTGGGCGAGATTTATTCCCGGTATCCCGACCCGCCCGGGACGCGGGCCTCCACCGTCGATCTGACTGACCGAAACTCGGTTGCGCGCGCGATTCGAAGGCGGCTGACCCGATCAAAATCGGCGTGATTCTTGTCGATACCAATGTTCTGGTTGCTCTGGCCGATCCGCGGGACGGGCTGAACGCCCGCGCGGTGGCGGATCTGCGGCGGCTCGTGGGGCGGCCCATGATGTTGACTCAGGGTGTTCTCATGGAAGCATTCGCGCTGGTAGCAGGACGATCGGCCCGCGCGCGATTGCGGGCGGTCATCGAATCACTCGACCCCCATCCCTGCGCAGTGGAGGCCGACCGCGATTTCTGGCTTGAAGCATTCGCCTGGCTCGAGCGCTACGCCGAACACGATCCCGACTGGACGGATGCGGTGCTGGCCGTGTTGGCCGGACGTTTCAGAAAGTGGAGTGTGTGGACCTTTGATCGGGAATTCACGACCCTCTGGCGTTCATCCAACGGGTCAGTGATACCCCTGGCCGTAACAAATCATGGTAAATAACTTATCGTGTTCCCTGAATGCGGCCCGGTTTTTGCGGGGCGAAACATGTCGACCGAACCAACGGAAATTTCAGTTGATTGCCCCGGCTGTGGGAAGCGGTTTACCGTGGCCGCGCAGCATGCGGGCAAGCGCGGCAAATGCAAGGCGTGCGGCACAGTCGTGACCATTCCCGCCGCGTCCGCGCCTCCGGCGGAGGATGATCTCTACGATTTCGCGCCGCACGACGAGCCGGCGCCCGCTCCGCGGCACGTGGCCGCGCCGCCTCAGACGGCGCCTGCGGCCGCGCCGATTCTTGCCTACTCCGGACCGGTCCCCGCAAAAAGAGCTCGGTCCGCTGAATTCGATCCCGCCGATCCGTTCGAGGGAAACAAGTTCAAGAATCTCTATTTCCCCCTGATCCTGATCGCCGGCACCGCCACGTTCAACGTCTTGTCCGACACGCTATGGACCCACAATGCGGCGGCCGGCACCGCCGGCGCGTTCATCCAGATATTTGTCAAACTCCTGGTGGAAATCCCGGTCATGTTGGTCGCGTGCCTTCTGGCGGTCAAACTCCTCGACGCCGCCTTCGGTCCCCTCGGCCCGGCGATCATAAAACTCTCCGCAATCGCCCTCGCCCCCGACGCCGTGTCCGACCTGATTGTCCTGGTCGCGTTCATCATCAGCCACGCCAGCGGCAACCCGGTGAACCTCGCCGTCAACGTCACCATCGCCAAAATCCTCGGCTGGGTACTTAGCCTGATCGCATATTTCTGGCTCTTCATGTATTTCTTCGATCTGGAATTGGGGGAGGCCTATCGTCTCATCATTTTCGTCTGGTTCGTCCGCTTGTTCTTCACCTGGCTGCTCCTCTTCGCGGTGCTTTCCTACTTCTCCCATTGACGCGCGTGTTACTCTAGGCACCGCGGCCATGCTGAGAATTGGCTCCACAACCCTTGTTTCCAGCCGATATTACGGCTTTCCCAGGGTTGTTGGTGCTTTTCCCGACCCCTTTGGATACAATTTCACTTTGATTTGCCCCGCCGTCCGATAAAGGAGGGTGGGCGATCACGGCCTTGTCCGGCCTTAAAACTCCCGGCCAGGCCAAGAGTCTTTCACTTTGCGGTGCATAAACGGCGTCTCCTGTCCCGACCTGTCGGGATAAGCCACGCCGACCCTGAGCTTGTCGAAGGGCCCGCGGAAGGCAGACTGAAAAATGGCTACCGATCCTCGTTTCTTGGCCGAGTCCGGCCCAGAAGTTTTCACTGGCAATGAGTTGCTGGTCAAAGGCGCCCTGGAGACGGCGGGGGGCGTTCATTTGCTCACCGGTTATCCGGGTTCGCCGGTGGCCGGGTTTTTCGACGTGCTCGGGGACATCGCCGACGTTCTCACTTCCAAGGGGATACGGGCGTTCCAGGCCAACAATGAAGCCATCTCCGTTGCCGCAGTGAACGGAAGCCAGATGGTGGCCGCGCGGGCCATCTCGGCGTTCAAGAGCGTCGGCGTTCACGTGGCATCCGATGCGCTGGCGCTGGGCAATCTCGCCGGGGCGCATCCGCAGGGCGGGGCGGTGATCATCATGGGCGACGATCCCTGGTGCGACAGCACGCAGGTCCCGGCCGACAGCCGATTCATTTGCGAGCATCTGCGCATGCCCGTGGTCGAACCCGGTTCACCGCAGGAATTGAAGGATTGGATCGATCTCTCGTTCAAGCTGAGCCAATCGGCCGGGTTGTACATCGGATACATCGTCACCGTCGCCCACGCCGACGGCGGGGGTTCGGTCACTTGCCGGCCGAACCAGTTCCCAGCCGTCAACACCCAACAGAAGATCGAGCTGGACACCAAGCAGATCGATCTGGGCAGAGTTCTGCTTCCGCCGCGGACGTGGAAGAGGGAATTGCTCTTCCCGGAGCGATTCGCGACCACGATGCGGGCGGCCCGGGCCTTGGGCGTCAACAAAATCACCCCAGCCTCCGACGGCGACGCTTCCAGCCCATCGCCCCTGGGCTTCATCGTGACCGGCAATGGCGGGCCGTATCTACGGAACGTCCTGTTCGATCTGGGTCTGGCGGGCATGTTCCCCATCCTGCAAATGGGAATGAGCTACCCCGCCGACGTCGAATTGGTCAAGGAATTCTCCGCGCTTTGCCGCAACATGATCGTCATTGAAGAGCGCCGGAGTTTTCTGGAGAGAAACATCCGGGATAGCTTGTACCATGCGTTTCCGCAGGCCGCGGCCACCGAGCTATCGGGCCGGCTGTTCGGCAAGACGTTCCCCAACAATATCGAGGGCATTCCGGAGAATCGCGGGCTGAATTTCTCCGTGCTCGCGCAGCGGATCATTCCCCTGATCCAATCCACCGGCGAAATCGATCCCCATCGGCGCAACGGCCGATTGAGCCGGGAAATGGACCGCCTTCGCCGCGCCAGCAAGCCGCGGCTGGATGTCTTGAACAGCGACATCGTCGCCCGCACGCCGACGTTCTGCCCCGGCTGCCCGCATCGCGACAGCTCTTCCGCCCTCCTGGAACTGCGCCAGAACCTGGCCGATCCGAAATACATGGCCCAACACCACAAGATGGGCCCGGTCGATCTCGTCGCCCACGGCGACACCGGTTGCTACACCATGCTGATGTTCGCCCCCACCGAGCAACTCATGCACAATTACAGCGGCATGGGCCTCGGCGGCGGGACCGGCTCGGGCATCGACCCCTTCATCACCAACAAGCAGATCGTCTTCATGGGCGATGGAACCTTCTTCCATTCCGGTCAGATCGCCCTCAGCAATTCCATCAAGGCCAATCAGGACATCACCTACATCATCCTGGAAAACAAGACCACCGCCATGACCGGACACCAGGAACACGCCGGCACCGAACTCGACGTGCTCGGTAATCGCTCCTACCTCCAGGATATCGAGGAGATCGTCCGCGGCATGGCCGGCACCAGCCCGCTCACCGTCGTCAAGCTCTCGCCGGCGAACCGATCGCTCTACAAATCCGTGCTGGAACGCACGATCCTCCGCGACGGCGTGAAGGTCGTCATCGCCGACAAGGAATGCGGCATCACCCACCATCGCCGGCTGTTCAAGGAAGAACGCAAGATCGTCAAAGAATTCGGCTACCTACCGCGCAAGACGCACATGAACGTCACGCCCGAGGTCTGCGAGAATTGCCTGGAATGCACCAAGGCCACGGCCTGCCCGGGATTGACGGCAATCGACACCGATTACGGCAAGAAAATCGACACCGATCTGACTTGGTGCGTCAACGACGCCGCTTGCGAGCGCGTCCGCGTCAGCAACGACCTCGCCGAATCCGTCAAACCCTGCCCCAGCTTCGAGCAGGTGACCGTCATCCGCAAAAAACGCCGGCGATATACCCTTCCCAACCTCGACCTGGCCAAGCTCCCCGATGCCGATCGCGTCCACGACATGACCGAGCCGGGCCGCGCCTGGCGCGTCCACATGAGCGGAGTCGGCGGGATGGGCATCGGCATCGTCGGCGCCATCCTCGTCCGCGCCGGCCACAAAGAGGGTTATCAAGTCGTCTTCCAGGACAAGAAGGGCCTGGCCATCCGCAACGGCGGCGTGTTCGCGCAAATCACCTTCGTCAACCCAACGCGCCAAGCAGCCTCCGAACCCTTCCCCATCACCGGCTCAATCCCCTACGGCAAAGCCGATCTGCTCCTGGGCATCGACGTTCTCGAGGCCGCCCGCGCCATCGATCCGCGCGAACAGTTCCGCGTCGCCTCCGCCGAACACACCGCCGCCGTACTCAACCTCCACAAACAACCCACCGTCTACACCCTGCTCGGCAGGGATGATTTCGACCCGGAAAAACTCCGCGATCAAATCTTCGAGCAGTGCAACCCCCAGCACAGCTTTGCCGCCAATCTCTCGGAAATCTGCGAACGCCGACTCGGAAGCAAGCAGTTCGCCAACATCATGATGCTCGGCATGGCTTACCAACTGGGGCTGATCCCGGTCTCGGCGCGCAGCATCGCCTGGGCGATCAAGGACACCATTCGCCGCGAGCACCGCCGCAACGTCAAGGCTTTCAACATCGGCCGCAAGCTGGCGCTGGCGCCCCACGCCCTTCCGCGCAAGCCCGAGCCGGAAACCTGGAGCCAGCTCCTGACCAACAAGCTCCGCATCCTCCGCAAGACCCGGTTCCGCGGGCACGTCCTGGCCGAGCGGCTGGAAATGCTGGGGAATTTCGCGATCAAGCAGATGCGCAATCTCCCCGAAAACGCCAAGTACGACCTGGCCGTGCGCATTTACGATCTGATGCAGTACGAAAATGCCGCGCTGGCCCGGAGCTACGTGGAGGCCGTGCGGAAAATCTATCGCCGCGACCGCGCCGACCGCGGATTCGCCGCCACCCAGGCCGCCATCTGGAACCTCGCCAAGGTCATCCTCATCAAGGACGAACCGTACGTCTCCTATCTGCTCACTCGCTACGAAAAGAAACAGCGCGACATCGCCAAATACAACGTGGACGTTCTCAACGGCGACCGCCTGAAATACCGCCACCACACCAACCCCGAATTCAACATCGGCAAATGGCGCATCCGCATTCGCCTCACCACCACCGACTGGCAACTTCGTTTGGTCCGCCACATGAAATGGTGGCGCAAGCTCCCCGGCTGGCACCAGCGCGAAGCCGCGTTCCGCGACTGGTACGTCGGCCTGCTCGACCGCGTGAGCCTGAACACGGACGAGTCCTACGACAAAGCCGTGCGAATTCTCCGCTGCCCGGAATCAGTGACCGGCTACCGCGAGGTTCGCTATCCGAAGATGGACGCCGTGAGAGCGGCGGTTGAATCGGAACTGCATTCGCCGACGAAAGCGGATGCGGCCGCATCTTCCATGATCCCCGGCGTACCAGCTTCGGTTTGAGTTCCATCGTTTGCCGAATCATTCGATGAAGCTGGGATGGATTTCGCTCGCGGCGCCACGATAAAGCCCCGATGGCCATCCGCATCCTTCATACGGCATACTGCAAATCATCTGAATCTGCGCCAAAACGCGGTATTGTCGCCCCTTGATATTATGCAGTTAATGTCGTAATAATTTCAATCCGATACGTCATATATGTCGTATCTTGGATAGAAGTCTATATGGTCAAGGCGAATCACCCCATGTCCAGGCGTTTGAACGAGCGCCGCGAGCGGCTCGGGATCAGTTGCTCTGTCCTGGCCAGGCGGACGGGCATCAGCCTGCGAAGCGTTCAGCGTATACTGTCCGGCGAAGAAACAAATCCGGGGTTCACAACCGTGGCTTCATTGGCTCACGTATTGGGCGTGGGCGTTCGTTTCGATGAGGAAGTGGACGTTCGCACGATTCGCCGGCGCCAAGCAGAGCGAAAAGCGGAGCGAATTCTCGCTATCGTTCAGGGCAGTTCCGCCCTTGAAGCTCAAGCGCTCACGCGCGAGACAATCCGTGATCTGCGCGAGAAAACAATCCACGAACTGCTTGCCGGCTCGCCTCGCAAGCTTTGGGCTGAATGATGGCTGCCTGGAAATCCATACCCGGCGAAACGCCGATTGGCGACGTTTCCGGATTGAAACCGAAGGCGGTGACGACTCGCGCTCAATTGAACGACGCTGAGGCTCGAAACATCCGCAAAGCCGTCATGCGTTACCTGGTCATCAAGCCATCGCGTCGGCAAGCTCCCTTCACGATCGAATGGTGCTACAAGCTCCACCGGCAGATGTTCGGCCAGGTTTGGCGTTGGGTCGGCCAGAAGCGGACAATGGAATTGAATATCGGCGTGCTGTCCCATCGCATTGACGTCGATCTAAAAAACCTGATGGATGACCTGGAATTTTGGCGGGAGGGGGGCGAGATGGACACGATGGAGCAAGTAGCCAGACTGCACCATCGCGCCGTGTTCATTCATCCATTTCTCAACGGCAATGGCCGATGGTCGCGGCTGTTGGCAAACATTTTTCAAAAGCAGTCCACGGACAAGGTGACGATCTGGCCGGAAGAGACGGTTGGAAACGCGAGCATTATCCGCGATGAATATCTCGCGGCCGTGCGCTCGGCGGACAAAGGGGACTACCAACCGCTTATCGCTCTTCATCGGCGGTATATGCAGGCTTAATCCGCGCTAGTCTCGACGGGATGTTCAGGATCTTCCGGTATTTCGCCACCGTTCGGCGGGCCACGTCGATCCCCTGGGCTTTGAGCCATTACACGATCTCGTCGGGTTTCGGCGGATTCTTCGGGTGCTCGTTGCCGCTGAGCGCCTTGAGTTCCTCCTTCACGGCAACGCGGCCCTGTGGCGCATCGGCCGTGAAGACACCTGCGGGGAAACATCCTGCTCAGCCCGCCATACCCCAGCCGCCTTGGCCGGGGAAGGGAATGCGTCCTCCGAACCCGCCGAGGGGGTTGCGCTTCAAACCGATCGTCGCCAGCCAGCCGTACCAAAGCGCCCGAAATCGCGACGGCGGATGAACGTCAATCAGGCGCGGAGGTTCCTTATCGTCCAGCGCGAGCGAGAATATCTTGATTCCCGCTTGCTGCCATCGGAGCAACGTATGCGACATGTCCGCCTGCGGGTTCCGATCTGCCTGCGCCATCAGCAGAACCGTCGCGATGCCGTATTGAGCCAGAAAGGCGGCGGAGGGAAAATCCGTCGGGAAACACATCGAGCGATTATCGAATTGCCCGGGCTCGCCCACGATTCCCGCGCCGCGGCGGCTGGTATCCAGCATGAAGGCCGGACGCGCTTCATACGGCAATTTCAAGGACGCCAATGTCGCCGCTCGATCGCTCAGCGCCCGCTGGATCGAACCGACATCCACAAATTCCATGACGCCGGGGACCGCGTTGTAGAGCGGAACCGGCCGGTAGCCCAGCCGCGCCAGTGCGATTCCCATATCCACGCCGGCCGCTCCGGGCAGGTCAACCACGATTGCCGTCGACCCCGAATCCTTGAACCAGGGAACGTCCGGCTCGTGAGCCGGCAGCGGCGCGGAATCTTCCAGCGAACCGTAAGCGAAGACAACCGCCTCGGCCCAGGGAGTCCACACGCCCCCCGGCGGCGCCCATATCGCATAAAGTTCCTCACGGGTCATCTTTCGTCCTCCACGAGCACGGCCACATCCACCGCGGAATAATCGATCAGCGGCTTGGTTGAAAACCTTCCGTAAATGCCGGCCGCCTTGCCGTCAACCGTGTAAACGCCGATGCACGGATAAACACAGCCGGCGGGTGAATCCAGCGGCGATGCGTCAAACCGCCTCTGGGCAACCCAGGCGCGGGGAAAAAAGAAAATCTCGCGTCGAATCTGCCGCCACGTTCTGGGCTTGACCTGGTCGCGCATGCACACGGTATCGCCGGTATTGCACAGGGCTGTTTTGACGATCCATCCATCGCCGCTTTTCCATGGCGCGTCGCGCGGATCGCGGGTTTCGGGCAACAGCGTCCGCCAGGTCGTCATCGGCGTGCGCAGGCGATCCATGACCAGCGCGAATCGTTTGCTTTCGGTCAGTATCGTTGTCGCCGGATTGGCGACGGGCGTTCGCCCTCCGACAAAGAGCGGCTGCCAATTTCGCCGCCGTCCGGTTCTGAACAGCCATTCCGCTTGAAAGAACCGGACGATGACGCCGATGGGGCCCGGATAATTCGCGGATGCCAGATACGCGCGCCCGTCGGAAAACCGAAGCTGCTGCGGTTTTGCCAGAAGGGCGCGGACCCCACGTTCGGCCAGGCGGTCGCTCAGATATGCCATGATTTGCATGTCTTCCAGGATTCCCGGCGCATAAAGCAATGCGGCCGGTTGACCGGCTCGGGCGATGGCATCCGCCCACGCGGCGACGGGGCAACCGGCGGTGGACGCGGCGAAATGTTCGGACATCAGCGCCGTGAAACTGGAAGATTCAGTGAATCCGCCCGGCACGTCGCTGTTGACTTCCGAAACGCGCCATCCGTCGGTCGCGGGATGAAAATCGAATCGCATGACCCGGACCGCCGCCGGCGACGGTGGGCAACCGCCGCGCAACGCCCGCCGAATCGCTCGCGGCAAGCCGAGGTCCTGGTGCAATTCCGGCCGCGCCAGCAGTTCCCCTTCCGCCGCCAATAGCTCGGCAGTCGCCGATTCGGCCAGCTTCGCCAGTCGTTCCCACGCGCCGCGTCGAATCAGCAGCGGAAACGGCGCCAACGTTGCCGTGTCCCCGATTTGTGAATCCCATTTGCAGAATTCCAGCATCATGCGCCGCCGGATGGCTTCAAAATCCCCGTGCCCGACGACGGCGCCCGCGCGCAGCTCGGGCGCCGACGAGGTCGATCCGGAGAAACTCGGCGTCACGTCGGCAACAGTCTGCATCGCGGCTTGCCAATCTGAATTGCCAAAGCGGCGGCAACGGCAAGCAGCACCGCCGGCCAGCCGCGGCGGGCAAAATCAATCATGGTCGTCTGCCAACTGTCCCAATCGCCCGACATCGCCCAGCCAAGGTTAATGCCGGCGGCAACGAGAAATGCGCCCAGGGCCAAGGCGGAGGGAAGGTGTCGATCGATTGTCACCACCTCCGACACGCGCGTTGTAATCTCAATGCCCGTCCACAGAACCATTAACGTTCCGCTGGCGATAACGGCCGGCAAAATGGTGGTCCAAATCGTCGGACCGCTTCCGATATTGCTTCCCGCGTAACAGCACGTCTGTCCCACCATCGCTCCCACCGCCACTACCGCTGCCGCGGCATTCCGCCTTTCGATCGCATCGTCGCGCATACCGATGCCCATCAATCGCATGAGAACCACGGAACCAAAAACCCAAGCCGCGCCGCCAGCCATGAAGAGCGTCATGTAATCGGCGTGCCCGCGCACCGTCTGCGGATCGGACCAATTTGCAAGGACAACAAAAATAATCGCAAGACAACCGATAGGCACAAACACGAGTGGAAGGCGCTTAGAAACGGGACAAACCAACTGCGCAACGGCCCCGACTTGCCCGAAATACCTGAAGACCAGAATTAGTGAGGCGAAACCGGCAAAAACAATAAACGCGATCTCATCGCCATCGAAATCCCACATATCGACAGAACCTTCACCCTTTCCTCCCGATGAACTAGAACGTCTTCCTCTGCCTTGCCGTCGGGATGTTCAGAATCTTCCGGTATTTCGCCACCGTTCGGCGGGCCAGGTCGATCCCCTGGGCTTTGAGCTTCGCCACGATCTCGTCGTCGTTCAACGGATTCTTCGGGTCCTCGTTGCCGACGATCGCCTTGAGTTTTTCCTTCACGGCATCCCAGCTCATGTCCTCGCCTTCGGAGCTGGTGGTGCCGCCGGAGAAGAACCGGCGTAATGGAAACACCCCGCGGGGGGTTTGAATCCACTTTTCCGAAACAGCGCGGGAGACCGTGGCGACGTGAATCCCCAATTGGTCGGCGACGTGGATCATCGGCAGCGGCTTGAGAAATTCCGGGCCCTTGTCGAAAAAATCGCGCTGCGCGTCCACGACGGCGCGGATCACGCGCATGATCGTGCTGCGGCGCTGCTCGATGCTTTCGATGAGCCAGCGGGCGTTGCGGATGTTGTTCGACAGGAATTCGCGGGTTTTTTTGTCCTGCGACCGGTCCTTGATCATCTTGCGGTACATCCCGCTGATGTACAGGTTCGGAGCCGGATCGTTGGTCATCTCGATCTCGTAGGTGTCCTGGTCCTCGTCATAATAGATCATGGCATCGGGCGTGATCGGCGGCGCGTCGTTGCCGCCGATTTGTTTGCCGGGGAACGGATTCAAGCGCGCCAGATGCTTGACGGCGCGTTGGATTTCCTCGATCGGCCGGCCGAGCTTCCGGCTGATCTGCGGGTAGCGGTTCATTTCCAGGTCGTGAAGATGTTCGGTGATCAGCGCCCGCTCCAGCGGGAAATCGTGGCTTTCGGAAAACTCCTCGTCGTCGTCCAGCGCGTCGAGTTGAATCAGCAGACATTCCTGAAGCGTCCGCGCCCCCACGCCGGACGGCTCGAGCGTTTGGATCAGCTTCAGCGCTTCCTGCAAATCCTGGATCGTCACCGGAGTTTTGGATTCTTTTTGCACGTCCTCGAACTTGGCCCGGAAATATCCCTCGGCATCGACGTAGTTGATGAGGATTTCCCCGGCCTTGCGAATCTCCGGCGAGCATTCGACGAACGTCCATTGCTCCATCAGATATTCCGCCAGGGTCGCGCCGCGGGCGGCGGTGTTGTTCATCGCATCGAGTTTTTTGTCGCGTTCCCCGTCGTAGGTCGCCGCCTGGCGGAAATTTCCGCCGTTGGTGGCAAATTCCTCGTTCTCGAGATAGTCGGTGATCTTGGTGAGCCGGTCGAAATCCTCCGATTGGCTGGAATTCTCCTTGACGACCAACGCCCGCTCGTCCTCGGAGAAATCCTCGTTTCGGGTATGTTCCTCGCCCTGGCCATCGGCCGGGGCCTCGCCGGGTTCCAACTCGTTCTCGCGAATTTCCAAAACGGGGTTGCTTTGCAGTTCCTCCTCGATCCGCTCCTCCAGCGCCATCAGCGGCAGTTGGAGAATCTCCATGCTCTGGATCATGCGCGGCGTCAGGAGCTGCCGCATCTCCGTCCGCATCGATGTTGATTGCGTTAACTGCATATATCCAAGCACGTTATCGGCATCATGCCCGTTTCGGGCACGAAATTTGCTGTCAACAATATATCATCCCTCCGCACGGCTGGCCAACAGCAAATTGTGGGTTCCTCCACTGGAGTCTATCGTCCTGCTCTGGTCCTGAGTCGATCCAAGTCGTAGACCAAAAGGCAATGCCCGATAACTTGATCCGGTGGTAACGTACGCAGGCGGGCAAAACGGTCTGATGGATCGTATTGGCCCGTCAGTTCCACCGGGCTGAGGATCAGCAGGCCGTGGTCTGGAGCAAGTCCAACGACCGGATCAGCGCATCCTTCCGGGCGGGCGATCCAACTGCCGCTAATCACCAGATACTCCGTCAATCTGGGGCCGATCTGCGCGAAAAGGTCCTGATCCGTTGGTCCGAAATAGGCCAGGTAGATCGATCGGCCATCGGCCGGCTGGGTTTCGATCCATCGGCGGACTTGCTTGATCCCCTGGCCCCAGTCCACATTGCTGTCGCTGATGTCAAGATACGCCGCTTGGCGCGGAAAATTGACGTAGCTCAAATAATCCGGCGTCCAGGCGACAACGTCGATCGCGCCGCCGGCGATGGCCAACCACGCGGCGAGCCGGCGAATCCGCCCCGGCTCGGCGAGGACGCGCGAGCAAAGCATCAGCAGAAAGATTTCGGCCGGCAGGAAATGGCGGAATCCAACGTCGATGTACTGAAGCATCGTCGCGGCCGTCCACGCCACGGCGCAAACCGCCAGCGGGGTTTCCTCGTAGCGCGGTTTGATTCGCCACGCCGACGCCAGCGCCAACGCCGCGACAATTCCCATCCCGATGGGAACCTTGTACATGGCAACCACCGGGAAGTAGTACCACCATCCGAACAGGGAAGTTTTCCCCAACAGATATCCCGTCTGGCCCGCTCGCTCCTGGAGGATCGGGTCCCAGACGGACTCCACGTAAAGTCCCGCGGGAATGCCGCCGCGAAACGGCCCACTGCGGAAGATGGCGCGATCGCTCAACTTGAACGGCGCGCTGACGTCTCCCAGCAGCAAAACCCAGATGAACACCGGCACCAGGGCGCAAGCAAGCAAAAAGGACCTGATTTTGCGCGGCAAATCCGCGCGGTCGCGCAGCCGCCAATGGACCATCGCCAGGACGACGGCAACCGCCGGCAGCACGATGCCGTTGGGCTTGAGAAGCATCGCCACGGCCACGGCTGCCGCAGCTTCAACCTGCCGGAGACCCGTCGGCGCCGTGACGAATCGCCAAACCGCCCAGGCCCCAATCACGATTCCCTCGACGGCAAGCCCGTCGGGCGTCGGCAGCGGCACGAGGGCGGCAAGCGTCGGCTCGGTGAGCACCATCGCCAGCGCCAGCCACGCGGATGCCGCGCAATAAACCGATCTCACCCACACAAAAATCACCGCCACGCCAGGCAAAAATAACAGCGACTTCCAGATCGCCGTCTCAATACGCACGGGGTCCGGCATGACGTAGCAAAACTTCGCCGGTGGCGGGAAACCGTGCGACCAGGCGCTGGCGTGGAGCGGGTCCGACAGGTGCTGTCCATTGAGCCAGGCCGGGACCGCCAGCAGCGCCTCCCCCAGGGGAGGATCGTTAAGCCGAATCCCGCGTAGGCCTTTCCAGTCTCCGCGCAAGAAAAGCAGCCCGCGATAGAGATGATAATTCTCATCGATGTTTGGGCCGTGGTAGTGAGCGATGAGGATTCCCCTAAAGATCAGCACCGCCGCCGCGATCAGCGTGGCCATCGCTAGGGGGCGATCCCAACCGCCGTGCTTCGCCGGGTCCCTCGTCATGCCGAGAGGATACCAGATCAGCCGCCGCCGGCCCGCTCTTTCCACCACAACTCCAACATGACCAGGGCGTAGAGCCGCTGCGAATGATCCATCCGGCCGCAGCAGTGTTCGTCGATCATTCTGCGCAGGACCGATCCTTGGAAGTTTCGCGTCGCGAAGGAATCGCCGGCGCCGAGCAAATCCTCCATCATCGGTCGCAGGGATTCGCGCAGCCAATCGCCGATTGGAACCGCGAATCCCATTTTCCGGCGGCGAAAGACGGACCTGGGCAAATCCCCTGCGAACGCCTCGCGCAACAACCGTTTGGGTCCGCCCCGCAGCAGCTGCGCGGTGGAAAGTCCGGCCGCTATTCGAACGAGCTCATGATCCATGAACGGCGAGCGTACCTCCAGGGCGTGCAGCATGGACGCCCGGTCCAACTTGGTCAGCAAATCCCCGGGTAGATAGGTCACGCGATCCGTCGCCAGCGCCGCCTGCACCAGATCGCGCCCGTCCTGAAGAAGCGCGTAGGCCTCGGCCACCACCTGCCGCTGCCGGGGCAATGCCGTTGGATAAAGCGCCTGTAGCGAATCGGCATCGAACAACCCGACATAAGCCGCGTATCGCTGCGCCGCCGGCAAACCCAGCCCCGCCAGGAATCGCCGCACCTTATCGATGGAAGATTTTGGATGCCCGCCCGGCAGCGCCGCCGCCATCCGGCGCAAAACGCCGGGCATTTTCTGCCCGACCCGTCCCAGCCGCATCGCTCGATAGCGGTCGTAACCGCCGAACAGCTCGTCTCCCCCATCCCCGCTCAGCGCCACCTTCACGTGCCGGCGCGTTTCGCGGGAGAGATAATGCGTCGGCAACGCCGATGAATCCCCGAACGGTTCGCCAAACACCTTGGCCAACTTCGGCAAATCCTCGGCCGCTTCCACGCGAACCGTGAATTGCCGATGCTCCGTTCCCAGACTTGCCGCCACCTCGGCGGCGTAGCGCGTCTCGTCGTAACGCGGATCGTCAAACCCGATGGAAAAGGTCAGGACCGGCTGGTCCGGCGCGACCATTTTCATTGCCGCGGCGATCACGCTGCTGTCGAATCCGCCGGAAAGAAAACACCCCACCGGCACGTCCGCCACGAGTTGCCTCCGCACCGCCTTCAGGACCGCCGATTTCACTTGCTCCGCGCCGGCCGGGGCGGTTTTCTGAATTTCGTTGGGATCGAAATAGCGGCGCAATTCCGCCGGCCCCTGCGCCCCGCAGCGCATCCAGCATCCCGGCGCCAACTTGCCCACGCCCCGATAAATCGTCGCCGGCGCCGCGACGTAGCCGGTTTGCAGATATTCCCAAACCGAAGCGGGATCGATTTCCCAGTCGATCCACGGAAGGGCGCGCAGCGCCGGCAACTCGCTGGCAAACGCCAATCCCCGCCCCGCCAGCATCGCCACGTACAACGGCTTCTGGCCCATCCGGTCCCGCGCCAGGAAGATCTCGCCGCTGAGCGGCTCCCAGATCGCCAGCGCGAACATGCCGTTGAATTTCTCCAGGCACTTCTCGCCCCAGGCGTCGAAGGCGCGAAGGATCACTTCGCTGTCCCCGCTGGTTTTCCAATGATATTCCGGGCAAATCCCGTCGAGTTCCGCCCGCAGCTCGCGGAAGTTGTAGATTTCCCCGTTGAAGACGAGCCAGCGCTGGCCATCGGTCATCGGCTGCATGGCCCGGTGATCGAGGTCGAGAACCGCCAGCCGCGCAAACGCCAGCCCACATTGCGGACCCTGGCCTGCGCTGATCCAGATATCCTGACCATCCGGCCCCCGATGCGCGATGGCCTGGCCCATCTGTTCGAGCGTCTGCCGCTCGATTCGATGCCGCTCGTCCCAAGCCACCACGCCCGCGATCCCGCACATGGAGAGAATCCTACGCTAATCAGAAGGCGGCCGCATCGCTGCCGAGGATCGCGCGCCCAGCGCCGGGTCGAACTCCCACAACTCGATCGGATGGCTCCCCGTCGGAAATCTCCCCGCATGCCGATAATTCGAGACGATCCAGGACGATAATTGCAGACCGTAATCGCGACCGAACGTGCGTGCGCCAAAAGCGGTCTCCTGCGCCTCCATGATGAGAATGTAATCGGGCGGATTCCGATCAAATGCCCGGACGACGTTTTTTTCGCCAAACATCGCCAGGGTCATCGGGTTCAATTCGGTGAAAGGGACGGAACTTGGCCTGCCGGCCGCGTAATTGATCCCCGCCGCGTCGGGAATGACGGCGGCTGTCGCTGAGGTGGTGGACAACCATTTGATTGCGTCGACGGACGCGGAGTCGAATGGCCGGCTCCACGCGATTCCACCGAGGGCAAGGGGAATGGCCATCGTGCGTTCCCGGAGATTTTCCCGTGTCAGGACCAAGTTCTCGGAAACGAACGCGGCCAGGAGACCCAGCGCGCCCAGGCGGACGATCGCCACCGATCCGCACATTCGCCCAGTCCATGCCGGCAGCCAGTGAATGAACGCGACGATGATCAGCATGGCGCAGGGTGCGCACAGGACGAATCCATAGTGGTACATTCGCACAGCCAGAAATATCTTCGCCAGAAGAATCAGGGAGAGGATCGACAGCGTCCACTGGACGATTGCTTCCGATTGACCTTGTCCATCCGCGCGGGCCTTGGCCATTCGCCGGGCCGAAACAACGATGGCAAATGCGGCGAAAAGCGGGAAGCCGCGCGCCGCATCGGGCCAGAAGGAATCAAACTGCTTTCCCGCCTCCGTCACAAGAAAGAAGGATGCCGACCCGAGAAGGACGCCGACCGCGGCCGTCGCCCATCGGTTTTGTTTCAGCAGCTTGTTTCCGAGGATGGCAATAGAAGCCAGAACCGCGGCGGAGACAACATAGAACCCGGCGTATTGAAACATCAATATGAGATTCCGAAGCGGTTGGTCGGTGCCGAGATCGCCCTTATAAAATGGCGTTGAGACGACGAAGGGTTTGCCGACGAATTGCCAGCCGCCGAGGACGCCGCTCAGCGCCGCGTGGAACGGCATTTGTAATGCGTAAAAGAGGAGAAAGCCCAGCGGTGGAACCAGCATGCCAACGGTTGCACAAATCAGGACGCGAGCGATGCGTTTGCCGGGCGTGATGCAAAGGACGGCGAGGAGGCCCAGAAAATACGTGGTGGCGCAGCCGAGGAATATTTCCGGCTTGGTGAGGAATGCGGCTCCGGTCAGAATTCCGCCGAGAACCGCGGCACTGGTTGAACGACGCCGCTGAAAACGATGGAGGCATGCGACCGCGCCCATAGTCAGCGCAAACCCGTGGGTGATCTGATGCGCATAGGGAGTAAGGAAGTTGTAATTGGTGATTTTCGTCGGTGAATTCAAGGCGAAAACGCAGAGGAAAAAGATCGTGGCCGTCAGCGCGGTGAGCGTTCCGGAGATCACGCGCAGAAGCCAATAGAGCAATCCCGTTGTGAGAATCAAAATGATCAGATTGGCGCCGAGGATCGCGTTGAGTTGGGGACCGGCCACGCGCATGACCAAGGCGTTTATATTTGGAGACAGCGGTCCGTAGATGCAGGCGATGTCGCGAAAGAGCAGTTTGCCCTGGGACACCTGCCAGGCGGCGTACTGATCGTTGCCAAAGTCGAGCAGTATTTCGCCCGTTTTTCCCCAGATCGAGCAACACAAAAAAATGCCGACGGCCGAGATGAGGATCGGCGGAAACCATCTCTTCCAAGAAGGTTCCCGCCACGTCCTTGGCGATTTCGCGATCACCGCTGAAACCGGATCTTTCGGTCGTTGGACGATTCCCCTTCGTACCACCTTCCCGGCCTCAGCGTGATCTTCCGCAATCCCGCGCTCTTGCAGGCGAACAGCAATTGCTCTTCCAGGCCGGCCAGCAAAAGCTGTTTCAATTCGTAGAGATGCGATGAACTGTCAACCATCACCGTCAGCGTTCCGCGGACGAAGCACTCCAAGGCGCAATGTTCGCTCAGGATTAGCGGGACCAAAGTGCTCCAGCACTCGGCGACTTTCACAAGCTTGGTCTGCCGCTTGGCGACCGACCTCTTGAAAAAGTCGATCATTTCCGGCCCCAGCGCGATCGCAACCGGATCGACCTGCGATTTGTGGCGATGCATTCGCCTGAGCTCGTCAACGGCGTTGGACTTGTTCATGGAAGGTCATTGCAGGTTCACGGGCATGATGACGTAGAGAAAATTCGCGCCGGCCTTCAGCAGCCCCGGCCGATTTGGGGCGGTCATTTCCAGACTCACTTCATCCATGTTCACCACGCGCAGCGCGTCAACCAGGAAAACCGGGTTGAACCCGATCTCGATGTCCGCCCCCTCGAATTTGCAGGGGAAATTGATCGTCGCCTCGCCGCTCTCCGGCGAGCGGCTGGTGAGGACCAGGCCCTTCTTGTTGAACGCCAGCCGCACGCCGCGGCTCTCCTCCGTCGTTAACAGCGCCGCGCGCTGAATCGCGCTCCGGAAATCCTGCGTCGAGGCGAACATCTTTTTGTCCGTGTCTTTCGGAATCACGTCGTCGTACGGCGGGAACTGGCCTTCGACGAGATTGCTGGTCAGCGTCGCGCTGGAAGTGTGGAAAATGACTTGGTTTTCCCGAATCTGAACGCCCACTAGTTCTTCCGGATCGACGATCAGCTTTTCGATGAGCTGAAGCGCCTTGGTCGGGATGATGGCTTTCTTGCCGTCCTTGTCGAGCTTGTCGCCTGGGGCCAGATCGCCCTTGGCCATCGCCAGTCTGCGGCCGTCGGTTGAAACCAGCGAAATCTTCTTGGCCTTCACGACCACCAGCACCCCGTTGAACGCATAGCGCGTGCTTTCCTTGGCCGCGGCGAAAAGCGTTTGGCCGATGAGTTGCTTGAGCGCTCCGCCGGCAATTTGCAAGTCCGGTTCGCCTTCAAAATCGGGGATTGGAGGAAAGTCGGTCGTTTTCTGCGTGAAGATTTTGAAATGCGAATCCTGCCCGCGAATGTGGGCCGTATCGCCGGTGACTTCGATGGACAGCGTATCGTCGATGGACTCGCGCACGATGTCGCGGAGTTTGTCCGCCGGCACCAGCGTTTCACCTGGCTGCTCGATCTGCACCTGTTCGTCGCGGTAACGAATCGCGACTTCCAGATCGGTCGCCGCCACGGTCAGGGCATTGTTCTCGACCGAGAGTTTCAGGCATTGCAGCACCGGCTTGGGCGTGCGTGCGGCCACAACGTTGCCGGTCAGGTTTAGCGCATCCAGAAGCGCTCCGCGATTACAGATCGCTTTCATGAGCAGGACCTTTCTTCACTCAACAGGGGAAGAGAGTCTATCCCATCCCGTCCTCAGGGCAATTCGCAAACCACTCCAATTTGGAGGGCTACGGAGTGTAACGCTATCCCTTATATAATGGAACTTCAATCAAAAGTAGCCGTAGTAATGGTGACCGTCACATTGTGGATAAATTCCGCCGTTTGCATATAAGCGCCTTTGAAATATGGAGATGACATTCTTATTATGGGACTCAGCCGGTGGATAAGGTGTTGGCCTTTCCGTGCGTTGGCTCTCGTGAAATCAGTCTTTTGACGACAGGAGTTGGTCCGTGGTCCAGGCGTTTGTGAACACATGAGACTTTTCGCATCACCTGCGCGACGGATTGGCGCAGGTTTTCCACCAGTTATCGGCACCAGCCTGGCGAATGGCCGTCCGGAAGGAAAAAAATTAGGCATAATCATCACATGCGACCTTGGCGCTGGCTTATTTATCTCTGGGCTTTTCCCACCACGATATGGGGCCTTTTGCTCGCGCTCATTGTTTTGCTCAGCGGAGGTCAGGCCCGCATCGTGGACGGGGTCTTGGAAGTCTACGGCGGAGCCACGGATTTTTGCCTCCGGCGGTTGGTCGGGTTGATCCTTCGTGGCGGGGCCTCGGCAATGACCCTCGGACACGTCATCCTGGCGCGCGATTCCGATCTCCTGCTGATCACGCGCGCGCACGAGCGCGTTCACGTCCGCCAATGCGAATGTTGGGGCCCGCTGTTCATCCCCGCTTACCTCGTCGCGTCCCTTTGGGCCTGGGTGACCGGCCGCCGGCCCTACAAGGACAATTTCTTCGAGCGGCAGGCATTTCAGCTCGCGGGGTGATACTCTCAACGACCGATGCCACCCGCCGCCACCGTTACCAGCATCCTCGGCAAAGACGGCGCGGTCGCGCGTCGCCTGGGCGCCCTGTACGAATTCCGGCCCCAGCAGATCGAGATGGCCACCGCCGTCACCCAGGCCCTGCAGGATAAACGCCACCTCATGGTCGAGGCCGGGACCGGTGTGGGAAAATCCTTCGCCTATCTCCTGCCTGCCATCGATTACGCGGTCAAAAATAAAAAGCGCGTCGTCGTCTCCACGAACACCATTTCCCTCCAAGAACAGCTCATCGAAAAAGATATCCCCCTGCTCCGCTCGGTTTATCCCGATGAATTCACCGCCGTTCTCGTGAAAGGGCGGGGAAATTATCTCTGCCGCCGGCGGCTCGAGCAGGCGCGCGGCCGCCAGGGAATGCTCTTCGATCGACCCGAGCAGCTGCGATCGCTTCTGGCCATCGAGCAGTGGTCGCGCCGAACGACCGATGGATCGCTGGCCGATCTGCCGGCGCTGCCCGATCCTTCCGTATGGGAACGGGCCTGTGCCGAGCACGGCAACTGCCTCGGCAAGAAATGCGATTTCTACAAGGACTGTTTCTGGCAGACGGCCAAGCGGCGCATGGGGACCGGCAATATCCTCGTCGTCAACCATGCCCTGTTCTTCTCCGACCTGGCGCTGCGGATTTCCGGCGTGAATTACCTGCCCAAATATGACGTGCTCATTCTCGACGAGGCCCATACCGTCGAGGACGTCGCCGCCAGCCATTTCGGGCTGAACGTCTCGGAATATCGCCTGCGATATCAGTTGCGAACGCTCTACGATCCCAATCGCGGCAAGGGACTCCTGACCACCCACGGCGCGTACGTCAACAACGCCATCGACACCATCGTCGAAATCCATCAGCGCATGGACAGCTTTTTCGATCGCTGTATCGAATGGCAACGCCATCACGGCCGCGACAACGGCCGCATCCATGAGCCGGGGATCGTCCAGAACGATCTCTCCCCGTTGCTGCACGAACTGTCATTGCGTCTCAAGGCCGTGTTGGCCGGACTCGAAAACCTCGAGGAGATTTCCGAGCTTAACGCCATGGCCGAAAAGGTGAGCATGCTCGGCGAGGAATTGGACGCGGTCCTTTGCCAGAAGATGCCGGATGCGGTCTATTGGATGGAGCAGGGCAGCCGCACGCGGCGCAACGTCAGCCTGCACGCCGCCCCGGTCAACGTCGGCCAGGGCCTGCGAACGCATCTTTTCAGCAAGCTGCCGAGCGTCATCATGTGCTCGGCGACGCTGTGTACTAATAAAAAGCAAGAGCCTGGGCAGGATGCCCAGGGTGCGCCTGATCCCGCGTTCAATTACATAGTCTCCCGGCTCGGCGCCGATAAAGCGACGACACTTGCCCTCGGTTCGCCGTTTGACTACGCCAAACAGGTGACGCTTTACATTGAATCCGACCTTCCCGAGCCGAACGACACGGCGCGGTTTGCCCCCGCCGCCTGCGGGAAGATCATGGAATATCTCAAGCAAACCCGCGGCGGGGCGTTCGTGCTGTTCACCAGTTACAGCGCCCTGCTCGACGCCGCCGGCCGGTTGGCCGAGTCGCTGGATCAACTGGGTTATCCCGTGCTGGTCCAGGGCCGGGAAGCGCCGCGAAAAATCCTCCTGGAGCGCTTCCGTACCACGCCCAACGCCGTGCTCTTCGGGACCACTAGCTTTTGGCAGGGCATCGACGTGCGCGGCGACGCCCTGCGCAACGTCATCATCGTCAAGCTCCCCTTCTCCGTCCCCGACGAACCGATCATCGAGGCCCGCCTCGAAGCCATCACCCGCGCCGGCGGAAACCCATTCATGGAATATTCCGTCCCCGAGGCCATCATCCGCCTGAAGCAGGGTTTCGGCCGGCTCATTCGCAGCAAAACCGACACCGGCATCGTCGTCATCCTCGACAGCCGGATCAAAACCAAGCGCTATGGCAAGCGATTCCTCCAGGCGCTACCCGCTTGCAACGTCGTCGTCCGCGACCAAAACCACACCCCGGGTTGACAACTTTTAGCGGCCGCCCATGTGCGGCGTGTCCGACACGCGGCTACTGCTGAGAAGTCGATTCGGCACTACCCTAACTGTTGCGCGGGCTGCGCCGGCGAATCGCCAGCAAAGCGCATCCGAACAGAATCGCCGCCGAAGCGGGCTCGGGAATCACCAGAATCGCTTTCGGATAGGTCAAATCACCACCGGTAGATTCGGCAAAAACAAGTGTTTGGCTTCCCGTGGCTGGGTCAATGCTAACGATCGTCGAAGGAAGGTAAAGGAACGAATCCGACGAGAGATACATGGAATTTGCAACCAAGGGGTCGCCATCACCCTCCTCGGCAATAGGGCCGGATTGCTGCAACAGTCCGCCAGACGAAATCACCCTCTGCGCGCCCGTCACGATATTCACGTCAAGCAGCAATGATGTGCTGCCTGTACAAACGGCCCATAAATTTTGTGGATTCTCGGGATCAAGCATAATGCCACCGGGCATCTCGCCGAAGAAGATATTTCCGGTGCTGACGACCGAGATATCGCCGCTTGTCGGATCGAGTTTCAATATGCCATTCAAACCATCATTGAAGCCGCCGAGATCTGCATTGGAAACGAAAACGCTTCCATCCGGACCCACCACCGCGTCGACCGGACCTGAAAGGCTGGTGTAGCCCCCAGGACCGTCTGAAACGGCCGAGGCCAGAAGCGTCTGCGTTCCCGTAACAGGGTCGACGCGCACGGCATTTACGCTTTGGGGAAACTGATATCCGTTTGGAGTACCAAAGGCAATGTAGTTACCAGCGTTGTCGATAGCAACCGCGCTGGTTCCAACCAGATAATTTCCCGCGGCCACCTGCGTTTGTTGCCCTGTTGAGGTATTAATGCGGATGATTCCATTATCGTAATCAGACACGATTAGGTTTCCCAAACCGTCAAAAACCATTCTAGTCGGTTGCTCAAGATAACCCCCGGATTCCCAAACGGCTTCGTGACCAGTTGTAGGATCAATTTCTATTATTTGTCCACCACCCCCATCGGAGTTCTGCGAGTTTAGGACCAATAGATCGCCCGGAATAAGCGGCGGCGTTGAAGCTGCCGCGCGGGCGGCAAATTGGCCG
Source organism: Tepidisphaeraceae bacterium (assembly GCA_050014015.1). Lineage (GTDB taxonomy): Bacteria > Planctomycetota > Phycisphaerae > Tepidisphaerales > Tepidisphaeraceae > PALSA-1353. The sequence goes on from JBEKEC010000027.1 coordinate 61,314, forward strand.
AAAACGCAAACAAGCCCAACTATCCAAGCGAAGCCCCGTTTTGACATTTGTCCCTCCGCCGTCCAAACGAGATCAGAACAAACCCCTGGCGATGCCTGTCCTTATCGGATGTACGATTTGCCAGCGCAGTTCACCAAAAATACTCGGCCAGAGCAAAACCGCAATAGGGGTTTTTCCTACATCACCATGTCGGCGGCAGGATTTCGAAGCGACGGAATTCGCTGCGCGTATTGGGCGGGCCCTTCCACCGTGAATGCGACGCCTTCCACCGCGAGGTCACCCAAGGCGTTTTCCGGAACCAGCATCTCGCCGGTCGCCCAACTCTTGAACGGAAATCGACCGGCCAAGTACGCAAGGGCCTTGCGCTTTGCGGAAATGTCTGGGAAGCGGATCAGTACCATACGATCTGATTTTATACTTCGCCGGGGCGACGAGCAATTCAAACATTCAAACAGTGTCTCGAATAAGTCGCATTGCGTCCGTTTCCGCGCCAATGTATTCTCGCCGTCCGGTTTTTTCCCGGAGGACTGTGATGTCGTTTGAATCCGCGGTGAATCGCAAGGCGGTCGATATTGGCAAGCTGAGCGTGGAGATGACCACCTCCGCGGGCAGCGGGCATCCCTCGACGGCGCTGTCCCTGGCCCATCTCGTGACCGTGCTGATGTATCACCAGATGCGCTGGGACCCGAAGGATCCGTGGAATCCGGCTTCGGACCGGCTGGTCCTTTCCGAAGGCCATGCCGTGCCGATCATTTACGCGGCCCTGGCCGATCTGGGGGCGACGATCGTGCCGCTGGGCAAAGGACGGGAATCGGCGCGCCCGATGACGACGGCCGATGCAATGACCCTCCGGGCGATTGAAAGCCCGATCGACGGACATCCTAATCCCCGGCTGGGCGTTCCGTTCTTCGACGCGGCCACCGGAAGCCTCGGGCAGGGATTGTCCGTCGCCGCCGGGCTGGCGGCGGCGGCACGCATGGACAAGATCGACCGAAACATCTACTGCATCATCGGCGACGGCGAGAGCCGGGAAGGGCAGATTTGGGAGGCGGCGGATTTCATCGCCGATCACGCGCTCACCAATGTCGTTCCCATTTTCAACTGCAATGAGTTGGCCCAAAGCGACTGGGTTTCGCCGCAGCAGAGTTACGTGGGATTGGCCGAAAAACTCAAGGCGTTCGGGTTCCTGGTGCGCGTGATCGACGGACACGATCCGCACCAGATCGACGACGCCCTGGGCGAACTGAACGTGGTTCAGAACGGCCAGCGCCCGCTGGCCGTCGTGGCCCGCACCGTCAAGGGTTGGGGAGCACCGCACGAACAGGGAATGGGCAAGCACGGCACGCCGGTCAAGAAGGACCAGTTGAACGACGTTCTGGGCGAGCTGGATCACACGGCCCGGGACCTGGGCGTGCTGGACTACAAGACCGCCGGCGAATTGAAGCCCGCCGCCATCACCGCCAAGGCCCCGGCGCGGGAAAAGAAGACGATCAAGATCAAATCGTTTGCCGAAGGCTTGGCGGCGGTGGGATTGGACAAGGATTTGTCGGCCGGCAAGCCGATCGCCCCGCGCAAGGCGTACGGAGCGGCGCTGGTGGCCCTCGGCGAAGCCGACTCGTGCATCATCGGCCTGGACGCGGACGTGAAGAACTCCACGCACGCGGAATGGTTCGCCAAAAAATTCCCCGCCCAATACCTGGAATGCAAGATCGCCGAGCAGAACATGATCAGCGTTGCCGCCGGCGCCAGCGCGGCGGGGAAAATCCCCTTCTGTTCGACGTTCGCCAAGTTCGTGATCCGGGCCTACGACCAGGTCGAGATGGCCATCATCAGCGGGGCGAATCTGAAAATCACCGGCACGCACGCCGGCGTCACGCTGGCGGCCGACGGCCCCAGCCAGATGTCCCTGCCCGACGTCGCGTTCTTCCGCAGCTTCTGTCACGTGAAGAACTTCAACGGCCAGCCGGCCGTTCGATATTTCTTCCCCGCCGATGCGGTGAGCTGCTACAAGATCACCGAGTTGATGGCGAATCTGGACGGCGCGTGCTACCAGCGCGCCTTGCGCGCGGATACGAAGAATTTGTACAAGCCGGACGAGACGTTCGAGGCCGGCGGATACAAGGTCCTGCGGGAAGGAAAGGACCTTCTGTTCGTATCGGCTGGATACATGGTTCACGAATGCCTCAAGGCCGCCGACGAATTGGCCAAGAGCGGTAAAAAGGCGGGCGTCATCGACGCCTACGGCTTGCCGCTGAAGGACACCGGAATCGTGGAGATCGCCGCCAAATCCGGCGGCCGGATCATCACCGTCGAGGACAATTACACCGGCGGCCTGGACAGCGAGCTGGCCCAGCAGATTGCCGCCGGCGGCTCGGGCGTGAAGCTCAAGTCGTTGTTCGTGCAGCAGATTCCCAAGAGCGGCCGCGAGCCGCAGGACGTGCTGGATTATCTGCATCTCGGCTTCAAGGCGATTGTGGCGGCGGTGTAAAAACTACCCGCGATGCGAGACACGGATGTCCCTATCACTTTGCATCCTGGCCAGCGGATCGGCGGGGAACTGTTCGGTGCTGCGCGGGCCGCGGGGGGCGATGCTCATCGACTGCGGAATCGCTCCCAGAACCGCCGCCGGACGCATGAAGGGGCTGGGCATCGGCGTTGGCGATGTCGCGGCGATCTGTCTGACCCATCTCGACGGCGATCATTTCAATCCGGCCTGGGCGGGCAGGATCGTTCAGCAAGGCATCGCGATCTTTTGCCACGAGGACCGGACGGATGAATTGTCGCGTCTCGGCGGCGGGGCGGCGGAATTTGCGCGGCTGATCCGGCCGTTCAACGGCCGTCCGTTTTCCCCCGTCGAGGGCGTCCAATTCACCGCGATTCGGCTCGATCACGACGAGCACGGCTCGCATGGATTCCGCGTCGAAGGATTCGGCTCGCGGATCGGATACGCCACCGATCTGGGCCGCCCCAGCAGCGAACTCGTCCGCCAATTCCGCGGCGTCGGCGTCCTGGCCATCGAAAGCAATTACGATCCGCAGATGCAAGCCAGCAGCGATCGGCCTTTGTTTTTGAAGCGGAGAATCATGGGCGGGCGCGGACATCTTTCCAATCAGGAAGCGTTGGACACGGTGCGGCGGATTCTGGATCAAGCGGACCGCCGCGGCGCCGCGTTGCCCCGGCACATTGTTCTGCTCCATCGCAGCCGCCAGTGCAATTGCCCCAGGCTGCTGCGCGATTTGTTCGGCGCCGACGGGCGGATCGGCAAGCGGTTGGTGCTTGCCGAACAGGATCGTCCAACCGGATGGTTGTGGGCCAGAAGCGAGCCGGCTTGTGTGCAATTAGAATTGCATTGGGCCTGACGTCCCGTTGCCAGCAACGGGCCGGTCGTGTAGGGTTCTGCGGCATTATCAAATAGCTATGGGGCTTTTTGGTTTCCGCAAGCGCTCGCAGATTCAACCGGCCGAGGAGCCGGTGCTGATCGAGCTGCGCATCCCCAAGGTCAACGAGCCGGCGGTCACGCCCGACGGGCTTCGCAAGCAGCTATTCGACGCGGCGGCGGTTGGGGATGAGGACAAACTTTGCAGCCTTTGCCAGGCGCACGAGAAGTCGATTTTCGAGCAGGGGATGATCTGGTCGAAGGTCCCCCCGGAAATCCGCGCCAGCCCGGTCCTGCTGCGATGGTACGGCAACGGCCTGAAGGCCATCGCCCGCTTCTGCGCCGAAAAGCTCGGTAAGCCCGAACTGATGGACCAAGTGAGGGAGTTTGAGGCCCTGCCCGGCCATGAGACGGCGGAGGAGCCGGGCGACGCGAAGGAGTAGTTCGACGGCGCCATTTATTGCTTGGGGCGCCCCTGGCGGCGAAGAATGGGTGCGCCGCCGCTTGAACCCGCTGCCCGCCGTCTCTAGGATTTGAACCCATTGCATGAAACCTGGAGGTTTTAACCATGCGCATTCTCGTTGCCGACAAGCTGGCTGAAGAGGGTTTGGAGTTTCTGAAGCAAAACAACGCGGCCTTCGACGCGAAAGTCGGGCTGAAGGAGGACGAACTGGCCGCCATCGTGGGTGATTACGATGCCCTGATCGTCCGCTCCGGCGCCAAGGTGACCGCCAAGGTCCTGGAGAAGCCGGGGAAACTCAAGGCCATTGCCCGCGCCGGGGTCGGCGTGGACAACATCGATCTGGAGGCGGCGACCTCCAAGGGGATACTCGTTCTCAACACCGCCGAGGCCAGCACCCTTTCCACCGCGGAGCATGCCCTGGCGCTGCTGTTGTCGCTGGCCAGAAAGATTCCCCAAGCCCAGGCCAGTCTCAAATCCGGACAACTGGAATGGAAGAAGCGCAGCCAATACCAGGGCACGCAGCTTGCCGGAAAGACGTTGGGCGTCGTGGGTCTTGGACGGATCGGCCGCACCGTGGCGACGCGGGCGCTGGCGCTGGAGATGAACGTCGTCGGATACGATCCGTATTTCACCGGACCGACCGCCCTGGACGGCAAGGTCAAGCTGGTCCGGGATTTCGACGAATTTCTTGGCCAGGTCGACGTGATCACGTTCCACGTTCCCGGCGGCGAGCAGACCAAACACCTTCTGAACCGCGATCGGCTGATGAACAAATGCCGGCCGAACCTGCTGGTGGTGAACGACGCCCGTGGCGAGGTCGTCGATGAGATCGCCCTGGCCGAGGCGCTGAAGGAAAAGAAGATCGCCGGGGCCGCGATCGACGTCTACGCCACCGAGCCGCCGGCGAAGGACCATCCGTTGTTCGGCATCGAGAACGCCGTGCTGACGCCTCATCTGGGCGCCAGCACCGACGAGGCGCAAACGGCCGTATCGGTCGAGGCCTGCAAGGCCATCGTCGCCTATCTGAACACCGGCGAAATCCGCGGCGCGGTCAATGCCGGGGGACTGAAGCTCGATTTGCCCGAGGATGAAAAGCCGTTCGTCGAGCTTGCCCGGCGGATCGGCGCGCTTCTGTCGGCGCTGTGCGACGGCGGGTATCGAACGATCACGCTCCGCGCCAGCGGCGCCCGCGCTCCCAAGCACATGAATACTCTGCTGCGCGTCGCGACCGTGGAACTGCTGCGGCCGCATCTCGATACCAGCGTGAACGTGATCAACGTCGAACACCTGGCGCGCGGGCGGGGGATCGCCCTGGCGACGATCCACGAGCCCAACCCCCCGGCCGGACTGGTGGGCGACATCGTCGGCATCCGCGCCGACTCGCCCAACGGCGAGAGCCACCGCATCCTCGGCACCGTTTACGCCGACGGCTGGCCCCGCGTCCTGCGCATCGACGGATACAGCATGGACATGATCCCCGAGGGAAACATGGTGCTGATCGTGAATCAGGACCAGCCCGGCGTGATCGGGCTGGTCGGGTCGAGTTTCGGCGATGCCAAGGTGAACATCGCGGACATGGTCATCAGCCGGGAATTTGACCCCGCCGGCAAAGCCACCGCGTTCATGGTCATCAAGACCGACAGCCCGCCGCCGGAAGGCCTGCTCAACCAGCTCAAGGCCCGGCCGAATATTTTGAAGGTCAAGAGCCTGGTTCTTCCGCCAAGGGCAAAATGAGGACGCGCTGGTCTGCGCCATTCGCGTTGACGGGCCTGCTGGCGTGGATTGCCATCGCGGCGGCGGCCGATCCGGCGACGCAGCCCGCGCCCCACAAGGCCCAGGTCCCGCCGGGTTTCCACGTCCTGGCCATCGGCGATCGCGCGGTCTTCTGCGCCGGCGGCGACGATGTCTGGGTGAAGCCGGTCCTGGAATCCGTGCCGGCGGCGACGCGCCCCGCGACCATGCCCTCCGACGTTGTTTCCGCCCTCCAGCAACGCCGATCCGAATTGGCCACCCAAATCTTGCAGGACCTGGCCCTCGACGATCGCAAAGCCGTGGATGAATTCATCGACGGCAAACTTCTGGCGGCGCTGGCCAAGGTCGGCGCGATGAAGCCCACGGTTTATTACTTCCCGGCCACCCGGGAAAAAATCGCCGACCTCATGGATGCCGGCTGGACCGATCCCCGGTTCCATTACATCCGCTTCGCCCATGATGTTTCCTACGCTCCGGCGATCCGCGTCTCGGCCGAGGTGCCGATGGACGATCTGGTCCTGTGGGCCGAGATTCACGACGGCGATGCCCCCGCGACCCGCAGCGACGTCCTGGCCGCGGAAATCAAGCGCTACGAGGACGGAATGGCCAATCACGTGTCGATGCTCGCCATGAACCAGACAGAGCATCTCCTCGAAGGCTTTATTCACGAAAAGGTCTTCGATCCGCTGAAACTGCCGGCGAAGCTGACGTGGGTTGATTTCGGCGCCTCCAACGTCTTTGCGGTCAAGTACGCCGCCCTGCTGACAGGGTTGCCTCGGCAAATGTGGATCGAGCGATTGATCGGCCGCCCGGACGAGCCTCGGCCCTTCGCGCGGATCGATCTGATCAACGCCCTGGACCCGGCGCAGATTCGCCCGGAGTATTTGGCGGCTTACGACCAGGCGCTATTGCCCAAGGGCGCGCTGGTGATTCATTCGCTGCTCGCCAAAGCCGGGGACGGGGCGCTGGCAAAAGTCCTGCCGGTCTGGCGTGCCCACGCCCCGCAAACGCCGCAGGAATTGATCCAAACCGTGCAAGCCGCCACCGGCGTCGATCTGACCCCGGACATGCAGCCGGATTACGGCCTGCCCACAACCCCGCCGGCACAACCCTCCATCACAGCTTCTAAACCGACATTCGTTGCGTGGAAGGACATTAAAGAGACCTATGGCGTCGAGAAGCGAAGTTTACCGAACATGATGGAGGAGACCGGCCAACGAAAGCCGGATGCAGGATTCATACTGCAACCAACAAAGCCGGAAGACGAAATCCGGTTGGATTCCAGCAGGAGCTATGGCGGGACGAGCTATGGGCCTGGCACCGCCGCCCTTATCCTAACTGGAAGGACCAGCAAGGGTGTTCCGGAGGAAACCTTTTACGCCGCACTGGGAGTTGGCTCTACATTGAACTTGGACGACAGAGAGCTTTGTGTTTTCGGCATCAAGATTTTCGGCGGCAAGGTGACGATCAAAGCGGAAGGGATTGAGTTTACCGGCAGGATCGAACTTCCGGAAGCGAAATGATGCCGTTTAACCAGGGCGGGTCTGAGCCATCAAAGTAGGTGGGTTCTTACGCCGCCAGAGGGCGTTGACTCCAAAATTCCTCCCATTGGTCGTTGAGCCATGCGGAACGCAGCGACAAAACGGATTGCGCGCCGGA
>JBEKEC010000028.1:0-67809 GCA_050014015.1 Tepidisphaeraceae bacterium
CACATCCTGTGCTGCTGTGGTAATATCCATAAGCCCTTCCTTGGGTTAGACGGTTGAAAAATGGAACAACCATTCCAACCCCAAGGCGGGGCTTTTTCACCTACAAACTTGGCTCAGACCCATCTGAATCCGCCGAATGACAAATCGACAATTACCCATCACAATGTGCCCCATGAAATATCGTCGGCTTGGAAAGAGCAATCTTCGGGTTTCGGTGATCGGGTTGGGAACATGGCAGCTCGGCGGCGAATGGGGCAAGGACTTCGCGCAGGATGAAGTCGATCGGATTTTCGACGCGGCTCGGGAAACGGGCGTCAACCTGATCGACACGGCCGAATGCTATGGGGACCATACATCCGAATCGTTCATCGGCAATGCGATCCGGGGCGACCGGGACAACTGGATCGTCGCGACCAAGTTCGGACACAAATTTCATTCCCACTTGAGCCGCACGGATGAGCGGACCGCGCCCCAGGTGCTGCGGCAAGTCGAGGATTCGCTCAAGGCCTTGCAAACCGAATACATCGATCTGCTGCAATACCACAGCATTCGATTTGAGGAATTCGACAACGACGAGCTGACGGCGGCGCTACAGAATCTGATGAAGGCGGGGAAGGTCCGGCATTTGGGGAATTCCATCTCCGGGCAAACGCGGAAGAATGTCGATCAGGTCGAGAATTCAACCCGCCGCCATGTCGAGACGATTCAGGTGATCTATAACCGTTTGGACCGTACCCCGGAGGAGCGGGTGTTTCCGCTTTGCCAGGAGCAGAACCTGGGAGTGCTGGCGCGCGTTCCGCTGGCGAGCGGGTTTTTGAGCGGGAAATATAGGCCGGGGACTTCGTTCGGAGCCAACGACGTTCGAGCGGGGCAGGATAAGGCGGTGGTGGAGCAACGGCTGCGCGAGGTGGAGGAAATCCGCCGCAAGGAAGTTCCGGCCGGGATCAACATGGCCGTATGGGCGCTGTCGTGGTGTTTGAAACATCCGGCGGTGACGGCCGTCATTCCCGGCTGCAAGGATGACCGGCAAGTTCGCACGAACGCGGCGGCGGCGGAATTGGCAATGGTCAGCGAGGATCATCCGCAGGCGTGGAAATAGATTCCATCCAGATCGGGCCGGTCTCTGTCGAAGAGATTGTGGATCTTCGACATGCGGTCCTGCGCGCGGGATTGGCCAGGGAGACGGCGTATTTTCCGGGTGATCGTGATTCGCGGACGGTCCACCTTGCGGCGAAGGATGGACAAAGGATCGTGGCCTGTGCGACGGTGCTGGTGAATCAATGGGAAGGCCGGCCGGCTTGCCAGTTGCGAGGGATGGCGGTCGATCCGGGGTATCAAAGGCGCGGAGTGGGGGGACGATTGCTGGCGGAAATCGAGCGGGTCGCGCTTGAGAATGGTGTCGGTCTGATCTGGGCCAACGCCCGAGCGCCGGCGGCGGAGTTTTATCGGAAAAACGGTTGGGAAATTGTTTCGGAGCAATTCGAGATTCCGACGGCCGGGCCGCATTTCAAGATGGTGCGGAAACTGGGATAAGAGGGATCTCACGCAGAGGCGCAAAGGCGCAGAGAAGGGAAATTGAATTCCACGCGCGGGCGGGACGCCCGTGGCACAATTGGTTAGAATTCAAACCATGGCAACGGATAAATCCTGGGAAGCTCGAAAAGGCGAAGGGACCGATGCGCTGGCCCAATCGTTCGTCGAATCGATCAGCTACGACTGGCGGCTGTATAAGCACGACATCGCCGGCTCGATTGCGCATGCCACGATGCTGGGGAAGGTGGGGCTTATCACCGATGCCGAACGGGACAAGATTGTCGAGGGCTTGAAGGGAATTGAGCGCGACATCGAAGCGGCGACATTCAAATTCGACGAGAGCCTGGAAGATATTCACATGGTTATCGAGGCCGCGCTGATCGAGCGGATCGGCGAGCCGGGGAAGAAGCTGCATACGGGGCGGAGCCGGAATGATCAGGTGGCGACGGATTTAGCGATGTGGGTAATTGACACGTCCATGGAGTTGCATGAACAACTCGAAATGCTGATGAAGGCGTTCACGGAACTCGCTGGCAGAAGTGAAGAAATTGTCATGCCTTCTTTTACACATATGCAACGGGCCCAACCAGTTTGCGCCGGCGCCGAATGCCTGGCGTGGGTCAACATGCTCAACTGCGATCGGTTGAGATTGAATTCTGCCCGCAAACTGATTTCATTGGAGATCCCGCTCGGAAGCGGGGCCATTGCTGGTTCATCGCTTCCAATCCAAACGCGAATTACAAGCGACCTGCTAATCGGCCATCGTGCAGGCGCCGTTAAGTTTTATGGCGACCGGTACGACCGATACGGATATTTTCAGGAAAGTCCTGGCAGTAGCATCGAGCGAACCGCGACCCGGGACCAAGCATGCGATTTCCTCTTCTGCTGCGCCATGATCTCCCAGCACCTCTCCCGCTGGGCGGAGCAGTGGATCATTTACATGACCACGGAGTTTTCATTCATCAAGATCGCGGACGAGTTCACGACCGGGTCGTCGATGATGCCGCAGAAGCGGAATCCGGACATGCTGGAACTGATCCGCGGGCGGTGCGGGAACGTGTATGGGGATTTGTTCGCGCTGATGACCATCCTGAAAGGGTTGCCGATCGGGTACAACCGGGATTTGCAGGAGGATAAGCGGATTGTATTCCGGGCTTACGATACCGTGAGCAGTTGTTTGACGATGGCGGCGGCCATCGTGAACTCGGCGAATTTCGTCAAGGAGAACATCGAGCCGACGCTGGAGCGCGGATTTTTGGATGCGACGAGCCTGGCGGAGTATCTGGTGACGAAGGGCGTGCCGTTTCGGACGGCTCATCAAATGGTGGGAGTGCTGGTGGCGCGATGTGAGAAGGAGGGGAAGACAGCGCTGGGGCAGCTTTCGGTGGCGGATTTTGAGGATGCCCTTAAAGCCCACGGATGGCCATCCGTGGGCTTGGACAAGGGCGTGTACGATGCGCTGGGGGCGCGAAACGTGGTGAAGCGATACCAGAGCGCCGGCGCCGCCGGCGGCAAGCCGTTCGAGGAGCAATTGGCGGCGTGGAAGAAGCGGTTGGGGATGTGACACCAAACCGGCGCGAGGGATGCGGCGCGTGGTCGTGGTGGGCGCAAGCGGGTCGGGCAAATCAGTGCTGGCTCGGGAATTGGCGACGCGGCTTGCGGTTCGGCACGTCGATCTGGACGCGCTGCACTGGGGGCCGAACTTGACGGCGACGCCGACGGAGATTCTTCGCCCGCGCGTCGAGGCGGCGATTGCGGGGGATGGATGGACGGTGAGCGGGAATTATTCGGCATTGCGCGATACGATCTGGCCGCGGGCGGATACGCTGATCTGGCTGGATTATCCGATGCCGATTGTGATGTGGCGGGTCTTGCGGCGCACCGTTCGCCGCTGCATCACGAAAGAATTACTATGGTCGGATAACCTGGAAACATGGCGGAAGTCCTTTTTCGACCGCGATTCGATTATCGTTTGGGCTTGGACAACCTGGCGAAAGCCGCGACGGGATTACCCGAAGCTCTTTCGGTCGCCGGCTTATCGGGGAATTGGCAAATATCGTTTTACGTCGCCCCAGCAGACGGAGGATTGGTTGAATCGGGTGGAATTCGCGAGCGCTAATGCCCTCGATCGTTGATTACCAAATCGTATTGGATCGCCTCACGGCCGAGGGGCTGGAGTGTCATTATTATAATGGCGGGTCGTTTGGCTTCGGCGCGGCGGCGGAGGTTCGAGGGTGGATCGGGCCGGCGGATGGGACGATCAGGCCGGAGCTGGCCAAATTCACGCGGAGCGTGGCGGCGCCGTTTGCGGCGAAGTTGGCGGCGCTTGCGGCGCGGGCTTGGCGACAGGTCTTGGCGGGAAATGTCTGGGTGATGCCGGGGAGTCATTGGTCTTACGAATTAAATTTTGGCAGTCGGCAATGGCTGGCGGGATTGCTCGGGGGATGCGGGATTGATTCGGGACTATTGATTGGGCGGACCGACGCGGCGGCGATTGAGTTCCTGCCGGGTGAAGAAGCCGGGTTCGAGGATTTTGTGAGGGGGCTGCTGGCGGGGCTGACCATGAGCGATTTCGCAATGGCATTTCCCGGGCGGGCAGCGGTTTGCACCGTGCACCATCACCAGCAGTTGTGGTGGGTTACCAATAATCAGCAATTGGCGATGCGACTGGACGGAATTGACTGAATTATCGGCCCTTGATCGGTTGCGCCGGCGCTCATCTGCTTTGAATCTTGAAATACCGCCGGGGTTGCGTAAAATGTAAGCGATTCGTTTGGTTGGCGTTGGGATGATATTTCCCATGCCGATCACGGACGACGCGCTGTAGCGGATGGCGCGTCGTTAGGTCCTTGATTCGACGTATCGACATGAACGTGGTCATTTTGGGAATACTGACGAAGACGACGATCACCGCATTGGGCGTGATGGGGCTATTGCTCTCGCTCAGTCGGCGTGTGACGGGCGGCTTGCCGCGGCAGTTTTTGCCGATGGCGGCGCTGGCGCCTTCGTATTTCACATCGCCGGTGCTGATCGACACGCGCCGGCGGATCGATTGGCCCTCGCGAGCACCTCCCGGAATGACAATCATTCGGCAATGCTGGATCACCGGTTGCGGATTTTGTTGAACCGGACTTGGCATTGAATTGTCCCGTCGAAGCAGGGGTCTTTCCAAGGCATCTGCGTTGTGAGTTCATCCATCACCAATGGATGAGTTCGGACGGGATTCATGGAAACCATGTGGTATCTCCTGGCCGGGCTGGTCGTGGGCGCCGGCGGTGTGGCGGTAGCGGCCAAGGTCATGGCGCGCAGCGCCCTGAACCGCAGCCGCGCCGAGGCCGAGCAAATCAAGAATAACGCGCTGCTGGAGGCCCAGAACAAGGCCAAGGAAATCGAGCTTGCCGCCCGGCAGGAGCAGCTCAAGCGCAAGGAACAGTACGAGCGCGAAACCGAGCAAAAGCGAAACGATCTCAAGACCCAGGAAGGCCGCCTGGCGAAGCGGGAAGACACTCTGGACCGAAAGCTGGACACGCTCTCGGTCAAGGAAAAGAACCTGGACGATCTGGAATCCCGGCTTTCGCAGCGGGAGAAATCCCTGGCCGGCAAAGAAGAGAATCTTAACCAGGTGCTTCACGAGCAGCGAGACAAGCTGCTGCAATTGACGAATCTTTCGCCCGAGCAGGCGAAGGAAATGCTGCTGAAGCGGATCGAGGACGATTGCAAGCTGGAGGCGGGGGCGCTCATTCAGCGAATCACCGAGCACGCGCAGGACGAGGCGAAAGACAAGAGCCGGCAGATCATCCTGCAGGCGATCCAGCGTTACGCGGCGGAGCAGACGGCCGATCACACCGTCAGCACGGTGACGATTCCCAGCGACGACATGAAGGGCCGGGTCATCGGCCGGGAAGGCCGCAACATCCGCAGCTTCGAGAAGGCGACGGGGGTGGACGTCATCATTGACGACACGCCGGGCGTCGTGGTGGTGAGCTGTTTCGATCCGGTGCGGCGAGAAATCGCGCGGATGTCGCTGGATCGGCTGGTGCAGGATGGGCGAATCCATCCGGCGCGCATCGAGGAAGTCGTCGCGGTGACCACCAAGGAAATGGACGAGGAGCTGATCCGTCTGGGCAAGGAGGCGGCCCAGGAGGCGAATCTGCAATTGGCCAAGCCGATCATTCCCATGCTGGGCCGGCTGTCGTTCCGCACGAGCTATGGGCAGAACGTGCTGAAGCATTCGATGGAGGTGGCGTATCTGTCGCAGGTGATTGCCGATGAGTTGGGTCTGGATGGGAAGCTGGCGCGGCGAGCGGGGCTGCTGCACGACATCGGCAAGGCGATGGACCACGAGCAGGAGGGCGGGCATCCGCAACTGGGGAAGGAATTTCTGCGCCGGTTCGACGAGCCGGAGGCCGTCCTGAACGCAGCGGAGGCCCACCACGGCGACGTTCCGGTGACGACGCCGTACACGGTGATCGTGATGGCCGCCGATGCGATCAGCGCCAGCCGGCCCGGGGCGCGCCGCGAAAGCCTCGAACGATACGTGAAGCGCTTGCAGGAGTTGGAAGATTTGGCCATGACGTTCGAAGGCGTGCGCCAGGCATACGCCATCCAGGCCGGCCGCGAGGTGCGCGTGATCGTGGATGCAAAGCTGATCGACGACCGCATCAGCGCCAAGATCGCCAGGGACATCGCCCAGAAGATCGAGCAGGAGTTGAATTACCCCGGGGAGATCAAAGTGACGCTGATCCGCGAAACACGCGCGGTGGAGTATGCGAGGTAATCACGCTGAAAGCCAGTCTTCGATCCTCAGTCCCGGCACGTTGGCGAAATCTCGCACATTATGCGTAACCAAGGTCAGATCATGGACCAGCGCCGTGCTTGCGATCTACCGCGCCGGACTTGTTCCAGGAAATGATCTACTTCCTGGGCGTCATCGGCCCATGAACCGAATGAAGCGCGCAGGCCATCGCCGGATGACGATGCCGCCTGAAGGGTTACCGAAACTTCCTGGCCATCTGGAAGCCCCGATTCTTGTTCCAATTCAATAGTTTTGCCGTGGATCTTCCCTTTGAGAATGATGGTGCCGTTTGTGATGGTTCACCTCAATTTAGCCCGACAACGTCGTTCTAAACATATTCTATCATCGTCTGGTGTCAGGTTGCTACTTTTATCCGAGAGCCGGCAAATGCGATTTTAATTTGACAGTTCGTGGTGGAGGCGGGAAGCACGGCACAAGGAATATCTTTGCCGACAAGGAAATTTTGACGTGGCGCGAAGAATCGCCGAAAATCCGTTAGAGCACGTTTTGATCGCCGATGAGGAGTTTTGAATGCCGAAGTTAACGGTGGAAGGCGTGGGGACGTTTGAGGTTCCGGCCGGGAAGCGGCTGGTGCTGGCGCTGCTGGACGAGGCCAGGATCGACCAGATGCACGCCTGCGGCGGCAACTGCAGGTGCACGACGTGCCGGGTGAGGTTCATTTCCGGCGAGCCGGATAAGGTGACGCACGCGGAACGGACGGTCTTGTCGGCCCGGGGGCTGGGGGCGACGCACGGATTGCGGCTCAGTTGCCAGGTCACCTGCGATCGTGACATGCACGTCATTGCCGAGAGCCGGCTATCGACCAGCGGAAAGCCCGATCCCGGCCCGCGTCCGGCGGACGAGATCGCTCCGCCGCCGGTGTGGACGTGAATGGGGCGAGAAAATCGCCGGAAGTTGGGTCATCCCGGCTTGATATTCGGACGGGGCAAGTCCACAATGAGAAATTGAACTTGGCGGCCAGACCGATAACGGGTCCGGCAGCCAAGGGCAACATTGATATTGATCGTCGGCCAATGGACTGGCCGATAGACCGAACGGTTTTTCCGGTGGTTTTTTGCCGGGACGTTTCGGGCTTAGGGAAGCGCTGCGCTTGAGCGGCTTTTCCGGCCCAAGGACGGGCAGACATGGACAGCTTTCTCATCCACGGTGGGCATCGGCTTAAGGGGACAATCGAAGTCAGCGGCAGCAAGAACTCCGCGCTTCCCATTCTGGCGGCGTGCCTGATGGCCGAGGGGAAAAGCACGCTCAAAGGCGTTCCCAGGCTATTGGACATCGATTCCATGTCCAAGTTGCTGGGGGAGTTGGGGTGCCATGTTTACCGGCACGAGCCGGCCGACCCCGGCACCTTGGTGGGTCCGGCGCTCAATGGGCCGCTGGATATCCAAGTCCAGGACGAGACGCAATGCGAGGCGCGGTATGAAATCGTCAAGACGATGCGCGCCAGCATTTGCGTGCTGGGTCCGCTGCTGGGCAAACGCGGCAAGGCGATCGTCAGCATGCCCGGCGGATGTGCGATCGGCGACCGGCCGGTGGATTTGCACGTGCGCGGCTTGCAGAAGCTGGGGGCGCATTTCCGGATGGAAAACGGGAACATCGTGGGCGAGGTGCGCGGCCGGCTCAAAGGATGCCGGATGTATCTCGGCGGGGCGTTGGGGCCGACGGTCCTGGGGACCATCAACGTCATGTGTGCCGCGGCGCTTGCCGATGGAGAAACGATCCTGGTGGGGGCGGCATGCGAGCCGGAGGTTTCGGACTGTGCCGACATGCTCATCAAGATGGGGGCGAGGATCAAAGGACACGGGACGCCCGAAATTCGCATCGAGGGCGTCGAAAAGCTGGTCGGGGCCGAGCATCGGGTCATTCCCGACCGGATCGAATGCGGCACCTTCATGATCGCCGCGGCCATCACCAATGGGGAATTGGCGCTCAAGCATTGCGCCCTGGATCATCTGATCGCGGTGACGGATCGGCTGGACGAGGTGGGCGTGCAAACGCAGCGGGAAAACGGGACGGTTTACGTCACGGCGGCGCGGCGAATCAATCCGGTGGAAATGACCACCCAGCCCTACCCGGGATTCCCCACGGATTTGCAGGCGCAGCTCATGGCGTTGCTGTGCCTGTCGGATGGAATCAGCGTGGTGACGGAGCGGATTTTCCCCGACCGGTTCCTGCACGTGGGCGAACTGAACCGCATGGGCGCCCGGATTCGCAAGGAGGGTCCGACGGCAATCATCCAGGGCGTACGCGAACTGCAAGGCGCCAACGTGATGGCGAGCGACCTGCGCGCCAGCGCCGCGCTGGTGTTGGCGGCATTGGTCGCCAAGGGGGCCACGCGCATCGACCGGGTTTATCACATCGATCGCGGATACGAAAAGATCGAGCAAAAGCTCGCGGCCGTGGGGGCGCAGATCGAGCGCATCAAGGAAGGAAAGACGTCGCTGTCAATGAGCGCGGTGGCGTGAGAAACGGGGGTCTGCCAGGGTGGGAAATGCGACAGGTCATCTGTCACTTGTCATTTGTCATTGGTATCGCCGATTCCGAATTGTCTTGCAAATGACCAATGACCAATGACTAATGACCAATTCAATCTCATGCCGCCGTTACGAATTCGATTTGGCCGATGCTCGGCACTAAGCCGGCATCCGCGCCGCGTTTCAAAAGAGTGGTGATCGCCTCCCGCCCTCGGGGACCGTAATCGAGCGTCCAATGGTTCACGTACATGCCGACGAATTGGTCGGCCAGCTTGGGGTTCAAATCGCGGCCGAATTGCAGCGAATATTCGACGGTCTCCTTGCGATGATCGAGGCTGAACTGAATCGACTTTTTCAGAATGTTCGTGACTTCCTGGCAGACGGTCTTACCCAAGTCTTTGCGGATGCAATTGCCGCCCAGGGGAAGGGGGAGGCCGGTTTGCTCTTGCCACCACACGCCGAGATCGACCACCAGATGCAGGCCGGATTGCTGGTAGGTGAGTTGTCCCTCATGGATAATGAGGCCGGCGTCGGCCTTGCCGTCTTTGACATATTTGGGGATTTGGTCGAAATGAACGGGAACGGCCCGGAAGGCCTTGCCGGCTTTGCCGAGACATAGCTGGAGGGCGAGGAACGCGGTGGTGAGTTCGCCGGGGATGGCGATGGTCTTGCCTTTGAGATCGCCGATTTTCGTCGGCTGGCGAGTGATGACCATCGGCCCGTATTGATCCCCCATACTGCTGCCGCAACTGGTAAGGGCATAACGGTCCGCCACATATGGGTAGGCGTGGACCGAGATGGCGGTGATTTCCAACTCGCCGCGGCGAGCGCGCTGGTTGAGTGTCTGGATGTCCTGGAGGACGTGCTCGAACCGATACGGGCCGGTATCCAGCAGGCCCTTGGCAAGCCCGTAGAACATGAAGGCGTCATCGGGGTCGGGCGAATGGCCGAGGCGAAGGAGCGTTTTTTCCATAAGATTGCGCCCGACAAACCGGAAGGCGAAGTATAACATGAAGCCAAGAGGTAAACCGCGATGGACGCCAAGGATGCGAAGAATAAGAACATGGGGAAGGCCACTTGGCCCTTGAAAGGGGGCGATAACAGACGTGTGGTGCCACATCGTTGGACTGAAGTGCGCGTAATTCACGGCCCCGTGATTCTTCGGGGCGCAGTGATTCGGGCGATCGAAGCTCGGGATAATCGCGGCGGCGTATTGCGGAAGGTCGAAAAGTGGTCTGGAAGCCAATGGTGTGGCGCTTCGGGTTTCGGTTGGCGCACCGTATCGCAAGCACCCTTGGCATCGCTCAAGAGCCTATCGCTTGAGCAGGTTCCTTCTATTGAATTTCCAGCGGGGTATCAGCCTCTCGGCAGCAGCGCGCCGTGATCTGGTGCCGGGACATGAATGGCATAAAGGGGCCATTCAAGATTTCATTATATTTCTGTAATCTTGAATGTCCCCTTTATTTCAACAGCCGACTTTAAGATTTCGTAATTACCCGCTGCATCGGGCTCCACGCCACGGATTTGTAGCCGAGTTTTTCCCAGAATCGCCGGCCCTCGGCGTTGTCGTTGAATAAAAAGATGTTGCATTTCGGAATGCCGGCCGCGGCGAGTTTTGCCAGGCAGCGTTCGACCAGGGCTCGTCCCAAACCCAGACGACGATGGGCCGGGTCCACGGCCAGATGGTGCAGATAGCCGCGCCGGCCGTCGTGGCCGCACAGCACGGCGGCAATGACCGTTCCCGAAGCGTTGCGCGCGATCAGACTCATTCCGGGGTTTCGCAGCAGAAAGCGGCGCATCGGCTCGGGTTCGTCGGATTCGTTGAGCCAGATCCCAGTTTGAGTTCGCCAGAAAGCGACCGTTTCCTCGTAGTCGTCCGTTGTCAGATTTGAAATGGCGTGGTTCATCCGATGAGTCCTTAGAGGAATTCCGGCGATGAATGAAATACAGGGGGCGGGCTGACAAATCCACGAACCCGTCCCATAGCACACATGGCGGTTATGGAACATTGCGGAAAGCGAGGGAACTTTCTTCCGGCGTGGAGACGGCCATGAAAGCGATGTGTCGGACGTGGTTTACCGGAAAGCTGAATAGTGGGTCGGTTTTCGCATTTCCGGACCCTACGGCGTGCAAGGATAGCCGGCTACACATGATTCGCCGATGAGAGAATTTAGTCGGGTAAGCCTACAATAACGTCCGGCTGGCGGCGTTCTAGTGGTTGTCGATCGGCACAAGGAGCCGGGATGGCAAGCATTCACCCATTGTTATCACCCTACGTCCCCTCCGAATCCGATCCTTTTGACGAGGTGAAGGCGGCGCACCTGATGAACCGGGCGGGGTTCGGCGGTACGCCGGAGGAGATCGAGCATGTCCGCAAGCTGGGGCCGCTGAAGGCCGTGGAATGGCTGATGGATTTCCCGGATGCTCCGGCGGAGGAAGAGGAGGATGGGGATTCGCCGAATTTGCATTCGATCGCTGGCTCGCCATCCAATTTCCGGGAGTATGCCAGGCAATTGGTCGGCAAAAGCCTCGACGAGAAGAAGCAACTGATCCAGCAGTTCATGCAGGCCAATCGGCAGGCTGTGCAGGCGACGATCGACTGGTGGCTGGAGCGGATGGCGTTCGGGAAATATCCGATGCAGGAGAAGCTGACGTTTTTCTGGCACGGACATTTCACCACCAGCGCCAAGGACGAGCGGTCGGCGCTTCTGATGTGGCGGCAGAACGAGCTTTGGCGGCGGTACGCGGCGGGCAATTTCGAGCCGTTTGTGCGGGCCGTCTCGCGCGACCCGGCGATGCTGGATTACCTCAATAACAACGAGAACCGCAAGGCGCATCCCAACGAGAACTATGCCCGCGAGTTGATGGAGCTTT
Organism: Tepidisphaeraceae bacterium; assembly: GCA_050014015.1. Taxonomy (GTDB): domain Bacteria; phylum Planctomycetota; class Phycisphaerae; order Tepidisphaerales; family Tepidisphaeraceae; genus PALSA-1353. The sequence goes on from JBEKEC010000028.1 coordinate 11,695, forward strand.
TCACGCTGGGGATCGGGAACTACACCGAGTACGACATTAAGCAGGCGGCGCGCGCCTTCACCGGCTGGGGGCATGACGGTGTCGATTTCGTCTACCGCGCCGATCAGCACGATGAGGGCATCAAGGATTTCTTCGGCCGCAGCGGAAACTTCGACGGCGATGACATCATCACCCTGATTTTGCAGCATCCGGCGTGCCCCCGGTTCATCGCCGGGGAGTTGTTCAAATATCTGGCGTATGACGATATCGATCCCGGCCTGGCGACGGCGCTGGGGCAGTTTTTTTATGCGAACCATTATGAGATTCGGTCGCTGTTGCGGACGATCCTGACCAGCCGGGCGTTTTACAGCCCCCAGGCGGTGGGTGTGCAGATCAAGAGTCCGGTTCAGTTGGTGGTGGGGACGATCCGGATGCTGGGGCTGCGAATGCCGCCGGGACAGGCTCTGGAAGCGGCGTTGAATCAGATGGGGCAGTTGCCGATGATGCCGCCGAACGTTCGGGGTTGGCCGGGCGGGCGGATGTGGATCAATACGAGCACGCTGTTCATCCGGTATAACACGGGGGTTTGGCTGGCGGGCGGGGAGGTTCCGGCGCTGGCGCGGGTGGATCGCAAGGGGAATGACCGCGGCTTGCTGGGGCCCGGGTTGGCCAGGCCGACGGATTTCGATCCCGATGCGGCCGGATCGCCCGGCGAGGTCGCCGAGGCCTGGGTCAAGCGATTGATCCAGCGCCCGGTGGATGCGGACAAAAAGCGGGTCCTGGCCGACGTGCTGGCGGATGGGGTGAACCCGGATTCGGTGCGGAAGATCGTGCAGTTGATCGTGTCGATGCCTGAGTATCAGTTGTGCTAACGCGGAGAAGCCATGGAAAAGAACGTCTCTACTCGCCGGATTTTTTTGCAAAAGGGTTTGACGCTCCTGGCGGTGGCGCCGACGATCCCGACGTTTTTGGATCAGACCGTGATGGCGCTGAACGATCCGTACGACACCAAGTTGACGCAGCAGGCGACGGGCAAGGACGGGAAGATCCTGGTGGTTGTGCAACTGTCCGGCGGCAACGACGGGATGAGCATGGTCATTCCCTACGGCGATGACGTGTACTACCAGGCCCGCGCCAGGATTTCACATCCGGCCAAGGACATCCTGAAAATCAACGGCTATCTTGGCCTGCATCCAAATCTGACGGGGCTGAAGAACCTGTATGACAACGGCGATCTGGCGATCGTTCAGGGGGTTGGATATCCGAACCCGAACCGGTCGCACTTCCGCTCGATGGATATTTGGCAAAGCGCCGAGCCGGAGCGGCAGCAGCCGAGCACCGGCTGGATCGGGCGTTATTTCGACAACACCTGTCCGGGTTGCGATCCGAAGGTGGGGGTCGCGATTGGGGATGCGTTACCGCTGGCGATGCAGGGCGAGAAGGTGTTGCCGCTGAGTTTCGAGCGTCCGGACAGTTATCGGTACAACGGCCGGGACAAGGCGGATTACGTCAAGCTGAATCAGGCGGATTTGCAGGGATCGGCAATCCTGCCCCCGAAGACCGTCACGGCCAGGAATCAACTTGATTTCCTCCACCGGACCGCGATGGACGCGCAGTTGAGCAGCGAAGAGATTCTGCGATTGACGCGGAACCATTCGTCGCCGGCGCCGTATCCGGCCAATGAATTCGGAAACGGCCTGAAGACGATCGCGGCAATGATCGCCGGCGGGCTGCCGACGAGGGTCTATTACGTGGCGCTTGGCGGGTTTGACACGCACGTGGGTCAGTTGGGGCGGCATGATGCGCTGATGAAGCAATTGTCGGACGGGCTCAGTGCGTTCTGGCAGGATTTGAAACAGCAGAAGAACCAGGATCGTGTGCTGGCGATGACGTTCAGCGAGTTTGGCCGCCGGGTGCAGGAGAATGCCAGCAACGGCACGGACCACGGGGCGGCGGCGCCGATGTTGGTGATGGGTTCGAGCATCAAGCAGGGGATCGTCAGCCCGCATCCGTCCCTGACGGACCTGGACCAGGGCGACCTGAAATACGTGGTGGATTTCCGGTCGGTTTACGCCAGCATGTTGCAGAACTGGCTGAACACGCCCAGCAAACCGATCCTGGGCGATCAGTACCCGCTTCTGCCGCTGGTGAAAGACGCCTGACAGCCGTCGTGAAACGAAATCCCGGTGGACCTTGACGATACATGGGGACGGTTGAGTCCTGCGGGAACGCCCCGAGGTATTCAAACCTCGGGGTTTTTGTGCTTTCGCGGATTTATAACGGCTGTAGGGGAAACCGGATAGGTCATTTCGTCGTAGACACTTTTGGTGGTGCAGGCTAAGCTAGTGTATCGGGATCGTTCTTGTATCAACGGGCGCCAACCCCATGCCGGAAATCTCATTCCGGCACCGCTCTTTCGCAACGAATTGGCTGCAATCCGGCCGAAGATATTTGCAGCGGCCGGCATTGCAACTCCGTTCCTGGAATGGAATGGTAAACTTGTGGCAAGCCGTCGACGCCCTTGGATAGAGCCAACACGCTTTTGACGGAGCAAACACGTTTTGATGGAGTACGAAAACCATGCCTTCAAAATCCAATGCATTGGTGTCGCTGATCGATAAGAAACTGGACGTGTCGAACTTCCGGGAGCAACACTGGGAAGGCTCCTTGTGGGAGTATCTGGACATGGTGATGGAACATCCGGTGGTGGCGCGGAACGCGTTTCAACGGGTGTACGACATGATCTTGTCGTACGGCGTGGAGTCGTACACCCAGTTCAAGCAGGAATACAACCGGTACAAGTTCTTTGCCGACCCGATCGATCACGGCGCCGACGCGATTTACGGGCTGGAACGGCCGCTGATGCAGCTTGTGGATTTCTTCAAATCCGCGGCGCAGGGCTACGGCACGGAAAAGCGGATTTTGTTGCTGCACGGGCCGGTGGGATCGAGCAAATCGACGATGGCGCGGCTGCTCAAGAAGGGGCTGGAGAATTACAGCCGGACGGAAGCGGGGCGCTGCTATACCTACATGTGGCGAGTGCATCATAAAGGCCCGGCGGGGGACGAGGCGGAGCAATTCGTCGAGTGCCCGATGCACGAGGAGCCGCTGCTGTTGATTCCACGCGAGGCCCGCAACGACGTGCTGGAGGCGATCAACGAGAAACTTCCCGATGGACGCAAGATACGCCTGTTCGGCGACGTCTGCCCGTTCTGCCGGAAGATTTACGGCGATCTGCTGGAGGACTACGGCGGCGACTGGAAGAAGGTGATGGAGCACGTCAAGGTCAAACGGCTGATCCTGTCGGAGAAGGATCGCCTGGGCATCGGCACCTTCCAGCCCAAGGACGAGAAGAACCAGGACAGCACCGAACTGACCGGCGACATCAACTACCGCAAGATCGCCGAGTTCGGCTCGGATTCCGATCCGCGCGCGTTCAACTTCGACGGCGAATTGAACATCGCCAATCGCGGAATCGTCGAGTTCATCGAAGTGCTGAAGCTGGACGTGGCGTTCCTGTACGACCTGCTGGGCGCCAGCCAGGAGCATCTGATCAAGCCCAAGAAATTTGCCCAGACGTACATCGACGAGGTCATTCTCGGCCACACCAACGAGCCGGAGTACAAACGGCTCCAGGGGAACGAGATGATGGAGGCGTTCCGCGACCGGACCATCAAGATCGACGTGCCTTACAACATCCGGCTGGACGACGAGGTGAAGATTTACCTGAAGGATTTCGGTCCGGAAAAGATCAAGGGTCTTCACATCGCGCCGCACACGATCGAGGTGGCGGCCATGTGGGCGGTCCTGACGCGCCTGTCCGAGCCGAAAAAGGCCGGCATCACCAAGTTGCAGAAGATGAAGCTTTACAACGGCAAGAACATCCCCGGCTTCACCGAGGACAGCATCAAGGAACTGAAGGAAGAGGCGCCCCGGGAAGGAATGCAGGGGATCAGCCCGCGCTACATTCAGGACAAGGTCAGCAATTCGCTGGTCAGCCATCAGGCGCAACTCGACAAGTCCATCAATCCGTTTATGGTGATGAACGAACTGGAAGGCGGGTTGGTCCATCATTCGCTCATTACCGATGAAGAGTTGAAGAAGGAATACAAGGAACTGCTGGCGGTGGTGCGCGAGGAATATGAGGACATTCTCAAGGCCGAGGTGCAGCGGGCGATCAGCGCCGACGAGGACGCGATCAAGCGACTGGCGACGAATTACATCGAGAGCGTCCGGGCGTACACGCAGCACGAGCGCGTGCGCAACCGTTATACGGGCCGCGACGAGGACCCGGACGAGCGGCTCATGCGGTCGATCGAGGAGAAGATCGACATTCCCGAGGCCCGAAAGGACGATTTCCGGCAGGAAATCATGAATTACATCGGCGCCTTGGCGCTGGACGGCAAGAAGTTCGAATACAACACCAATGCCCGATTGCTCAAAGCGCTGGAACTCAAGCTGTTCGAGGACCAGCGCGACACGATCAAGCTGAAAAACCTGGTCAGCAGCGTCGTGGACGACGAGACGCAGCAGAAGATCGACGTGGTGAAACAGCGTCTGATCAAATACTTCGGGTACAACGAAACGAGCGCGACGGACGTGTTGAATTACGTCGCCAGCATTTTCGCGCGCGGGGATTCGAAACAGGATGAATGATGCGGAGATTTAACCGCCGTTCCGGATATTCGTTGGTCGTGGTTGGATTGCTGGGAATCGCATTTTTCTGGATCACCGATCCGCGTTACGGCCTGGCGCTGCGATGGAGCCGCGGCGAAAACCCGATCGATCTGGCCAACTGGCATCTTCCGGGGACGATCCTGGGATTGGCGGGATCGCTTTTGGTTTTTCTGATCGGGTTATATCTTCTGTCGAGGAAGGTGACGTGAGGAGTTTTTGCCGTGGTGAATGAATTGAAGGACCTTCTGGATCGTGAGCCGTTCGCGGCGTTTCGCATCGTTCTAACGAGTGGAAGCACTTATGAGGTGACCAGCCCGTATCAGATCGCGATCGGGCAGACGCAGTTGCACTATTATTTTCCTCGCTCCGACCGCAAGGCGGTCCTGAGAATGAACCAAATTGCCTCTTACGAGGATTCCGAGCGAACAAGCTCTTGAGCAACGATGATCCTCAAGATCGAAAAAGATCACCAGCGATTCCGGCAGATCGTCAAGGGCCGGATTCGCGATGACCTGCGCAAATTTCTGACCAAGGGGGAATTGATCGGCAAGGAGGGGAAGCACCTGATCAGCATTCCGGTGCGCGGGATCGAGTTGCCGCATTTCCGGTATGGGGACAATTCCGCGGGCGTCGGGGCGGGGGAGGGCAAGGAGGGCGACGTCGTCGGCCAGGGACAGGGCAAAACCCAGGGCGGCACCGAGGCCGGACAGCACATCATGGAGGTGGACCTGTCCCTGGACGAATTGGCGGAGATTTTGGCCGAGGAATTGAAGCTGCCGCGGATCGAGCCCAAGGGAAAGCACCGGATCACCACGATCCGGGACAAGTACAGCGGCATTCGCCGCGTTGGGCCGGCATCCTTGCTGCATTTCAAACGCTCGTTCAAGGAAGCGCTCAAACGGCAGATCATGATCGGCGATTACGATCCCGACCGGCCGATCATCATCCCGCAGCGAAAGGACATCCGCTATCGAAGCTGGAAGGAGGTGAAAAGCCCGCAGTCCAACGCGGTGATCGTCTTCATGATGGACGTCTCCGGCTCCATGGGCGAAGAGCAAAAGGAACTGGTGCGCGTGGAGAGCTTCTGGATCGACACCTGGCTGCGGACGAATTACGAGGGCATCGAATCACGCTACATCGTGCACGACGTTCAGGCCAAGGAAGTGGACAAGCACACGTTCTACCACCTTCGTGAAGACGGCGGCACGAAGATCAGCAGCGCGTTCCGCTGCGCCAAGGCGATGTTGGATTCGCACTACTCGGCCGAGGAGTGGAACATTTACCTTTTCCACTTCAGCGACGGGGACAACAGCTCGGAGGCCGACAGCCGCGACTGCGTGAAGCTGCTGAAGGAGCAGCTCCTGCCGATCTGCAACATGTTCGGCTATTGCCAGGTGGCCAGCGCCTACGGTTCGGGGAATTTCATCAACGTTCTGCACGAGCATCTGAGGAATCACGAGAAGGTTCTGACGAGCCGGGTGAATTCGAAGGATGACATTTACGATTCGATCAAGACGTTTTTCGGGAAGGGGCATTGACTTTTGCCTCGCCCGCTCTTTGAGATTCTTGGCCCGATTCGAAACGTGCGCGTGATTGCCAGTGGACCAAGCGTGCGCATTCGGAAATACTTGCGGGCGCAGTTTGGCGGACGAGATTGGCGTAAGATGAAGGGTGAAGCATTGGTGCGTGATATAAAAGGTGAAATCTATGAAGCCGAAATTCACTGGTTCGAAGCGCACGGCCTCGGGCATAGGCTCGAACGGATCAAACGCTCGCTCAACCGCTCGTGATCGCGGTAAACGATCTCACCCATTTTTCGCGATTTGCATTGAGCGCGGGGAGAATAAAGCTTCGTTGCAGCTCGGAATGACCTACAAGGTTATCAAGCCCGAGGCGAATGACCGGCCATATTTCTTTCGCGTTGTCGACGAAGAAGGAGAAGATTATCTCTATCCAGCGGACTGGTTCGTCCCTGTCGATCTTCCGCCCAAAGCCAAGAAGACGCTCATCGCTGCCAGCGCGTAAGAGCCGCACAGGATGATTGGCCGTTGTTATGACAACGACATCCACCAAACCGATCACGGCCGACGAATTGCTCAAGATGGGCGATATCGGGCGATGCGAGCTCATTTATGGGGAGCTGGTCATGATGAGTCCTGCGGGTTTCGATCATGGAATAGTCGCGGTTCGGATTGCTCGGTTTCTCGCGGAGTTCGTGGAAGAACATGACCTCGGAGCGGTTCTTGCCGCTGAGACCGGATTCAAGGTGGAATCCAAACCTGATCTTGTCCGCGCGCCGGATGCCAGTTTTGTTCGCAAGGATCGCGTGCCGAAAACCGCGTGGAGCAAGTTTTTTCCAGGTGTTCCCGATCTTGCCGTCGAAGTGATTTCACCGGACGACACAAAGCGTGAAATCGCGGAGAAGGTGAACGTGTGGTTGGCGCATGGCACCACATCATGTTGGGTTGCGGATCCAGCGACGATGACGCTGATGATCCACCGGATAGGGCAAAAGCCGGTTCGATTGACGGTGCGGGACAAGATCAGCGGTGAGCCTGCGATTCCGGGGTTCGTTTTGCCGGTTTCTAAAATCTTCAAACGGCCATGACTTCGTCGGCCCGCCTGTCCCTGGGTATAATGCTCACTCATGATGATTTCCTTACTCGCCGAAGCCACCGGCAACGCAAACCCATATTGGCTGCTCGCACCCCTCGGAATCGGAGGCTTTTTGCTGTTGCTTTTGGCGGTGGCGATGATCGAGCGGCGAAACTCCCTGCCCTATGTTCGCGTGCCGATGGAATCGGTTCAGGCTCTTTCGCCTTACGTCAGGCGGATGAGCGACGACGTTAACGCGGAGGGGTTTGTTTTCGGTGATTACATCGCGCACGCCAAGCCATCCATTAAGATATGCGGCACGGTCTGGCTCTCACGCGATGGGCGAACACTCGTGGTTACATCTTCGGGCACCGTATCCAGGCTGCGGTCCAAGCAGACGTTTCTTATTTCACCGCTCAACGATGGAACCTACCTATGCACGACGGACAACGTCGGCGAGAGCGATCCGTCCAGGCTGCTCCGGTTCAAACGCCGTTGGAACGGATTATTCGCCGATTTATGGAAACTTCATCAAAAACGCCTTAGCAGCGAGCCGTTTGCCGTTACGGCATTTCGTCAGTCGGCTCCGTTCGACATACTCACCGAGATCTACGGTCGCCGAACCCAAGCGATGAATGAAAAAGGTCTGGCACGATACGCAGATGCCGACCAGGCATACTGGCGACATACCTTTCTGGGCGCACTGCACATCTGCGGCGGATTGTTTGTGCAATTGGGCGACGCGGCGCGACAGTTCTGGCGGATGTATTTGCCGGGCGCCGGATCGGCCGTGTAATCTGCGCTGCCAACATTTGCGAGCTTCGTTATAGTGCCTTCATCCGGAAGGAGTTTCCGATGAAGGCCGTCGCCGTATTCCCGTCGAGCAAGCAAGTCAAAATCATCGATCATCCGGAACCTTCGATTTCTTCGCCGACGGACGTGAAGCTGCGCATGATCGACGTCGGCATCTGCGGGACGGACAAGGAGATCGTTTCGTTTCAATACGGCACGCCGCCCCAGGGGTCGGATTATCTGGTGATCGGGCACGAATCGCTGGGGGAAGTCGTGCAAACCGGGCCGGGCGTCAAGACGCTCAAGAAGGGCGATCTGGTGGTGATGATGGTTCGGCGGCCATGCGATCATCCCCAGTGCGTGGCTTGCCGGGCCGGGCGGCAGGATTTCTGTTACACCGGCGATTTCACGGAGCGCGGCATCAAGGGCCGGCATGGATTCATGACCGAATATGTCGTCGATGACGAGAAGTACATGAATCCCGTTCCCGGCGATTTGCGCGGCGTGGCGGTGCTGGTTGAGCCGCTGACGATCGCGCAGAAGGCGATCGAGCAGTTGTGGCAGGTTCAGTCAAGGTTACCCTGGGCGTGTCCGGCGGAGCCGGGGAAACCAGCGGGGTATTGCCACAAGGCCGTCGTGCTGGGGGCCGGGCCGGTGGGTTTGCTCGGGGCGATGGCGCTGGTGGTGCAGGGGTTTCAGACGTACGTCTATTCCAGGACTCCGCCGCCCAATCCACGGGCCGATCTTTGCTCGGCCATCGGCGCGCAATACATTTCTTCCGATGAAACGTCCGTGGATGAAATGGCGAAGATCGTCGGCGGGATCGACGTGGTGTACGAAGCCGTCGGGGCGTCGTCTCTGGCGTTCGACGTGATGCGCGTGCTGGGAACCAACGGCGTATTCATTTTCACGGGAGTACCCGGCAGAAAGGCTCCGATTGAAGTGGACACCGATTTGCTGATGCGCGATTTCGTGCTGAAGAACCAGGTGATTTACGGCACGGTGAACGCCGGCAAGCAGGCGTTTCTGGACGCGATCGGCGATCTGGCGGAGTATCGCAGGCGTTGGCCGGATGCGGTGAGAAGGTTGATTACCGGCCGGTTCAGGATCGATCAGGCGATCGATCTGTTGACGGGGCGGGTGGGGGGGATCAAGAACGTGGTGAGCCTGCAATGAGCAACGGCGCAATGAGCAACGGCGCAGAGCACGCGCGCCTGCAGGAGGATGCGGCGCGCAAGGCCAACTGGAAGCGATGGGGGCCGTACCTTTCGGAGCGGCAATGGGGGACGGTGCGGGAGGATTATTCCGCCAATGGGGATTGCTGGAATTATCTTCCGCACGATCACGCGCGGAGCCGGGCGTATCGCTGGGGCGAAGACGGGCTGTTGGGGATCACCGATCGCGAATGCCGGCTCTGTTTCGCGCTGGCGATGTGGAACGGGCGGGACCCGATTTTGAAGGAGCGGCTGTTTGGTTTGACCGGGCCGGAGGGCAATCACGGCGAGGACGTGAAGGAGCAGTATTTCTATCTCGATTCCACGCCGACGCATTCGTACGTGAAAGGGTTGTACAAATATCCGCAGACTTTGTTTCCCTACCAGCAGCTTGTGGAAGAAAACCGCCGGCGGACCCGGCTCGAACCGGAATACGAGATTCTGGACACGGGCGTTTTCGATCAGGACAAATACTTCGACGTGTTCGTTGAATATGCCAAGAACGCGCCGGACGACATTTTGATCCGGATCACCGTGAACAACCGGGGCCCGGAGCCAGCGACGATTCATTTGTTGCCGACGCTATGGGCGCGGAATTCGTGGATTTGGGGCTGTCTGCACGAGGGGTGCGAGATCAAGCCGCATATCGCCAAATCGGGGCCGGCATCGGTGGACGTGGATCACGAATCGCTGGGGAAATTCCGGCTGGTCGCCGAGCCGCGGGGAATCGAGCCGGAGATGCTGTTCACGGAAAACGAGACCAACGTTCAGAGGCTGTTCAATGCGCCGAATGCGACGCGTTTCGTGAAGGACGCCTTTCACCGTTACGTGATCAATGGCGAGACGGAAGCGGTGAATCCGGCGGGAGTGGGGACGAAGGCGGCGATGCGATATACGATCGATCTGGGCGCCAGGGGCGAGGCGGTGGTGCGGTTGCGGCTGTTTCCGCGGGACGCGGCGCCGGCACAGATTTTCGGGTCCGATTTCGACGGCATTTTCAGCCGGCGAATTGCCGAGGCGGACGAGTTTTACGACGGCCGGCTTTCCAAGTTGCTGCCGGCCCAAACGCGGCGGATCGGGCGGCAATGCTTCGCGGGGTTGCTGTGGTCCAAGCAGTTTTATCTTTACATCGTCAAGGATTGGCTGAACGGCGATCCCGAGCAGCCGCCTCCGCCGGATTCGCGGTGGAACGGGCGGAACCGTGAATGGCTGCATCTCTACAACCGCGACGTTATTTCCATGCCCGACAAGTGGGAATATCCGTGGTATGCCGCGTGGGACCTGGCGTTTCATACCATTACCTTCGCCAAGATCGATCCGGAATTCGCCAAGGAACAGCTCGTGCTGATGCTGCGCGAATGGTACATGCATCCGAACGGCCAGCTACCGGCATACGAGTTCGAGCTTTCCGACGTGAATCCACCGGTGCATGCCTGGGCGTGCTGGCGCGTCTACAAGATGACGGCCCCGCGCGGCCAGCGCGACCGGATGTTTCTCGAACGCACGTTCCAGAAACTGCTGCTGAATTTCACCTGGTGGGTGAACCGCAAGGACGTGAGCGGGAAAAACATCTTCGGCGGCGGATTCCTCGGGCTGGACAACATCGGCGTGTTCGACCGCTCCAAACCGTTGCCCACCGGCGGCGTGCTGGAACAGGCCGACGGAACAGCCCACATGGCGTTCTACTGCTCGACCATGCTTTCGATGGCGCTGGAACTGGCCCGCCAGGATGCGGTTTACGAGGACATCGCCTCGAAATTCTTCGAGCATTTCGTCGCGATCGTCGATGCGATGAACACCCTCGGCGGCACCGGATTGTGGGACGAACAGGACGGATTCTATTACGACCAGATTTACGTGGACGGCAGGGCGAATCCCCTGCGCGTGCGCTCCATGGTGGGAATGATCCCGCTGTTTGCCGTCGAAATTCTGGAAGGCGGCGTGATCGACAAGCTCAAGGGCTTCCGCAAGCGCATGGATTGGTTCCTGAACAACCGCAAAGACCTGGCCCGGTACATCTCCTACATGAAGCCATCCGACAGCGACCATAGGCATTATTTGCTGGCGATCCCGTCGCAGCAGCGGCTGGTGCGAGTGTTGAAATATCTGCTCGATGAATCGGAGTTCTTGTCGCCCTACGGAATTCGCTCGCTGTCGCGATTTCATCTGGATCATCCCTACGTCTTCCATGCCGACGGCAAGGAATACCGCGTGAACTATTGCCCGGGCGAAGGGGATACCGGCCTGTTCGGCGGAAACAGCAACTGGCGCGGGCCGGTGTGGTTTCCGTTGAATTTCATCCTCTTGGAAGCGCTGGAGAAATATCACCATTTCTACGGCGAGGGGTTTAAGGTCGAATGTCCCGTCGGATCGGGGAAGATGCTGACTCTGCAACAAGCCGCCGACGAATTGGGCAGCCGGCTGATGAACGCGTTCATTCCGGACAAGAGCGGCCGGCGTCCGTGCCATGGGGACGATCCGCGGTTTGCCGAGGACCCGAATTGGAGGGATTTGGTGCTGTTTCACGAGTATTTTCACGGCGAGACCGGCCGCGGATGCGGGGCGAGCCATCAGACGGGGTGGACGTCATTGGTGGCGCGGCTGATCGTGGGCCGGGGGCGGAAGCTGGAGCGGGAGAAGCGGTGACAACAAATCGACGCGGAAGCAGTTGCCGGCGCCAGGTCGCGGGCCAAGTCCGTCGCACTTGGCATTTCCCGCTCTGCCGGGGCACTGGGAGAAAGGACCAGAGGCAAACTCGCCAAAATAAAATGAACTTTTTCCCCGCTTCAAGCGACGTTTCTGATGGATGGCGGCGATAGAGCCGTTTGAGCATGCAAGAACTGGAGCACCTTTACCGTGCCCACGGTCCAGCGCTTCTGGCGTATCTGCGACGAGCATTCGGATGGTGCGCCTCGCCGCAGGACATGCTCCAGGAGACGTTTCTGCAAGCCCTGCATCGCCGGGAACGTCTTGCCACGGTCGACTCGCCGAGAGCCTGGCTCTTTGGCATCGCCCGCCATGTCGGCCTCGATACGGCCCGCAAGCATCGGCCGACCGAATCGTTGGACAATGTTCCCGTGTACCCGGCGGAGCCTGACGGCGATCTGGCCGCGATGCGCGAAGCGATCGCGCAATTACCGCCGGCGATGCGCGAACCGCTGGAGCTTCGGTTGCGAGAGAACCTCAGTTACGAGGAGATCGCCACCATGCTGGAGATTCCGATTGGAACAGTGCGTTCTCGCCTGCATAACGCGATGCGACGGCTCCGCGACGAGATGGGAGCCGAACAGCCCCGGAGGAATAGCCATGGATAAGCAGACCCTGGAACGATTGATGATCGATGACGCGCTGGGCGCACTTCCGCCTGATGTCGGGCTGCTGTTGTCGGCGTACTCCAAAACGGTGACCCACGGCGAAGCGGAACTCGCCGCATGGCAGCGCGTGGCGAGTGGCGCGCGCGCCGCCATGCCGGAGCAAGCGACGGAAACGATGCCGCCATGGCCTGCGCCCGGTCGGTTTTCTCGCCCGTGGCGCTTGGCGCGCATCGGCCTGTCGGTCGCCGCCGTGTTGGCAATCGGCGTGGGGATTGGCCTGCGAATGGCGCGTCAAGGATCGCATCCGCCGGAATCCAACATCGCGGTGCAGTCCAACAAAACCGAAATGCCTCGCGCCGCGGGTGTGCCGGACTTCTGGTCTTCCCAGCGTCTGATGGCATCGGCACAGCAGCAGGAACGCTTGGCTACGTCGACCTGGCATTGGACTTCCCCCATCGCCGAACCCGAAACCGGAGAAATCAAATGAAAACGCGAGTATGGATGATCTTGATTCTGGCCGCTTTCATTGTGGCCGGCTGTGTGCCGAGGCGATATTCCTGGTCACCCGACGGCAAATGGATGACGGTCCTCAGCGACGACGGCCTTCGTTTGGCCGACGCCGACGGAAATCTGCTTCCGCCTGCCATTGCCGGCGTGAACTGCGCCACATGGTTTCCTGATTCCAGGCGGCTGCTGGTCTCTCGGCAGATTGACGTAAAGACATGGGATGGGGTGAGCCAATACCTGTCGCCCGGGCAGACTCGGGACGCCATCGAAGCCGCGCAGCACGTGCGCGATGCCGCAATGGCCTACGGCTGGAATGCGGCCGATCCCAACGATCTTGAGAAATTCACCGACGGGATGAATGCTCAATACGCCAAGGACGAAGACTTTCAGCGCGTGATGAAGGAACTCGGCGGAACCGTCGTTCTGTACGTGCGCGATCACCCGGATGCGGCCTTGCGGCAGAAGATACCGCCTCAAACGTGGAAGGTCCTGGAAGGCGTGAGTCAATCCGTGCAATGCATCGAGGTGTACACTGTCGACGCAACCGGCACGACGCTCGGGGCGCGTCTGATGACTTCACTGAAAGGCATTCATGAACTGCGGGTCTCGCCGACCGGCGCGGCGGCGATCGTCGTGACCGAATCCGAGCAAGCGCACGCTGCCGGTCTGTGGGTCGTGCCGACGGATGGAACTGCCCCGGCGGTGAAGTTCAGCGACCAGGCCGCGTGGTATCCGGACTGGTCGTCCGACGGACAAGATGTAGTGTTGGTCCGAGCCGCGACGCCAGCGGCCGGCGATGCGTCCCGGCTCGGCTCGCTCACGCGGATGCGCGCGATAGGCGACGATGGGAAAGTAATGGATAAACCAGGCGATTCGGAAGACCTGGTTGGCTTGGTTTTCGACGAATTGTGCCGGGTGCGCAGCACGAAAGACGGCCGCATTTTGTTTGACAGTGCCGAAGTGACGTTGCCGACCACGGCCAACGACATGCCGCAGCGGCCGCAGTTGTTTTCACTGACGCCGGGTACCACTCCCATGGTCAGCCGGCTCCTGCCGAGGCAGGCCTTCGAGCAGGCGGGCGGCGCCGCGCAGTATTTCGAAGTCAGCCCTGACGGCACGCACGTTTCGATCCCCGATGATACCGGCAAGGTTACCGTGGTCGATCTGCGGACCGGCCAGGTCACCGTCGTTCAGGGCAAGCCCGTTCTCTCCGACGATCAAAAGCCCACCTTGATGACCGTCCCGCAATGGCGGTCGCCCGATGAACTGACGCTGATTTCGCCCGGAGAAAACGGGCATCCCAGCGTGATGCTCTGGTCGATGTCGAAAAACGCCGGCAGGACGCTCAGCGCCAATTGGCCCGCGGGAATGATCGAAAAGAAGTCTGCAACAACGCAGCCGGCGACCGAGCCTTGAATGCCGGACCAATGAACGTGGTTTTTAGAAGCTCTTAATTGAATGGGATTATTCCCTGTCACCTTTTTCCGCCCTCGACGACTTGGTTGGTGAGCAGGAGAATGTACGTGATGATCGAAACCGAGGCTTGCGATGATACGCGGTTGGTCGATCGCTGCCTTGGTGGCGACCGCGAAGCCTTCGGGCGGATCGTGGAACGATATCAGGGGCTGATTTGCGCGATTGCCTACAATGCCTGCGGCGACGTGGGACGAAGCGAAGATTTGGCGCAGGAAACGTTCCTGGCCGCTTGGCGCAATCTGGATGAGCTGAAGGATCGAAGCCGCGTGAAGCAGTGGCTGTGCGGCATCGCGCGGCACGTCATCCAGGAATCCTATCGCCGGGCCACGCGCGATCCGATGGCCGCTTCCACAACCCTGGCGGAAAACGTGGTGGATGGAGAGGAATCACTCCAACCCGGCGAGCAGACGATCAGCAAGGAGGAGCAGGCGATCTTGTGGCGCGTGTTGGGGGGATTGCCGGAACTCTACCGCGAGCCGTTGATCCTGTTCTATCGCCAGAGCCAGTCCGTGGCCGAGGTGGCAGACACGTTGGAACTGTCCAAGGACGCCGTTAAGCAACGCCTGTCTCGCGGGCGCGTCATGCTTGGCGAACGGGTGGCGAAGTTTGTCGAGACGGCGCTGCACAATACCGGGCCGACCAAGGCGTTCACGCTGGGCGTGCTGGCGGCGTTGCCGGTGATGAGCGGTTCCACGAAGGCGGCGGTTGTGGGCGCGATGGCGGCCAAAGGCAGCGCGGCGGCAAAGGCGGCGGGTTTGATCGGACTGGTCAATGCGGTTCTCGGTCCGGTCATCGCGTTCTTTAGCTTTTATGTCGGTTACACGTTGGATCGCGATAGCGCGCGGTCCGCGCAGCGGCGCGCGTTCATCATCAAGACTTATCGCATCCTGGTGGTGTGCATCGTGGCGTTCATGTTGGCGGTGATGATCCTCATGGCGTGCTGGAAACCGATGGCCATGTCGCGTCCAGCGATTTTCGCCGGACTCTTCATCGGACTCGGGGCAGCTTACGTACTCGTTGTCGTCGCCCTCAACGTATGGATGGCGCGTCGACGGCGAAGTCTCGGCCGCCAGGAAATCGCTGATGGTCATCCGGCGCCGCTTCTCGTGCCGGTGTTTGAATATCGCAGCAAACTCGCGTTGTTTGGTTTGCCGCTGGTTCACATCCGACTTCGCGGCGGTTTGGAACGCGGGCCGGTCAAGGCGTGGATTGCGGGGGGCGATTCGGCCATCGGCGTGATTTTCGCATTTGGCGGAATGGCGATCGCACCGATCAGCTTCGGCGGCTTGGCCGTCGGCCTCTTGACGCTGGGCGGCTTGGCCGTTGGTCTGCTGCCCTTCGGCGGATTCAGCGTCGGCCCGTGGGCGATGGGCGGATCTGCAATTGGCTGGAAGGCTTTCGGCGGCTGCGCCGTCGGGTGGGTTGGGGCGGAAGGTGGCGTGGCGGTAGCTCATGGGTTCGCTGAGGGCGGCGTGGCGCTTGGGCCGCATGCAAACGATGCGGCCGCCCAGGCATTCTTTCAGAACAGCGCGTTCTTTCACTACGCGCTGGCTATGGTGAGCCGCGCTTACTTGATAAACTTGGTCGCGATATTGCCGCTGGCGTTGTGGTGGCAGCAGCACAAGAATGAGCGGAAGCAATTGCCACCTGGGAAGTGATTTCCTGGAATTTGGCTGGATCAAGTCCGTCATATCCCTATAGCGAAAGGAGCAAACGATGTTTGCACGGATTTTGGGCCTGATTTCGGCGTTTTTCATGGCAATTTCAGTCGCTGGCGCGGCGCCGGCGACCAAGCCGGTGGCCAAACCGGTGATCGCGGTTTTTGATCTTGCGGGGCAGATGGGCGAGACGCCGGTGGACGAATCGATGGCGATCTTCGGTCCGGTCGGCTTGTCGCTCAGGGACGTGGTCACGCGGATTGACAAGGCGGCGAAAGATCCGGACGTGAAGGCGGTCGTGGTCTTGGCGGATGAATCGGCGTTCGGGTTGGCGCAGGCGACGGAATTGCGCCAAGCGATGCAGGCCGTGCGGGCGGCGGGGAAGGACGTTTATGGACATGCCGATGGACTGGCGATGGGACAATACGTTCTGCTCAGCGGCGCTTCGCGAGTAAGCGTTGCCCCAACGGGCGAGATTTGGGCGATGGGGCTGTACGGGGATGCCCTTTACCTGCATGGTTTGCTGCTGAAGCTGGGGATTCAACCGGATTTTCTCCATTGCGGGGCATACAAGAGCGCGTCGGAGATTTTCATGCGCGACGGGCCAAGCCCCGAGGCTGACCAGATGACAAATTGGCTGTTGGATTCGGTGTATGACACGGCGACAAAACTGATCGCCTCGGGTCGAAACGTTTCGCAGGATCAGGCGAAGAGCTGGATCGACGGCGGACCGTACACGGCGGAAAAGGCAAAAGACGCTGGGATGATCGATGCGGTTGAGGATCGGGCGGCGTTGGAGGCGGTGCTGAAGGAGAAATATGGAAAGGATGCGGTGTTTGAGAAGCGGTATGGCGCGGAAAAGCAGCCGGAGATCAATTTTTCAAATCCGTTCGCGATGATGGGCGTGCTGGCGCAATTGCTGAATCCGCCCAATGCGGGCGCGGGCAAGGCGGCCGTTGGCGTGGTGTACGTGGATGGGTTGATCGTCACGGGGAAAAACGATTCGGGCCTGGTGGCCAGCGAGATGGCCGCCGGCACGGACATCGCCCGGGCGCTGGACGAGGCGGCGGCGGATGATTCCGTTAAGGCGGTGGTATTGCGGATCGATTCACCGGGCGGGTCGGCGACCGCCAGCGAAATCATCCTGCGGGCGACCCAGCGGGTGAAGGCCAAGAAGCCGCTGGTGGTGTCGATGGGCGACGTCGCGGGGAGCGGGGGATATTACGTCTCGTGCGCGGCCGATACCGTTTTCGCCGACGATGCCACGCTCACGGCTTCCATCGGGGTCGTCGGTGGGAAGCTGGTGACCACCGAAATGTGGAACAAGATCGGCGTGACGTTCAAGGCGTATCAACGGGGCGCCAACGCCGGATTGCTTTCCTCGGATACGGATTTCAGCCCGGACGAACGGCAGCGCGTGCAGTCATGGATGGATGAGATCTACGGGGTGTTCAAGAATCACGTGACGGCCATCCGCGGAAACAAGTTGAAGAAGCCGATCGACGAGCTGGCCGCCGGCCGAGTGTTCACGGGCCGCCAGGCGCTGGATTTGGGATTGGTGGATCGGATCGGCACGCTGCACGATGCGATCGCCTTCGCGGCGGATCAGGCCAGCGTGAAGGATTACGACGTGAGAACCGTGCCGGCGCCGAAGAATTTCCTGCAGAAGCTTATGGAGCAGTCATCGGGCGGCGACGCCGATGGCGGACACGTGGCGATGGGTGCGGATTGGCTGGAGAAACTGGCGGAGCCATACTTGGCGGGCTTGGACCCGGAGCACGTGGGGATGGTTCGAGCGGCACTATGGCAGCTTGATTTGGTGCAGCGGGAACAGGTGATATTGATGATGCCGGCGCCGTGGTGCGGCAGGCCGGCGATGCTTCCGGTCCTATGCCCGGGCAGTCGAAGCTAGCAGCCCGTGGCAAAAGTCGCGCGGGCGTCGCTTGGGTCTTTGGCTCGGGCTCTTCGTTGTCGAAACTCCGCGTATTTCCATCAATACTCGTCGTTTCTCCGCCTCGATCCCGAGCCAAAGCCGCGGCGCGTCGCCGCGCGGGACTTTTGCCACGGGCTGCTAGGTTGCCGCCGCTCGTCGTCGGCGTCCGCTGAGCAGGTAGATCGCGGCCCGCAATTCAAGCAACGGGTCGGCCGACGGCTCGATTCCGTCGATGCGCGGAATCGGGTCGAAGATGATGTGCTTCTGTTCCCCGGCGTTGTCCGCCACGGGCTGCGTGAGAGTGATCGCCCCAAGTTCCAACAGCGGTCGATCCGCCGGCCAGTGGATGGTCGCATCGTCTACGACGTCGCCCGCATCGGCCAACTGCACGAGCACTCGAAATTCGATCGGACTTCGGGCGATTCTTTGCTGCAACTCGTCAAATAAATAGGTGGGCGCCTTGCCCGCCGTTGTCGCCGCATTCAGATGTTCGTTGCCTGCCGCTGGAACAATTCGATATCGTCCGAATCGTGCCGCCCCATCCTTGTTGATGAAGCGGTACGCCGTGACGCCAAAATAAGTCTCGCGCGCGAAACTTGCCGGAGCCGGCTTGGGGGTTTGCACGAACTTCAGCGCCGCAGGATGCGAGCCCAGGAACTTTTCAATCGGCGCTGGGTGGGCGGGATCGGACGGCTTGGAAGGATCGCTGGTCGCGATCGCGGTTAAAAATTCCAGGAATTCGTCGCCAGTGCGGGTGGGGAAACCATCGGTTGAGTGGCTGACAATATCGGTGTGGCTGTGCTCGGCCAGATGAAATCGAATGGCCAGCCCGCGCGGGTCGGCATTCCCGTCGTTATCGGGTAGCAACGGAAGGCCGGTTGAGTTGGAAAAACGCACGGTCACAGGCGTGGATATCCGAACGACGTGTGGTGCCCGCGTAAGCGAAGTCGCCCTTGAAGAAGGCGTAAATTTTCCAGTCAGCATCATTCCCTTGGCGTGCGCGGCCCGAAAACCCGGGTGAAGGCCGAATATCGTGTCGAACTTATTAAGAATGCTTTGACTGAGCGCCATCAACTTTTCGTCGTTGGGAAATGGCATGTGGCTCTCCTTATAATTCGCGATTCTAGTCACGGGGTCTGCCAAAGAACACGGCAAAATCAATTCGGTTTCGCGCAGCTTCGCGGCTAGGGTTGCGTGGCGCTGGTGGAATCGGTGGCGATTTCGGCGTGGATGGGGACGTCATCGGTCAATTTCAGCCAGCCGACTGCGTACGGCTGGCCGGGGGGAAGCGTGGCGTCGTGGAGCGAGGGCTGAGGTTGGAAGCGAAGGCTTCTGCGGCCGGTGTCCATCGCGTCGAATTGGGAAAGGCCTTTGGCATCGACGAGATCGGCGTCGGGCCAGGTGACGTCCACCGGCACGGCGAGGGGGCCGGGGGCGTCGCCGGTGTTCGTGAGGTCGATTTCCGTCAGCTTGGCCTCGGGATGCCGTAGATTGATATGGATGTCCGGCTTTCCCAAGCCGATTGAGCCGTGGCGTTGGCGTTGATGGAGGACCCAGAGGAGGATGGCGGCAAGGAAGAGTGTATCGACGACAATGAAGGGGATCAGGAAAGTTTTGACGCGGGGATTCACGGATAAATCATCTCGTGAAGAATTTTTTGATGAGGTGAACGGTTGCCTGCCGACCGACGGTGGCGATGCTTTCAAGGAGCGGGATTTCCTTGGGGCAAACCTGGACGCAATTGCCGGCCTTGGAGCAGTCGCCGAGGCCGCCGTTTTCCATCAACGCGTTGAGGCGATCTTCCTTCAGCGCCGCGCCGGTGGGGTGATCGTTGAAGAGGCGGACCTGGCTGATGACTGCGGCGCCGATGAAATGATTGACCGGGGTATATTGCGGGCAGGCATCGAGGCAACATCCGCAACTGATGCAGCGCGAAAGGGGATAGCGTTCTTCCTGAAGCCGCCGGGAGATTTGCGGGCCTTTGCCCAGATCGTAAGTTCCATCGACCGGGACCCAGGCCTTGACGCGTTTCAAATCGCTGAACAGACGTGAACGATCGACGAAGAGGTCGCGAACGAGGGGGAACTTGCCCATCGGTTCGAGGGTGATGGCACGTCCGGCTCCAAGCCGATCGACGAGGGCGGAGCAGCTTTGGCGTGCTCTGCCGTTGATGACCATGGTGCAGGCGCCGCAGACTTCTTCGAGGCATCCGCTGTCGTACACGACCGGGGTCGTGGATTTGCCGTCGGTGGTAGTGGGGTGGGCGGCAATGTATTGGAGGCAGGAGATGATGTTCATGTTTGGCCGGCGCGGGACGGCAAATTCCTCCCAACGGGATGGCTGGGCGGGTCCATCCTGGCGGCGAATCCGCAACGTCACGGTGCTGTCGGACGACGCCGGGGGATGCGGTTCGGTGGTGGTGGGGTTCATTTATCTAGCACTTTAGAAGGCAAAGCCCTTTGGCACAAGATGATGGGTTGCGGATTTATATTTGGGATGTCGCGTGTGGAAAGTGGGGAGGGAATGGAGAGATAGATTGCCGATGGGATAGGATCGCGGGTTATGGGATGTTGTGCGCGAGCGGTTGCGACCGATAATAAATATGCGTAGATTCTAGGATTAAGCTGAGGATGATGAGCCTGGAAACGACTGTTAAACAATCGCCGCAACCACCGCCGCTGAACGGACCGCAATTCCCAATCGAAGGGGGTAAATCGCGTTCGCTCTGGATCTTGTGGCTAGTGATTGTTTGCGTGTTGAGCGGGATCGTTGCGCTGGTGGTTTATCGGCTGCGCACAAGCCAGGCCAATGCATCCAGCCGGACCAACGTGGGCGGGCGGGGCATTCCGGTGGACGTGGCGATGGCGGAGCGTGGGAACCTGCCCGTCTATCAGGATGCCCTGCTGGGCACGGTGACGCCGATCCAGACCGTCACGATTCACACTCGCGTGGACGGTCAATTGATCAAGGTCGCGTTTGTCGAGGGGCAGATCGTCAAAAAGGGCGATTTGTTGGTGCAGATCGATCCCAATCCATTCAAGGCGCAACTGGAGCAGGCCCAGGGCCAGCTTGCCAAGGATCAGGCGTCGCTCAAGGACGCGCAATTGGATTTGACCCGTTACAAGCAAGCGCCGGATGCATACACGGCTCAGCAGATCGACACGCAGGAAGCGCTGGTGGAGCAGGATGCCGGAGCCGTCAAGAGCGATGAGGGGGCGATTTACAGCGCCCAGGTGCAGTTGGACTACTGCACGATTACATCGCCGGTGACGGGTTTGGCGGGAATTCGCCTGGTGGACGTGGGGAACATCGTTCATTCCTCGGATGCGGGCGGGATTGTCGTGATTACCCAGTTGCAGCCGATCACGGTGATTTTTCCGATTGAGCAGGCATGTATTTCAGATGTGCTGACGTCTTCGGGCCGGGTTCCGCCGCTGGAGGCGACCGCGTTCGACGGCGATCGGGAGATTGCCAGGGGGAAGCTGGAGGCGGTGGACAGCCAGGTGGATACGACCACCGGCACCGTGAAGCTGAGAGCGCAGTTCGATAACGAGAAGCTTGAGCTGTTTCCGAATCAGCTTTTGAAGGTGAGACTGTTGGTGAACACGTTGAGGCGCGTGGTGCTGATTCCAACGGAAGCGGTGCAGACCGGGCCGGATTTTTCGTTTGTCTATGCGGTGAAATCGGACAACACCGTGGAAGTGCGCACGATCAAGCCTGGGCAGAGCCAGATCGTTGACGGACAGGACATGACCGCGATCGACGAGGGCCTGTCGGCAGGTGAAACGGTGGTCACCAACGGAGTGGACAAGCTTCAGGCGGGTTCGAAGGTGGATCCGACGCGGGGGGGCACGACGAGACCGACGACGCGATCCGGCACCACGCGCCCCGGCGGGCATATCCGCCGGTCGCTGACCAACGATTCAGATCAGCCGGCTACTCCTGTGAGGAATGGCGAATGAGCCCGTCCAGGCCATTTATTCTGCGGCCTGTAGCGACCTCACTACTAATGACCGGCATCCTGCTGGTCGGCGTTGTCGCGTACCGGCAGTTGCCGGTGTCGGCATTGCCCGAGGTGGATTATCCCACCATCCAGGTGGTGACGTTTTATCCTGGGGCCAGTCCGGACGTGATGGCGTCATCGGTGACCGCGCCGCTCGAGCGGCAGTTCGGGCAGGTCCCCGGACTCAACCAGATGACCTCCACCAGCAGCCAGGGAAGCTCGCTGATAACGCTTCAATTCACGTTGGAATTGAACATCGACGTGGCGGAGCAGGAGGTTCAGGCGGCAATCAACGCGGCGGCGACATATCTGCCCAGGGGCCTGCCCAATCCACCGATCTACAGCAAGGTGAACCCTGCGGATACGCCGATCCTGACGCTGGCGCTGACCAGCGACACGATGCCGCTGTCCAAGGTGGAGGATTTGGCCGACAGCCGGCTGGCGGAGAAGATTTCGCAATTGCCGGGCGTGGGGCTGGTGAGCATCAGCGGGGGGCAAAAACCGGCAGTGCGGATTCAGGCCAATCCAACGCTTCTCTCGGCGATGGGCCTGACGATGGAGGATCTGCGAACGATCATTCCGGAGCACAACGTCGATCAGGCCAAGGGTAGTTTCGACGGTCCGCATCAGGCGTACATCATCGGCGCCAATGACCAGATTAGTTCCGCCAAGGATTACATGCCGATCATCGTGGCATACCGGAACGGGGCGCCGATTCGGCTGTCGGACGTGGCGGCGGTCGTCGACGGGGTGCAGGACGTGCGGGAAGCGGCGTGGATGAACCGCCAGCCCGCGGTGATTCTCAATATCCAGCGCCAGCCGGGGGCCAACATCATCTCCGTCGTCGATGGGATCAAAAAGCTCCTGCCGCAATTGAAATCCTCCATGCCCGCGTCCGTGCAGATCACCAACCTCACGGACCGGACGGTGACGATCCGCGCCTCGGTGGCCGACGTGGAATTCGAACTGGGGCTGACCGTCGTCCTGGTCGTGCTGGTGATCTTCGCGTTCCTCCGCAACCTGCGGGCGACGATCATTCCCAGCGTCGCGGTTCCGCTGTCCCTGGTGGGGACGTTCGGCGTGATGTACCTGCTCGGCTACAGCATCAACAACCTGACGCTCATGGCGCTGACCATCTCCACGGGGTTCGTGGTGGATGACGCCATCGTCATGATCGAAAACATCATCCGCTATATCGAAGAGGGCGATTCGCCGCTCCAGGCCGCGCTCAAAGGCTCCGAACAGATCGGGTTTACCATCATCTCGCTGAGCGTTTCGCTCATCGCGGCGCTGATCCCGCTGCTGTTCATGGGAGACATTGTCGGACGCCTGTTCCGCGAGTTCGCGGTGACGCTCAGCGTGACCATCGTCGTTTCGGCGATCGTTTCCCTGACGCTGACGCCGATGATGTGCGGCCTGCTCCTGCGCCATACGCCCGAGAGCGAGCAGGGATGGCTCTTCCGCAAATCCGAAAGCATCTACCGCGGCGTGATC
Source organism: Tepidisphaeraceae bacterium (assembly GCA_050014015.1). Taxonomy (GTDB): domain Bacteria; phylum Planctomycetota; class Phycisphaerae; order Tepidisphaerales; family Tepidisphaeraceae; genus PALSA-1353. The sequence goes on from JBEKEC010000028.1 coordinate 35,337, forward strand.
GAATTCTACGGATTCACGCTGCAATGGGTGCTGCGGCATCAGGTGGCGACGTTGCTGATTGCCGTGGCGACGCTGGGCGTGACGGTCTGGCTTTACGTCCTTATCCCCAAGGGCTTTTTCCCCGTGCAGGACACCGGCGTGATTCTCGGCGTATCCGAAGCGGCGCAGACCGTTTCCTTCCCCGCCATGGCCAAGGCCCAGCAACAGATGGCCGACCTGATCCTTCAGGATCCGGCGGTCGATAGTTTGTCGTCGTTCATCGGCATCGACGGAACCAACACGACCATCAACACCGGCCGGATTCAGATCAACCTCAAGCCGATCGAGGAGCGGAAAATCGGCGCCAGCGACGTGATACGGCGATTGCAGCCGGTGCTGGATCGCGTGACGGGGATCACCCTTTACATGCAGCCGGTGCAGGATTTGACCGTCGAGGACCGGGTCAGCCGCACCCAATTCCAGTACACGCTGGAAGACCCGAACCCCGATGAACTGGCCCAATGGGTTCCGCGGTTTGTGGATGCGATGCGGCAGATTCCCGAGCTGCGCGACATCGCCACGGACCAGCAGAACATGGGCCTGTCCACGACGCTGGTGATCGACCGCGACGCCGCCAGCCGGCTGGGAATCACGGCTCAGGCACTGGATGACACGCTATACGATGCGTTCGGCCAGCGGCAGATTTCAACGATCTTTACCCAGTTGAACCAGTATTACGTGGTGCTGGAAGTCGATCCGAAATATCAGCGGAATCCGCGGGATTTGCAGAACATCTACGTACACGCGGCCAACGGAAACATGGTGCCGCTGGCGCAGTTCACGCACTTGGAAAAGCTGGCGTCGCCGCTGGCGGTGAATCACCAGGGTCAGTTCGCGGCGGTGACGATCTCGTTCAACCTGGCGCCGGATGCCTCGCTGGGAGCGGCGGTCAGCGCCATCGACGCGCTGCAGAAGAAATTGAACGTGCCGCTCAGCGTTCAGACCGCGTTCCAGGGCACGGCGGCGGCGTTCGAGGCGTCGCTGACCAACGAGCCGCTGCTGATCCTGGCCGCCCTGGTCACGGTCTACATCGTTCTGGGCGTGCTGTACGAAAGCTACGTGCATCCGGTCACGATTCTATCGACGCTTCCGTCGGCGGGGGTGGGGGCGCTATTGGCGCTGCTGCTTTGCGGGACGGAGCTCACCGTCATCGCGCTGATCGGACTCATTCTGCTGATCGGGATCGTCAAGAAAAATGCGATCATGATGATCGACTTCGCGCTGGAGGCGGAACGGAAGGAAGGCAAATCGCCGGTGGACGCCATATTCCAGGCGTGTCTGCTGCGGTTCAGGCCGATCATGATGACGACGGCGGCGGCACTGTTCGCCGGATTGCCGCTGGCGCTGGGGACGGGCATGGGCGCGGAACTGCGCAAGCCGCTCGGCATCGCCATCGTCGGGGGGCTCATCTTCAGCCAGATTCTGACGCTCTACACCACGCCGGTGATTTATCTGGCGTTTGACCGATTGGCCAAGCGGCTGGGCGGCGCCGTGGTGCGCGAGCCGACGCCGCAGTCCCTGGCGCCGGAGGAACTGTCGTGAGCATTTCCACGCCGTTCATCCAACGTCCGGTGGGGACGACGCTGCTGACGATCGCGATAGCGCTGTCGGGGATATTGGCGTACCAGTTTCTGCCGGTGTCGCCGTTGCCGCAGGTGGATTTCCCGACGATTTCGGTGGGCGCCGGCCTGCCCGGTGCAAGCCCGGAAACGATGGCGACGAGCGTCGCCACGCCGCTGGAGCGGCAATTCGGGCGCATCGCGTCCGTCACCGAGATGACGTCGACCAGCTCGCTGGGTTCGACCGGCATCACGCTCCAGTTTGACCTGAACCGGAACATTGACGCCGCGGCCCGCGACGTTCAGGCGGCGATCAACGCGGCCCGCAGCAATCTGCCCGCCGATCTTCCTTCGCAACCGACCTATCGCAAGGTGAATCCCGCCGACGCGCCCATTCTGATCATCGCGATGACCTCCGACGTGTATTCCAAGGCGCGGATGTACGATGCGGCCGATTCGATCCTGGCGCAAAAGCTGTCGCAGGTGGCGGGGGTGGGTCAGGTTTTCGTTGGGGGCGGAGCTTCGCCCGCCGTGCGCGTCGAGGTGGACCCGACGGCGCTGAACAACCGGGGCATTTCGCTAAGTTCCGTGGCCAGCGTTTTGCAGACCGCCAACGCCAATCTCGCCAAGGGAGAGCTCTCCGACAATCTCCGTTCGACGGCACTCAGCACGACCGATCAGCTCTTCAAGGCCGACGACTACAAAAAGCAACTGGTGGCATACTCCCACGGCGCGCCGGTTCGCCTGCAAGACGTGGCGGACGTCGAGGAGTCGGTCGCCGATATTCGGACGGCGGGCTTTGCCGATGGGATTCCGGCCGTGGTCATCATCATTTTCCGACAGCCCAACGCGAACATCATCGACGCCGTGGACCGTGTGCGGGCGATCATGCCGGAACTGCAAGCCGAAGTTCCGGCCGGAATGAAGCTGAAGGTCGTGATGGACCGCACCACCACCATCCGCGCCTCGGTCCATACCACCCAGATCACTCTCATGACGTCCGTCAGTCTGGTGGTGCTGGTCGTCTATCTTTTCCTGCGGGATTGGCGGTCGACTTTCATTCCCAGCATCGCCGTGCCGGTTTCGCTGGTGGGAACGTTCGGCGTGATGTACCTGGTCGGTTACACGGTGGACAACCTTTCGCTCATGGCCTTGACCATCGCGACGGGCTTCGTGGTGGATGATGCCATTGTTGTCATCGAGAACATCACGCGATACCTGGAACAGGGAATGCGCCCGATGCAGGCGGCCCTGGTGGGGGCCAAGGAAATCGGGTTTACCGTCATCTCAATCAGCGCGTCTCTGGTGGCGGTGTTCATCCCGATTTTGCTGATGGGGGGAATCGTGGGGCGGCTGTTCAGGGAATTCGCGGTGGTGCTCTCGACCGCCATCGCGATTTCGCTGGTGGTTTCACTTACCGCCACGCCGATGTTGTGCGCGTTGCTGCTGCGACCCAAGGAGGAGCATCGGCACGGGTGGTTTTACCGGATCAGCGAGGGGGCTTTTCAGCGGATATTATCCGGGTATCGCAGGACGCTGACGGTGGCGCTGGGGCATCCGCTGGTGATGCTGTTTGTGACGCTGATCACGTTGGTGCTGACCGCCGCGCTTTACGTGTTCGTGCCCAAGGGGTTTTTCCCGCAACAGGATGCCGGGCGTTTGGGCGGTTCGATCCTCGCCGACCAGGCGACCAGCTTCCAGGCCATGCGGGGCATGGTGGTCGAATTGGCCGGGATTGTCGCCCAGGACCCGGGCGTCAGCGACGTGATCGCCTCCGCGGGCGGTGGAAGAGGGACCACCAATACCGCCAACATGTTCATCAGCCTCAAAGACCTGAGTGAGCGCAAAGTGAGCGCCGACCAGATTGTCAACCGGCTTCGGGCGAAGCTGTCGCACGTGCCGGGCGCCACGCTATATTTACGGGCCTTTCAGGATGTCCAAGTCGGCGGACGCGCCAGCAACGCGCAATGGCAATACACGCTCCAGGGCGACGATCTGAAGGAACTGCTCAACTGGGCGCCGCGCGTGCTTGACCGGCTCAAGACCCTGCCCAACCTGGCGGACGTGAATACCGACCAGCAGGTCAACGGGCTGGAGGCAATGGTGACGATCGACCGCGACGCCGCCAGCCGCCTGGGGATCACCCCGCAACAAATCGATCAGGTCCTGGTCGATGCGTTCGGCCAGAGCCAGGTTTCCATCATGTACACCCAGCTCAACCAATATCACGTCATCATGGAGGTTGCGCCGTCGTTCTGGCAAAACCCGCACGGTTTGGACTATATCTATCTCCCCGGCCCGGGCGGCAAGCAGGTTCCGCTGAGCCAGATCGCCAAATTCTCCCGTGATACGACTTCCCTGTCCGTGAACCACCAGGGTCAATATCCCGCGGTGACGATTTCCTTCAACCTGCTGCCCGGCGTTTCGCTCGGCGATGCGGTGACGGAAATCAACGAGGCCGAAGGCCGCATGGGACTTCCCGGTTCCATCCACGGCAGCTTCCAGGGCACGGCCCAGGCGTATCAAGACGCCCGGTCCAACCAAGTGTTCCTGATCATCGGCGCGGTGGTGACCGTCTATATCGTGCTGGGAATGCTCTATGAGAGCCTGATCCATCCGATCACGATTCTTTCGACGCTTCCCTCGGCCGGGGTCGGCGCGCTCCTGGCCCTGCTCATGTTTGGCGCCGACCTGGACGTCATGGGAATGATCGGGATCATTCTGCTGATCGGAATCGTCAAGAAAAACGCGATCATCATGATCGACTTCGCGATCGCGGCCGAACGACGCGACGGAATTCCACCGAAGGAGGCGATTTTCCAGGCTTGTCTGCTCCGCTTCCGCCCGATCATGATGACGACCATGGCCGCACTGCTCGGCGGATTGCCGCTGGCATTGGGACACGGAACCGGCTCGGAACTCCGCAAACCGCTGGGCATCGCCATCGTCGGCGGATTGATCTTCAGCCAGATGCTGACGCTCTACACGACGCCGGTGGTTTACCTGTATATGGACCGGCTGCGGCTATGGCTGAAGACGGCGATGCATCGCCGACCGATCGAGGACGCAAAGATAGTAGCGTTGCCGAGTTAGCGGGCAGCCGTCTCGGTCGCCGCGATGATGGCCTTGGCATTGACCGGCCCATCATATCGACGGCCGTTCATGAAAAGCGTGGGAGTTCCCTTCACACCGCTACGAAGGCCGCTTTCAAAGTCAGTGCGGATTCGCAGACGATGCTTCTCCTGGTTCCTGCTGGTTTCAAATTTGTAAATTTCCAGGCCCAACGTCAAAGCGAGATGGCTCAAATCGACCTCCGCAAGCTCTTTTTGGTGCTGGAATAGCGCTGCGTGCATTTCCCAGAACTTACCCTGCTCGGCGGCCGCTTCGGCGGCCTCGGCCGCGGCGCTGGCGTGCGGATGAATCGAGCTCTGCGGGAAGTGCCGAAACACGAAACGCAAACGGCCCCCCAGGCTTTGCCGCACCCCCTCAATGACCGGAACGGCATTCAGACAATCCGGGCATTCATAATCCCCATATTCCACAATCGTGATGGGAGCACTCGCCGGTCCGACGGCATGATCCTGTTCCGTGACCGGCTCGGCTAACAAATGGCCCTTGTTCATCGATGGATCGTTCATCCGGTTCTCACATTCGCAGCGGAATCCGCCCGATCTTAGCAGCGTTGGTTAATTCTCGCCGCTGGAAAATTCGGGCCTAGAATACGGCTATGACCGACACCTCGGCAACATCATCCAACGCAATCGCCTTCCCGAAGCTTGATGCAAGCGACCTGGCTGCGCTGGCGCCGCTGGCAACCTCATGCTCCTTCGAGGATGGCCAAACGGTCTTCCGTGCGGGGGATGCCGATTTGGACTTGTTCGTCGTCGAATCCGGAGCCATCGAGATATTGAACCCATCCGATGAGAATCGGCACGTGGTGACGCATGGGCCAGGTCAGTTCGCCGGTGACATCGATCTGCTGACCCGCCGGCCGGTGATCGTGACCGGCATCGCGCGGGGTCCAACGCGGTTGATGCGTATCGCCGGCGCGCGCTTGCGCGAACTTCTGAACAAAATTCCGAATGTCAGTGAAAAACTGCTGATTGCCGCTCAGGAGCGCCGCAGGCTGCTTACCCAGCAGGGTGTTTTGGGACTGAAAGTGGTCGGCCCGGGCAAATGCCGCGATACCATGCTCGTGCGCGAATTCCTTTTCAAGAATTTCGTTCCGTTCACCTGGTACGATTCGGCATCGGAGCAGGGGCGAAAGTTGATGACAAGCTGGGGGTCGCCGCAAAAGTCGCCCGTGATTGAATTCGGCGACGGCCGGCGGCTAATCAATCCCGATCTGCGCGAATTGGCGCACGGCGCGGGCGTCTGGCGTCATTGTCCGACGGAAGAGGTGGACTTGGCGATTGTCGGCGCCGGACCGGCGGGAATGACCGCCGCCGTTTACGCGGCTTCCGAGGGCGTCTCGACAGTCGTGCTGGACCGCCTTGGCCCCGGCGGCCAGGCCGCGGGTTCGTCCAAGATCGAGAATTTCATCGGCTTTCCAAGCGGGCTGACCGGCGCGGAATTGGCGATGCGCAGCGTGCTGCAAATGCTGAAATTCGGAGCGAAAATGGTCGCCCCGGTGGTCATCGAGCGCATTGTGCCCGCCGCCGCGCCGGGCGATCTTCATGCGTTGCAACTGGACTGCGGGACGACCGTTCACGCTCGCACGGTGCTAATTGCAGCGGGAGTGCGATGGCGAAAACTTGAAGCCGAAGGCGCGGAGCGGTTTGAATCGGCCGGAATCCACTACGCCTGCACGTCCGTCGAAGCGATCCTTTATGACACGCAGGACGTTGCCGTCGTGGGCGCGGGAAACTCCGCGGGACAGGCGGCGATGTTCCTGGCCGATTGCTGCCGGGACCGGACCGTTCACCTGCTCGTTCGCAAGCGCCTGGGGCCGGGAATGTCGGAATATCTCGTCCACCGGATTCGCGCCGCGCCGAATATTTCCCTGCACGAGGGAGTCGAGATCGCCGCCGTCCATGGCCAGCGGCGATTGGAGAGCGTCACCCTGCGAGCGTTCAATGGCGGAAGGCAAAGCCTCCGCAGCGACGGCGCTTTGGAGAACAATGAAAAATCATCCGAAACTCTGCCCGTCTCCGCCGCTTTCGTCTTCATCGGCGCTGAGCCGGGATGTTCCTGGCTGCCGGAAGCGATCGCGCGGGATGGACTGGGGTATATCCTGACCGGCGTGGATGCGCTCAAATCGGGGCGCTGGCCGCTGAAGGATCGTGAGCCGTGCCCCCTGGAAACCACGATCCCCGGAATTCTAGCGGCGGGCGATATCCGCGCGGGTTCCACCAAGCGCGTCGGTTTCGCCGTGGGAGACGGCTCGCTGGCGGTCACCTGCGTTCACAAACTGACGGCGATTCGGACTTAATATTCCGGCCGATCGGCGGGCGGCTGGTCGGATCGAGTGGTTCCGACGGAACGCGGTTCACCGTAGATCGCTGCGCCGCCCCTGTCTGGCGGCGTGATTCGGAACTGCGTGTTGCGGACCAGGCGGATCAGTTCCGACCCGGCGAGCAGGACGGGGCCGTAGCCGTGAATGTCGTCGACGGCGGGGCGGTGATAGTAATAGACGAAATCATCGGCATATCCCGTGCCGACGCAGGTTCCGGTGACATGTCCCTCGGCATCGATGCGGGTGGTCAACCCGTCCCAACCGGCCTGGGCGACCGGGCCATAGGCGCCGGCGTCGAGCCAGCCCCGGTTCACTCCATGTGCCAGCGCATAAACGAACATCGCCGAGCAACTGGTTTCGGTATAGGTGTCGGTGCGGTCGAGCATCTGATGCCACAGGCCGTCGCCCGCCTGAGCGCTGGCCAGGGCCTGCGCGTTGGCGCGGAAAAGGCGAAGAATTCGGTCGCGCAAGGGGTGGTCTTTGGGAAGCACGTCGAGAAGGTCGGCCATGGCCAGCGTCATCCACCCGTTGGCGCGGCCCCAGTAGTACCGCGGCTGATCGTCGGGATTGGCGGTATTCCAGTGATGCGTGAAGAAACCGGCGCTTGGAATGTAAAGATAATGGGCGAAGTCGAGCATTTGAGTCGCGGCATCGTCAAGGTACTTCGAGTCGCCGGTCAGCGCGCCCATCTGGGATAAGAACGGAATGCTCATGTACGAATCGTCGGCCCAGACGGAATTATGAAACGGCCTGGGGCGCGCCAGAGTGCCATCGTCGAGCCGAAGCTGCTTGTGGCTGATGTAATCGGCGATTCGGTCGATGACTATTTTGAGGTCCGGACCGACGCCGGCGCGGCGTGCCTGGATCAGCGACGCTCCGACGGATCCGCAATCATCCAGCGAGGTCGGGCTTAGCAGAAAGGTCACGTCGCCGCCGCGACGCCGGGTGACGCGCGACAGGTCCACCTTGGCGACGGCATCGGCGAACAGCTTAAAACGCTCCGCGTCGAAGTCCGCAAACGAGGCGTCGCCCGTGGCGTCGGCGGCGGAGAGCATGCCTGAATAAATCACGCCCATCGGATAGGAAACCAGGGCAAACCGGCGGCCGAAATCCGGGTCGGCGGGGTCCGTCGTCGCGTGGGTCGTGGCGTGGGTCATCGACGAACTTTCGATGTGCGTTTTGACCGCGAGCAGAATCCGGGTGATTTCAGCCACTCTGGGCGTGTGATAGGGAATGGGATAGACCGGCGACGACTGCGAGGCGCGCGTCGCCGCCGCGCGCCGGGCCGTGGCCGACGGCTCCGCGGAAAACGCCGATGCCCCGGCGATCGAAATCAACGCCAGAGCAACCCAGAAAGCGGACCGATAAAGCAAATGCGTCATATGTTCATCTCCCGGCGGAGCCAAATTTCCTGTCGGCAAATTCCAGAATGTTTTGCCAGTCCCATGCGGTGACTTCATGTTTGCCGCTACGGCAATGAAAGGCGATGTCGCCCATGATCGCCGTGTCCACCGCAGGCATCACGTCAATCCCCAAACCCTGTTTTCCCAAGAGGCGATAGATTGGTCCGGCGGCGACGGCGGCGTCGAATTCACCGCGCGGATCGGAATGCAGATCGAGGCTCGCCGTCGCCAGATAGATCGGCCGCGGCGCGACCAGGCCGATCAACTCGTGCGAGTCCACGGGAAGATCGGTGACGTGACGGCCATATTTGCGGTAGTTGGCGCAGAATTGGTAGGCGAACCTGAGGTTGAGATCGCCGAGGCTTTCCCCGAAATTCCGCCGTGCCAGCGACGCCCCGCCGCGGCCCGAACTGCACGCGACCACCAGCGCAAAGCGCTCGTCGCCGGCGCCCGCCCACAACGCCGTCTTGCCCAGCCGCGAATGGCCCATGATCGCGATGCGGGCGTGATCGACCCGCGGATCGGTTTGCAGGTAATCCATCGCCCGGCTGGCGCCCCACGCCCAGGCGGCGATCGTGCCCCACTGATCCGGCCGGAGGTCGCTCCGTCCCGGCTCCAGATACGCCGACCGCACGCCGTACCGCATTCCGCCCTGAAAATCCGGATCGATCTGCTGATAATAGATCGCGGCAAACCCGTATCCGCGAGCGAGCGTTTCTTCGATCGCGAACGACGTTGATTTCTCGCGCTTCTGGCCGGGATGGCGCTGGTGGTCGCGGTCCCATTCTTCCTGAAGGCGGATGCCGGGATCATCCATCACGAGTTGCAACGGGAAAAAGCTGAAACACAGAAAGACCGGAACCGGTTTGACGGCCTTCGCCGGCAGGTAGAGCAGGACGTCGAACTTCGGCGCATTCGCCCCGGCGCCCAGATGCACCGTAATCTGTTTGCGGATGGCTTTGCCGCCAAGGGCGTTTGGATCGTTGTCGAATACTTCGAACGATTCATCCGCCGGCTTGCCCGGGCTTTTGCCGTACACTTCGCTCTGGAACAAGCCGAGGATTTCCGGGCGGCGTTGGGTGAACCAGGTTTGGGCATCGCGCACCGGCCGGCCATCGGACAAAACCAGCGGATTGGGCAGGACCCAATACCAGGCTTGGCCTTCGTCATGGTTCTCAACGCGGCGCGTGGTCGGCTGGGTCGAAGGATTCGTGGCCGGCGTGGTGACGGGTTGCATCGGTGGTTCGGGCCTTTGCTGGGAGCAACCCCAGCCTAATGCGAGGAACGACAGGATCGTGATCGCAAGATGTCGGTGCATTGGCTATTCGGAAAAGGATTTAGTTTTGGTGTTAGTGATCGTCACCGCCATGGCCCAACCGCCGACCCCCGCAACTGCCAACGCCAACAGACCCTTTTTCATTTTTGTTTCCTCCGCAGGATAGCCGGAAAGATTAATCGGTCCGGAGAGAATGGGCAAACTCAAAGTGCGGCGAATCGCGATAGCCATTTCGCTTCCGGCTGGAAATATTGGGCCGGTCGCGTATCGTGTGTGCGAATGAACGCGGCGGGAATTGCCCCGGATAGGTCGGTGGCGTTCACTCGGAGGAAAACGTGACCGCATCGAATACTTTTAAGCAAGCCTCTCAATCCCCAAAGGGCGCGTCGGTCGGCCGGGTCCGATGGATCATCTGCGCCGTGCTCTTCGGCGCCATCGTCCTGATCTACATTCACCGCAACGTGGTCTCCGTCCTCAATGGCGACACCTTCGGCAGGGTATATGGATGGAACACCATCCAGTTCGGCAACATCGGAATGGCCTTTACCGGCGGTTACGCCATTGGATTGGTGGGCGCGGGGCGATTTCTCGATTGGATCGGCGTGCGCAAGGGATTCCTGATCGCCGCCGTCGTCTGGACGATCCTGGCGATGGGGCACGGGCTGGTGCACTTTCTGCCGGCCACTTCCGCATTGACCGGGTTTCTCGGCGCACGGTTTCTGTTGGGAATATTCGAAGGGGCGTTTTTCCCGGCGTCGATTCGCGCCGTGGCGGAATGGTTTCCCAAAAAGGAACGGGCATTCGCGACGGGGATTTTCAATGCCGGCAGCGCGCTGGGCGCGCTTCTCTCGCCGCTGATCGTTCCCTTCATCGCGGCGGCATGGGGCTGGCCGATGGCGTTTTATATGGCGGGGGGATTGGGCGTGATCTGGATCGCCTCGTGGATCATGTTTTACCGCGAGCCGGACAAGGATCCCCGCCTCTCCGCCGCCGAGCTTCAGTACATCCGTAGCGATCAGGAGCCGCGCGTCAAAAGCCTGCCCTGGCGGCGAATCATCGGCTACAAACAGACCTGGGCATTTTCGCTGGGCAAATTCCTGACCGATCCGATCTGGTGGTTCTATATTTTCTGGCTTCCACCGTTTCTGCACAGCCATTTCAACCTGGACTTGAAGCATTTCGGTCCACCGCTGGTGATTGTGTATCTCATGGCCGATGGCGGAAGCGTTGGCGGCGGCTGGCTGTCTTCGAAATTGCTGAGCCGCGGCTGGAGCGTCAATGCCGGCCGAAAAACCGCCATGCTGATCTGTGCCCTGTGCATCCTGCCGATTTTGTCGGTAACGTACATCGGGAACATGTGGCTGGCGGTCGTGTTGATCGGCTTGGCCGCCGCCGCTCACCAGGGCTGGTCGGCCAATCTGTTTACCCTCGCATCCGACTTGACCCCAAAGGCGGCCGTCAGTTCTGTCGTCGGCCTGGGCGGAATGGCGGGCGCCATCGGGGGAGTCATCTTTCAGCAGTTCACCGGCCGGGTCGTCGACAAGACGCACACCTATTTCATCCCCTTCGCCATTGCCGGCTTGGCGTACGTATCGGTGCTGCTCGTCATTCACATCATGCTCCCTCACCTGGAGCCGATGAAGCTCGAACAAGGGGAATCCCTGCCTGCAACGGCAGGCTCCTGACGAGCGGCCAAACCCCCCACGGCGGCCGCGGAGGCTTTGCCTTCCGCGCCGTGGGCGCTCGGGGAAGGCCCACGGGATTTGAAACGCCTAATCCGATACAATTCCCGGCATGGGACAACTTCGATCGTTGCTTTGGGGGTCGGTAGTTTTATACTTGGCGCCGATGGTCCTGGTTTCATGCGCGCCTAAGAGCGGCAGCGATTCGAAAATCGCTCCACCGGCCCAAGTGGCTGTGTCGGACGACGGCGCCGTGGTCGAAAGGGCCGATGGCTGGCTAAAACTCCAGGCCGTATCCGACGATATCATCCGCGTCGCGTTTTCGAGGGATCGCGGATTCTTTGAGCATCCCAGCCTCGCCGTGCTGCCGCAGACGGTTCAGCCGGTTCAGGTCCGGGCTGATTCATCACAATTGACCCTTTCCACCAGCCGGCTCAAAGCCCGCCTTGATCTTGCGAGCGGGAACATCACGTTTCTCGATGCTGACTCGAAAGTTCTGCTGACGGAAAAATGGCGCGGCCTCGTTCCGGAGTCCGTTCAGGGACAAAATACCTTTCACGTTCAACAGCAATGGAATTCGGATGCGGATGAATCGCTTTACGGGCTTGGTGAAAACCAGTTGGGATTGACCGACATCAAGGGTTACGACCTCGATCTTTGGCAGCATAACGGCACGATCGTCGTCCCGCTGCTGGTCTCAAGCCGAGGCTACGGCCTGTTCTGGGACAACCCCTCCTTCACGCGGTTCGGAGACCTTCGGCCGTTCGAGGCAATTCCAACCGAGAATCTGCTTGATGCGGACGGCAAGCCGGGCGGATTGACGGCCAGCTATTTCTCCGATCCGCAATTCAATGGTTTGCGCATCCGGCGAGCGGAGGAACAGATTCACATTGAGGGCCGCCGCCGTCCGGGCGCGGCCACTACGTATCCCGATCTGGCTGCGCGATGGCTGCCGTTCGGGCAAGGGAGCGTTCGCTGGGAAGGAAGCATCCTGGCGCCGGCCACCGGCGATTATCAGTTTCAGGCCTTCTCGGATGGGCAGATCAACGTCTGGATCGATGGGAAAATGGTCATGGACTATTGGCGGCAAAGCTGGCTGCCATGGAAAGAATTGACCCGGGTTCATTTTGAGGCGAATCGGCGATATCCGATCAAGGTGGAATGGTCGCGTCAGGGTGGTTCAACGATTCAGTTGCAGTGGAAGACGCCGGGAGCGGAATCCGAGCCGCCGATCTCGCTCTGGTCGGAAGTGGGCGAGGGGGTTGATTATTATTTCATCAACGGTCCGAGGATCGACGACGTGATCGCCGGCTATCGCCGGCTCACCGGCCGCGCGCCCATGATGCCGCAATGGTCTTTCGGCCTGTGGCAATCGCGGCAGCGATATGAAACCCAGGGCGAAAGCCTCGACGTTGTCGCCGGATTCCGCAATCGCGGAATTCCGTTTGACAATATCGTTCAGGATTGGCGTTACTGGCCGGAAGGAGAATGGGGATCGCATCAATTTGATTTGGACCGATTTCCCGATCCGAAGGGATGGATCGACGAAATCCATCGCAACCACGCCCGGCTGATGATCTCGGTGTGGGGAAAATTCTATCCTGGAACGGAAAACTTCCGGCAGCTGCAGAAGGGCGGCTTTCTCTATCCGGAGAACCTCGAGGAGGGCGTGCGGGATTGGCTGGGGTATAACTACGCCTTCTTCGACGCTTTCAATCCCGAAGCGCGCCGCCTTTTCTGGCAGCAGATGTTGCCGACCCTGTTTGCCAAGGGCGTCGATGCCTGGTGGCTCGATGCGACGGAGCCGGATCTTTTGCCGCGGCCCACGCTGGATGGGCAGCGCACGCACATGAATCCCACGGCCCTGGGCCCCGGCGCGCGCGTGCTCAATGCGTATCCCCTCATGGAATGCAGCGCCATCTTCGAAGGCCAGCAAAAGGCCGCGCCCAATCAGCGGGTCTTCATTCTCTCGCGGTCCGGGTTTGCCGGCCAGCAGCGCTTTGCCGCGGCCAGTTGGTCGGGCGACACGTCATCCACCTGGCAGGCGATGCGGGCGCAGATCGCGGCGGGAATCGGATTTTGCATTTCCGGCGTGCCGTATTGGACGATGGACGTCGGCGGATTCTCCGTTCCCGAGCGATTCAACGGCGATTCCACAACGCCGGAGGATTTTGAGGAATGGTGCGAGCTGAACGCGCGGTGGTTCGAGTTCGGCGCGTTCTGTCCGATCCTTCGCGTCCACGGCGAATTTCCGTATCGCGAGATGTGGGAATTCGGTGGGGATTCCAGCCCGGCGTTCAAGGCCGAACTCCGGTTCGACCGCCTGCGGTATCGGCTCATGCCATACATTAATTCGCTGGCGGGCTGGGTGACGCTGAACGATTACACCATGATGCGCGGATTGGCGATGGATTTCCCAGGCGACGCCGTGGCCCGGGAAATCAAGGATCAATACATGTTCGGCCCGGCGTTTCTGGTGAATCCAGTGACCGCCTATCGCGCCCGCAGCCGGGAGGTGTACCTTCCCGCCGGCGCGAAATGGTACGATTTCTGGACGGACGACTCTTACAGCGGCGGTCAGGTGGTTACCGCCGAGGCGCCTTATGATGCCATTCCAATATTCATCCGCGCCGGATCGATCGTTCCCATGGGTCCGGAATTGCAATACACCGCGGAAAAGCCGGCCGACCCAATTTCACTTTACGTCCACCTCGGCGCCGACGGCGACTTCGGCCTTTACGAAGACGACGGCCTGACCAATGCCTGGCAGAAAGGCGAATTCTCGCTGATCAACCTGCATTGGAACGACCAGTCCAAGGTTCTCACCATTGGCAAGCGGCAAGGATCGTTTGCCTCCATGTTGCCGGCGCGCGAGTTCGACGTATTCTTCGTTTCCGAGAAAGCGCATTCCAACTTCCGCGATCTTCCCCCGAAAGTCGTGCGATATGCCGGCGAGGCGATCGACGTTCGATTGAGTCAATGAATGCGGGGGAGCCGCAAAAGCAGATTACCGCGAAGACGCGAAGAGCGCGAAGTTGCGCGAAGTCAGATTGGTATTTCTTCGCGCAGCTTCGCGTCTTCGCGGTGAATCTTTCGACCAATGCGCTCGAGGATCAGTTTCCCTCGATGCTTGCTTCAATCATTGCGCCGTCGGTTAAATCGGAGATCGGGATGAGATTGCCCTGAATGGTTTTGCCGTTGACCTTGAGATTGCGGATGCCTTTGCACTTGCCTGAGGGATTGGCAATCCTGATGGTGATTTTCCTGCCGCGGAAATCACGGCGCATCTCAAAGCCCGGCCAGTTTTTCGGAATGCACGGATCGATGCGAAGGCCGTCGATTTCAGGGCGGATTCCCAGGATGTATTGAACGGCGGAAAAATAGCTCCAGGCCACGGTGCCCGTGAGCCAGGGAACGCGGGCCTTGCCGGCGTTGGGGCTGCAAGTGGCGTAGGTGGTTTGCGCGTGCGCATAGGGTTCGATCTGGCGGATTTCGGCGCGCGTGTTGTACGCGGCCGGCATGAAGGCCCGGTAATACTCGTACGCCTGGTCTCCGTTGCCCAGGATGCACTCGGCCATCACGGCCCAGCTCTGGGGATGGTTGAAAATGCCGGCGTTTTCCTTGATTCCCTTGTTGTAAACCACGCCGCCCATGATGCTCTTGGGCGTCTTTTCAAACGGCGGAGCGCTCAGCATCAGGCCGTAGGGCGTGAAGAGATATTCCTTCATGGACTTCATCGCCAGCGCCGCCTGCGCCGGCGTGGCGGCGCCGCTGATCACCGCCCACGCCTGCGTGTTGACGTAAACCTTGCCCTCTTGCTGGTTCTTCGTGCCGTAAATGGTCCCGTCCTTGCCGGTGGCCCAGATGAACCACTGGCCGTCCCAGCAGGTACCCTGAATCGCCTTGTCAAGTATTTCCCGCTGATCGACGGCCCACGTTTCCTCCTGGGGCATTTTCAGTTTCGCGGCAATTTCGGCGTAAGCGCCCAGGCCGTAGCGCACCTGGAATGCGACCATGACGCTCTCGCCGGTGTAGCCCAGGTTGCAGCAATCATTCCAATCCGCCGCCAGTCCGCAGGGCAAGGCGTTGCGGCCGACGCGCTCGAGATTAAATTCCAGCGCCCGCCGGAGATGCCCCAGCACCGTCGCCTGCCCGTGATCGGCGTAG
Source organism: Tepidisphaeraceae bacterium (assembly GCA_050014015.1). Taxonomy (GTDB): domain Bacteria; phylum Planctomycetota; class Phycisphaerae; order Tepidisphaerales; family Tepidisphaeraceae; genus PALSA-1353. The sequence goes on from JBEKEC010000028.1 coordinate 50,918, forward strand.
GGGAGAACTTTCCGGTAAAAATCGACCTCCCCGGTTTCCGCGACGTACGCCGGCACGGCGTTGAAGAACCACAGCGCATCATCGCTGCGAAAATGTTCCTTCGCCGGAGTGGGCTCGTGTCCAGGTTTATGGCTGAACGGTTTCAAAAGCGGGATCGCGCCGCCGCTTTCGACCTGACCGGTCAGCATCAGTTCCAGGCGGGGGCGCATTTTCTCCTTGAGCGAAGCCGTGACGCCGAGGAAGTCCTGAACCGTGTCCCGGAAGCCCAATCCATCGCGCTCGCCGTTGTAAATCAGCGAAGCCGACCGCGACCAGGCGTAGGTAATCAGCGCGTTGTATGCGTTCCAAACGTTCACCATGCTGTCGAATTCCGCATCCGGCGTTTTCACCCACACCGATTTCAGCAGCGAATGCCAGGAGTGTTTGAGCTTGTCCAATTCGATCTGGCAGCGCTGCGGATTGCCGAATTGCGCGACCACGGCTTTTCCGTGTGAATCCGGCGTGCCCAGGCCGAGGAGAATCAGCAGCTCGCGCGTTTCGCCGGGCTGAAGGTCGAGATCGGCCTGCTGCACCCCGACGACGTTTTCCCCGGCGGTCTGGAAATTCGTCAGCTTTCCGCTGGCCAGCGCCTCGGGGTTGGCATAGGTGCCGTAGTTGCCGAGGAAATGATCGCGGAGGGTCTCGAACGCGGCGACCGGAGCGCCGATCAGCTTCATCCAGTATCGTCCGGGTGAGGCCGGATTTGCCGGATCCATCGGCTCATAGGGGTGCGACGCGATGGCCAGCATTCCGTCGATCATGTCCGCCTTGTTCACGAACATGGAATACTGCAGGTTGACCAAATCGTTGTAGAGGCTGCCGACGCTTGCGAATTCGCAGTAGGTGTAAACGGAGATCGCCCGGGCCTGTTGGGAGCGGTTGTTGACGCGGAAGCGCCAATATTCGAATGTCTGACCCAGCGGAACGAAATACGTGGCTTCCGTTTCGATCGAGTCGTATTGCGAGGTGATGATGGTGTAAGCGGTGCCGTGGCGGCAGACGGATTTGTATCGGTCCAGCGGTTTTCCGACCGGCTGCCAACTGGCGCTCCAGAACTCGCCGCTTTGCCGGTCCCGCAGATAGAAATATCGCCCCGGCTGGTCCAGGGGCACGGAATTGCTTCGCAAGCGAAGGAATCGACCGCTGGCGGCGCTGCGGTAGAAACTGTAGCCGCCGGCATTGTTGGTGATGATCGCGCCGTACTCGGTGCTTCCCAGATAGTTGGACCACGGCCGCGGGGTATCCGGCCGCGTTACCACGTACTCTTTCGCCTCATCGTCGAAGTGTCCGAATTGCATATCCGTATAGAATGGAGGATCGGCGTGGCGATTTCAACTGAGATGAACCCGATGGCGCGCTTACGGGTGCGTGACAGATTCTGCAAGCCCTCTTCTTCCCCTCCCCTGGTACTCCGGGGGAGGGTCAGGGTGGGGGTTTCGTGGGCCGATCGATGTTCGACCCCCACCCCAACCCTCCCCCTGAGTACAGGGGGAGGGGGAAATTCTCTGCAGCGAGCGTCACGCGCCCCGCGCTTGCGCAACAGCATTCCCAGCTTGATTGAAAGAGCAGCAAACCCTCGAATCAGATTAGGTCCCGCGCGTTTTCCTATTCCTGAGAAACATCATGGCCAGCGCGCCGAGCAGAATGAGAAGAAATACCCCGGCGGATATGACCGCGTAAGTCGTGAAATCCGTTCCTTGGTCGACCGGGGTGATAGGCGCTGCGGCGACCGGGGCATTGTCGGTTGCAGCCGCAATCGAAACGGGCGAGGCGGTCGCCATGATCGCCGCGGGAAGAAGGACGCTGTCGTTCACATCGACGGGCGAACCGAAAATTCCCGTGCCGCCGCCGTTGTTCGCTTGGATCCCGCTGGCGCCGTAGGTGTAGATGTTATCGCGGCCCATTCCTCCGCAGAAGGGGTTGTTTTGGAACTCGACGTGGCCGTCGCTATAGAGCACGTTCTGGCCATCTCCTGAATGGTTGTTGGAGTTACCGTTTCGCATTTCGGCGGCGGTGGACTGAAGGGTCAATTGGGTAAGCGCGGGTGTTCCCGGATTCATGTCCGCCACCACGGCAAACGTGGGGTCCAGACCCTGGTGCAGCCGGTAGCCTTTTGCCGCCGCGGCTTCGGAAGGGTAGGGGTCGGCGTAGCTGTAACTGAGCGTTTTCCCGGATGGGAAGTTGGCATTGTCCAGGGCCGTGTGCGTGCCCCCGCCGTAATCGTCGGGTTTCAGGCCGGTGGCGGGACAGATGAACACGGCGCTGGTGACGTCTTCCGTGCGCAGAAGAAGGAACAGCGCAGCGCTCACGTCGTTGACCTGCGGACATGCCGGGGAAAACGGGTCGTTGCTGTCCACGCCGGTATATGCGGTGGGGCGATCCGCCTGGCTGACATCGTATTTGGTGCGCGGGTATGAGCCCTTGGCGTCATTGGAATAAAGAAGAATGGCCTGTCCGACCTGCCTCAAATTGCTGGCGCAGCGGACGCGGTTCCGTTGACTGTCGAGATTTGCCGTTGCCGCCAGACAAAAAAATAGGAACACCGCGATCAAGACTATTCCGCCGATCAAGTCCACCAGCGTGAATCCGGGGCGATTCATGGATCCGGGATTTCCCATAGGGACCTCTGTTGAGGAACGTCGTCGGCCAATTTGCGTAGGATACCGAGGGTTGGAGCCTGGGAAAACTTTTTTCGCGGTTTTCGGCCATGTGGAAAATCGGGGGCCACAGCACGGCGCCGAGGCATTTGATTCATCCGATTTCCGCAACCACGTTCACGACCTCCGCGCCGAGGTTCACGGGGATTCTATTCCCCGGCGTTTCCTGGCCGTCGACGAGCAGACGCTTGACGCCCCGGTTCTTGCCGGATGGGTTTTTCACTTCAATCTTGTAGGTCTTGCCGCGGAACTTGCGCTGGATTTTGAAACCCGTCCAGCTTGACGGGATGCAGGGGTCCACCACCAGACCATTGGGGCTGGGGGTTACGCCCAGGATGTATTGACTGATGGCGACGAAACTCCACGCGGCGGTGCCGGTGAGCCAGGAGTTCTTCGCCTCGCCGGGCGTGGGAGCATCGGGACCGGCCGTCATCTGGCTGTAGACATACGGCTCGCAACGGTACGTGTCGATTTGCTCTTGCTTCTTCGACGGGCAGATGGCCAGGTAGTAATCCATCGCCTGCTCGCCATTGCCCATCAGCGCTTCGGCACATTGAATCCAGGTGTTGTTATGGGTGAAGATCCCCGCGTTCTCCTTGTAACCCGGCGGGTAGCTGGTGACCTCGCCCAGTTCGATGTGGTACGTCGAGTAGGCGGGCTGAAGCAGAACGATGCCGTTCGGGCCGGCCAGGTGCTTCTTCGTCGATGCCAAGGCCATCCTGGCTTTTTCATCCCTGAATCCGCCCAGCACGCACCATCCCTGGCTCTCAATGAAGATTTTGCCTTCCTCGCACTGCGCCGATCCCACCTTGTTTCCGTGAGCGTCGTAGGCGCGAAGGAACCACTGGCCGTCCCAACCATGATGCTCGATAGCGTGCAGCATCTCCTTCTTGTGGGCCTGAGACGCGGCGGCTTTGTCGGGCTGGCCGATCATCTCATAGATGCCCGACATCCGGTCGCAAGCGGCACAAAACAGCCCGGCAATCATGACGCTCTCGGCGGAACTGCCGCCGATGTCTCCGGCACACTGAAAACTCTCCCCTGGCGTCGTCGAAAAACAATTCAGGTTCAGGCAATCGTTCCAATCGGCGTGGCCGATCAGGGGGAGCCCGTGTGGGCCGCAGTTGGCCAGCGTATATTGCATTGATAGCTCAAGGTGATCCATGAGCGTCGCGGGCGTTTCCGGTTTGTCGGGAAAGCCGCAGCGTTCGGTCAGGATGCTGGTATCGCCGGTTTCGCTCAGATAGGCGTAGACCGAGAGGGGCAACCAGAGCGGGTCGTCGTTGAAGCCGCTGCCGGCGTCGCGGTTGCCCTTTTTTGTCAGAGGCTGGTACTGATGGAAACATGTGCCATCGGAAAGCTGTGTCGCAGCCAGATCGAGGATACGCTCGCGCGACCGGGCGGGACGCAGGTGAACCACGCCCAACAAATCCTGGTTGCTGTCGCGGTAGCCCATCCCGCGGCCGATTCCCGATTCATATCCCGATGCCGAACGAGACAAGTTCAGCGTGGTCATGCATTGGTATTGGTTCCACACGTTTACCATGCGCCGGACGTGCGGATCGTCCACTTCAACGCTGTAGATCGACAGCAGATCCGCCCAGTATGCCCTGAGCTTGGCGAATGCCTCGTCGATGGCTGATGAGTCCTTCAGGAGTTGGCGGACTTTTTCGGCCGGGGCCTTGTTGGCGACGAGCTGACCCGGCCGAACGGTGCCGGGAACGAACTTCCGGTCCTGGGGGTTTTCCGCGTAACCCAGCAGAAAGTGCAGCCGCTGCTCCTGGCCTGGTTGGAGTTCCAGGTTGATCTGGTGCGCCGCGATTGGCTGCCAGCCATACGCAATGCTGTTGGCGCATTGGCCGGCCATGACCGCCTTGGGCGTCTCCAGGCCTTCGTGGACGCCGACAAAGGCGTTGCGGCTGGAATCGAAACCGGCGGTCGGCATGCTGCTGGCGAAGTAGGCGAAGTGGTTGCGGCGCTCCCGGTATTCCGTGACGTGATAGATCACCTGGGGTTCGACTTCCACCTGGCCTACGGAATAGTTGCGCTGGAAGTTGGCGGCATCGTCCATGGCATCCCACAGGCACCATTCGACGAAACCCCAGAGTTTGAGCGTCTTGGTTGACGAGCCACGGTTCTTGACTCGCACGTCCCAAACTTCACAGGTCTGGCCCAGCGGCACGAAGTAGCGCACGACGACCTCGACGCCATTCCTTTCACCCGTGATCTGCGTATAGCCAAGACCGTGGCGGCACTCATAGCGATCGAGCTTGGCACGGGTGGGCTTCCAGCCGGGATTCCAGACGGTGTCATTGTCCCTGACGTAGAGGTATCGCCCGTTGGAGTCGAGCGGGACATCGTTATAGCGATAGCGGATGAGTCGGCGAAGGCGGGCATCGCGATAGAACGAGTAGCCGCCGGCGGTGTTGGAGATGATGCCGAAGTAGTCCTCGCAGCCCAAATAGTTGATCCATGGCAACGGCGTATCGGGACGTGTAATCACGTACTCGCGGGCCGTGTCATCGAAATGTCCGTAGGGGTTCATGAAGGGACTCCACGAAAAGGGTCATTTGTCACTTGTCACTTGTCATTGGTATCGCCGATCCCGAATTATCTTGCAAACGACAAAGGACCAATGACAAATGACAATGATCTTCAATTTGACGGCGGCTTGGAGAATCACTATGGGTGGAAGGGGCAGGAGTCGGCGATGCGTGTGGACGGCGTGCCAATGCGAACCATCTGGCCTGAGTCGGGGGCGGCCGTGGGGATCATCGACCAGACGCGGTTGCCGCACGCGCTGGTGACGCTTTCGCTGCGATCTTCCGAAGAGGTGGCGGAGGCAATCCGAACCATGCGGGTGCGCGGCGCTCCGTTGATCGGAGCGGCGGCGGCGTATGGGGTGGCGCTGGCGGTGGCGGCCGATCCGTCAGATGCGTCGTTGCATCGGGCCGATCAACTCCTGGCGGCGACACGGCCAACGGCGGTTAATCTCCGGTGGGCGCTGGACCGGTGCCGCAGAGAACTGGCGCCGCTGAAGCTGGGCGATCGGGCCAAGGCGGCATGGCGGCTGGCGGGGCTCATCTGCGATGAAGACGTGGCCATGAACCAGGCGATCGGCAAGCATGGGTTAGCGCTGCTGAACGCGCGGCGGCGGGGGGATCGTCCGATCCAAATCCTGACGCATTGCAACGCGGGATGGCTGGCGACGGTGGATGTCGGCACGGCGACGGCGCCGATTTACGCGGCGCATGATGCCGGGATCAACGTGCACGTGTGGGTCGATGAAACGCGGCCGCGCAACCAGGGGGCCAGTCTGACGGCGTGGGAACTGGGGCGGCATGGCGTGCCACATACCGTGATCGCGGATAGTGCCGGGGGACATCTCATGCGGATTGGAAAGGTCGATCTCTGCATCGTGGGGAGCGACCGGACGGCGGCCAATGGGGACTTGGCAAATAAGATCGGGACGTACCTTCAGGCGCTGGCGGCAAAGGATAATGGTGTGCCGTTTTACGTGGCGCTTCCGTCGCCGTCGATCGACTGGAGCCTAAGCGACGGGGGAAAAATCCCGATCGAGGAGCGCGACCCGGCGGAAGTCACGCGGATTTCCGGGATGACCGCCGATGGGGCGATGGCGACGGTGCGGCTCACGCCCGAATCCAGCCCGGCGGCGAATTGGGGATTCGACGTCACTCCGGGCCGGCTGGTCACGGGGCTGATTACGGAGCGCGGCGTCTGCGCGGCGTCGAGCGCGGGACTGGCGGAACTGTTTCCCGAGCGGCGGGGGTTGGAACATGCGTAGCGGATGGGTCGATCAGGACGCGCAGCGGTGCGTAGACCAGTACGGCGCGGCGGGCGTCAATCGGGATCTAGCGCTTCGCGTTTACACCTCGCGATTGCTGGGGCGCGATCCGAAATTGGTTCTGCATGGCGGGGGGAATACATCGGTTAAAACCATTGGCCGCGATCTGCTGGGCGAGACGATCGAAGTGATTCACGTCAAGGGAAGCGGCTGGGACATGGCGGAAATTGAGCCGGCGGGTTTGCCGGCGGTGCGGCTGGCGCCGCTGCGGAAAACGCGGGCCTTGGCCGCGCTGGGCGATGAGGAAATGGTCGCGATCCTGCGGTCAAACCTGGTCGATCCCGCGGCGCCGACGCCGTCGGTGGAGACGCTTCTGCACGCTTTCCTGCCGCATAAGTTCATCGATCATACGCATTCCAGCGCGGTCCTGAGCATCGCCAATCAATCGGAGGGTGAAACCATCTGCCGCCAGGTGTACGGGGAACGGGCGGCGCTGGTGCCGTACGTGATGCCGGGGTTTGCGCTTTCCATCCGGGCGGCACAGGTTTATGAAGCGCAGCCACAGGTGGAGGGATTGATCCTGCTGCATCATGGCATCTTCACGTTTGGCCAGACGGCGCGGGAATCCTATGAGCGAATGATCGCCCTGGTGAGTCTGGCGGAGGAACGGCGGCCGGCGGGAAAGACGCAGGTGTTTGTCGCGGCTGATTTGCCGCGGGAAAGCGCGCCGGTGGCGCAGATTGCGCCGATGGCGCAGATTGCGCCGATGGCGCAGATTGCGCCGATCGTGCGGGGAGCGTGCAGCATTCCCGATCCATCGGCGCAGGGGGCATATCGGCGAATGGTGCTGGATTTCCGAACCAGTCCGATCATTCTGCAATATGTCAATGGACGCGAGCTTGGGCGATATAGCCAGTCGGGCGTGGTGACGCCGGATCACACCATCCGCACGAAGAATCGACCGCTCATTGCGCCGCCTGTTCCACTGCCGCTGGCGAAGTCGTTCGCCGAAGAGTTGCGCGCGGCAGTTCAGCGTTACGTGACGGAATACCAGGCTTATTTCGCGCGGCAGAATGGGAGGCAGAAGACTCCCAAGCGGCAGCTCGATCCGATGCCTCGCGTCGTTCTGGTTCCGGGGTTGGGATTGTTCGGGCTGGGGCATAATGCCAAGGATGCGCGCATCGCGGCGGATATCGCCGAATCGACGGTTCAGACGATCACCGACGCCGAGGCGATCGGGCGGTTTGAATCCCTGCCGGAAAATGATCTGTTTGACATGGAGTATTGGTCGCTGGAACAGGCGAAGCTGGGGAAGAGCGTTCCCAAGCCGCTGGCGGGACAAATTGCGGCGATCACCGGCGGCGGGGGGACGATCGGGGCGGCGACGGGGAAACTTTTCGCGGACAACGGAGCGGAAGTGGCGCTGCTCGACCTGGACGAGCCCGCGGCGCAGACCGCGGCGCGGCGGATCGGCGGGGCGGCATTGGCCGTTCGATGCGACGTGACGGATGGGGCGTCGGTGGGGGCGGCGTTCGAGGCGGTGGCGGCGAGATTCGGGGGCGTGGATATCGCCGTATCCAACGCGGGGGCGGCGTGGCAGGGACGAATCGGGGAAGTCGATGAAGCGGTCCTTCGCCGCAGTTTCGAGATCAATTTCTTCGCGCATCAGAAAATCGCGCAGGCGGCGGTGCGCCTCATGCTGGCACAGGGAACGGGCGGGGCGTTGCTGTTCAATGTTTCCAAGCAGGCCGTCAATCCGGGGGCGGATTTTGGGCCCTATGGGCTGCCCAAGGCGGCGACGCTCTTTCTTGTGCGGCAATATGCGCTGGATTACGGCAGGGACGGCATTCGCGCCAATGCGGTCAACGCCGATCGAGTTCGATCAGGGTTGCTGACGCCCCAGATGATCGCCGCTCGCTCGGCGGCGCGCGGGATGTCCGAACAGGACTACATGGCCGGCAATCTGCTGATGCGCGAGGTGACGGCCCAGGACGTGGCGCAAGCTTTTCTGCATCATGCTCTGGCGTTGAAGACGACGGCGGACGTGACGACCGTGGATGGCGGGAATATCGCGGCGGCGCTGCGATAGGGAGTGGGGTCAACCAGTCGCGGGAATTCCGAAAGTTATCGCGGGCGATATTCTTACGCCTGCCGGCCACATCAGAAAGAAGATACGGTCCATGTATCGGACACGATTATTGTCCGTGCTGGGCATAGACGCCAAGCAGGTCGATGCCGTAGCAGCGGACGGAAAACACCGGCGGGGAATGAAACTGGGGCAACACGTCCCCGCGCCAGCAGCCGACCAGGACATAATCCGCTTTGTCCCTGTCCGACACCGGTGTGAGGCTTTTCCGAAGACCGTAATTACGCAGCATGCGGGTGGCTTTGTCGGCCATCGTAACGGTGGCATGGAGCGGCGCATGGGCATTGAGCCATTGGACGCCCTGAGTGTAAACCGAACCCCAGCCATAGAAATCAAAATAATCGGGGAGTTTCGGCCCCGGAATCAGCATTCGCACGGGTTCGTTGAGATAAAACCCCTCGTACGGATGACACTGCATGACTTGCCAACCCGACCATGCAATCGCGGCACAAAAGACAGCCGGAGCCAGCTTGTAGCTCATCTGGCCTTTCCAGCGCGTGAGCAATTCGTCCACGGCGAACCCGGCCATTATGGCCAAGGCGGGCACGATGAGAAAAACATGCCGCATCCCTTCATACCTGACGATGCCGGGCAACATCCGCGGCAGCGCCGGGAACAAAATCCAGCACCACAGGAGTCCGTGTTCGAAGGCATGATCCACCTTGAGCAGGCTTCGCAGCGAACAAAGCGATCCCGCGCACATTGTTGCAAGCAGAATCAGCGGCGTGACCGCGATGAGCTGCATGGGAATATAATGCCAGGGAAGATGATTCATCGGATATTTGTGGCCGAGATACGATAACTGTGTGGTCCTGAAATCCCCGGCAAAATCCGAGACGGAATGGAACAGATGCAGCGGATCCCTCCACAGTTCGGGCCAGAACAGATAGATGAATAACGTGGAGGAGCAGATGAACCATCCCAGTTTACGAAGGTCGGAAAACCGATGGTCGCCGCGCAGACTTCTGGTGAGCCACGGGATCAGAAAAATCGGCAGCAGGAAAAGTCCGTCCAGTTTCGCGGTGACGGCCAGAGCAAATCCCAATCCGGCCAGAATCCAGTATCGGGTTTGACCGCGACGGGCGGCCAGATTCAACAGCAGCAGAGCCAGCGTGCCCAATACCATCACCGGAACGTCCTTGGCATTGAAATGGGCGTGGGCGATGAAGCGCGGAAAAAACACCATGAAAACCTCGGCAACCAGTCCCACCACCGGATTGAACAGAAGTTTTCCGAGATAGAACAGCACGAGCAGTCCGGCGCTGGCGGTCAGCAGATTGAGGAAATGTCCCGCGGGTATTGGTTTCCAGCCAAAGTATTTGGTTAGTACGCGCGACACGCCGTAATTGCAGGTCGCATAGAACGACGGATGATTGTGAAGCGTGCCAGGCGCGAAATCGCTTTTGGCTTCGGTAGCCGGCCAAATCATTCCGGCGACCAAAGCAACGGTTTGGCGTCCCCTTTCCATGCCCGACGGTTCGTCATAGCTCAGGCCATAGCGGCCGATTTGCGCGAGGTTGAATGCAAGAAAGGCGATTGCGATTGTAATCGCCCCAAACGCGGGCTTGTATGCCACGGACATCGCGCCGCCCGCAAATTGATATCGAAAAACGTTTGGCAAGGCGGCATTTTACACGCGGCGGCCTGCGGGAAGAATACCCGTCTTTTACAGGCGATGGCGGGGACTGATTAATTCCCTGGCCTGCCGGGCTGATCGGCCTGGCGGCGCAAAGCGTTCAACAGACGACCGACCGTATGAGCCAGCTTTATGAGCAAGGTGCGAATGATGTTCGCATCGGCCAGTACGTTCGCCGCTCGTGGGCGTGGGTGCGGGCGGCATTTGCAGGGAGTTTCCGCCGGAACTGTTGCCGGTTACCTTGCAGGAGGCGTTGGGGTGCAACGGGTTGATGATCCCGCTAGGCGATCTGTCGCCGCCGGCGGCGCAAGTTCAGGCCGCAAACAGCAATGGCCACGAGGCCGAGGCTGGCGGGTTCCGGAAGGTCAACGGATGTGCCGGAGTAGGTATCAACACTGCCGGGTGTCAGTGACAGCGTCCCCGTCCCCTCGGGATCGGCGGGACCGGCAACGAAAAAAGTCGAGCCCGGTGAGCCTGTGAAGAAGAAACCGCCCAGACCCGCGCCTGGGATTACCGGGCCGGCGGGGAAGGACACGGTGTCGCTATCGGAGTTGAAGGTGTAATCCAGATAATACCCATTCACCTTGATCGGGCCGTTGGGGAAGACCTGCGTATGGGTCATGCGTGTGTACTGTTGCCAAGTCGGATTAGCGGGTTCTGCAAGGGCGGGATATCCCATCGATTCGGTCCAGTCCGTGGCGTTGATGGCTTCGGCGGTCCAACCTGAGTTCGTCGTCGTGGGAGTGCCGCCGGTTCGCTTCTTTCCATGATGGCTTCCCCCGCCGCCCTCGCCAGCGTTTTGGGCGCGCTCCGCGGCGCGCGGGATGTCCGAACAGGACTACATGGCCGGCAATCTGCTGATGAGCGAGGTGACGGCGCAGGACGTGGCGCAAGCTTTTCTGCATCATGCCCTCGCCTTGAAGACGACGGCGGACGTGACGACCGTGGATGGCGGGAATATCGCGGCGGCGCTGCGATAGGGACCAGCCGTGCGTGACCGGCACGCGCAATTCTGGCAGAATATTCGCATGCGCGGCGTTCGACTCCACGGCCCGGCCGACCTTCGACTGGAAGAGATCCCCAGCCCCGCCGACCCCGCGCCCGGACAAGCCCTGATCCGCGTGAAGGCGGTGGGGATTTGCGGCAGCGATCTTCACACGTACCAGGATGGCCGGATCGGTACGACGATCCTGCAAAGCCCGCTGGTGCTGGGCCACGAATTCGCCGCTGTCGTCGAGGCCGTGGGCGATGGTGCGGTCGATGGGAATGGCCAGCCGCTCGTTGCCGGCGAGGCCGTCGCCGTCGATCCAGCTCAGCCCTGTCACCAGTGCGAACTTTGCCGCATGGGGCATCCAAACCTCTGCCTGGACCTCCACTTTGCCGGACTCTGGCCCGATGATGGGGCTTTGCGCGAGCGGATGCTCGTTCCGGCATCCACTTGTTTCGTATTGCCGGACAAGACGGACTTTGGGGTTGGCGCGCTGCTCGAAACCTTCGGCGTCGCGCTTCACGCGATCGACCTGGCGAAAATCCGGGTTGGCAACAGCGTGGCCATTCTGGGCGCGGGGCCGATCGGACTGTGCATTCTCCAAGCCGCCCGGCTCGCCGGAGCAACTCCCATTTACGTCACCGACAAATTCGCCTGGCGCCTGGAACTGGCCGAGAAGCTCGGCGCGATCCCCGTCAACTGCGATCAGACCGATCCCGCCGCGGCGGTGATCTCGGCGACCGGCGGACGCGGCGTGGACATCGCCATCGAAGCCGCCTGGGCTGACCAATCCATCCAGCAAGCCGCCGACATGGCCCGCCAGGGCGGCCGCCTGGTTCTGGTGGGAATCCCCGGCGACGATCGCCTGACGCTGCGTCACTCCGTCGCCCGCCGCAAGGGCCTGAGCATCTACCTAGTCCGGCGGATGAAGCACGTCTATTCGCGAGCCATCGATCTGCATCGCCGCGGCCGGATTGACATGGCAAGCCTTATCAGTCAGCGATTCCCGCTGGAAAAAGCGGCCGAGGCGTTTGCGCTCAATGCGCGATATGCTCCGAAAGTCGTGAAGATCATCATCGATATCTGATGCGGCTCGGACCGAAAAAGGCCAAACGCGCAAGCCTTCGACAATCCAAATCGTTCCCGATAGGGCTCGAACCTATAACCTTCGGCTCCGGAGGCCGACGCTCTGTCCAATTGAGCTACGGGAACCTGCTTTTCAAAGAATATCCGCGGTATCTGCGATGAGCAAGACAATGGCTTGGTATCGGTTTGCCGGGTCTGCCCAAACTTCCGGGTGCCGAAGACCGGCCGGGGGACCGGCCGGCTCACTTTCGAAATCGAGCCGGCCGGTCCTCCGGCCGGTTCTTATTGCCCGGATGTTCGGGCACACCCGGTTTGCCAAAACTTCGGGCGGGAGATGCCGCATTAAACCGTTCTCCCGAAGCCTACCAGGGAAATGTCGTCATTCTGGCTGCGGCCGGCGGTGAATTGCTTGACGGCCTTGACCACCTGCTCCACCAGCAGGCGGGGGGAGTAGGTTCCCCCTTGCACGGCGGCATGCACCCCTTTCGTTTCGAGTTGGAGGTCTTGGAGGTTCATGGCCTCAGTGACGCCATCGGTGAACGCCAGGATGCTGTCGCCCGGCTCCAGGTGAACCTGGCACGAGGGGTATTTGATGCCGTCGGAGACGCCGAGGGGAAGGCCGGCCGCCTTGCTGCTGATCGCCTCTCCCACGGTGCGCGTGGCACGGTGGTAAATCAGGGGAGGCGGATGTCCGGCGTTGACCAGCGTTACGGTATGGCTCTCTGGATCGAGGATGGCGGCCAGCAGGGTGACGAACCGGCCCGCGAGTCCCAACTGGTTCATCAAAGAGTTGAGCCTGGTGAAGGCGGCCGCGGGATCGGGCTCCGTCAGCATGCAGAACCGGGCATCGGCGCTGAGCTTGGCCATGAGAAGAGCCGCCGCCACCCCCTTGCCGGCCACGTCCCCGACCAGGACGGCCATGCGCTGCCGCGGCAAGGGGATGAAGTCGTAATAATCGCCGCCGACCTCATAGGCCGGCTCGTAGTGGGCAAAGAACTCGTAGCCCGGGACTTCGGGGAGCTTCAGCGGCAGGATGCCGCGCTGGACTCCGCGGGCCATCTCCAAGTCGAGCTTAAGCCGCTCGCGTGCCAATTCGAGATGGCGGCTGTATTCCTCCAGGTCGATTTGCAAGCGTCGGAGTTTCAGGTGCGTTTCGACGCGGGCGTGCAATTCTTCCATCTGAAATGGCTTGGTGAGGTAATCCACTCCGCCGAGGGCAAAGGCCTTCACCTTGTCCAGCGGCTCGGTGAGAGCGCTGATGAAGATGACGGGAATCCCCTTGAGCTTGTCGTCGGCTTTGAGTTGTTCGCACACTTCGTAGCCGTTCATCTCCGGCATATTGATGTCCAGCAGGATCAAGTCCGGGGGATCACGTCGCGCCGCCTGAAGCGCCAGCTTGCCGCTGGGAACGGGACGGACCTTATACCCGCGGTCCTTGAGCATGCCGGCCAGCACCTGGAGATTGGCGGGAGTGTCGTCCACTACCAAGATGCTGGCGGGTCGCCCGGCACTGCTATTGGGCTTCTCAGGATTCAATGGAGGTCCCGCGTGCTTAATAAATCAAGAAGTTTCTGGTATTGGAAACCTTCGGCCAGGCGGCGCAGCCCTAGAGCAATGCGGGGATCGTGGGCTTCAACCTCGTGAATCTTCGCCAGGAACTGGTCCAGGTCTGCCGTGATGACCGCTTCACGCATCGAGTGGAGGAGGTCTTGCGGCCAGCCCGCCAAGGACTCGGGTGTGAGATCGGCAGGTTCCTCCTGGGCCGCGGCGGCGGGATCCTCGGCGTAAACGTATTGCACTCCCACGTGGGCATGAATCTTCTGGAATAGCTCTGCATCCCTGAACGGCTTGCTGATAAAATCGTCGGCGCCGATCCCCATCAACTCCTGGCGGTTTTCATCCATCGCACTGGCCGTCACCGCGATAATCTTGGGCTTATCGCCGCCGGGCATGGCGCGGATCCGGCGGATCGCCTCATGGCCGTCCATCACCGGCATGCGGAAATCCATCAGGATCAGATGGGGTCGCCATTCCTCAAACTCATGGATCGCTTCCACACCGTTGGCCGCCAGCCGGATCTCGAAACCGACGGGGGCTAGAAGCTGCTCCAGCAGCTGGCGGTTATCGACAGTGTCGTCGGCAATCAGCACCCGGCAGGTTGCCTGCCCGGGCTGGAGTTTCAGTACGTGCCGCGGCTTGTCTTTTGCCTGAACCGCCTGGGCGTCCCCCTCCTTCAAAGGCAGACGAATTGCGAAAACGCTGCCTTTGCCAACCTGGCTGTTTACCGTGACCGTTCCTCCCATCAGGCGAACAAACTCCTGACTGATGGCCAAGCCCAGGCCAGTCCCGCTCCCGGTCTCTCGCCCGGTCTTGGTCTGCTCGAAATGGCGGAACAACTTGTCCAGTTCGTCCGGCGAAATGCCCGGGCCCGTGTCCTCGATTTCGACGCGGAGAAAAGATCCCTTCGCGCCCTCACGGTCCGCGCGCACGCGTAAGCCGATCCCGCCCTGCTCGGTAAACTTGACGGCATTGCCCAGCAGGTTGATGAAGACCTGACGCAGCTTGTTGATGTCGGTCACGATGTATTGGGGGACATCGCCGATCATCTCCACCGAGAACGATAACTTTTTCTCGTCCGTGCGGACGCGGAACATCATCTCCAGGTCTTTGAGCAGGACGGGCAGGTCGAACGTGGAGAGATTCAGGGTCGTGCGGCCCGCTTCGATCTTGGACATCTCCAGAATGTCGTTGATCAGGGCAAGCAGATGCTCGCCGCTACGGTTGATGGTTCCCAGATACTGGCATTGCCGGGCAGTGAGGTCCTGGTCGCGGAGCATCAACTGGGAGAACCCGAGGATGGCGTTCATGGGCGTGCGGATTTCGTGGGACATGTTGGCCAGGAAGACGCTCTTGGCACGGTTGGCCTGCTGCAACGATTGCTCGTAGCGTTTGCGTTCGGTGATGTCGCGGGCGGCGGCAAACACTCCCTGGAGCTTCCGGTCGCGGTCGTAAAACGTGGTCGCGTTGTAGGACACCACGGTTTCCTTGCCGTCCCGGGCGCGCGCGGTGAGTTCATAGTCGGTGAGTTTGCCTTCGGCAAGCGCCCGCTTGATGCCGGCGTCGGCTCGCTCCGGGTTGGTGAAGTAATCCTTAAACGGAGCGCCGATCAGCTCGTCGCGCGTGCATCCAGTGAGGGCCTCCATCTGCTTGTTCACGTCGGTAATGATGCCACGCGGATCGGTGGCGATCAGGGCATCAATGTTGGATTCAATCAGCGAGCGCGTGTAAAACTGCTGATCGCGCACGCGCTGATCGAGCAGCATGCGCTCGGCTTCCACCTGCTTGCGTGCGGTATTGTCGGTGCCGATCAACAGATAACCGATGATTCCCTCTTGTGCGTCACGCAGCGCCGTGACCGACACGATGGCCGGGAAACGGCTGCCATCCTTGCGGATGTAGGTCAATTCGTAGATGTCCTCTATCCCACGCGAGGCCTTGAAAACCAATGCCTCAAAGCCCGGAGTGATCGTCGTCCCAAGCTCGGCGCTCAAGGCTTTGGCGCGCGTAATCACTTCCTGCGGATCAGAAATGTCGGCCGGGGTAATCTTGTTCATCACTTCGGCGGCCGTATAGCCCAGCATGCGTTCGGCGCCGACGTTGAAGATTTGAATGACGCCCTTCTCGTCGGTGGCGATGCTCGAGAAGTTGGCGCTGCTGAAGATCGCGCTCTGCAACGCCCCGGCTTTGAGCACGGCTTCTTCCGCCCGCTTGCGTGGGGTCAGGTCTTCGACGGCCGGAGCCGGCAACTCGACGTCTTGGACTGGAGCAAGTGAATTGACCATATGACACCTCTCCGTTGCGCCACGGTTCCGCACGACCGAAACTGATGCTTTGTATCAATAGAGCGCGGATCATCATCCGCCACTCTCGCGATCAAATGCCGGGTCTGCCCGGGCCTATACTGGTCTGCGGCCCTGGAGAAGACGAACCACTACAACGACCAGGGCCACCACCAGCAGGATGTGGATCAACCCACCGGCCGTGTAAGAGGTGACGATTCCGAGCAGCCACAACACCAAAAGTATGAGTGCAAGAGTCCAGAGCATGGCAACCGTCCTTTCATTTTTGCCGTACCATTCATGGTCCCCGCGCGATCCAGCCACGCAACATGGGCCATTGAGAAACGATGCTTCGACGAAACAAAAAAAAGCCGACGCAAACGAACACCAGCGGTGTTCAACTGCGTCGGCTTACTCGTTAACGGGTCTCCCGGCCGTCGGCCGAGCTGCCCTTTATTTAGTCATCCGAGGACTTCAAATATCTGCCGGGAGCCGATTTATCTATTTAAGGCTTCCCTGACATCATATCATAGGCCTCGTGATCGGCCAAGTAAGGACATTGCCGGAATATCCAGCGGGTCTGAGCCATCAAAGTAGGTGGGTTCTTACGCCGCCAGAGGGCGTTGACTCCAAAATTCCTCCCATTGGTCGTTGAGCCATGCGGAACGCAGCGACAAAACGGATTGCGCGCCGGAT
>JBEKEC010000029.1:0-67037 GCA_050014015.1 Tepidisphaeraceae bacterium
GTCCATGAGGCGTATCCTTTTCTGTCCCGCGTGGGACGCTGGTGAACCGCTAAGCACGATCCACCGAAGGTACGCCGCTTTTATTCAGCCGCCAACCATCCACGACTTTCGGTTATAGCTCGCAGAGATGGATTGGAACAATGTGCAATGCCTATGGCTTACTCCAACGCGAGGGCGAATTCCTCAAGCGATTTACCGACAAAACGGTCGGAAGGGATTGTTTGGCCTTTTGTGAAGCTTTAAGCCGTATCTCTACCCTTGAATATGATATTCAGCCGCGACAACGATCAACGTTGCCAATGCAGATTGAGAGCATTTTGAACCTAAGATTGCGCCAAGGCCGACAAATTCTTAGGCACTGGACGGATCAACAATTCGACAGAAAATCTAGTTTCCCGGTCGATTATCGGCTAAATGGACTCGGCGAAGCGCGTCATTTGTTTCATGTTTTGACATCGGAAAAGGCAACACTGATTTCGGCCATAGCGGGATTTCTTCGGACGCACAATATCTACGTCCCCACAATGTCAATCGTCGATCCCGATGCCAAGCTGGGCGAGCACCATCTTGATCGCCTTCAGCTTGCCTCAACAGAGATTAAATTCGGTGTGCAGAATTACGAAGACGACATTGCGGCTTTCGTGAATAGCGGAGCCCACTAATTAAGCGGACCATCGTTTGCCGCGCCCTTGTCGTTTCCTGCATATTCCTCCGGTGCGCCGATTAGCGCCTTGTAGGTCAAACGCTTCCCGATGATGCGCTTGACCGCTAGTCCGAATCGCCCCCCATCGTTCATGTCGCGGTAATTGAACCGGAATCCTTCCGAGTCCAGATAGGCCGCAAGGTGGAACGGCTCGACCGAAATATGTGTCCCCTTGATGCACCGCTTGAACAACGACCAGAAATTCTCAAGGCCATTGGTGTGAACGTGGTCTTTGACGTAGGTTTCATGGTGGTCGATGAACTTGTGGATGAAGTCCGGGCCAAGCGTCCGGTATGCCTGATAGGCGTCCGTGTGCATTTCCGTACCCGGCGCAACCGCCTTGTGGATAATGTCTCGCATCGTGTCGTGTTTGGTGTCCGGCAAAACGTGCGTGTCGATTTGGCTGACCGGAGTGTCTTTGCCATGCCGTTGCAGCAGGCCCATGACAATTGATTTGCCCGACATTCCTCGGCCGGTGATTTTTGCCTCGCGCTTGGCTTTGTGCATGTTGTAGGCAAGCCCCCCGATTGCCGTTTCGTCCGCTTCGACGATTTCGCCGTTGCCGCCGATCTTTTCCACGCTTTTGTCTTTGACCGCGATACGGATACGGTGAAGCATAAACCACGCCGTCTTTTGGGTGACGCCTAGCGAACGGTGAATCTCGTAACTGCTAATCGAATTCTTGGCGTTGATTTCCATCCACAGGGCGGCAAGCCACTTCTTCAGTGGCAACGGGCTTTCCTCCATGATCGTCCCGGTCTTGAGTGAGAACCGGCGCTTGGCGTGTTCTTCGCGGCATTCCCATTGACGGCGGGTTTGGATGTAACGGACGCGGGTACTGCCACAGGTGGGGCAGCAGACCTTGCCATCCGGCCACCGGAGTTGGATCATAAACTCGTGGGCGTGGTGCGGATCGGCAAAGAATTCAATGGCTTCCAGCAGGGTTTTCGGACTGCTAATTCTCTTGTTCATGCCGGTACTCTACCACATATCGAGGGGGAGTGCAAGAGATATATTAATGCCATATTTAGAGCCGGGAGGTGAAAGTTTTGGACGTGTTTTCCAAAAATCCGCGAATTTTCTTAAATCTTTTTTTCGCCAGACCCCAACCCCAGAACGGCCCGGCAAACCGGAAGAGGTATCGGACCCAGCAATGCCGCCAATGCCGGGATCAGGCGATTGCATCTCCGCGCGATACCCGCTTGAACGGACGAGTGCCCCCCCAACCAGCCAGCCCCACCCGCACTTTCCCCGCACGTCCCGTTAGGGTTTTCCCATTTACTCAATCCAACTGGACCAAAGAGAAATGCCGGTTGCTTCACAGGTTGACACCGGCTGAAGAGCGATCATAATCGCTTAGGTTTCGCGTAGCCGACGCGCCCCCGCCAGTGCGACAAGGGTTGATGCCCTCCGCACGCGCCTGCGGGAGATGTTCATCGCCCAGGAGAGAAAGGCGGTCTTTGTCGATGGCTGGTCCGCGTTTCACAACCCCAAAATCTGTGTCGCCTTCTCGCGCCACCAAGCGATTCAAACTCGCCGAGGCAAATCGTTCGCTGCCCCTTGTTCGCCGGATCGTTTCCGACATCGTCAAGACACACGAGAACATCACTCTCCTGCAAACCTCCCTTGAAACCGCCAAGCACAAGGATCAGCCCGCGATTCAGGCCAAGCTCGACCTCGTTGTTGAGCATCTCCAGAATTACGTGGAAGAACTGCATGAAGTCGGTTGCGATCTGAAGGACTTCCAAATGGGGCTCGTCGATTTCATCGGCCGGCACCGCGGCCATGATGTCTGCCTCTGCTGGAAGCTGGGCGAGGAAGCGGTGGAATTCTGGCACGAGATCCAGACTGGATTCGCCGGACGCCAGCCGGTCTCCATCCTTGAAGAGGATTAACCGTCAAGTCCCCCGGACATTGCCGTAGAGCATCACCTGCAACCGCGGACAGAAACGAAATCCCTCTTTCTTGCAGGTTTCGCTCATCCAGCCGGCTCGGGAATCGAGCATGGTTTGCGTCGTCCCCTCCGGCATCAACAGCACGTCGCCCGCCGACCACCCCCTCAGCTTCCCCAGCAAATCGTGTATTTCTCCCATGTCCGCTGGATCGCAGACCACAAACTTCAGCTGGAATTCCGGCGAGCCATCGATGAACTGCTGAATCGCCCCCACGTTCAGCCGGTTTTGCTCATGCGCCCGCGCAAACCGGCCCCCCTCCCGTGTCCTCGGCGTCGAATTCGAGAGCTTCGGAGACAAACTCGCCAAATCAAGCTTGACCGGCGCAAAAACCGTCGCCGCCGTTTCAATCGTGACGTGATAGTCACGGCGTTTCAACTCGTCGCACAACTCCGGCAGATCGGGCATGATCATCGGCTCCCCCCCCGTAATCACCACGTGGCGCGCCGGGAATTGCCTAGCGCGATCCACGATCGCCGCGACCGGCGCATCCTCGCCTTCCGGCTGCCAGCTCGCGTATGGCGTGTCGCACCATACGCACCGCAGATTACACCCGCTAGCGCGCACAAACACCGATGGCATTCCCATCAGCTTCCCTTCCCCCTGGATCGAATAAAACAGTTCCGCCAAACGCATGGCCACTTCATTCTCCCGCACGCTCCGCCATGATTTTGGGGCCCGTCGGGCACTCTTTGCAAATCGGACATCTTTCACATTCCGGCCGCCGCGCCTGGCAAATCGCCCGTCCATGATGAATCAGCAAATGCGACCACAGCGTCCACTCCTCCCGCGGCACCAGTTCCATCAGATCGCGCTCGATCTCTTCCGGCTTGGAATGACTCGTCAGGTCCAACCGCTGACTAAGCCGCGTAACGTGAGTATCCACCACAACCCCCACGTTCTGCCCAAACGCGTTGCCCAGAACGACATTCGCCGTCTTTCGCCCCACCCCCGCCAGCGACGTCAATTCCTCCATCGTCTGCGGAACCCGGCCTCCATAATTTTCCACCAGCGACGCCGCCATCGCGCGGATGCTCTTGGCCTTGTTGCGAAAGAACCCCGTTGACTGAATGTCCTTCTCCAGTTCCCCTTCCGGCGAGTTCGCGAAATCGGCGGGACTTTTATATTTTCGAAACAACCCCTTCGTCACCACATTCACCCGCTCATCCGTGCACTGGGCCGATAGGATCGTCGCCACCAACAATTGCAGCGGCGTTCGATGGTCCAATGTGCATTTGGCGTTGGGATACGTCCGCTTCAGGATCGGCAGAATCTCCGCAACCCTTCGACGCCGGTCGAGCTTCTTGTTCGTCGTCTTGGCCATGGCAGATGAATCAGCCGCCGCTGCGGAAAGTGATCGGGCGGTAAATGTTCCCGCTGAATAAAATGATCCCGAGCAGCAGAAACACCAGTATCATCAGCAGCGTTTCGCTGTCCTGCTGGAGCCGGTCCAGCCGCTCGCTGGCGGGATTCGCCTTTTCCGGATCATCCGCGTTGTCGATGAACGTCTGCCGCGTTTTTCTGATCCTCGGCCAAAGAACCCAGCCGTCGTATGCCACCGTCGCCGTCGCCGCCAGAAAAAGCGCCGTCCGTACAAACGCCGATGCCTTGACCCACGTATCCGACAGATCGATGAGAAACCATTGCGATCCCATCGCCAGAAACAGAATCGCCGCGCATGCCAATTCAATTCTGGCCAGCGCCGCGATCAGATTTCCGACGATGGTTCCCCCCAGCAGCGTCGAATGTTGCCCTTCCAGGTTGACGCTCAGGACGTGCGGAAGCACCGGATTGTTCTCGCGCACGGTGCGGTGAATCACCTGCACCGCCACGCCGATGAACATCGCCCCGCCGAACCACACCGAAAGCGCCAGCCAGTACACCGTCTGCACAAGCTGAAATAGCATGTGGGAAGGTTAGAGGGATCGCCAATAAAGTCAATCGCGTTCCATCCCCACCCAACTCGAGCTTCCATCTCCCCAAATTTCCTTTTTCCAGATCGTCGCCTCCGACTTCAACTGATCGATAAGAAACCGGCAGGCCTCAAACCCCTGGGCGCGATGCGGCGTCGATACCGCAATCAGCACCGACGGTTGCCCCACGTCCACCCGGCCGATCCGGTGGAGCATGACCAACCGGCAGATGGGCCAGCGCCGCCTCGCCTCCTCCGCCAGCCGATGCATCTGCGCCTCGGCCATCTCGCAATATGCTTCATATTCCAGCCCCATCAGCTTCCGCCCATCCTCGCGCGTTTCCTGCCGGGTCGTGCCCAGAAACATCGCGATCGCCCCGCCTCCGGCATCCCCAGCCGCCGCCACCGCCGCCGCCACGTCCAGCGCCGATGACCGCAATTCCACAACGTCGGATCGCTCATGCACGGCTTTACCCTCCGCTCACCGGTGGGATCAATGCCAGTTCGTCCCCATCATCCAGGCGAGTGCCGGGCTTGGCAAAAACAAGGTTCACGGCAGCCAAAGCCCGCGGCAGCAGTCCCGCCACCGGCCCGAACCTCTTGGCCACTTCCTCAATCGCATCCGCAACCGTCGCCCCCTCAGCCAGCTCCAGCTCCATCTCCGAAACACCGCTGCGCTCTCGCAAGATGGCGAACATCCTCAATCTAACTTTCATAGCCCCACCGAACCCGGATTTTTCACCACAGAGATCGCGGAGAAGAGCAATTGCCACAGATAAAAATCAGATGGACGCGGATAAATCAAAGGGAGAATCTCACGCAGAGGCGCAAAGGCGCAGAGTTTTCCCTTTGCGCCTTTGCGCCTCTGCGTGAGCTCTTCTGCTTTGCATTTTATCTGTGTCCATCTGATTGACATCTGTGGCAAACTTTCTTCTCCGCGTTTTCAGCGATCTCTGCGGTTCAATTGATCCTCCCGAATTACCGCTCAAACTGTGCGTCAAACGCGATCGCCGACGGCGTGAAGTCAATGCGCTTCACGAACGCCGCCGCCTCCGTCGCGCCGTGCTCGCGGTCCATCCGGCTATCTTCCCATTCCACGCTCAACGGACCCCGATATCCCACGTCGTTTAACGCCACGACGATCTCTTCAAAATTCAC
Organism: Tepidisphaeraceae bacterium; assembly: GCA_050014015.1. Classification (GTDB taxonomy): domain Bacteria; phylum Planctomycetota; class Phycisphaerae; order Tepidisphaerales; family Tepidisphaeraceae; genus PALSA-1353. The sequence continues at coordinate 5,726 of JBEKEC010000029.1, forward strand.
GTCCCCATGCCCAAGACTTCGGAAATCCCAGTAACGCCGCGGATCGGCAAACGTCGTGTGACCCCCGAAGACGCCCACCGTCCCATCCCCATGCCCCCACCATGCGTCCTTCATGTGAACGTGATAAATCCGCTTGCCGAACGTGCGGATGAATTTCACGTAATCAACCCCCTGATACCCCAGATGCGACGGATCGTAATTGAATCCAAATCGCTTATGCCCCTTCACCGCTTCGATCGCCCGCTGGGCGCTGGCAATGTCGAACGCGATCTCCGTTGGATGAACCTCCAGCCCGAAATTCACGTCCAACTTGTCGAACGCATCCAAAATCGGCAGCCATCGTTTGGCAAAATCATCAAAACCCTTTTGCCAGTATTCCTGGTCCGTTGGCGGAAACGCGTAAATGCTGTGCCAGATGCTCGACCCCGTAAACCCGTTAACCACCGCGCCAAATCCCGTCGGAGCGGGCGACGGCACGGGTGCCGCATCGATAAACTTCCGGCACGCCTTGGCCGTGTCGATCATCCGCCTCGCCGCCCGCTTCCGCACGCCTTCGGCGTCCCCATCCCCCCACACCTCCGGCGGCAAAATCTGCTTGTGTCGCTCGTCAATTTGATCGCATACCGCTTGGCCGACAAGGTGCGCGCTGATCGCATAAGCGCGAAGGCCAAACCGCCCGAGAATTTCCCATCGGCCCTTGCAATAGTTCTTGTCCGCCAGCGCCGCCTGCACGTCAAAATGATCCCCCCAACAAGCCAATTCCAGCCCGTCATACCCGAACTTTTTCGCCTTTTCGCAAATCTGCTCAAATTTCAGATCGGCCCATTGGCCGGTGAACAACGTTACGGGACGCGCCATGCTTCAATCTCCTTCGCGTGTGACGTCGTGATGAGACAATGCCGATCCGCGATTGTCAAATCCCGGAAAATCCCTCTGCCTGCATGCCAAAAACTGGCATCATCCGCCGAAACTCTGGTATATTGGCGCAGCCCAATCTTCAACCCCGGTCGATGGCAATTGGCATTCGACCCAACTCATTCATTTGGACGCTGGTGACTATGAGCCCAACCACAATGTTCATCATTGGAATCGTTGTTCAACTGGTCATTGCCATCCTTCAAGTCTCCGTTGCCTTCCTCTTTGTATACCGCTGGCAAAAAAATAGCTGGCGGTTTTCCAACCTCATGAACATACGCGGCCCCCTGGCCCGTGCCTATTGTTCACTCTCGGCCGTCCTGTCCGCCCGCGAACGTCTGGCACAGGAGACAGATCCCACTCTCGCCGAACACGACAGGGCCAGAATTCAAAAGACCATTTCTGCCGCGCAGGATGAAATCCTCAATTTCAGCATCGAACACTTCAAAGCCAAGTTCTGGATGCGCGCGGTTGAAAACACCCAACTCGATGTCCTCTTCGACAAGCTCAGGAGCACCTGGAAAGCCATCCGCACCGAAAACGAAACCGCCGACGACTCCCTGAATGGCCTCCGCAAGGAAATCCTCCGCTTCGACGCCCTTTGCGGCCTGGAAAACTACAACGGCGGCATGTGGTCCCACGTCGCCCTGCATACCTGAGCCGGACCTTCACTTTCCCAAACCGCCCGTCTCTCTCCAGAGCTTCCAATCCTCCCGCAATGCTTCCGCCATCGCTTTGGCCGCCACGTGCAGCCAGCCCTGCTTCCTCCTTCGCAAATCCCGGCGAATTTCTTTGACCGCCTTCGGTGAACCGAGATGAATATTGGCCGTTTCCAGGCCCATCGCTCGCAGCAGATGGCTCGCCTCCACGGATTTCGCCAGGGTGGCCAACTCCACCCGCCCGCAATCCGGCGCTAGGCGGCGAATCAACCACTTCCCCCGAACCCCAACCCAGGGATCGCGGCATCGCACCGCGCGCTCCAGAATCGCCTCGTAAAACAATTCGACGGTTGACGCCTTGGCCGCCCAGTACCACGCCGACGGCGTGATCGCCTTCGCCTCCCGCGCGATCGTCGATCCGTGCCATTCGGCCAGCGCGACGATCCGCGGCTTGCCCAGGCTCCCCATTCCCGCCACCCGCCGCACCAGGCGATACGGGAGCTTCCGCTCCGGAAGCATCATTTCGATCCCCTTGATCGCGCCGGCTGGGGGGCGATTTCTCAACACGGGCATGGCCTGAAGATTGTTCCAGAATTTCGCCGGCTCTTTCAGCGCTTCGCTCGCCAACGCTCCCAGCCAGTGATGCCTTTCCGCCAGTACAAACGGATCGCCCTCGCCTGAAATTCCCTGCATGTATCCATCAAGGATCGCCTCGCAAACGCCGCCCGGGTCCATGTCTAAACGCGACGACTCCACCGCCAGCGCCGCGCTCACCGCCAATCTCACCAGGTCCGCGGGATACGGCAGCTTGCACGCTTCGTCAAAATCATTGATCCCCCAAACCAGCCGCCCATCGTCATCCCGCCACGTTCCGAAGTTCTCGACGTGCAGATCCCCGACGCCCAGCACGCGCGGCGCATCCGCCAACTCAGCGCAAATCACCGGAAATAATTGCGACCACCGATAAAACGTCGCCCGCAAAAACGCGAATTCCCCTTCCGCCATCCGCCGGTGCTTGATCGCCAGATCTTCAGGCAACATCTCCCCATGCTGCGTCAAGAACGCTTCAAACCGTTCGGTTGCCTTGACAATATTCATTGCCCACAGCCCACATCACGATTCGAACGCGCGGGTAAACCGCCTAACGGACGGTAGATCATCGTCATTTCCAGTCCGTTAGCCCCCCGCTTTGCGGGGGTTTCCCTATCTCCACAACCGCCCAGATTCCGCCGGCATAATCGGCGTTCCGTCGCAGACGTCCAATGGCCGTGGGACCGGGAATCGGCATTCCCTCGTCGATGAGCCCTTCGATATGCAGCTCAATCGCTTCCCGCTCCATCGCCATCGCCTCATCCATCGTTGACCCGCCCGAGAAACAACCGGGCAGGTCCGGCACCGTCACGCCATAGTCGCTCTTCTTGTCTTTGTGAATAACAATTGGATATCGCATGGTTACTTCCATTATGTGCATCATACACATTATAAACTACTAGGCGCCGCCAAAATGTCATTGCCACATGTGGCGACCATCCCTACCATACCGCTGATGACCCAAGCCGCTTCCCCCCCAATCTTACCCGACGCTTCCGGCCATTTCGGCCCCTACGGCGGCGTCTACGTTCCCGAAACTCTCATCGCCGCCCTCCGCCAACTCCAAGCCGAATACGCCAAGGCCAAATCCGATTCCGGCTTCCAGCGCGAACTCGACGATTACCTTCGCGATTTCGTCGGCCGCCCCACGAGCCTCTATTTTGCCCGTCGGCTGACGCAACATTTTGGCGGCGCTAAAATCTATCTCAAGCGCGAAGACCTGAACCACACCGGCGCCCACAAAATCAACAACACCCTCGGCCAGGCCCTTTTGGCCCTTCGAATGGGCAAAAAGCGCGTCATCGCCGAAACCGGCGCGGGCCAGCACGGCGTCGCCGCCGCCACCGCCGCCGCCCTCTTCGGCCTGCAATGCGACGTCTACATGGGCGCCGAAGACATCCGCCGCCAAAGCCTCAACGTCTTTCGCATGCGCCTCATGGGCGCCAAAGTGATCGAAGTCACCAGTGGCAGCAAAACGCTGAAGGACGCTACCAACCAGGCCATGCGCGACTGGATGGGCTCCGTCGCCCACACGCATTACATCATCGGCAGCGTCGTCGGGCCTCACCCATTCCCCATGATTGTGCGGGATTTCCAATCCGTGATTGGCCGCGAGGCACGGCAACAGTGTCTTCAAATCGAAGGCCAGTTGCCCGATTACATCCTGGCTTGCGTCGGCGGAGGCAGCAACGCCGCCGGAATTTTCGCCCCATTCGCCGCCGATTCATCCGTGAAACTCATCGGCGTCGAAGCCGGTGGACGCGGCTCCGCCCTCGGCCAGCATGCCGCCGCACTTTGCGCCGGACGGCCCGGTATTCTCCACGGATCCCTCTCCTACGTCCTGCAGAACGATGACGGACAGACCGCCGACGTTCACAGCGTCTCGGCCGGCCTGGATTATCCCGGCGTCGGCCCCGAACACGCCTACTGGAAGGACACCGGCCGCGTCCAATACGTCAGCGTCACCGATGAGCAGGCCTTGTCAGCCTTTCAGTTGTTCGCGCAGCTCGAAGGCATTCTCCCCGCGTTGGAATCCGCTCACGCGTTCGCCCACCTCCAGCACCTCGCCCCCAGCCTGCCCAAGGACAAGATCGTCATCGTCAACCTCAGCGGCCGCGGCGACAAGGATTGTCAGGAAGTCGCCAGACTGATCGGAAAATGACGTATTCCGAATCCTCGGAATGTGACCGCCTTCTTCATGATTTGGCGGTGGAGGGCCGAATCGTTCCCCAACCGCCGATGGCTCACGCGGTCTGATCACGTGCGCGCAATCAACGTCTTTTCAGACTTCGAATAACCCCCCACCACGCCTGTCCCGTCGGAATCGACAAAAAGACCGCGCCAAGGATCGGGATAACGCTCACCATGAGATCGCCGTTCGAGCGGCCATGAACTGCGGTGAGGATCGCCTCCGCGATCAACCCGGTGCAGACAATCGCCGCCGCCAACGCCGGCAGCATATCCGTCAGACGCGCCCTTTTTCCCCCTCCCCATTTACTCAGGGGGAGGGTTGGGGTGGGGGTTTTGCCGGTCCGCAAAAATCCGTGGCCACGCCCCTCATCCGCTGCCGGGTTGTGCATTACTTGACCCATAATGCTCGACGCTTATTATCGCCTCGCTCGCGGGTCAATGCCAATGTCCCAAATGTCCCGATCCATCGCTCAATCCTTCGCCGATCTTCGCGGCCACGGAATCGGCCTGGTGCCATTTTTGCCCGCGGGGTTTCCCGATCTTGGCACCACCGCCGCCACCCTTAAAACCCTTGACGCCATCGCGCCCGCCGCCATCGAGATCGGCTTCCCCTTTTCCGATCCCATCGCCGATGGGCCGACAATCCAGCAAGCCTTCACCGCCGCGCTCGCCCGCAACGTGAAGGTATCCGACGTCTTTGCCATGGTTCGGGACGCGGCTCGGCAGATTTCCACGCCCCTGCTGGCGATGCTGAGCTACAGCATCGTATTCCGATATGGCGCCGACCGATTCTTCGCCGATGCGCGGGCGGCCGGGTTTGCCGGCCTGATTATCCCCGATCTCCCGCCCCCAGAGGCCAACAACGTCTGCCGCCAAATCCGCGCCGCCGGACTCGACACCATTCTTCTCATCGCCCCCACCACCACGCCCCAGCGCCGCCGCGAAATCGCCGATCTTTGTTCCGGGTTCGTCTATTATCTCGCCGTCTCCGGAATCACCGGCGCCCGCGATCAGTTGCCCCCCGATCTCGCCGAAAACCTCCGCCAGCTTCGCGCCATCACCGACCGCCCCATCTGCGTCGGCTTTGGCATCTCCAAGCCCAACCATCTCGCCGCACTGGCCAACATTGCCGACGGCGCCATCGTCGGCAGCGCCATCGTCCAACGCATGATCGACTCCTCATCCGCCGGCCCCACCGCCATCGCCAAACTCATTACCGATTACTGCCAAAGCCTGTTGCCTCAATCGCATTAAGCGACCCCGGTTATAACCTCGCACGAGCTTCCATAATCGCTGCGGTCATCGCCGCCCTTTGTCGCGTTATATCGAACACGGATAGATCGCATCAACTTTGAAATTAACGACTTGCGCCATATCCGCCAGAGAGACTTTGCAACGAGGTGCCATCATGGCGATTCTAAGCCTGCCCTTCCCAACCCCGGCCGAAAAACAGCGACTGAGCGACGGCCATCTTGTCCGCCAGACCCGTAACGGGGATCGCTCGGCGTTCAACGAACTGTTTGTCCGATATCAGCGGCCCGCCGTCGCCGTCGCATATCGGCTCCTCGGCAATATCCACGACGCGATGGAGGTTACGCAGGATGCTTTCCTCAAGGCCTTCTCCAATCTGCCGATGCTGCAACAGGCCGAGGCATTCGGCGGCTGGCTCATGCGGATCGTTTCCAACCTCTCCCTCAATTTCAGGCGGGGCCGAAAATCGCGCAGCGCTTTGCCGCTCGACGATCTCCCGGATTCCACGGAATCCATCTCAACGCCATGCGCCGATCCATTTCACCGAATCGAAAGCGCCGAAATGGGCCGCGTGCTTCGCAACGCCCTGCAACGTTTGCCCGCCAGACAGCGCACCGCGATCATTCTGTTTACCCTCGAGCAATTGCCCCAAAAGCAGGTCGCCGAAACCCTCGGATGCAGCGTCAAAGCTGTCAAATGGCACGTCTTTCAAGGACGCAAAAAGCTTCGCCAGGCCCTGAAAGATTATCTCACTGCGTCACCGCCCCATAGCACGCCGGTCCGACCAATTTGGCGTATTTCGCCAGCGCTCCGCGCGGATACTTCGGCTCCGGTTGCTTCCAGCGTGATTGCCGCTTCGCCAACTCTTCTTCGCTCAATTCCAAATTGATCGTCCCCTTCTCCGCGTCGATGCTGATCATGTCCCCATCCTGCACCAGCGCGATCGGCCCGCCGACAAACGCCTCCGGCCCGATGTGCCCGACCATCAAGCCCCGAGTTGCCCCGCTGAATCGCCCATCGGTCAACAGGCACACCTCATATCCCAGCCCCTGCCCGACAATCGCCGCTGTCACCCCCAGCATCTCACGCATCCCCGGCCCGCCTTTGGGTCCTTCATAACGGATGATCACGCTGTCCCCCTTCTCGATTTGTCGCCCCTGCACCGCCGCCATGCACGCCTCTTCGCTGTCGAAAATCCGCGCCGGACCACGATGCTGAAGCTTTTTCACACCTGCCGTCTTGATCACGCATCCCTCCGGCGCAAGATTCCCACGCAAAACGTGCAGCCCGCCCGTCTTTTCCAAGGCGCGGGACGCCGGCATGATGACGTTCTGGTCCGCCTTCAGCTTCACCCCCGCAAGATTTTCCGCCATCGCCCGACCCGTACAGGTCATGCAGTCCCCATGTATCAGCTTCTCATCCAGCAGCACCCGCAGGATCGCTCCTATCCCCCCGGCCTTGAACACGTCGAATGCCGTGTAACGCCCGAACGGTTTCAGATCGGCGATGATCGGAGTCCGCCGGCTGATGTGATCGATGTCGTCCAGCGTCAGCGTCACCCCGCATTCGTGCGCTATCGCCGGCAAATGCAACGCGCTGTTCGTCGATCCTCCCGTCGCCGCCACGATCGTCACCGCATTCTCAAACGCCTCCCGCGTCATCACGTCCCGGGCCCGGACGTTCCTTTCCAGCAGCCACATCACCTGCCGGCCCGCCTGCACCGCAAACGCGTCGCGCTCCACGTCCACCGCCGGCGGTGAACCGCTGCCCGGCAACGCCATCCCCAACGCCTCCGCCGCGCACGCCATCGTGTTCGCCGTGAACTGGCCCCCGCAGCTTCCCGCCGACGGACACGCGCCGCATTCCATCTCATACAGATCGGCATCGCTCATTTTCCCCGCCGAGTGCGCCCCCACCGCCTCGTACACGTCCTGAATCGTCACGTCCCGGCCTTTGAATTTGCCCGGCAATATCGTTCCACCGTAGAGAAACACGCTCGGAACGTTGAGCCGCGCCATCGCCATCAGCGTCCCCGGCAAACTCTTATCGCAACCCGCCAGCCCAACCAGCGCATCGTATCCATGCGCATTCATCATCAGCTCGATCGAATCCGCGATCACCTCGCGCGACACCAGCGACGCCTTCATCCCCTCATGCCCCATGGCAATCCCATCCGACACCGCGATGGTCACGAATTCCCTCGGCGTCCCGCCCGCCGATTTCACCCCCTCCTTCGCCGCCTTCGCCTGCCGATCCAGCGTCAGATTACACGGCGTCGCCTCGTTCCACGTGCTGGCCACCCCCACCCACGGGCGATGAATCTCCTCATCCGTCAAACCCATCGATCTGAAAAACGCACGCTGCGGAGCGCGCTGATCCCCTTCCGTCACGATCTCACTGCGTGGCCGATTCATTGAAATCTCCGCGTAGGAACTCCGCGATTTTCCCCTCCCCTGGTACTCCGGGGGAGGGCTAGGGTCAATACGGTTCAGTTAAGCATGATAATCGATTGCGCGAACGATTTGGTTGGTTGAGGTAGATGATAATGCTCCAGCCGTTTTTTGGGCCAGTTCGACATCTTGATCTTGATGACGCGCGGGTTGAGCCGCCCATCGCGTGGCGGCAGTACGCTGGCACTGATTTGGCGAATCATTGCATTGTACAACAAGGGCAGGATGCAGGCCGGGGCGGCTCGCATGAGCGGGACCGTCTCCCGAATTACTCGCACGGCATGCATAAAGCTGAGCGTCCGCGGGTCCAGGTCGATCGTCAAGGCGGCTTCGTGCATCAACGCCCGAACGGCATTATGGGCCAGCAGCACGCCATAGATTTCCTGCACAACTCCGCACGGCGTGCGGCTCCGCAGCTCAGTCACCGGACGCGCCAGTTGGTGGGTGGTGATTTCGTCGTTGGCGATCTCGATCTCCCATCGCTGGTGATAGAGCACGACCCGTTCCACGGCCGGATACAATTCGGCGTCGAGCCGCGTAGTGATCGGCCGATGCCGCTCACCGTGACCGGGTCGGGCCGGGTCGTCGAAGGGGTATTCGATCACTCGTACCATGATGCCCTGTTGGTCGCGCTGTCGGTGATCGGGGGACGGATAGATCTTGGCCAGGTACGATCCGTCGGCCCAAGGGCAAAAGCTTTTCAGGACGACGTGCGACGGGACCGGGCCGAGCATGAACGTGCCCTGACGGATGGCCTGTTGGATCAACCGATAGCTGTAAAAGCCGCAGGCCCAGAGCACCAGGTCGCCGGGCGAGCACTTGGCCAAGAGCGCCGGAGCACAGGGGTGGTCGTTGAAGTCTTTGGGTTTGACCAATGCTTCGAGCGTGATCCGCGTCCCCACCTCGATCAATCGGGTGAGGCGAATCTGCGGGTAACCACCCGGGACAATCTGGCCGTTGCGGGTGGTTGTCGGTTTGCCGAACGCCCGGACGTTGGCCGGGGTGTCAGGCAGCGTGTAATCATCGCCATCCATCGCTTTCAATGGCATCGCCTTATACCATGCGCCACGGGTCCTGACCGTCGCCAGCCCCAATGCGCCGCGGATGGTTTTGAACAGCTGTCGCATCGGCCTGGCGCCGAGCCGAGACCGAGCCTGGCTCAACGCCGACTTGCACGGCGGACCAAGGCCGGCGACCGCTTCCCACGGCGCCGCCATCGTTCCCACGACCTGCCGCCAAAGAGACGGCACGTCGGCATCGCCCCACAAACCCATGGCGATGACCAGCCACACCACCGCCGAAGCCGGAACCTTGCGGTTGCGGCGTTGACGCCCTCCACCGGTCCCTTGCAGCGCCGCCTCGCTCCGCTCCGGCGGAATATGCCGCGACAACGCCTCCAGCGTCTTAACATCCGGTAGCGTCGCGGCAGCGGAACTGGACAATGGCCATCCTTGGCCGGTACTGTGCATGGATCAAGCCTCCCTGCGATAGTCGTCTTCGCAAACGTACTATACCGCAGGCCGAGGCTTGTTTTATGCGCCTTAACTGAACCGTATTGCATCTAACCCTCCCCCTGAGTACAGGGAGAGGGAACAAGAGAAGACCGCCCGCCGATTGCGTCACGCACCCGATGTACATCCGGGGCTTCGCTCAGAGATGACAAGCGTCTAGCTTGACATCCGCGGATGAGAACCTTACTTATCTGCCTCTTGCTGGCATCCTGATAATAGTCGCCGGTGATGATGAACAGAGGGTTATAGCGTGATTGCGGTTCGCGAGTTGACCAAGGCATACGGCCAGACCTTGGCGGTGGATCATATCTCCTTCGAGGTGCCCCGGGGGCAGATCGTTGGATTCCTCGGCCCCAACGGGGCCGGGAAATCAACCACCCTGAAAATCCTGACCTGTTATCTTCCACCCACCAGCGGCGGCGCAACCGTCAACGGCTTCGACATCTTCCATGAATCCGAAAAAGTCCGCGAGAACCTCGGCTATCTCCCCGAAAACTGCCCGCTCTACACCGAGATGAAAGTCCGCGAATATCTTGATTACCGCGGGCGATTGCGAAAAATGCCCCGCGCCCAACGCCTCCGCCGAATCGATTACGTCATCGACCGCTGCTGGCTCGGCCCGGTCCACCACAAAACCATCGGGCATTTGTCCAAGGGATATCGCCAGCGCGTCGGCCTAGCCGATGCACTGCTGCATAATCCCGCCGTTCTGATTCTTGATGAACCGACCATCGGGCTGGACCCCGCCCAGATCCGCGAAACGCGCAAATTGATCCGAGACCTCGCCGGCCATCACACGGTCGTTTTGTCCACGCACATATTGCCGGAGGTCGAGGCGACTTGCGACCGCGCCATCGTCATCGCCGCCGGGCGGATCGTCGCCCAGGGATCGCCCGACGAGCTGCGCGCCAGCCGCCGGCTGACCGCCCGCGTCCTGGTCGAATGCCGCGGACCACGCTCCGAGGTCCAAGCCGCCCTCATCCGCGTCAGCGGCGTCAGCAACGTGGAAATCCTCGACGGCGAGGCCGCCGACTCCCAATACGTCGTCGCCGCCCTCCGCCCCAAGGACGGCTACGACATCCGCGAGGAAGTCGCCCGCACCGTCATCCAGCACGGCTGGCCCTTGCGGGAGGTTCGCCTCGAACACGCGACGCTCGAAGAATTTTTCGTCCAGGTCACGGCCAATCAGGCCATGGCGAGGAGTGCTTAAGAGGAAGTACAAGTTACAAGTTGGCAGTGCAAGTTAAGAGGTTCTTCAACTTGCAACTTGCACTTGCAACTTGCACTAATTTAATTCCCATGACCCGTGCCACCACCATCGCTCGCCGCGAACTGACCAGCTACTTCTATTCCCCCATCGCCTACGTCGCGATGGCCGTTTTCCTCATCGCCTGCTCGTTCACCTTCTGGGACGATTTCCAACCCGGTGAAATCGCCGGAATGCGCAACCTCTTCAACTGGATGGTCTGGCTCCTGGTCTCCATTGTGCCGCTGCTTTCCATGGGATTGCTCGCCCAGGAATGGTCCACAGGCACGATCGAAACATTGATGACCGCCCCCGTCGCCGAAACCGACGTCGTGCTCGGAAAATTCCTCGGCTCATTCGCGTTCTTCCTGGTGATGCTCGCCCCCACCCTGCTTTACGCCGTTATCCTGGCACTGTACGCCAATCCCCGCATCGACTTCGGCCCGATCCGCAGCGGGTATCTCGGCATTGTCCTGGTCGGAGCGCTGTTCATTTCCATCGGGTTGTTCTGTTCGTCCTTGACCCGCAGCCAGATCGTCGCCGCCGTCGCCACCGCCGCCGTTCTCTTCGCCATCACCATCGTTCCCTGGTGGGCCAGCGGCAAGCTCCTTTCGCAAACCTGGACGACAATCCTCAACCAGACGGTTTTCAAGCGCTACACCGATTTCAGCCGCGGAATCATCGACACGGGTCACCTGGCGTTCTTTATTTTCTCCACCGCGGTCTTTTTGTTCTTTACCACGAAGGTGCTGGAATCACGGCGATGGAAATGAATTTTTGATGGTCTTCTCGATGCCTGAAAAAAACCAACAAGCCGAAATGACGCTCACCCCGCCCGAATCGCAAAGCCAGCGCTGGATCAAGTACGGCGCCAACGTCGTCTTCTCCAGCCTCGTCGTGATCCTTTTGGCCGTCATGCTCACCTGGATCGCCGAATCGCGCGCCGTGCGCATCGACACCACGGCCGGCGGCACGCAGAGCCTCCGTCCCCAATCCATCAATTTCATCCAGGAGTTGAAGCAGCCCGTTCGCGTCGTCGCTCTGTATCCCAAGCTCAAGAGCGATTCCCACGAGCAGGATTATTACCAGCCCGTCGCCGACCTGCTGAATGAATACGCCACCAAGGGCAAGAACGTCACCACCGAGGTGCTCGACCCCGACACCCAGAAGGACCAGTTCAACAAGCTGGTTGCCGACGTCACCAACAAATACGGCGGGGAAGTGAAGGGCTATAAAACCATCCTCGAGAAAGTCCCCGAGGTCAACAAGGCGATCGATCAATTCGTGAGCGATGAAGCCGCCAAATTCCGCGTCCTGCCCTTCGATCAGATCCAGGACCAGGAACTCCAGCAGGAGATTTCCGCGGCCTATCTCACGCTGGTCCTCACCCATCACCAATTGGCCGATCTGAAAACCGCCATCGATTCCGATCTCAACCAGCAAATCCCCAGCTACAAGGACGGCGTCGACGAAACTCGCACGACGTACGGAAACATCTCCCAACTCCTAGCCCAGTTCTCGCAGGTGGTGACTATGTTCAAGTCCCACCCCGCCTTTTCCAAGCTGAAGCCGATCACGGATTACGGTCCCGCCGCCGCGGCGCGCTCCGACGCCGCGAAAAAACAAGCCGACGCCGTCGTGGACAGCATTTCCCACCTCGGCTCGCTCACCGAACTCGACGAATTCAAGCAGCAGCTCAAAAGCAAATCGATCATCGTCATGACCGATTCCGGCTATAAAATCCTGCAATTTGACCAGGTGTGGAAGGTCCCGGACTCAAGCCGCTTCGCCGCCCAGGCCCCCGACGTTCAGCCCAAGCTGAGTTTCGCCGGCGAGCAGCAGATCACCGCCGCCATCGCTTCGCTCACCAGTTCCGCCAAGCCCATGGTCGTTTTCGTCCGCGCCGGCGGCGCGCCGCTGGCCACCGCCATGTCCCCCGAACAGCAGCCCCCGTTCGCCTCCATCGCCCAGCGCCTGCGCGACGACAATTTCGACGTTCAGGAAAAGGACATGAGCGGCCAATCGGCCATGCAGGAGTCCCCCATCCCCGAACCCACCGATGAGCAGATGAAATCCGCCGTCTGGATCGTCGTCCGCTTCCAGCACGACACTCAGCCCGACCAGCCCTCGCAGATCGATCCCATGCTCGAACAGCATCTGAAATCCGGTGGATCGGCGTTGGTCCTGCTCTTCCCCACCGCCGATCCCATGGACCAGGCCCTTGGGCCGATGGGCATTCAGGCCAGGACCGATAACGTGATCGTTCACGAATCCCTGCCCGCCCCGGAGCGACAGTCCAACGACTTCGCAGAAAATGCCGAGCAGGCCAGCCAGGCCGTCTTCAAAATCAATCAATACGGCAATCACCCAATCGCCACGCCGCTGGCAGGCCTGGATTTCCTCCAGGCCGCCTCCGTGCCGGTTTCCGTGGCCCCCGCCACTCCCCCCGGCGTCCACGTCACGCCGCTGCTTCCCATGCCCTTCTCCCCACACTATTGGGCAACCGCCGATGCCCAGTCCCTCCTTGGCTCCGATCATCCGAAGATCACCTTCAATCCAAAGGCCGACCCGGACGCCGGCCGGATGTTCGGCGACATCGACAACACCCCGGACGATCGCCTCTACGCCGCCGCCGCCTCCGAAGCCCCCGGCGAGTCACGCCTTGTCGTCGTCGGAAGCTATGTCTTCGCCATCAGCTATCTCGTCGATCTCCCAGACCAGGAAATGCTCGAACGCCACGGCCTAAGCGTCTCCCGTCTCCCCGGCAACGGGGAGTTCTTCGTCAACAGCATTCTCTGGCTGGCGCACCAGGATTCCATGCTGGCCATCGGCCCGCACGCGCTTCAGGTGGCGCGCATTCGCGAAATGTCCCCCGCAACCCTCGCCTTCTGGCGCGTGGGCGTGCTGACCGCAGCGCTTCCGCTGGCGGCGATTGCCGCCGGACTCCTGGTCTACAGCAAACGACGTGATTGAATCGTAATCCGAGTTACTCCGATGAATTTCAAAACGACTATCGTCCTGCTCATCGCCCTCATCGTCGTGGGCGTCGTGTTTTTCTACCAGCAGAGCCGCCCCACCCCCCAGGCCGTGGAACCCGAGCAACCTTCCTCCGCCCAGGGTCCCAAGCTCTTCAACGTTGAAAGCGGTCAGGTCAACGGCGTCACCATCATCGACTCCGACGGCAACCGCACCGTCATCCAGCGCGACGGAGCCGCCTGGAGAATGACCGAGCCGGTCATTTCCGCCGCCGTCGATTGGCAAACCCAGGACCTCATCCGCACCATCTGCGATCTCCGTTCCCAGGGCCGGCCCGATTCCGCCCCGGCCGATTCAGGACTCGACCACCCCCGCTATATCGTCGATCTCTCCATCACCGACGGCAAAAGCGTGCGCCTGGCCATCGGCAATAATGCCGGCATCGGCGACGTCATGTATGCCAGGGCGAACGACGGCGACGTGAACCTGATCGATTCCAGCCTCGCCAAAAACCTCAAAACCGCCGCCGATGATTTGCGCGACAAGCACCTCCTGCCAACCACCCCCGCCGAATACAAACAAGTCCGCATCATCACGCCAACTCAGAACCTGGAAATGGTCAAGGACGGCGACAAGTGGAAGATCCTCCAGCCCGCCGAAATGCCCGGCGACAGTGAATCGATTTCTTCCCTCATCTCCACCATCACCGGCACCGAGGCCACCGAATTCGTCAAAAGCGGTTCCGATGAACTGGCCTTCGCCCGCTTCGATCATCCGACGATGAAGGTCTGGCTCAGCACCGCCGCGCCCTCAACCCAGCCGACGACTCAAGCCCCAACCGGCCTCACCCTGACGATCGGTTCTCCCGACAGTCTTGCCAAGGACCATTATTTCGCCGAAACCTCCGACGGCCTGGTCGCCAAGATTGCCAAATCCTCGCTGGATAGTCTCCAGAAAACGCCCCTCGATCTGCTCGACCGCGACGTGTTCACCGTTGTGCCGGCGGACGTGTCGAAGATTTCCCTGGTCAAGGCGATTTTCCCCACCCCGTCCGCGATGGAGGCGAAGCCTTCCACCACGCAAGCCACCCAACCCGCGCCTGCCGTCCAGCGTCCCACGTTCACGCAGTTGGTCGTCCTGACTCGTCGCCCCGCGGCGCCGAAGGTCCTCGGCCCATCCCTGCCGACCTCCAAGCCTTCGACTCAACCGACGACCCAGCCCCCGCAATCGGTTTGGGAATTCGCCATCCCATCCGAGCCGAAGAGCCAGGTGGACGATTCCAAGGTGGATGCCCTGCTGGCGAAATTCAATCCCTTCCGGGCCGATAAATATCTCGACAAAAACCCCGACTCCCGCGCCGAGCAACGATACGTCGTGACCCTGGAAACCACTTCGCTCAAGAAATATCACGTCGAGGTCGTCCGTCCCGCCAACGGCCAGACGCCGTACGCGATTTACAATGGCCTGAAGTTCGAGATTGCCACGTCCATGCTCGACGCCCTCGACGCCGATTTTCACAAGACTCCATGATGGCCCGCCAATTGGGAAAAAGATCGATCCTGACCGCCCGGCAAATCGCCCGCCCGCGAACCATTCTCGACACGTTTACCAATCCCCGCCCCGGGCGCGATTACGAAATCAAGTTCCTCTTTCCCGAATTCACCAGCGTCTGCCCCGTCACCGGCCAGCCTGATTTCGCCACGATCACCGTCGCCTACGTCCCCAACCGGCTCTGCGTGGAGATGAAGAGCCTCAAGCTCTATTTCCACTCCTATCGCAACAAGGGGATCTTCTACGAATCCGTGGTGAACGCCATCCTGGATGATTTAGTCGCAGCGATAAAACCCCGCCGGATGACCGTCACCGGCCAGTTCGCCGTTCGCGGCGGAACGTCCGCGAGCATCGTCGCAAGTTTCCCCAGCGAGTTTTAGAATCGAAATCTGAGGAACACGCCGGCCCGCAATTCCTGAAGCACGGTTCCCATCGCGCCGAACCCGCCGAAACTGGCCATGTACGATATCTCCCCACCGGCCGAAAACGGGCCACGCTCAAACCCCACCTGCACCGCAGGATGAACCTCAAACGCCGCCCCCGTGTGATCCAGCGTATGAATAAAGGCGTAGCCGTTGTACGCCACCGGCTCATCGATCGAATAATCATCAACCAGCAGCCCCGCGCCGATTCGCGGCCTGACGAACATTCCCGGCGCTCCGGGAATCCAAAACCTCATCGCCAGCCGCGGCTCCACCTCGACAAACTCCACGTCCGAGTACAAACGCGTCGTCCCGAAATCATTATCGTTATGAAAGAGCGGATAATCCGAATCCTCGCTGTCCCAATACCCCGACGCCGACACGCCCACGCCTACGAACGTCGGCACCACCACCTGCGGAATCCGCCACGCGAAGTCCCCATCCAGATAAGCCCCATCCTTGGCGAAGAACAATCCCCCGCTTCTCTCCGGAAAGAAATGAGAATAGCCCGCCGAAAGCGAGTCGTCCCAATACTGGGCCCAAGCGAATGTGGTACAGAGCAACAATGCCGCCAGGAATGCCAAGGTACGAATCATGCCCGGGATTATCCCCCGCCCGCTACCGATCAGTCAACGGGTCTTTTTACACGGAATATCTGCTACAATGACCCCGGCACAGGAATTCGCGAAGGAGAACTCATGCCCAAATGCGCCGTCGCGGGATGCCAGAGCGATGCGGTTGCCCAAGTCATTCTCTACGACGTCTACCATGACGGCTCGGTTCTTTTCCAACAGGATGAGACCTGTCCATATATCTGCGCCAAGCACTTGGTCCAAAACGAGGATGAAGCCGCCGGCGTCCGCGAACCACGCGGAATAGTCGAATACCCCCATTCCAATCGCCACGGAGCGCAGGGATTTACGATCTACAAGCCGCTTTGACCGGTGTCGCCACCTTGGTGGGATTCCCACGGGAGGCCTGCGGGGAATTTCTTGCGCATGACTTCGTTGCCGACGTGGAAGAACTTCGCGGTGACGGTGTCGGAGCGGTCGTAAACGGTGTAGTTCACCGTGTGCTTCAGGTTGCAGCAGACCCGGGGCCAAGCCTCCAGGAGACGTCGGCACAAGACGCGGTCGGGCTCTTGATGAACGTTCTGAGCATTGGTAGGACCATACCACAGCGCCGAGGACCAGACAGCCAGCTCGCGACTGAGAAAGTAGCAGTTTGTATCAATCAGGTAGCCGTTGGGAACGTTGAATGACGGATGCAGATTCCCCAGGCTTTCGCAATTATCGATGGCAACCACCTTGCCATTCTCGGCGCAGATTTTCCTGAGCGCAAACGCCCAATGGGATCGCGACGACCACAGGGCTTGCAAAAGGCTTTGAACGTGGTCCGGATCGAACCAATTGTCCTCATCAAGGAAACAGACGAATTGCGAATTGACCAGAAATGAAATCGCCGAGTAGATCCGGTGCCCGTTCCATTTGTTTCTGCCGGTGGCATCCGGGATCACCACGGTGCGAATTGGATGTCTCGCCTGGCCGACCTGCGCAAGAACACGCGCGACCTGGCCCTCTCGTTCCGATCCATCTGTAACGACCCAATGCTCAAGAGGGGAGTAGGTTTGTTCCTGGACCGACTGAATGCACCTGGCAAGTTTAGAGTGTCCTGTTGCCGCCGTAACAACCGTTACCGTGCCTTCCGTGAACATCCCCCCCTGGTTGACCAATACGTTACGCGGCAGATACTTCGTCGCCGGCTCCCCACCCTTGATTTCCTCATGCCGGGTGACCTGCTTCATTGGACGACCCTTGATTGTGGCAAACAACGGCTTCCAAATCTCCGTGAATTCTTCCGGAGCATCACCGGCCGCATTCACCTTCCGGGCATTCAGCGGGAAAAGGCATTTTGTGCAATAGGCCTGAACCTGATCTTCAAAAGCGGGCATGCCCAACGACCACCACCCAGGCTCGATAGCAATGCCGTGCGACGGATCCCCCGTCAGTTCCGCCATCGTCGCCGCAACCTCACAGAAGTACCCCAAGAGCTTGCCCTCCACCAACGTGATCTCCGCCGACCAGGTCTGATTCACAAAGCAGCAGCCCACCTTGTCCCACATCTCGGTTTCACTCAGGCCCAACTCCATCATGGAACCGAAGATCGGGCCGTGAGCTGATGGTGCATTCAAACCGTCCGGCATCGCGCGGCCTTCCGGCCAGTCTCGCTTGATTTCATCCCAGGCGGCCTTGACCTGATGGACGTTGAGATTGCTATGCGAGCCATGGAAGGTTTCACGACAGACCTTGCCGTGACCGAAGAGCCGATTGCTCCAAAGGCCCCGTTGCTCTTTATTGGGGATTTCTTCCCGGAAAATCTGACAGAGTTCTTCAAACTGCGGATGGATGCACGGGTTGCCGCCGAACATCCCGATAACGCCTGGGAAGCCCTTGAGACTGCGAATCGCAACACGAAATTGATCGGGCGTCATCCAATAAAGCTTCTTCAGTTTCTTTGCCAGTCCCACCGCGACCGAGCAGTTTTTGCAATCGAGGTCGCAGGCATTGGTGACCTTGACCTGCAAGATACGCCCACGCCAAACGCCCGGTCGGAAATCTCCGGGAGCTTTCATCTTTGACAGAACAGGTACCATTGACGCTCTTTAGGTGATCGTAAGTGTACTATCCGCTGGTCAATTCTCCACGAAATCAAAACAAGGCAACCACCCCATCGGCTTGCGTTCATGTCATCCGCCGCTAGTCTGGAAGCAACGTGCACATCGAGGGTTTCATCCCATCAAAAACGGTCCTCAGGCGGAAAGGATAGTGACTTCGTGAACGCGAAATTTCTCCTCTTTGGCGTGTTGATCTCCATGTCAATCCTCGCCGCCCAAACACCGGCGCAGAACTCGCAAAATCCCACGACTGCGATAACCACCGCGCCGACAACCCGGCCTGCCGTGACGCTGATCAATCTCCATCTGAAACAAGCCGTGCCCCAACTTGTTTTCGATGAACTCGCCAAACAGGCCGGCGTCACGTTCACGACCAACGGCAACATCTGGAACCAAGACTCCCTCCAGATTCCCAAGGACATTGACTTCACCGATCGCCTATTCTGGTCGGCCGTCTGGGAGGCCTGCGACTTATGGAATCTGTCCATCCAACAAAACTACGACAATAATTCCGTCCGCCGCATCACGCTCTTCTCCACCGGCCAACTGCCCGGCGGCGATCAACGGAAACTACCCGTTTACGAAACCGACGGCTTCGTTATCCAGGCGCTCACTTTCACCCGCCAGCAGACCCTGAACTACGCCCAGCCCGAATCGACCAGCGGCTTCTGCACCGTGCAGGCAAGGGTCTATGTCGATCCCGCCCTGCGCGTGCAGAGTGTCAACTCCACTGCCAGGACCGACCAAGCCGTCGACGACGCCGGAAATTCGATGCGGCCGGCCGCAAATAACCGTCCCGATTTCGTCGGCGTCAACATGCCCCGGTCCCTCCTCTTCGATTGCGCCGTGCCATTAAAATACCCCCACAATCCCGGCAAGAAAATCGCCCATCTCAAGGGCGCCCTCCAGCTTCGCGTCGCCGACAATATGGATTCCCTCACCATCGACAACCCCCTGCAAGCCGCCCAAACCGCCAAAACAATCGGCAACGTCACCGTCACCTTCTATTCCCTGGAAAAAAGCGCCGACGCGAACTACCAACTGACCGTCAGTCTCTTTGGCAACGCTCTAGGCGGCGAGGCCATCTGGCTGCTTCTTCAAAACAACGAGCAACTCCTCGACGACAAAGGCCGCCATTTCAGTTACGTCGGCGGCAACAGCGCGTGGAACCAATACACCGTCAACTACACCCGCACCCCCGCCGAAGACGCCCCCATCGGCGACCCGGCCAAATGGACGATCGAGCTTCCCTCGAAGGTCCACACGATGCGGGTTCCCTTCGAGTTCAAGGATTTGCCGCTGCCGTGAGGCCGGTTGCCTGGACCACGTTATAATTCGCTCTACACCGCTCAAATTCCAGCCGCGCCAATTCCGCCCGGAACGCCCACGGCGCTGCCGTGGGTCCTTCTTCAGTGGAGACGGAACGGCGAGCATTAACCAATATCTTCGCTCGGTTGTCTCCATGAAAAAACCGTAGGAGAAATCTCCTACGGCTGGGCTGCCTACCTCACATAATAGTCCCGATTCGATCCGTCAAAAGCGGCCCGATTTGAGGCAGCACTTCCTAAAAGCATTTGCCGGAACCGCATGGGCAGGGGTCGTTACGACCGAGCTTCTCGATCAGTTCCTTGTCCCCATGCACGATGCGGGCGCCTCGCTTGACATGCGTCTCGGAGGGGTAACCCTTTCGCCGCTTGCTCGTGACCTCAAAACCCGAATTCCTCAAAGCTGGTGTGTTCGTACGCCATACGAACCTCCCTTCTTTGGGCCGCAGTGTAGCTGTGGGGAGATCGCGTGCAAGATGTCCGATAGCGACGGCCATTTCAACGCTCATACGACGACGAACTGAAATGAAGGGGACACGACCCTTAATATTAAGGGTCGTGTCCCCTTCAGTTCAGTTCGGGCACGAAACAAGGTTGATGCCGATGTTTCCGGAACTCCGCAAACCCCTGGTGGACGTGTACGGCGAGGCGGTGGAAGGATCGGAGTACGTTATCGCCAAATACCGCACGGCCAATTGCAATCTGCGGACTCAGTTTAAGAGAATCCTTTTGCGGGCGGGCATCAAGCCGTGGCCGCGCCCGTTTCAAAATCTTCGCGCGTCGCGGGCGTCCGAATTGGCGGAAGAATATCCAAGTCACGTTGCGGCCGAATGGCTGGGGCACTCCGAAGAAATCGCCGACGCCCAGTACAGGGACACGCTCGATATTCACGTCGCCAGAGCAATCGCCGGATCGCCGGACTGCGCGGCGCAGAATTGTACGCAGCCAACCCCGGACAACGCCGGTCAACCCCCGACGCTAGTCGGCGCGACAAGCGAAAAAAGCCCGGAATCTCCGAATCTCTCGGAAAAACCGGGCTTGGGGGATACCCCTAAGGGGAGTCGAACCCCTGTCCTCTGGCTGAGAACCAGATATCCTGGGCCACTAGACGATAGGGGCGTCTTTCATTCTCTAATCGTTCTGCCCAGAGCGGACTAATCCTACGCGACGTAATCCTTGCGTCAAGAAAATGTGGCATGGGCGTCCCGCCCATGGCGTGCGGTACCCCGCACGCATCGACGGTACTCCGTCGATATCAGCACGAGCGGAGCGCTCTGGCGATTGCTTGGTGGTGTATTCGACGCTTCGCTCTTGCTGTATCGGTCGAGTACGACCGATTGCTGGCTGGGTACAGCCAGCCATGGGCGGGACGCCCATGCCACATTTTATTTGCGAATCTCGAACAAAACGTGCCGCAATTCGGGCAGGATCAACTTCGTCATCGCCAATTCCACCGCGGCCGTGCTCCCCGGCATGGCCAGGAGCAATTTGCCGCGCGCGATCCCGCCGCTGGCCCGGCTCAGCATCGCCCCGCTTCCGATCTGCTCCCAACTCAGCATGCGGAACAATTCTCCAAACCCCGGCAGAGGCGATTCGATAACCCGTTCGATCACCCCGATCGCCTGGTCCCGCCGGCTTATTCCCGTGCCCCCGGTGCTCAGGATCGCGTCCACGTCCTCCCGGCCCAGCAATTCCTCCAGCACCCGGCCGAAGCCCTCGGCATCGTCCGGAATCACCCGATGTTCCGCCACGACGTGCCCATCGCCCCGCAGCAGTTCGCCGATCCGTTTGCCGCTGGCATCATTCTCAATCGTTCGCGTATCGCTCAGAGTCACGATCGCACATCGCGCGCTGATCGACTTGGCGCTGGTTTGATGTTGTTGATACGACATATTTCGCCCCGCGGCGTTTGCCGCTCACGGCTTCGTCGTCGCGCCCGGGGGCACTGCCGCCATCTGCCCGCTCTGTTTCACGATGTCGATGTCCGTTATTCCCGGGTCCAGCGGAATGTCCAGCCGATCGGGGTTTCCGTAATGCAACGTCAGGATCGCATTCAGATCGACCGCGCGATACACGCGCAGCACGGCGACGTCGTCACTGGCGATATTTCCCTTCAATACCGTGTGCCCCGTCTCGCCCGGCTCGATGGCCACGCCGCCAAGCCGCTGCGACTGCGTCGTTCCCACCGCCAGCACCTCCGGTGGAATCCAGCCCTCTTCATAATCCCCCGGCGCCTGCGGCTTCGCCTTGGTCATCCAAACCGTGATCGGCTCGCCGAGCCGATTCGTCACCGTTACGTCAAACGTCTGCCTGCTCGCGCAGCCAACGCCCAGCAGCCCAACAAAAATCATCGCCGAGAAAAATGCGTGTCGTTTCATGTGGATGGATATTAACTTCCGGCGGGCCGCAGCACCACGCGGACGCTGCACGCCGCCCCCGCGTCGCAGGCCATCAGCAACGTCTCGGCGTTGGGATACGGACCGGCGGCGATCTGGCGCCCCGGAACGTCCAACTCCACGCTCGGGCTTTTGAACGGCCAGGGATGCAATTTCATTGTCCCATCCCCGTCGCTGCCGATCCACGCGCTCACCGGCCCCTCATTGGCGCGGGGATAAACCGTCTCGATCCGTCGAAATATCAGCTCGTCGAAACACAGGTCCAGGCTCAATTGGTCGAGCAATTCCAGCAGGAAGAAATTCGCCCGCAGCAAATCTTCCTCCGGCGCCCTGCCCTGCTCGGCGAGTCCGCCCCGCAACGGCAGATCGGCCCGCATCTCCAGCCTCCGGCGCAGCGTTTCCTGAACCTCGATTTGCAGATGCACGAACCGCCTGACGCGGAACGTCTTGTGGCGGGCGGTTTCGTCCAACGCCTCCGGCTGGCGCGCCGCCGCACGGTTCGCCAACGCCATCGTGTGCAAGCTCACCAGCAGCCCGGAATAGGGGTCGCGCGCCATCACTTGATCCACCGATGCCTGCCACGCCGCCAGCGAGGTCAGGACATCCGCCTCGAAAACATGCTCCGGCTGACCCTGGGCGTTAAGCTGTGGCCGGGAGTCCTCCGCGGTCCATCCGCAATCATGCTCGGCGATTGCGGAAACGACCGATTCAAACGGCCCCGGCGGAGCGAACAACCCATTGCCGATCCGCCGGGCCAATTCCCCAGCCAGCCGCGAGTGGTCCTGCTGGTTGATCAGGATCAGTTGTTTGCCCATTTGCCTTCGGATCATTCATTAAGCATAGCAGGCCATGACAAAACTTCCCCGACGTTCATTTAAGCCAAATAATGCATTTTTGCCGGTCGCGGACTGGAAAATCGATCCCGGTCGGGTTACATAGTCCGTTGGATTTGACCGGAGCGGCCAAGGATGGCTGGAAACACTTCCATTATTTCCCCCGCATGTGCCGATAATCGGGTCAGAGGAACTACCCCAAAGGGAAAACTGCCAATGCCCCAACGCGCGCGCTTCCACCTCCACGGTCATTTATTGCTGGTTCTCGTCGTTGCGCTGCTTGCCGGCTGCCAGATGGACGCCGCCGATGCGGACCTGCCGGCCGTTCGGCTGGCGCCGCCCACGGTCGCGGCCGCTGGGCGCCCGGCCCCCGTCGCCGCCGCGCCAACGCCGGTCTTGCCCGCGCCCGTGCCGGCGGCAGGTCGATACGCCCCGAAACCCCAAGCCTCCGCCGGGATTCCCGCCGGCTGGGTCCCACGCGTGCCCGTCAACCACTGGACCTGGATCATCGTTCACCACAGCGACAGCTCTTACGGCTCAGCCGCCATCATCGACAAATGGCATCGCGACCGCGGGTTCGATGAATTGGGTTATCACTTCGTCATCGGCAACGGCACCAACAGCGGCGACGGCCAGATCGAGGTCGGCCCACGCTGGACCAAGCAGAAATGGGGCGCTCACGACAATGCCCTGGACAATCGCTACAACACCAACGGCATCGGGATTTGCCTCGTCGGCAATTTCAACGACACCCGTCCGACCCCCAAACAGCTTCATTCCCTGGTCCGCCTGGTGGTCTATCTCATGCGCACCTACAACATTCCCTCCGATCGCGTTCTGGGCCATGGTGAAACGAAGGTGACGCAGTGCCCCGGGCGGTTTCTGAACGTCGCCGCAATCCGCGCCCAGGCCGCCCGCGTGATCGCCTCAGGCGACCCCAACCCCGACCCCGAACTGTTTGCCGACCAACGCTGAGGCTCTCAGTGGATCAATTTCATTCGTTCACCGTAATCCACCATCCGTTGGCGATGTAACCGTTCACTTGGTCGGCCATGTCGTCGATCATGCTGTCGGGGTCGCGGTAGGTCGCATTGGTGTTTATTGCAAAGGAATACGGATAGGTTTTCCCATCCGCGGACGTCCCGGCCGGCACGTTGGCGCTGCCGCCCCGCACATCGACGTGCATGGTCCTGTTATTGCTGTCATCCGAATTCACGGTGATCGCCACGTACAGGTCCGGCTGCTCGCCCTCGGCGATTTGGTAGCCGTTGCCGGCGCTGCCATCCGACTCCAGGCGCCGCTCAAATTCCGCGATCACGTAATCCGCCGCATCCGATCGGTCCCTCGGAGTGTAAGTAAAGGTCGCCGTATATCCCACCTTCACCCGGAACTGCAGCGGCGCATAATCGAATCTCACCGGCGTGGTGGGCACGGCCTGGCTGGAGTCGTCATCCAATATCTCGCACCCGCTCAACATCGCTACGACGGTGACAATCGCCACCGTTCTTATGAGGGTTTTCATGGCTGAGTCCTTTTAGTCCATCTAATCTCATCGGCCCTTCAACGTCTGCAGATAACCAGCTAACTCAAATCCCGTTGGCCTTCCCCGAACGCCCACGGCGCTACCGTGGGTTTTCTCCCGCTGCTGAGGGCCGGGGAGGACGTCGCCCGCTTATTGCTCGTATCATCACGCCCAGCTAAACTCGCGCTGGTCTTACAAAAAGAAAAATCATGATCGATCGAATCTTCAAAGCCTACGACGTTCGCGCAACCTATCCCAATCCGCTGAACGAAGATGCGGCCTGGAAGGTGGGGCATGCCACGGCGCAGTTCCTTAAGCGCAGCCGGCACGGAACAACGGATCGCGTCAAGCTCGAGGACACCCTCGTCGTCGGACGGGACATGCGGCCAAGCTCCCCTTCCCTGGCCAAAGCGCTCATCGACGGAATCAGCAGCGTCGGCATGAACGTCATCGACGTGGGCATGATCGACACGTCGTTCATGTATTTCGCGATCAATTACCTGGACGCCGTCGGCGGAATCCAGACGACCGCCTCGCACAATCCCGTGCAATACAACGGCTTCAAAATCAGCGGACCCAAGGCCAAGCCGATCGGCGCTGCCAGCGGATTGGACGACATTAAACGCATCGCCAGCACGCTCCGGCCCGGTCAGACCGGACTGTCCGGCAAGTACCGCCAGCAGGACCTCTGGGCCGAGTATCGCCGGCACGTTCTGCAATTCCTTCAGCTTCAGCGGCCGATCAAAGTGGTCGTGGACGCCAGCAACGGCATGGCCGGCAAAATGGTTCCCGCCATCTTCGACGGCGTGCCCAATCTCCGGATCGTTCCGCTGCTGTTTGAAATCACTGGCACCTTCACCCACGACCCGAATCCCCTCGTCGAGCAAAACCTGGACATGCTCAAGCGCCGCATCGCCGAGGAAAAGCCGGACCTCGGCGTTTGCTTTGACGGCGACGCCGACCGCTGCATGTTCGTGGACGAAAATCAAAAGACGGTCGGCTGCGACATCGTCACGGCGCTACTGGCCCGGGATTTTTTACAGATGCCACGGAACAAAGGCTCGACGATCGTTTACGACCTTCGTTCGAGCCACGTCGTCGCGGACGAGGTGAAGGCGGCGGGCGGGGTTCCGCGGCGCGACCGCGTCGGTCACGCGTTTATCAAGAAAACCCTGGCCGAAACCAAGGCGGTTTTCGGCGGGGAACTTTCCGGGCATTTCTATTTCCGCGATAATTTTTACGCCGACAGCGGCGCCATCGCCTTCGCCCGCGTTCTGTCGGTGCTTTCCGCGCAATCCAAGCCGTTCAGCGAATTGGTCGCGCCTCTGCACCGCTACAGCCAGACCGGCGAAGTCAATTTCCAGGTCAAGGACAAAGACGGAAAAATCCGCGAGTTGGCGGACGCGTACAAGAAAAGCCAGGTGGATTATCTGGACGGCATCACCGTCGATCTGGGCGACTGGTGGTTCAACGTCCGCAAGAGCAACACCGAGCCGCTGCTGCGTCTGAACCTCGAGGCCAAGACCCCGCGGATCATGCAAGAGAAATTCGCGGAATTGAAGAAGGTTCTTGGGGAACCGATCCACGGGCATTAGGCTCGGCCGGCGCTTTCGCCCATGGGTTGCCCGGAACGCCCACGGCGCCGCCGAGGGGATTCTCCCGCGCAATGTTCGGTCCTGAAACCGCCTATAAACCATCGCGCAAAGCCGCCCGGCGGGCGATTTGAACCATCGTCCGCTTGCCGCTTCGGCAAAATCCACCCATGCGATCGCCCCTAAAGGGCCTTGAGCTCACGCTCGGCGCGCAGCCAGTTATCCACCTGCGAGCCGCCCTTGCCGGAAATATGGATCTCGAACGCCCGCTTGGCGATCATCTCGTGCGTGATCTCGCGCTTGGCGGTCGGCCGCGGCACTGGTGTGTTGCGGGATACCGTCGAGGCGGGCGTTGCCTTGCTCGTGAAACTCTTGCTGACCGACGAATTCGAATAAAATGGCTTCTTTGCCATGGGAAAACTCCTTCTTTTCTAAATGGTCACTACAAAAACTGCTTGGGACGGGGTTGGTGCACCCGTCCTTCCAGCGCATCTTCTCACCCCGCGCTGCATCTAAACACATCTATCGGCAAACCGCAAGATGCCGGGCAGAAGTTTTTCACTTGCCCATCAGCGCCTTTCGCAAAAGCTGATTGGCCATCGCCGGGTCCACAGAACCTCCGTTTTCCTTCATGAAGGCCCCCATTGCCTGTCCGAACTGTTTTTCCGTGAAGGCATTCCTTGCCAGGAACTCATTAACCAACCTTTCGGTATCCCCGGATGATGCCTTCTTGGGCAGATATTCGTCAACTACGGAAATCTCAAACATTAATTTCTGGACCTCGGCCGTCTTCCCGAGCCTTTCGTACTCCTCCACGCTCTTTTTGAGCTTCTTGCCATAAGCGGCCACGGCCTCCTCGGCGGTCGTGGGCTTGGGGGCAAGATCGATGTTCTTCACGTCGTTGAGCAGCATCCGAATCACCCCCAACCGGTCCTTCTGCCCGCTTTTCATCGCCGATTTCATGTCCTCCTGCAATCGTTCCCGTAAATTCATGGCTTACTCCTGTTTACAATCCCGTTGCTTTGGCTATAATCCGGTATTCTATCGTAGGGTTTTCCCCATCGCACCTGTGGTTGGCATGCAAACGGTAACAACTGCTGCCCTAGAAGGCATATTGCACATTCCCGACGAGCGCCACGACGGCCAGCTTCGGGACCAGGACCACCTGCTGCGCCCCTTGCGCCGCGGGATCGTGCCCCGGCGGTTGATCCGCGAACTGGGCCTGCGCCCCGGCGTCCTGCTCCGCGGCACGCCCAGGGGCGATGCCATCCAGCAAGTGGAATCCATCGAAGGCCGAAGCCCCGATGATTATCGCCAGGCCGTCACCCTTTACGATTCCACCCCCCTCGATCCCGAACCGTGGATTCGCCTGGAGCATAATCCCACCGAGTTCACCACCCGCGTCATCGACATTTTTGCCCCCATCGGCTTCGGCCAGCGCGGCCTGATCGTCTCGCCCCCACGATCCGGGAAAACCATCCTCCTGCAAAACATCGCCCGCGGAATCCATCACAATTATCCCGACGTCAAGCTCATTCTCCTCCTGGTCGACGAACGCCCCGAGGAAGTGACCGACATGAAGCGCAACGTCCCCGGCACGGTTTACGCCTCCAGCAACGACAACACCGTCGAAAAGCATCTGGACCTGGCCCAACTCGTCATCGAACGCTGCAAACGCCAGGTCGAATTCGGCGCCAACATCGTCGTCCTGCTGGATTCCCTGACCCGATTGGGCCGGGCCTTCAACACCGGCGGCCCCAGCGGCGGACGCACGCTCTCCGGCGGATTGGACAACCGCGCACTGGAAATCCCCAAGCGCCTCTTCGGCGCCGCCAGAAAAATCGAGAACGGCGGCAGCCTCACCATCATGGCCACCTGCCTCATCGACACCGGCAGCCGAATGGACCAGGTGATCTTCGAAGAATTCAAAGGCACCGGAAACATGGAACTGGTGTTGGACCGTAATCTGGCCAACCAGCGCATCTACCCCGCTCTCGACATCGCCGCCAGTGGCACCAGAAAAGAAGAAAAGCTCCTGAACGAGCAGCAAATCAACGCCGCCCACAAAATTCGCCGATTGCTGACGACCATGCAGCCGGCCGCGGCAATGAAGACGCTGCTGGAAGTGATGGGCAAGCAGAAGACCAACGCCGACCTCCTCGCCGCCGCCGGCGCCAAGGCCTGACCTTACGACGACGCGGCGGAATCCCCTTCAGTTCAGTCAAGCGATGAATTCACGCCAAATGCTTTCGTCGGCGGCGTATCAGCAAGCTCGTGCCGGCGACCAGCAGCAGCGACCCCGTCGCCGGCTCCGGAACATCCACCAGCAACCCATTGGCGGCGGCAAAGGCGTCCAAGGCCGCAACGTCGCCGGCCGATGCCGCGCCGCTGTCACCTTGGTTGAAGTTCGCCGCCAGGTCGGTGAAGTCGGCGGCGTTGACTATGCCGTCGTAGTTGAAGTCGCCCAGGTCCCAGCCGGTGATGCTCTGGTTGAAGTTCGCCGCCAGGATGGTGAAGTCGGCGGCGTTGACCTCGCCGTCAAGATTGGCGTCGCCCAGCAGCGTGTAGGCCACTTCGATCTGGCCGGAGACCAGGCCGGAGACCTTGCCGTCTTTGCCGTCGGCATAGCCGACGCCGTAGGACAGGCCATTGGTCTTCGTTAGTGCCGCCGTGGAAATGATGCCCGGGCCGTTCCATCCGCCGCCGTTGTAGCCGGATTTGATGTACCCGGCGATCGCCGCGATCGGATCGCTGGAGCCGTAGGTAATGATGATGTGATTGTTGTTCACGTCCAGCACGCCGTTGCCGATGATCGACAACGACGTGATGTTCACGCTGCTGGTGATGGTGCCGCTGCCCAAGGTTACGTTGGGAGCGAGCTGCAACGTTCCGCCGGTGATGCTGACGCTGCCCGTGGCCAGGGCGCTGTTGATCGCGGGCGTTGAGGTCGGAGCGATGAGCAGCGTGCCGGCGTAGACGACCGTTCCGCCGCTGTAAGTATTGGCGGTCCTGAGCGTCAGCGTTCCGTTCCCGAACTTGGCAAGCGAGCCGGTGCCGGCGATGCCGCCGGTGCCGCTGATGGTGTAGTTGCCGGCGCTGTCGTCGACGACGACCCTGCCCGGGGTGACCATGGTATTCAGCGTGACGGCGTAATTCCCGCCGTTGGAATCGTCGAAGAGAACAGTGCTTTGATCCGTGTAAACCGCGGCGCCGGCGCCGTTGTTCCAGTTGGGACTGGCCCCGGCATCCCAAAGGCCATTGTTGCTCGCGTTCGTCCAGGTGAGGCTGGGCGCGGTCTCCTGGATGGCCCCCAGGCTCGCCAGCACGTTCGGGCGAACGTTGCTGTAATAATCGGACATCACGTACTCATCCGTCGTGGGATCAAAGACGTAAGCGGCAATGGAGTTGGGCTGGAGCGTAAAGTTCCCGTCGGCCGCATCGGCAAAACTCGGATCGCCATACAGTTCGTTGGCACTGATGGTCGTCGGCCAATCGGCGATGGGGGCATTAGGGCTCTGGTTGTAGGCGAAAATGACCTGGGGATCGCTCGTGCCGGCGAAAAGGTTGTCGAACGCATTGATCGAGGGAGTTCCGGCAACACTCTGGAAAAATGCCGCGCTTGGCGAGTCGATGATATTCCCGTAGATCTGCGTGTTGGTCGTGTTGCTTGCCAGGCCGATGGCAGCGCCGTATGGACCAGTTGATTTTCCAAGCACGATCGTATTGAAGCGGATAATGTTGCCCTGCCCGTAGTCAACGATCGCGCCCGCGTGACCCGCTTCCCAATTTGGCGTGGTGCCGCTAATGATCGTGTTTTCGACCACGTTGCCCGTTCCCGTTCCACCGATATCAACGTCTATTTCCGCGTCGGCGCCGGTGAGGAGTGCGCCGTTGAGGGTTGTGTTGTTTCCACCCAGTTGGACGCCGCCGCTCATTTGCCCGCCGATGATATTTACCTGTTCGCTGCCAGAGGTATAGATAGTAATTGCCGGATCTGCATCGGTTACAAGGTTTTGAACCAGCACGCTGGCAATCGGCGTGGGATTGGTCGAGTTGGGGGTGTTATGGGTGATGAATGCCTGGTACGACCCATTGGGATTGGTAAACGTGTCGTTGATCCACTGTGAATTGGTGTTGGACACGGTACTGTCGGCATAGCTTACAAACGCTGTCGCGCCACCGTACCCTTGGTCGGGCATCAGGTAACTGGCGGTCAGGTTTTCGCCGAGAAAGCCGGTGCTGTTGATAGCTCCAACGCCGTGCTTGCCGGCGGCGATTACCGTGGAATTCAGCAACTGCACGTTCGAGCTGTTCAGAAACAGATACCCATAGCCCCCATTGTACTCGGCCGATTCTTGGACCGTCAGGTTCTTGAACACCAGGTTGTTTTGGCCGACGTCGGAAACGACATTCTGTAGGATCGCCGTCGTGTAGACGTTGTTGGACGTGATGGATCCGCCGGTGTTGACATAAAGGCCCGGCGTGGCGCCGTCGGGGTCATAATAGTTGCTGTTTGGCGTGCTCTCGACATAGCTGATGTTCCCCGCGTCACTCGTCTGGTTGCTGACAAGGCTCGCATCGTGCGTGAACTGATGGTTGACCAGAAACGCGTTCACCGTTGTGGTCGTGGGATAGAAATAGGTATTCGGCTCGCCCGCGACCGGCTCAAACGACGAGGCCGGCACAATGACGCTTCCCCAAAACGTCGGATTTGCGCCGTTTCCGTACGAGCCGTAGGTGATCGGATCCGAAGGTGTTCCGCTGGAACTGGGGGAAAGCTGTTGTCCGTACCAGTTGCCTCCCGCCTGGAAAAGAATCTGCGATCCGGGCGCAAAGGTCGTGGAGTCCACTTTCGACAGCGTCTGCCACGGCGAACTCGGTGAAGTGCCACTGTTGCTGTCGCTGCCGGTTGGGCTTACGTAATAGACTTGGCACCATGCCTGCCCAAGAGGCAACAAAGCGAACGAAGTGGCGCAATAAAAAGCTCGCCAGGATTTCATCGCACGCCCTCTGCGAATTATCACATTCACCCCTCTTCATTATAAACGGTGGTCACGCAAGCTAACAATAGAAAACCCACGCGATTTCTCAAGATACGAGAATTTCGTGGCACATGATCCTACGGCGCCGCCGGCCCTGAAATCGCGAGAGATCCGTTAGGATGGGGGTTTTGCATCGGGGGTAACGATGACCGGTCAACAGATTCGCGCCCAGGGCCGCGGAAGATGGCTCGAACAACCGACTTCAGGAACTCGCCGAGAATCGCGGTGAAAAATGCGGCACGCCTTTTGAACCACGGCGCGCCGTGTTGACCGGCCCCGGCAGAATTTAGAATTGATATCGCAGCATTAGCGCCACGGAGGCCGGTTGAACGCTGAATTCAGACTCACGCAGGATGTAGTTGCGTTTTGATAATGTTGGATCAAACAGCGCAACGATGTTGTAACCATCGAGCCGGATCGTGAGTTGTTGCGTCGGGCGGTATTCCAAACCGAGGTTCAAATACAGGTTTGGGCCATAGGGTGTTTTGTATCCGGGGTCGCTTTGCGGCGTCGCGGATGGAGGCTTGGCAAGCGTGCCGGCGTAATCGGCGTAATCCTGGGCGCCGGGGAATCCGGAGTAGTACACCACCGAGGTACTGATCGTCCACTGCTTTCCGATGTCCTGAACGACCGCCAGCTTGGTAATCGACGGCGCCCACGCCGCCAACTCGTTGCCAAAGCCGTACGGGGAGGACGTGATGCCCTGGCTGGCGGCTGGCGATCCGGGCGGCACCGACGCATGCACCAGCGTCGAAACGCCCTCGGACAGCGTCACTCGCGTCGATCGGCTGCTGTATGTCAACACCAGCTCACCACCGGCAATCTGGAAGTTACCGAGGGGGATGTCGCTCAACTCGGCGGGACTCCAACCGATGGCGTTGTAATTCTCGTAGAATCCATTCGCGCCCAATTTCATTTGATCCGTCAAGTCGCGGTCATACGACAGTTCGTAGGTCGTGAGCGTTTCCGGTTTGGCAAAGGTCCCGGTGCGCGCCCACTCGCCCCAGAGGTCTTCGTCATCGGCGCGTCGAACGGCTTGTCCGACCATCACCTTGAAGGTGTCGTTTTTGGTCGGCATGTAGATCAGCGTTCCGCGGGGCGACAGGAGCCAATTGGAAAACGTGTTCTTGTCGGTTCTAACGCTGACGAACACCGTCCATTGCCGGTCGATTTTCCACTGGTCTTCCGCCAGAAATGAAATGGTATCCGTATCCCAGTACCGATCCGTGACCACGGGGGCGGCATCCAGCGCATCGGATTGCGGCGGATCGTGAAACCAGATGTGCGAATACTCCGTCCCCATCGCGAGCGATTCAGCATCGTTGGGCGTCCAGCGGGCGATGGCGCGGCTGAAGAGTTGATCCTCATACGAATCGCGGACGGGCGCGTCTTGGACGGAGCCTTCCCGCTGATCCCTTGACAGCCAGGCGTCAAAGCTTTGCAACAGCTCAAGATTCCATTCGGGGGAAATGTCCTTCTTGAAGCGGGCGGTTGTCGTGGACTGCTGTGTGGCGATGGGCCGGCCGTCAGTCCACTGTTCCAGGGTCTCGGTCGCGGGCTTGGCGTGGGTGTAAATATCCTCCCGGGGCTCGGTATCGGTGCCGTCCTCGACATAACGGGTCCAAATTTCGAACGGACCATCGATATAGTCCACGTGCACCTTTTGCCAGGGATCGTCAAAGGCGGCTTTTCCGAGGTTTGCCTTTGGGATGTCAGCGGGTTGTCCGGCGACATTGGCGGGCAAACCGTTGGCCGCAGGATAGGATTTACCGATGTAATAGGGCGTGTCGGCGCCCTCCACCTCGGCAACGCCGTAATAGATGAACAGTCCCGAGGTCGGATTGAATTGATGACCAAACCGGAATTCGGTGGCGGTATATTGATCCACGCCGCCTTGGCGGACGGTTGCATCGGCGCCTTGGAACGTCAAACCGTTGTAAGTTTCCGTATCGACGACGCCGGCCAAAGCGCCCGAGCCGTGGGTTGCCGAGGCGGGGCCGGTGACAACGCTCACGGTATTGATGTCGCCCATAAGAGGGAGATCGCGTTCATCGGCGGAGCCATACAACAGGCGATTGTTGAGGGTGACGTCGTTGACCTGGTAGAGGGTTTTGTCCTCGCGATCGCTGATGATTCCACGGAATCCGAGATCGAGCGTCCCCGAATTATGGTCTATGACCTGGGCGTTTGGAACATAATCTTCCAGAAGGTGATTGAGGTCTTGAGCGCCTGATTCCTGGATATCGCGCGAATCGAGCAGGGTCAGGTCCACCGGCAGTTGCCGGGAATCGCTGGCGGTCAAACCAACGGCGTTGGAAACGTCCACGTTCAGCAACTGCTCAAGTGACAAGTTGACAAATTCATTCGACCCGTCCGCGTCCGGCGCCTTTTGGCTCGTTACGGCCGGGCGGGTTGAAGGTCCGGACGTCGTGTCGGCCCATGCCGCCGTTGCGCTCACAAGGCCCAAGGTGACTGCGATTGCCCGTGTATGCCAATCTATTGACATGACTAAACCCCGTTTCCGCAAAAGAGCTCTTTCTGAAGTGGGTTTGAGATGCCTGTAAGGTTCATAACGCCTATGTGGATCGTCGCGGATGAGTGGTCGAATCAATAAAATTCGATATTTGCCCAGAGGATTTGCCCCCAACCTCGGCCATCCCTCCCGGCCGATTACGGGCTAAACCTAAGTAATGTTTTGGGAATGGCTTGCAGTCGTTTGTCATCCGCTACGAATTCGGGGGCAGCTCAATTTGGAATACTGGAGGCGAGCCGATTATGAGTCCGTGGCGGAGATTTCTTGATGCAATGACACGGGCTGCTTGCCGTGTTATTGGCACTGGCCACTCGACTTGCAATATCCCTTCCACATCTCCCAATACGCCGCTTCCATGTTGCGCGCAAAGCGCGGGGCGTCCATCAGGGGCGAATGATTCATCCTCGCCCGTAAACCTCTTCGCAATTCCGTCAATCGCGGCAAATCGGCCGCCAATTCCAGGGCGATCTTTACGAATTGCTCATCGCTTTCGGCCGCTAGTTCTTTCAGTTCGAGATTGCACAACTGGCTCCAGCCGGCGCGGCCGACGACGGTTTGCCCGATGCGAGTCACGACCGGGACGCCCATCCAAAATGAATCCAAGCTCGTTGTATGTCCGTTATACGGAATCGTGTCCAGGCCGACGTCGATGCGATGATGAACCTCCAGATATTGTCGGCGGGGCTGAAATTCGACGAATTCAATGCGGTCGGGATCGATGCCGCGATCGCGGAAATACTCCTGCACGCGGGTTCGATGGCCGCCGTGCGCGGCCAGGAGAATCAATCGTGAATTCACCGCGGCCGACAGAATCCGTGCCCAAAGGTGCAGGGTCGGCTCGGTGACTTTGCAGAAATTGTTCAAACAGCCGAAAGTGGTGTATCCCTTGGTCGAAGCCGGCAATGGGCCGGGTTGCAAATCCTCGCACAGCGGATCGTAACACCAAAACGTTTCCGGAAGCCGGATCGATTTTTCGCCGTAGAAATGATCCACGCCGGGCGGATCGAGGAAGGGATCGGTCAGGCGGTAATCCATCGCGGCCAGGCCGGTCGTTCCGGGATAGGCAAGCCACGCGGCCTGCACCGGGGCGGGCTTGCGGGCGAAGACCAGGGGGCGGCCGTGGGACATGTGCATCGTCAAATCCACCAGAACGTCGATGCGGTCTGCGCGAATCTTCCGGGCGGCCGCCTGGTCCGACAGGCCCAGGATCGATCTCCATTCGTCGACCAAGCCGCGAATGCGCTCCGTGGTCGCATCGGGCCGGCTCACGTGCGCGTAGCAGAATATCTCGAACTTCGCCCGGTCGTGATTGGAAAAAAGCGGAATTGTGAACAGCGATTGGCAATGCTCGCGGAAATCCGCGCCGACGTAGCCGATGCGCAATCGGCGATCGCTCGACCGGTCGTTGTCATGCGGGCGAATCTCGGATTTCACCGGCTGGGCGTGCAGGACGTTCCACCGCAGCGCTTCGCGCAAAATCGCCGCCGGATCGCAATTCGGATGATACAGCATCGTCAGACAAAGATTGCTGTGCGAGATGGAATCGCGCGGCTGAAGCTCCATGGCCCGGCGATAACAGGCGATGGCCTCATCCAGCCGGCCCGCATCCTTCATCGCGTTGCCCAAATTGCAATGTGCGGGGTGGTAATCCGGGCGCAATCGAATCGCCTGCTGGAACGCGGTTATCGCGTCATCGGTTTTGCTCATCGTCCGCAGCGCGTTGCCGAGGTTGTTGTATCCGACGTAAAAATCGGGCTGAATCTTCAATGCCGCCAGATAGGCCTCGGCCGCTTCTTTGTATTTCCTGACCGCTTGCAGCGCATTGCCGAGATTGTTGTGGGCATCGACGTATTTCGGGTCCAAGGCCACGGCCTTGCGGAAGCATTCGACGGCCTGGGCATATTCCCCCCGCCCGACCAGCGCGTTGCCCAGGTTATACGCCGCTTGAGCAAAATCCGGCTTCAACTCCATCGCCCGGCGAAGCACGATCACCGCCTCGTCGAACCGCTTGCGGGCGCACAGGGCATTGCCCAGGTTATTGCAAACCAGGGCCGAATCCGGGGACAATTTCAGTCCCCGGCGAAACATCTCGATGGCCTCATCGGTCCGCCCCAGGGCATTGAGTGCGCTGCCCAGATTCCCCACCGCCTCCGCGGAATCCGGTCGAATTCCCAGTGCCCGCCGATACGCCGCCGCCGCCTCCGCGACTTTCCCTAAGCCAAACAGCGCATTTCCCAAGTTATTGTGCGCCTCGAAAAAATCCGGCTTGATCGCCACGAGCTGGCGATAGACCTCAACGGCCCGTTCCCGATTGCCCGCCGATTGCAGGGCCAGCCCAAGTCCGAACCACGCTTCGGCAAGATCGCCTTGGATTCCAATGGCCCGCTCGAAGGCCGCGATGCCGTCATCGGTGCGTTCCGCCGCAGCCAGCGCCTGACCCAAGCTGGCGTGAAAATTCCCCGCCCCCGGCCGCGCCGCGACCGCTCGCTCAATCAATCCAATCGCCCCCGCATTATCCCCCCGCTGCATCGCAAGCACACCGAGCCGATGCAGAGCATCAGCGTTCTCCGGCTCCGCTTGCAAGATTTGTCGATACAACCCTTCCGCCTCCCCCAGCCGCCCGGCCTTGTGGTACTCCGTCGCCAGTTCCAGAATCCGTTCCGTCGGCATGACGTAAGGTTACAAGTTGTATGCGGCAAGCTGCAAGCGAGACATCTTCATCAGTTAGAGCCGGGGCGTCCTCGCCCCGGTCCGGGCCGAGACGGCCCGGCTCTGTCCGAAAAAGAGCAACCGCGTGTCCGAGCGGTGTCGGCTAAATAGCTGACAGCTAAATGCGCGAGCCGACCACGGTCACCAAACAATTCGGGGTCAGGGGGCACTTGAGAACTCGTCGTTTACGACAATAGCATCCCACGACGCGAAAACCCCCGCGTTAACAAATTACAAGATAAGTTGCATTTTTAACACAATTTACATTGTCTTTTCGTTGAGACTTCATATCTTTGAAGCGGCGGTTTTCCATGTCGTTTTAATAGCTCGTCACCGGGCCGCGAAGTATTTTGCGCCTGCCTTGGTCTTTGGCATTTCGCCCGATTTTCACCCCGCGAAAGGAAAGGGAGAACCATGAATCACAAAAACATTCCGCCGCTCGCTGACGGCACTTTCAGATTGAGCGCCATGTCCATCATGGCATTGGTCCTGTCGGCGGGAGCGGCACTCACGCCGGCGACCGCTCGCGGACAAATCTTTGTCGTGAACTTTTCTGGCAACACGATCGGCGAATACAACCTTGATGGGACGACGGTGAACGCCTCCCTGGTCTCGGGGTTAAATGGCCCGTGGGGCGTTGCCGTGTCTGGATCGGACCTGTTTGTCGCGAACGCATACGCAGACGTGATCGGCGAATACACCACATCGGGAGCCACCGTAAACGCTGCCCTGGTCTCGGACTCTTCCAGCCCGATCGGCATTGCCGTCTCGGGATCGGACCTCTTTGTCGGGAACACTGGCGGCATCGGCGAATACACCACGTCAGGAGGGTGGGTGAACGCCTCCCTGGTCTCGGGGTTGGATTTCGCCCGGGGCATTGCCGTGTCTGGATCGGACCTGTTTGTCACGAATGAACGCGGCGGCACGATCGGCGAATACACCACATCAGGAGCCACGGTGAACGCCTCCCTGGTCTCTGGGTTGGATCTCGCATCCGGCATTGCTGTCTCTGGATCGGACCTGTTTGTCGCGAACTACAGTGGCAACACGATCGGCGAATACACCACGTCGGGAGCGACGGTGAACGCCTCCCTGGTCTCGGGGTTAAATGGCCCATGGGGCATTGCCGTGTCTGGATCGGACCTGTTTGTCACGAGCGCCAGCGACGGCACGATTGGCGAATACACCACGTCGGGAGCGACGGTGAACGCCGCCCTGATCTCGGGGTTGAATGACCCATTCGGCATTGCGGTGGTGGTGCCCGAGCCGGCGACCGGGTCGCTGCTGCTGATCACTGGCCTTGGGATGTTGATGCGGCGGTCTCGCCGAGCCGCGGTACGAGCGATGCCTTAATCACCCTTGTTCTTTCCCACTCAGCCGCGCCACGACGTTCAGGTCCTCCAGCGTCGTGACGTCTCCCTTCACTTCCCCGCCGGCGGCGATTTCCTTGAGCAATCGCCGCATGATCTTTCCGCTGCGCGTTTTCGGAAGCGAATCGGTGAATCGAATCTGATCCGGCCGGGCGAGGCTGCCGATCTGCTGGGTGACCGCAGCCATCAGTTCATTCTTCAAGGCTTCGCTGGGCTTGAATCCGCCGCGAAGCGTCACGAACGCGGCGATGCCCTGGCCTTTCATCTCGTGCGGCATTCCCACGACGGCGGCCTCGGCGACGGAAGCGTGCGAAACCAGTGCGCTTTCAATCTCCGCGGTTCCCAGGCGATGGCCGGAGACGTTGATGACGTCATCCACGCGGCCCATGACCCAGAAATATCCATCGCTGTCCCGGCGCGCCCCGTCGCCGGTGAAATAGCAGTCCTTCACGTCGCTCCAGTATTGGCGGACATAGCGGTCGGGTTCGTTCAAAATTCCTCGCAGCATCGACGGCCAGGGGCGGCGGATGGCCAGCAAGCCGCCTTCGTTGGCGGGCATCTCATGACCGTCGCGGTCGACCACGGCCGCATCCACGCCGAAGAACGGCAGCGTGACGGTCCCCGGCTTGGTCGGCGTGACGCCGGGCAGCGGCGTGATCATGATCGCGCCCGTTTCCGTCTGCCACCAGGTATCGACGATCGGGCATTTGGCGTGGCCGACAACGTCGTGATACCACATCCACGCCTCGGGATTGATCGGCTCACCGACGGTCCCGAGGATGCGCAGGGAAGCTAGATCGTGCGGATCGACGAATTGCCGGCCAGCCCGCATGAACGCGCGGATGGCGGTGGGCGCGGTGTAGAAAACCGTGACCCGATGCCGGGCGATGATCGCCCAGAACCGGCTAAAATCGGGGAAGTTCGGCGCGCCTTCGTACATCAGCGTGGTCGCCCCGTTGGCCAGCGGGCCATAGACGACGTAGCTGTGGCCCGTGATCCAGCCCACGTCGGCGGTACACCAGTAAACGTCGTCATCGTGCAGATCGAAGACGTATTTGCTGGTGATA
Organism: Tepidisphaeraceae bacterium; assembly: GCA_050014015.1. Lineage (GTDB taxonomy): Bacteria > Planctomycetota > Phycisphaerae > Tepidisphaerales > Tepidisphaeraceae > PALSA-1353. The sequence continues at coordinate 44,551 of JBEKEC010000029.1, forward strand.
TACGTTCCGACCATGTATCCGCCGGTGGTATGAACGATTCCCTTGGGCTTGCCGGTCGATCCGCTGGTGTAGAGCACGAAGAGCGGGTCCTCGGCGTCCATGGGCTCGGCGTCGCATTCGTCGCCTTGCCCGGCGATCACGTCGGACCACCACACGTCGCGACCCTCGACCCACTCGATCTTTTCGTTGGTGTGTTTGAACACAATCACCCGTTTCAGCAGCGACGTCTTCTTGGCCGCCTCGTCCACGTTATGCTTCAGGGCGATGATCTGACCCCGGCGTCGCCCGCCGTCGGCGGTGATGACGATGTCGCTTTTGGCATCGTCAACGCGATCGGCGATGGCCTGGCTGGAAAACCCGCCGAAGATCACGCTGTGCACGGCCCCCAGCCGCGCGCACGCCAGCATCGCCACCGCCGCCTCCGGGATCATCGGCATGTAAATCGTTACCCGCGTTCCCTTTTTCACGCCCAGTTTCTTCAGCCCGTTGGCGAATCGGCAAACGTCCTTGCGCAACTGCTCGAAGGTGATCCGCCGGACTTCACCGCCGCTGCCCGCCTGCGTCTGAGGCTCGCCCTCCCACAAGATCGCCGTTTTGGCGCCGCGGCCTCTTTCGATCTGCAAATCCAGGCAGTTATACGAAAGGTTGGTTGTTCCGCCGACGAACCATTTCGCGTTGGGCAATTTCCACTGCAGCACGCGATCCCATTTTTTGAACCAATGCAGTTCGCCGGCTATTTTCGCCCAGAATTCCTCCGGCCGATCCATCGATTCCCGATACATCCGGTCATATTGCTGGCGGGAATTGATCCACGCCCGGGCCGAAACGGCGGCGGGCGGCGGAAACACGCGGTCTTCCCGCATTGCCGATTCGATGGATTGGTCCGACATGCGCAGGGATTCCTTGTGAGGACGAATACGGCCCGCGAGCGGGCCGGCTAAACGTCAGGATTTCTTCGATGCGAAATCCTTCATGAACTGTGCCAGAGCCTGGCATCCCTCGACGGGCATGGCGTTGTAGATGCTGGCGCGGATGCCGCCGACCGTGCGGTAGCCTTTCAGGCCCATCATGCCGCTCTTGGATGCCGTCTTCACGAATTCATCCGTGAGTTCCTCGCTGGGCAGCCGATAGGTCACGTTCATGTGCGAACGCTGCTCCTTGTTGGACACCGTGCCCTTATAGAACCCGTTGCTGCTGTCGATGACGCCGTAGATCATTGCGGCCTTGGAAGCGTTTCGCTTTTCCATGGCCGCCAACCCACCTTGAGCTTCCAGCCAGCGGAACACTTCCAGCAGGACATAAACCCCGAACGTCGGCGGCGTGTTGATCATCGACTTGTTCTCAGCCTGGTCCTTGAAGCTCCACAGCTTGCTCGGGGTCTTCTTCTGTTTGGGGTACAGGTCCTTGCGCACGATCACCAACACGACCCCCGCCGGACCGAGGTTCTTCTGCGTTCCGCCGTAAACCAGGGCGCATTCATTGGCCGGATGCGGCCGGGACATGAATTCGCTGCTGGCATCCACGATCAAATTTGGATGCTTCGGCCAGTTGACCAGCCGATGCCCATGCACCGTCTCGTTGGAACAGACATGCAAGTAATCCGCCTTGTCATTCAGCTTCCAATCCCCCGACGCCGGCGAGTGATCGAAATTGCTCGCCTCGCTGCTGGCGACGACGTTGATGGCGCCGACTTCCTTGCCGAACGACGCCGCCTTCTTGCTCCATTCCCCGCCCACCAGGTAATCCGCGCTGGTATGCAGGAAATTCATGGCGATCAGCGTAAATAGCTGGGTCGCCCCGCCCTGGAGGAACAGCACGTCGTGGCTGTCGCCAAGGCCAAGAAGCTGTTTGCAGCGGGCAATGGCCTCGTCGTTGACGGCCTCGAATTCCTTGCCGCGATGACTCACCTCGGCAATCCCGAATCCCTTGCCCTGGTAATCGACCAGCGCGATCGCGGATTTCTCAAGGGCTTCGGTCGGCAACATGGCTGGTCCGGCACTGAAATTGAAAATGCGGTGAGACATGGTTCATTTCCTCTATAAAAGCGACGGTCAGGCTTCATCCCACTGGCGATGAAGGAAAGCGATGACGCGCTTCCCGACCGTCTGAAAATCGTTGAAGTCCAGGGCCTCGACGGAGATGGCCCCCTGGTAATTTGCTCGTTTCAGGACTCGGAAGAACGGACGGTAATCCGCCGTTTGGCTCTGGCCAGGCGCCACGCGGCCGTCCTTGTCCGCCACGTGCACGTGGCGAATCCACGGCATCGCCTTTTCCAACTCCTCCAGCTTCTCGTTTTCCACCCAGAAGTGGTAGGAGTCCACCAGGCACTGAAAGCTCTTGTGGTTCACCGATTTCACAAACGTCATCGCCTCGCCGACGGTGTTGACGATGTTGCATTCTCCGCGATTCAACGGCTCGACAACCAGCGTTACCCCGGCTCGGCCGCATAATTCCGCCGCCATTTTGCAGAAAGCGACGATCTGCACCTGGGCCCGTTCGCGGTCGAATCCATCCGGCACGTTCCGCGCCCCGCCGCTGCCGAACACCAGCACCTTCATCCCCACCCGCTGCGCCCGCGCGGCCACGTTCTGCATGTACTTCCGCAAACCCTCAAAATCGACGGACGGCCCGACGACCTTCAACTCCCCGGGCACCAGCGAATTGGCCGCGTAGATCGGCAACGCCGAATCGCCGCTCCAAGTCCCCTGCCACTCGGCATCGCTCAGCAATCCGCGGAGGAACGTCTGAACGTTCTCCTCCACAAAATCGGCTCCCGCCGACCGCAATTCCTCCGCACGCTGAGCTTTGGCACAGATCCCGAAACGCATGGATTTGATTTTAGTGTGGAGCGGAGAAATACGCCAGATCATTTGTCATTGGTCATTGGTCATTGGTCATTGGTCATTTGCAGGACAATTCGGAATCGGCGATGCCAATGACCAGTGACAAATGACAAGTGACCAATGACAAATTCACTCCCTGACCGCAATCCCATCCGCCGTTACCAGCAGGATTTTATTGGTTATCTGATGCGGCATCTGGTCGAAATCCCTGGCGATCTGAGGCTGCAAGCGGCCCACGGTCGCCTCATCGTTGCGGAAGCACAACAGGATGTCGCGATTCGGAATCCCCGCGGCAAACGGGCTCCCCAAATGCTCTCGCAATTTATCGTGCAGATCGCGCAGCAACAGCCGGCTGGCATCATACCCATCCATGGTCTGGAACAGGATCAGCTCCATCCGGCCCCGTTCATCCTGAGCGGCGTGGCCCTCGATCGACCGGCTCCTCGTGGCCAGGTTCTGCAGCGCGGCCTCGTGCAGATCGTCGATCGACGCCTTCCACTTCTGCAACCGTTTTTGCGTCACGTGGGAAATCGTCCGATCGTTGTCGATCCCGTACGCGACCGCCAACCCATCGACCAGCGGCTGCATCACTGACAGATGATGGGGATCGGCATTCTCCGGCACGACCATGGGCATGATCCGCGCCCGAAGCTCCTCGAACGTTCCATCCAAGTCCGGCGTCCCCTCCGCGGCCCGCAGCAGTTCGACGATCCACCGCTCCACGTGCCGCCGCGTGCCATCCGGACGCAGCACGGACATCCGGTAGAGATTCTCCAGCGAGGCGACGTGCCCGTTGATCCGCATCGAAAACGGCTGATCCGCGCGCGCAATCTTCACCAGTGGAAATTTGTCCCCAACCACTTTGAGGACTTCATTGAGAAACTGCTCGCGCGTGGGAGTGTCCATGGGGAATTATAGACCAGGTAAACTCGAAACTCGAAACTCGAATGACGAATCAAACTCGAAGTCTGAAATTCGAATTTCGAGTTTCGAATTTGATTCGTCATTCGAATTTCGAGTTTCGAATTTCATTTTCCCCCTTCACCCTTCCCCCCCGCCCAACTCGCGGCGCTGGAAGCTCCACATTCCGGCGCTGAGCACAAACGTGCAATACGAGAGGGCATACAGCGCCGCCATCCCCACGTATCCCCACAGCAATGCCAGCGGCACGGCTTGGGGGTCGGCGGCAAAGCTCCCCACCTTGACCGTCGAGAGCACCGTCATGTCCTTCAAATCAAAAGTTCCCAGGTACGGCAGCACCAGCCCGACGGCGCGGCCGACGATTTGAAGCGCCTCCGACTTGCCCGCCAGCGGGCCGCCGGCGATGGGAATCAAAAACCGGGTCAGATTCCCCGCCAGATACAGAATGATCACCGTGGGCAGATTCACCACCAGGGAAAACCGCGTTGACAGCGCCACGCCCACCGCCGCCAGCACGCTGATCTGAAGCCAGGTCAACACCAACTGCGGCAAAAGCCCCGAAATGTGCATGAGCCGATAATCCCAGATTTGATTCCGCACCAAATCGTTCAGCGACGAGGCGTTGAGGAGATAATCGGTGGGAATCCGAAGCCAAGTCCCCAGGATGACCACCACGCCCAGGATCGCCACTCCCAGCGCGGCCGCCAGAACGATCCCCAGGTATTTCCCGATCATCACTTCCCACCTGCGCACCGGCTTGCTCATCAGCGTGAGCATGGTCCGGTCTTCGATTTCTTCGTAGATGGATTTGCTGGTGGCAAACAGCGTGGCCAGTAGAACCAGCAGCAGGATCACGTCCAGGGCCACCGATTTGAACATCTTGGTGTCTTCGCCCAGGGTGAAGAACGGGAGCAAGCCGAAAATGAACAGAATCGCCGCCCCGAGCGCCAACAGCAGCGAATAGATCGGCTGTAAAACCGCTTCCAGAAACGTGTATCGGATTATGACCAGCGTTCGGTACATCGAGAATGCAGGAAGCTTATCGCCAGTGCGGGCGTAAATCCAGAAGGGGGAAAGAAGTTGCAAGTGTCAAGTTGCAAGTGCAAGTGAAGACCATTAACTTGCAACTTGTCACTTGCAACTTGCAACTTCCACTCAATGTCTGATCGCGAATTGGTCGAACTCCCCCGTGGCATCGGCAACGGTCTGGTCCAGCCCCTTGATATAATCGTTCAATTTCCTGCTCACGTCCTGCAAAAGCCCGTCCATTTCCTCGGTCGGCCCTTCCATGACCAGTTCCACACGCCCATCCGGCAAGTTCCTCACGTACCCCAGCACGTCATACTGCATCGCCAGGTTCTGGACGGTATATCGGAACCCCACTCCCTGCACACGCCCGCTGAATCGACATTCACGGCGATGTTTGGAGTGGATTAGCGGCTGCATAGCGCAAATATAACTCAGCCCCCCTCCCGGCACCAAGATAATTCCTTTACCGCATCTGGTACTGCTCCATCACCTCGTCATATGCGACTTTATGAATGAATTGCCGATATCCGGCTTCGATCGTGGGAAGATCCGCCCCCAGGTAGTGTTCCAGCATGGGCTGGACGCCGGCGGGATTCCATCCCAAATAGGGCAGCCGAAGCGAGCCCGTCGGATCGTAAATCGTTCCGGCAGCGGCATCTGCAAGCAGCTTTTGCAGCGCCGGCCGGTATTTCCCGTTTTCTCCCTCCCATAGGTATCGCGCAAAGGCCCAATCCTGGGAATAGAAAGCCTCGATCCGAATCCCCGCCTTCCCCACCACCTGCCCCGCATGAAGGGTGATCAGCTCGCTCAATGGAAACAGCGCGTTGGCCTCACACGCCCGACGCAGCGAATCCTCCCGATCCGGATTCAACGACAGATTGAACCTCGGCAAATCGTTATCCCACTGAACGTCCTCGAACATGCAGGCCAGCCCCTCTTCAAGAAACGGCGGCAACCGACCCCGAAAATGCCGCGCGACGAACTGATGCCATCCTTCGTGCGCCGCCACCGAATACGTCGAAATATCTCCGATGTAGTACGCCACGTACCAGTCATGGATGGTGTATCCCCCCCGGCTGATCTTCAGATAAACGTTCGAATCCAGTCCCGTGTGCTGGCGGGTGAAATCCATCCATTGCACCCGGCTGTTGAACATATAGCATCGCATCGGATGGTCCGTCGGCGTCACGCTCGGGGCAAGCGTGCGATATATACCGAACGCTCCCTCCATCAACTGCGCCAGCCGGTTGAGCATGTCCGGCCGATCCTGGATGGTTGAATAAATCTCGTAATGCTTGGAGCGAACCACTTTGACGGCTTCATTGTCCGGCGTTGCATCCTCCACGGTGACTGATGCCAGCACCGTTGGCCCATTCCACTGCATCGAGCTGGACTGCTGGCCCGAACAGGCCGCCAGCACCATGCAACCGGCCACACCAACCGCAATCCATAGATACGATTTCAACATCTTCAACATCATCGGCTCATTCTGGCTCACATCACCCGCTCCAACAACTCTTTCAATACGAGATTCGAATCAAAATACCTCTCGGCGAGGCTCCGCGCCGCGGCGGCGTGACGGGAATAATCGCCCGCGATCGCGTTCAGCGCTTCCGCCGCCTCGGCCGTCGTTTGATACGAAAACAAACCTTGCCCGGTCGGCAGCCATTGGTCAAATCCGGTTCCCTGGGTGACGACCGGCCGCCCGCTGGCGAGGTAGACGCTGCTCCGATCGCTGAACCATCCGCTGGGCAGACCGGCGTAAATCTCCTTGGCAACCGTAAACTCGGCGGCGCTTCCGCGAATAAATTCCGCGAACGCCTGGCAACTCAGCGTCGATTTCTCCGCGTCCACTATCTTCCACCCGTGTCCGGCGAACTGGCGCGCCGTCTCGGCCGGCATGGAAAGCATGCCCAGCGTCATCGGCCACGGCGACCGCCGAGGAAGATCCATCATCTTCATCCATTCTATGCCCTTGCTGCTCCGGTAACTCTTCCCCTGGAATTCCATATTCCGGTCCGTCGTGTGCTCCCATTTCCCGATCGTCGTGAATCCGGACCCTTCCCCAATCGCCGTCGGCCAATGCCGCAGGGCGACCGGCTGATTGGTGCCGATCCAGTCAAACCCATGCGTCGGCAGCGGACACGCCGGCGTCCCGATCAGCCGCCCAAACGTCGCCACGCAATCGAATTGCCGGTAGTACGCCAGAAATTCCCCATCGCCATTCATCCGAAGCTGCGTGAACACCGGATCGGTATCAATGACGGCCGTCCTTCTTGCCCGCGGCCGCTCCGCCCGCATCGGCGTCACCGCGCTCACGCACAGCAGCAAATCCGCCCGCTTGAGCAAGTCATTCAGTTCCCCCCGGCCCAGCCCATAATGCGCGTCCTCAAACTGGGAGTAATAACAGTATCGCCTGGGCAAGCCGTAATTGGCAAAGGTCCGTTCCAGATAATCCCGGCCGTAAGACGAATCCGCCGAGCTTTGCCAAGTGAGCGGATTGTACGGAAGGGAATACGACCCGCTGTCCTCGAGGAACCAGACTTCATGCCCCAATTCATGCAGCCCCAGCAGATAGTTCAAATGATGCCAGGTCATTCCGCCCAACGGATAGCCGACGATGTATCCGCCGACGACGATGGTGAGACGGGAAGACATGGTCAGAAACTCGAAATCCGAAATCCGAAATTCGAATCAAATTCAAAACTCGAAATTCGAAATAGGGATCGCTTCATGCTTCGGATTTCGAATTTGATTCGAGTTTCGAGTTTCGAGTTTCGAATTTCGCCGCATAAATCGCCTCAATCATCCCCGGCAACACCCGATCCGGCGCCAAGTATTCCCTCGCCACGTCATACGCCGCGGCGCGATGCCCCGCCGGATCGGCGGCGAGGGCCTGGACGCCCGCAACCGCATCTTCCATCGTGCTGAACGGAATGACGCCTTTGCCGCCGGGGACAAACCTGCTCCATCCGGTCTCCTGCACGACGGCCGGGCGCGCTCCTGCCAGATAACAGGCGGTCCGGCAACTGAACCAGCCGCTATGGGTCGCCACGTAGACGTTCTTGGCGACGGACCATTCGCCCGCGCTGTTGGCGATGAATTGCTGATAGCTCGCCGGGGTCAACGTCACTTCGTGTGCGTCCTGGACTGTCCAGCCCTGGTCCGCGATCCGTTTCAGCGGCGCTTTCATTCCGTTGATGGCCAGCGTCAGCGGGCCTTTCACCCGCCGCGGAAAGTCCAGGAATTTCTCGAATTCCGCGGACTTGGAAAAATATTCCCTGCCCCCGTACGTCAGCTTTCCCCCGAACCAATCCCACGTCATGATCGTCGTCAGCGGCGCATCGGCCGGCACCGGAGCGTTCCGCACCGATTCCCATTGCGGCAACGTCACCACGCAGCGCGTCGGCCGCCAGTCGAAATCCATCCGCGGAATCAGGCAATCCGATCCACGAACGTTCTCCGCATAAGTCAGATGCCGATCGTGATCCGCCACCGACCGGCACCATCGCTCCACGTTCTGCGACCAGGCAAAGCGCCCGCTCAGCATGATCTGGTTGTACCCGGGGTCGGTATCCATAAACACCTTGACGCATTTGCTCCCCAGCTCTTCGGGAATGAAACAGGCCCCGCTGACGTTCAGGAAAATGTCCGCCGTCCGCGCCACCTCCGCAAATGACTCGCGGGACATTCCAAAATGCTTCTCGTGGAACAGGACGTAATGCCATTTGTCCTTCAAATGCGGCGCGTGGGTGGCAAAGAAACCCTCGAAAAACTTCAGCGTGTAGGAAGGATCGTCGGTCGGATACTTCAGCCGCGGATCGAAAGGCCAAACCCAGGTGTCCTCGTGGTAATAGACGTCATGCCCAAGCTGACCCAGCCCCAGGACGTAATGAAAATAATCCCACGCGACCCCGCCCAACGGGAACTGGCCCACGAGCCCGCCGACAATGATGCGAAGTTTCTGACTTGGCCCGGCCATCGGCGCTACGGCAAAAGCTCGGCGACGGAAATATCGTGCTTGGCGCTTAAAGGCGAAACGCGATCGCGGTCCCGGAGGATTTGTGAATCCGCATATCGTGCCACGGTTGCCCGTGAAAATTTGGGATTTCGGTACACCTCCAAATTCCGCCCCACCAGGTTCAGAATCCAATACTCCGGGACCCCGCTCGCGGCGTAAAGGCGCGCTTTCCGTGGGTCATGTTTCAGCGTGGTATCGCTGATTTCGATGATTAACTGGGCTGAAGAGGGATGTTGCTTTGCGGCGCGTGGATCATTTCCGGCGACTACCGCGAAATCCGGCTCCGGTTCGGACCCCTCAGCCGAGCGAAACGGCGATTGGCAACGTATTCGACGCCCCGAGGCGAACGCCCGTGTCAAAAATCGGTTGACCAACTCAAGCGCCACGCTGTGCGGTACCCGCTGCGGAGACGTGCGGACAATCCTTCCTTCGATCAGTTCCAGCCGCTCCCCATCGAAAAATCCCAATTCGACGAGGCGATCCCATTCGTCCCGTGTCCAGAGACGTTCGGTGGGGACGACGGCATTCGAAGGCGACGTGATTGGTTTTTCCGCCAGGGTCATTGCCGCGTTCTCCTGAATCTGCGGGGCATCATACCATTCTACGCGCGGGTTGGCTCTTCAATCCTCAACTGCTCCCGGGCCATCGCGGCATAAACGCCGCCCCTGCCGATCAGCTCGTGATGCGTGCCGCGTTCCACGATCCGCCCCTCATCCATCACGAAAATCTGATCGCAATCCATCACCGTGCTGAGGCGATGGCTCACCACGATAATCGTCCGCTGCCGTCTCAGATCGCGCAGCGTTTGCGTGATCATCGCCTCGTGATGGGCATCGAGCGCGCTGGTCGGCTCGTCGAAGACCATGATCGGCGCCTCGGTGAGCAGGGCGCGGGCGATCCCGATCCGCTGCCGCTGCCCGCCGGAAAGATTCGCGCCGCTTTCGCTCACGACCGTGTCATACCCCTGCGGCAGCTTCTCGACGAACGGCGCGGCACCCGCCAATCGCGCCGCCTCGGCGATCTGCGCCGTGCTTGCCGTCGGCCGGCCGTATGAAATATTCTCCGCCACCGTCGTCGGCAGGATAAGATTCTCCTGGAGCACGAGCGCGACGTGTGCCCGCAGGTCTTTGATTTTGATCTTGCGGATGTCGATATCATCCAGCGTCAGGGCCCCGGACGTGGGATCGTAAAACCTCGGCAAAAGACTCAGCAGCGTCGTCTTTCCCACGCCGCTGGAACCGACGAAAGCCACCATCTGCCCCGGCCGGATCGTCACGTCGATATCGCGCAACACCGGATCGCCGGCGAGATATTCGAAGCTGACGTTCTTCAGTGCCAGAATCCTCGGCTGCCGCGGAAGGTGAACCGCATTGGGCGCGTCCTTGATGATCGGATCGCGATCCAGAACCTCAAACACGCGCTGGACGCCGGCGACGCCGCTTTGAATGGTCGCCCCGCTGCCGCCCAGAGATTGCAGCGGCGCATAAACCTGATTGACGTAAGCGAGAAAAATCCAGAGTTTGCCAACCGTCAAAGCATCATCGCGATGCAGGGCGACGACGTCGTGATACACCAGCCAGCCGCCGTATCCGAGAATGATCGCGTATCCCACCCCGAAGATCGCGCCCACCAGCAGCCAGTACCACGAATCCTGCCATGCCTGGCGTAGATTGGCCCGCATACTGTCCTGGGCCGAGTCGTGGAACCGGTCGAATTCGTCCGCCTCGCGGCCGAAGGCCTGCACCAAGCCGATCGACGCGACCGAGCGCTGAATGACCGTCGTCAACCGCATATCCACTTCCTTCGCCTCCAGCCAGCGCTTTTTCAGCGGGCCGGCAAAGAGCTTGGTCGTCCAAAGCAACAGCGGCGCGACCGACAGCGTGACCAGAGTGAGCAGCCAGTTCATCTTCAACATGATCCACGTCATGATGATCAGCGTCACCGCGCTGACCAGCACGTTGTTGATCAGCACGGTCAGAATCGTTTGGAATCCGCCCGTGTCGTATGAAAGGCGATAGATCGCATCGCCCTGCGGCTGCGATTTGTGGTAGCCGAGGCTCAACTGCTGGAACTTCCGGAATAGATCGCAGCGCACGCGGATCAGGCCGTTATAGCCGACGTATGCGCTCAACAGCCGCTGCGCCATTCCCAGCAACTCCTGCAAGATGCGCAACAACACTGCCAGGCCCGCCAGAACGATGATCTGATGCGGCCGGTCGTTCGATGCGATGCCCAGGAAATGGGTCAGCCGAAAGAAAATGCGATAGGGCAAAAACCGCGGGTTAACCGTCGTCATGATGCAATCAATGAAGATCGACCAGAAGAACGGCTGCAACAGCCCCGCCAGCGTGGATAGGCCGATCAGCACCAGCGAGCTCAGGATCAGCGGCAGATCGTCGCGGAAATAGGCGATGGCGCGGAGATAAAAACGCATAGAACCACGAAGGAGAAATTCGAAATCCGAAATTCGAATGACGAATCAAATTCAAAATTTGAAATTCGAATTTCGAATTTGATTCGAATTTCGAATTTCGAATATCGGGCTTCTTCAAGCCACCGTCAGCTCCCCATCCTCTTCATCCAATCCCGGCTCCACGATTGGCTCGGCCTGCACCGCGGCCTTCTGCGGTTTCTTTTCCGTCCCAACCGGGTAATACCCCGCGTGTTCCGCCGCCGCGTCGATCAGGCCCAGCACCGGCGCCGACACTTTGCGCCGATTCACCAGGTACATCGCCCACCACGCCACGGGAATCAGCACGGCCGGGCGGCTGAATGGCCACAGGTGCAGCAGCAACAAGCACGCCAGCAGCATCGTCCCGACCATCAGCACCTGCCCGAATCGGCTCTGTCGCAGTTCCACGCGCACCCGCGTCAGCATGCCCTGCCCGTCGTGGTTTTCCGTCGCGGTCGTCAGGCGGACCTTGGCATAGCGGCTTCCGTAAATCTCCATGTCCCAATTGTGCCACCCGCTGTCCACCCGCGCCCGCCAACCCGCCGTGCGAACCTCTTCATTGATCTGATGCAACAGCGGCAACCGGTCACGCTCGCGGCTCCAATAACGCAGCGTCCCAGGCTCCGCCGGATCGAACGGCAACTGCGCGGGGCGGTGATAGCCCTTCGCCTCGCCTTTGAGCACTTTCGCCCGCAGACGAACGCTGTATCTCGCCCATCCGCGCGCCACCGGCTGCCGGAAGTGCAGATAGGCGATCAGCGGCCGGCTCAGCCAGTGACGATGCCTCGGCATCGGCGCCTGGCACGCCGCCACGATCGCCAGCGCCACCGGCGTCAGGAACATCAGCATGGCCACGACAAACAGCGGTGCAAACGCCAGCGACAGCACCAACGTGAACCCCGCCAGCAGATGCCATTCGATGCTCATCAGCATCATCGCCAGCACGGAGGCGGGCTGGCGATAGATCGTCTGAAACAGCCCCGTCCCGAACACCCCGTGATATACCACGTCCCCGCCCACCCTCACCCCAATCCGGTCCCCGCCATAAATCTTGCCTCTCCAGTGGCTGGCGCCCAGGGTATTGAAATGATCCGGATGCTTGTACTTCAGAAGCGCCTCCGCCTCGCCATATCCGCGCTGTTGCTTGAGATACGACTTGACGGTGTTGCGGCGATAGTGCCACACCTGCGCGGACGGCGAAAACCCGATCGATAATCCGAGGTTCTGGATGCGCCAGATGACGTCGACGTCATCACCGGCCGTGCGGAACTGGGTGTCGAATCCGTTGATCTGTTTCAGGATCGCCGTGTAAAACGCCATGTTGCAGCCGGGCACGTGCTCGGCCTGGCGGTCGTCGATCATCACGTGCGTCGGCCCGCCGGGCGAAAGCCCCACGCAATCCGCCACCCACGACCCCTCGTCCGGAATCAGATTGGGGCCGCCCATTCCCGCATGCGTGCTCCGCACCAGTCGCAGCGCCAGAAAATAGAGCCAATCCTCATCCACTTCGCAGTCGCTATCGGTGTAGACCACCACTTCGCCGCGCGCCGCGTTCAGCCCTACGTTCCGGGCATGGCTCAGGCCCATGTTTTCCTGCCGGATGTTCCGAACCCAGGGGAATTTCCGCAAAATCTCCTGCGTGTCGTCCGTGGATCCATCGTCCACGAAAATCACTTCGAAATTCGGGTACCGCAGCCGATCCATCGACTTGAGGCACGATTCCACCGTGCTGGCGCCGTTGTACGAGCAGACGACCACGCTGCACATCGGCAGCATCACGTCCGCGGTCTGCGGAACCCGCCTGAAAACCTCACGCACCGCCTCAAACGCCGGCTTGGGCCGGCGATCCCGCGCCGTCAGTCCAAACGCCCAGTCCTCGATCTGATATCCGTGCCGGAACCAGTCATCCGTAAAGCTGAAGATGAACGTCCCGACCAATCCCTCCTCAAACACCGCGCGAACGTGCGCGCTCAGGATCGTGGCCTGTTCCTCCGGCGTGTGTTCCCGGCAGGTGTCGATTCCGTATTCCCCCAACATCAGCGGTTTTTCCCCCGCGATGTTCTGTAGCCGCGCCAGATAGTTCCGGAAAACGTTCTCGTCGTGCAGGTAGACGTTGTAGCAGACGAAATCCACCCCGCGCGGATTCACGTATTCCGTGGTTGGGAAATTGGCGAACGTCACCAGGCAATCCGGCGCTTCGGATTTGGCGATCTCGACCAGGCCGTCGATGAACGCCTCGACCTTGTGCCGGCCCACGTAGCGAACGATGTCCGAAGGAATCTCGTTGACGACGCTCAGCGCCAAGACCGCCGGATGATTGCCGCACGCCCGCGCCGCCGACCGCACCGCTTCCTGCGCTTGCCGCGTCAGCTTCTCATCCCCGATAAACGTCAGGTTCTTCGCCCACGCCACGTCCAGGAATATCTTCAGCCCGAATTCGTCGGCAAGGTCCAGAAACCAGCCGGGCGGTGTGTGATAAATCCGCAGGCAGTTCGCGCCCAACTCCAACATTTTCTCGAAATCCCGCTTTGCCTGCGCGCGATTTGGGAACGTCGAACCATCGGCATCCGGCTTGAACGGCCCGTACGTCACCCCCTTGACGTAAAACTTCTCTTTGCCCAATCGGAAAAATTTCCCGTCGCGCCGGACGCGGTTGGTCGCCGGCGCATTACGCCGATGACGTCCCGAAAATTCCCGAGCAGCCCCAATGGACCCGCCGACCAATGCCGATCTTCGCGACGCCACCACCGACATAAGGACATTCCTTCATCCCGCGCGCCAAAAGCAACTCATGGCGCGCCGGCCAACTCCGGCCGCTAAAACTTTAAAAAATGCAGCCGCCTATTTTAGACCACTTTGACAACTCTGACCATTCAATTCCGTTGTCTCCTAAACCTTTAGTCGTCAGACAATAAGCGACGGATGAGGTTTGCAAAAACTTCACGCCCCATATTCCACAGCTTTGTCCGATAACCCCAAGCCGCAGAGCCGAAGCCCGCCGTACAACCCTCATTTTCGCGCCAAACTCCCGGCCTCAATTCCCCGAAATGATCACGGCGCGAGCCATGCCCGCAACCCAAAGAATTTTACCGCGAAGGCGCGAAGGACGCGAGGTTGCGCGAAGAGTTGAAATTTCTTCGCGCAACTTCGCGTCCTTCGCGCCTTCGCGGTAACCTACATTTGAGGGTTCACCCCTGGGCGGTGTCTAATGACTTCCCGGCGAATGCTTCGCCACCAGCACGCTCAGCCGCTCGTCCATCGCCTTGCACGCGGTGATGGCGTCGAAGCCCTTGATCGCATCCAGGAACGCCACCTCCGCCGCGCCGTCTTCCACCCCATGCAGATGCCATACGTCCTGAATTCTGCTCGCCAGCATGTCCGGCGTCCCGTCGAAAAGACACCGGCCGCGGAGAGCGCGCGGGATCATCTCCTGATACACCCCATCCTCCGGCAAGATCGGCCAGCATCCCGCCGTCAGCGCCCGCACCGCGAACAAATCCACCGGCGCCCACCGCTGCGTGCTCAAAAAAACGTCGGCGCGCAATAACGCCGACGTCTGCGCATATTCATCGTTCTCGTCGATCGCCAGCCGCGCGAAATCGTTGGACAGCTTTTCCAGCGGGCCCACCGTCACCAGCGAGAACCGCTCACCCCGCATCGCCAGCGTGGAAAGACCCAGATTCAGCAAATCCATGTCCGCGTCACGCGTATTCACGAAGATCGTGCGCGCCTGCCGCTTCACCGGCTTGGTCATCTGGATGTTGCTTGCCAAATGCAGATCGAACGGCGGCGGCATCACCCGCGATTTCGCCAGCATCTCGGGAACCGGATTGCGGCTCGACAGCTCCGGATGCCGCTCCACTATCGCCGCCGCACGATACGCGAACAGATTCAGGTGGAAGTCGCTGTTGAACCACAATTCCAACGCCGCCTGCGCCGTGTTCAGGTTCACCAACTCGTTCGTCGACTTGTCCTCGGGGCCATCCGGATCCGGAAGCTGATTGTTATGGAAATAAACAACCGATGGCTTGTGAACCAGCTCCGGCACCAGGCGGATCAAATCCGCCAGGTTCAACGCCTCGCTGGTGAACAGCAAATCCAACCGCCCCGCCCAGTGCCGCGAAAGCTGCTCCGCGAACCAATGCGCCGCCGCCGACAATCTTCTCTCGATCCGCCGCGGCGGAAGTTTCAGCAGCGTCCACCGATGCCGGCTGCAACGTATCACCGTTTCCAGCATCGACCTCCGCACCCCGCCGTAAAACGGCTCCAGGGCCAGAATGTCTAACTGGGTCGACATACCGGCGTAACAGGATAGCGTGGAAATCCGAAATCCGAAATCCGAATGACGAATCAAATCCGAATGACGAAATCCGAATGGTTCTTCATTGGTCATTCGTCATTTGGGCTTGATTCGTCATTCGGATTTCGGATTTCGGGTTTTCCCTACAGTCTTTCCCCCAAATACCCCTTCACCTGATCCACCCCCACCCTTACCTGCGTCATCGCATCCCGATCCCGCACCGTCACCGTACCATCCTGGATCGTCTGCCCGTCAATCGTCACGCAGAACGGGGTGCCGATCTCATCCATTCGCGCATACCGCTTCCCAATCGACTGCTTGGCATCATATTCGGCCGTGAACTGGGTCCGCAGATCGAGATACAGCTTCTCCGCGATCTCCGGCATCCCATCCTTATTCACCAGCGGGAACACCCCCACTTTGACCGGCGCGAACTGTGGCTTGAACTTCAGAAACATCTTGCTCGGCCGGGCCTCGTCCGGCGTAAACGCCTCGCACAACAACACCAACACCGCCCGCGTCAGCCCCGAAGCCGGCTCAATCACGTTCGGAACGTACCGGCTCTTCGCCTTGACCTCCTCGGGACTGGCCCCCTGCTCCTTCAATTTCAGTTGAAGCTCCTGATCGAAATAATCCAGCTTCTGACCCGAATGCTCCTGATGCTGGGTCAGATCGAAACTCCCCCGATGCGCAATTCCCTCCAACTCCCCGAAATCCGGAGTGGTAAACGGATATTTGTATTCAATGTCCACCGTCATCTTCGAATAATGGCTCAGCTCCTCCTTCGCATGATCGCGCAACCGAAGATTGCCGTCAGCCACCCCCAGCGACCGCCACCATTCCATCCGCCTGGCTTTCCAGAATTCGTACCATTTGAGCGCCTCGTCCGGATGGCAGAACCATTCCATCTCCATCTGCTCGAACTCGCGCGACCGGAAAATGAAATTCCGCGGCGTCACTTCATTGCGGAAACTCTTGCCGGTTTGCGCGACCCCGAACGGAATCTTCACCCGCGACGTATCCACGATATTTTTGAAGTTGAGGAAGATCCCTTGAGCAGTCTCAGGGCGAAGATATGCCTTGATAGGATCAACCGCGCCGATTTCCGTCATCAACATAAGGTTGAACTGGCGCGGTTCGGTCAGAACATCGGTCTTACCCGTGGTCGGCGATGGAAGCCTGCTGTGGAAATCTTTCAAATAGTCATTCGCGATTAGCGGCGTCAGGAAGCAAAGCTGCCTTCCAGCAACCTTGAAAGTGATCCAGAGTGAGGTCAGACCACGCCCCACCGGAACCGACGGATTGAATCTTTCAGCACTAATAACTCGCCCCAGGTTTGCCGCCGGATCGAGCGCGATGGAACTTGGTTTCTCAACGATGATTTCGACTGCTTCCCCCAAACTGCTTGCCGATATGACTGCAACCGGCGTCACATTGGGATTTCCCTGGTCATTACGCTTGACAAAATACTCAAAGGTAAGTTGTTCGAATGCCGGATGGTCCGGGGACATCCACGGAAACAAGCCAACTAGGTGATCTGCGCGATATCTCTGTTTTGTCACCTTGTCATCCACCATCGGATCGGCAAATCCAGTCGCATGTCCCGACGCCACCCACGTCTCCGGATTCTGAATGATCGCCGAATCCAGCCCCACCATTTCGATCGGATGCCCATCCGGCCCGATCGGCGGACAGAGCACCATTTCGTGCCACCACCAATCCCGGATATTATTTTTCAGCAAACACCCCAGCGGCCCGTAATCCCAGAATCCGTTCAATCCCCCGTAGATTTCGCTGGCCGGATAGATGAACCCACGCCGTTTGCACAGCGACACGATCTGTTCCATGACCGACGCATCAGCCATTTGAACGTCCTTTCACGGATAACAAAAGGGCTGGCACATAGAGCACGGCTGACAAGGCCAAATTCGAAACTCGAAATTCGAATGACGAATCAAATTCAAAACTCGAATGACGAAGCGGCTTTGATTCGAATTTCGGACATTCGAATTTGATTCGTCATTCGAATTTCGAGTTTCGAGTTTGGTCTATTCTAGGCGGTGGCGGCAGCGCCCTTACCCGTTCCGGCCGCCTTCAGCACATTCAGCCTCAAGGTCAGCCGGCTCCGCCTTCGCGCCGCGGTATTCTTATGAATCGTGTGTTTCGCCGCCACCTTGTCCAGCCGCACCACCGTCTTGTTCAATTCCGCTTCGGCCTTGGCCACGTCATTGCTCGCCAGCGCCTCCAGATACGCCCTGGTTTGGTCCTTGAGCGTTTCCTTTCTCGCCCGATTGCGTGCCCGCCGTTTGATGCTCTGACGAATTCGCTTCTTAGCCGACAGTGAATGAGCCACGGATAGTCTCCGAAAACCAGAGGAAATTCCCGACCGCCCCGATTGGCGGCAGGGTGTGGAAGTCTAGTGATTAGCCGGGATTTGTAAAGCGGCAGGGTAAATTCTTCCATCATTCGACTACGTCGAAGTCGGGGCCGCATGAGGGCGGGCTCGTCCGGGGCTACACGATTTCTATCGCCAGTTCCTTGCATCGGCCCAATTCCCGATCGCCCCGTCAGCAGTAAATCCGCATGTTCCTCCATGGCCGTGGCAACATGAATTGCATCGGGTGTTTTCAAGCCATGGCGCGCATGCAATTGAGTTGCACGCTCGACGATGGCCGGGCCGATTTCGATTACGTGAAGCGAGCCACCCGCGAAAAACTCGTCGTAGACCGCCAGCAGTTTCGCGTCGCCTTCGCGCAACGGCTTCACGCGGCATTCCAAACAGGAAAGCCGCGATGTCATAACGATGCTTCCGGCGATTTCCTCCGCCTGCCTGATGCGAGCCAATACTTTTTCTCGCAATGGCGCGGCGCTTTCGATGCCATAAACGATCGTGCTGGCGTCCAGATATAACCTCATCCGCCGTTCCCCCAATCGTGCCGTTCTTCCTGAATTTGTCGGTCGATATCCTCGCGGCTTCTTTGGCCGGCCGGAATGCGGCGCAAGAAATCCACCATGCTTTCAATCCGACGTGGTCCGCCGTTATCATCCGTTCGAACGATCACTTCCACCTCTCCTTTGGCGTTCGATACCGACTCCTCAAGTTCCACGCTCCGGGGACCGGTCAATCGTCCCTTGATCACAATGGCTGTTCGCATAAAGCACGTTCCTCTTTGGTAAATCCTATCTGGCCGACCTGGTAATCGCCAGACCGAAAGCTTGCCGGCGAAGTCCATAAAATTCCAGAATTGGGGAACCCCATGCCGACCAAGTCTTCGATTCGAATTTCGGGTTTTGAATTTGATTCGAATTTCGAGTTTCGAGTTTCGAGTTTTTCATCATCCGCCTTTTCTCGTCCGGAACAGCAGCCACAAAAACACCGGCCCGCCCAATAATCCCGTCAACACTCCCACCGGCAGCAGATTCGCCAGCAGCCGTTCGCCGCTCAAATACCGGCACAGGGCATCGGCCGCCATGAGCAGGATCGCCCCGATGGCCGTGGAGACCGGCAACAGGCGGCGCTGATCCGATCCGACCAGCAATCGTCCCACGTGCGGACAAACCAGCCCGACGAATCCGATCGGCCCGCTGATCGCCACCGCCGCCGCCGTCATCAGCGATGCCGCCACCAGCGCGATCCATCTGAGCCGATGAATCCGCACCCCCATGGATTCGGCCTCGCCATCATCCAGACCGGCGACGTTCAGTTGTCCGCTGAAGTACATCAGCACGACCCATCCCGCCGCGATCAGCGACAATGCCGCCCAACGCTGCTGGCTCGTGATCGCCTGAATCCCCCCGACGAGGAATCCCATCGGCCCCCCGTTGCCCGGCAACTGTTCCACCAGGGCATTGACCAGCATGAACAACGATCCATTCACCGCATTGACAATCACGCCCACGAGCAGCAGCGTCACCGGCTCAAGCCTCCCGCGCCGCCCCGCCAATCCCAGCACGATGCTCACCGCCGCCAGCGCCCCGACGAACGACGCCGTCTGCTGACTCAGCGGCGCGAGAATTCCCAGGCCCTTGACGATGGCCGCAAAGAGGGGCAACTGCCAAAGATACGCCATCAGGGACGCCCCGCTGCTGACGCCCAGCAGATACGGATCGGCCAGGGGGTTTCGCAGGATGGCCTGATACGCCACTCCCGCCCCCGCCAGCGCCGCCCCGATCAGCGCCGCGTTGATGACCGATTCCTCCCGAAACCGCCGGATTGCCGCCGACGGCCAGCCGGCGCCGTTTGAACCCACCGCAACGGCAAGGAGGGCGGCGGCCGCCACTGCGGCGGCGCAAAGCAGAATGGTGAGGAGCAATCGTCTGGCATCCCAGCGATGGGAGGCCGGAATTCGAAACTCGAAACTCGAATGACGAATCAAATTCGAATGACCGAAATTCGAAACGACGATAGTTTCGTCCTTCGAGTTTCGAATTTGATTCGTCATTCGAATTTCGAATTTCGAATTTTCATTTCCCGGTTTCGTCATTCCAGTTTCGAGTTTCGGATTTCCTCCCCATTATCTCCGGATGAATCAATTCCGCGAATTTCTCCGCCAATTCCCCAATCCGAAACCCCGGCATCTCCCCATACCATAGGCTCACCACGTAAACCCGATGGTTCTTCACGGCCGGCACGTCTTGCAAGCTCTGCCAAATCCTGTCCCCCTGCTCCAGGACCTGCGGCTTGCGGTCCCCGTCCGGCACCAGCCGGATCACCACCTCGGGGGCAAGCGTCATTATCATTTCCCGATCGACCTCCGGATACGGCTTGCCCAGCGATTCGGCCGCGTTCCGGCCTCCGGCGATTCGCAAGGCCTCATCCAGAAACTCACCCGGCCCGGCCAGCGCGAAACTCTTGTCATTGGTCACGACGAGCATACTGACCCGCGGCAAGCCTTTGACCCGATTCGCCACCGCATCCAGCCTGGCCCGCAGGTCCGCCGCCGCCCGCCGTCCGCCGCTCGCCTCGCCCACCGCATCCCCCAGCGTTATCATCCCCCGGCAAACCTCGTCGATCGTGTCCAGCTTCAGGTTCACGATCCGAATCCCCATCTCCGCACACCGCTGCTGGATATACGCGGGCAAACGATCCGGCGCATACTGCAACACCAGCACATTGGCCCCGCACGCCGACAGCTTCTCCCAATTGACGTTCTGATAATCCCCCACCCGGCTTTTCCCGGCCAATCCCTCGCGATCATCGTCAAAAGTGCTCACCCCCACGACCCGATCTCCCGCCCCGATTCCGACCAGCAAATCCGTCCCCGCCGGCGTGATCGACGCGATCCTCACCCCCTCTGGCCCGGGCGTCCCCGGCGGCGCCGGACCGCGCCGCAGCGCCAACACCACCGCCGCAACGATCAAAGAGAAACCAATTATCCCCGCAATTCGAGGTTGACCCATGCCGCGCGGATGGTAGATTTGTCCAAAATGCCTGTCAAACCACGGTCAAGGGAACCGGGCCGTGGCCACAGGGCTATCGCATTGGAGCGTGTCGCTTGCATTCAGACGTTCAAGGGTTAAAAAATTCAGGCGAAAAACGTTCACCTTGAACCCTTGAACGCCGTCGCCGAATGCGATGGCCCTGGCCATTGAATGGGGCCAGTGCATAACGCATGGAGGCAAACATGCCCGAAACCGAAACTTTTCTCTACCGTATTGGCCGGCTGTTCAAGCGCGCGCCGAAATCCAACGGCGACGGTGAACACGACCCGCAATCCCCCGCCGTCACCGTTGAAACTCATGCGCTCACCCTGCGCCCGTGGCGGAAGAACAGCGCGGCCATCGCCCAACTCCAGGATGGGTTCCATTCCCTGGCCGACCTGATGAACGAAATTCGCCAGAACATGGTCAACCAGGGCCGCCGGCAGGACGAATTGATCGGCTACCTCTCCGCCCTGCCTAAACTCCTGGAATCCATCCCCGAAAGCAGCCGGCTTCACAGCGAAACCCTCAAAGCCATCCAAGCCCAACTCCAGCGCCACGGCGACCAGCAGGAAACCCTCGGCGAAATTCTGGAAAAACTCAGCGAATCCGGCGGCGATCAGAAAGACCTGCTCGAAGGCCTTCGCGAACGCGTCGAAACCCTGAACCATCAGGACAAAGCCATGGCCGACAGCCTCGGCTCGGTCAGCGCCGCCCTGGAACAAACCAGCCGCCATTCCGCCGCCGGCACACAGGTCTTGGAGAGCCTCCGCGAAAACCTAAAGAGCCGCGATGGCGATCTCGAGCGCGTCATTCAACGCCAGAACGTCCGTTTCACGACCCTGCTGATCGTCGCCATCTGCGTCTCAGTCACCGCCCTGGCAGCGGTGCTGGTGATGGGATACCTCATGATGCACGGGGGCATAAAATAAGCCTTGATCGAACGTGACGATTCTCAGCGTCTGATATGGCGCAATAATCCACTGTAAAAGTCTGGTTCGATGCAGAGGGCGATTTCCTTGAGGTCCTCTTTTCCGATGCGCCGGGAATTATGCGCCAGACCGGCGATGATGCCGTCATGGAACGCGTCGATGAGACAGGGAAGATCCTGGGCTTCACAATCCAAAACGTAAGCCAGTTGGCCCGTGAACATCGACCTTTGCTGGCGCACCTCAATACCTAATTTACCAGAGAATGGAACCCGGACGCGAGCATTCTCAATTGCGCGGCCCTCGGTGAAAATTGTTTACGGCCGTCTCTATCACCGCCCCCCAAAAAATATTTCAACAAAATCCGCCGATTTCTGAAAAATAGGTACAAAACCTTCACCTGCTCGACCATTATGTAGAGGGACACGCTTTTTTCTTCCCTCTCCTGTTCACCTGAAGATGTAAGAAGTGCGGGGCTTTGAATCGGATACGCTGTCTCTCGGTCACGAATGGCCCATTGGCCGGGAGACGGATATGCGACGGACAAACTTTATCGCGTTCGATGTGCACT
>JBEKEC010000030.1:0-66204 GCA_050014015.1 Tepidisphaeraceae bacterium
TCCGGCGCGCAATCCGTTTTGTCGCTGCGTTCCGCATGGCTCAACGACCAATGGGAGGAATTTTGGAGTCAACGCCCTCTGGCGGCGTAAGAACCCACCTACTTTGATGGCTCAGACCCGATGTACGTCCGGGGCTTTTTTTCGGTTGACACTCGCGCTCTTTTGCCCACAATCTACCTGACGGTTTTCTACCATTTGCTTGTAAAGAGGAGGTCGTTCATGTTTCGTTCAATCAATTCGGTTGCTCTCGCTTTCGCGCTGTTTGCCCTGGCGGTGTTCGCCAGTCACGCGGTGAAGGCCGATGATTCGGCCACTTCGCAGCCCAGCGCGTCAAACGGCAGCATCACGGTCACCGTCGTGGATTCCGACAGCAAGCCCGTCGCCAAAGCCAGCCTGAAGCTCTATGCCAAGAAGAAAAAGTCCGACAGCCAGGACGCCGGCGCCACGCCGACTAAGGCCAAGGCGCTGGCCAGCGGCAGGACCGATGCCGATGGCAAGTTCACGTTTTCCGGACTGGCCAGCGGCGACTACAAGGTCAACGCGTCGTTCAAAAAGACCGGCAGCAAAGGATCGGCGACCGTGAGCGTCACCGATGACTCGGCCAATCCGACCATCACGATCAACCTGGCCACTGCCGACAGCGGCAACGGCGGCGCGACCACGGCGCCCACCGCGCAAGCGCAATAACTTCGCGCATCATTCGCCATTCATCGCCTCCGCCACGAATGGATTGTTCTTGGCCTCTTCCGCCAACCGGCTTGGCGGCCCGTGGCCGGGCAGGAGTTGCGTGGCCGGCGGCAACGCCATCACCCTGCGGATCGACGCCTGCAAGTCGCGGTAGTTCGAATCCGGCAGGTCCGTTCTCCCGACCGATCCCATGATAATCAAATCCCCGCCGACCAGGACGTTCTGATCGGCGAAATAATACATCACGTGTCCGGGCGAATGCCCCGGCGTGTGCAGGACCCTGGCGGTCAGATTGCCGATCTTTAATTCCTGCCCGTCCTCCACGTATCCATCCGCCTTGCGCAGTGGAATCTCGAATGGCAGGTTGAACATCTTATCGACCGGCATGAGCAGCTTGGGCTCGTCCAGACGATGGATCAAAACTCTCGCCCGGGGAAATTTCGCGGTGACGACCGCGTGATCGGCCACGTGATCGAAATGCCCGTGCGTCAGCCATAGCCCGATGACGTCCCATCCGCGCTGCCCCGCCTGCTCCAGCAGCCCGGCCGTCGTGTCGTTGGGCGCGTCGAACAGCACCGCCTTTCCCGTGCTTTCATCGGCAATCAGATAACAATTGGTCTCGGCGATTCCGCCGCTGTCTGCCAGAACTTTCATTAGAACTCCAACTTGATTTGCCGCCGCATTTCGTCGAGCACGCGCATGTTTCCGATGGAATCCGCGCGGCTGACGCGCGGCGCCTGGCCGTCCAGGGCGGCCGCGGCGAAATCGTCGGCTTCGATGCCGTACGTATCTCCGGGCGCGTCGACGGCGCGGACCTGGCGCGGCGGGGGGGACGTCGATTGCGGTTTGTCCATTTTCGGCTCGTTGCCGCGGGTGACGATGAAAATCGAACCCGGCATCGGTTTCCACGGCACGGGGATTTCGATGAACCCCTCGGTCCCGCACAGATATGCGGCGTTATCCGCGTGCGCGCACATGCCGCAGGTGAAGCTGGAGATGATGCCGTTGGGAAACAGCAGCGTTCCAGCCGCCATTTCGTCAACTCCGCTGGGGTGGAATTTGGCGACGGCATGAACGGCCGCAGGCTCGGCGCCGGCGAAGAGGCGCGCGAAGTCGATGCAATAGCATCCGATGTCCATCAGCCCGCCGCCTCCCAATTCGCGGACGAACCGCACGTTGCCTTCGGTCTTGCGCGTGCGAAAGCAAAAGCTCGTGCGGATGAGCCGAAGCTGCCCGATCGCGCCCGATTGAACCGCCTCCTTCACCGCCAGAGTTTGCGGATGAGAACGGTACATGAACGCCTCGGCCAGCACGCGCCCGGATTTCTCGGCCGCTTGGAACATCCCCTCGGCCTCCGCGGCGTTCATGGCCAGCGGCTTCTCGCACAGCACGTGTTTGCCCGCCTCCAGCGCGCGAATCGTCCAATCCGCATGGAGCGAATTCGGCAACGAGTTGTAAACCACGTCGATTTCCGGATCGGCGATCAGGGCCTCATAGCTGCCCAGGGCGCGCCCAACGTCATGCGTTTTGGCGAACGCCTGGGCGGTTTGCGGTCTGCGTGATCCGACCGCCGCCGCCAGGCCGCGCCGGCTGGACTTCAGCCCCGCCGTGAACTGCGCGGCGATGTTCCCCGTTCCCAGGATTCCCCAGCGTAGTTTTCCTAACATGACGGAAGAATACGCCCGCCTAGCCAAGCGCGCCAAGGAATTTCCCCCTCCCCATGTACTCAGGGGGAGGGTTGGGGTGGGGGTCGAACCTCGATTGACTCACCAAACTCCCACCCCAACCCCCACCCGGACTAACTTGACGCCGATCAGGATTCGAGTCCACAATACCCGCGGTGTTTCGCTACCCGGCCATTTTCCTGCTCAATCTATTCCTGGTGCTCGGGCCGAGCTTTTTCGATCGCCTGCACCAGGCCCAGGCAAATCGGGCGCTGGCGCATCTTCCGGCGCCGAAGCTCGCATCCAATTCCCCTCTGAAGCGCTTGCCGGTCCGTCCGCCCGTGCACGATCCGTCCACGTGCGCGATCTGCATTGCGCTTCACGCCCCGATGGCGGCGCAGATTTGGTCCGCGCCGTCGCTGGCGCCCGTCGCGCGGGCTGGATTTGTTTGCGACGACTCTCGACTGCCATTCGTCCCCATCCGCATCTCTGCCGAGCACTGCCGCGGTCCTCCCGCCGCCTGATGTTTCCCGCTCTCAGTTTTCTACAAAATTGATCAGCCGCCGCCGATCCGTCCGTCTTTGGCGCCGGCAAGCGGCCTTTTTAGGAGCTTGGCATGGGATTGCTTATTCACAAGCTGAAAAAAACCTTCGTCGCGCCGGATGGCAGCAGCGTGCCGGTCATCGACCTTCCCGAACTCTACATCGCCGACGGCGAGCAAGTCGCCCTCATCGGCACCAGCGGTTCGGGCAAGACGACGTTGCTGCACATGATCGCCGGCATTCTCGCCCCCGACAGCGGCAACGTGGTCTTCGGGTACGATCCGAACAGACCCGATTCCAATGAGCCGATCGATCTGACCATTTTGTCCGAAGCCCAGCGTGACGTGTTCCGCGGCCGAAACATCGGCTACATCTTCCAGACCCATCATCTTCTCCCGGGATTCACCGCATTGGAGAACGTCCTGCTGGGCATGAGTTTCACCGGCCGCGCCCACGATCGCGGATGGGCACAGCATCTTCTGGCCGAGGTCGGCCTGAGCGACCGCCTGAATTATAAGCCGCAGAAGCTGTCCGTCGGCCAGCAGCAGCGCGTCGCCGTGGCGCGGGCGCTGGCGAATCGGCCGAAACTGGTGTTGGCCGACGAGCCCACCGGCGCGCTCGACGCCAACAACGCCCAGCAGGTCTTGGAACTGATCCGCAAGCTCTGCACCGAAGTCGGCTCGTCGCTGTTGCTCGTCAGTCACGACCTCAACATCGCGCGCCAGCTTCCTCGCGTTCTGACCCTGACCGAAATCAATCAAACGAACGCCCACGGCGCCGCCGTGGGGGCATTGAGGTAACCCACCATGAATTATTTCCAACTCGTCCTCAAACAAATGCGCCAACGCGCATTATCCACCTGGCTGACGATGCTCTCCGTTACATTGGGCGTCGGCCTGGCCGTCGCCATCATGATTCTTGGCCGAGAGAGCCAATCGCTTTTCGGCCAAAACGATTACGGTTTCGACTCCATCATCGGGAAAAAAGGCTCGAAGCTGCAACTGGTGCTCAACACGATCTATCACCTGGACGTAAGCCCCGGCAACATTCCTTACGACCAATACACCCGGCTGCTGGACCCCCATTTCCCCAAGGGTATGCCCCTGCCTGCGGATAATTATTTCAAATACGTCAAGATCGCCGAGCCCACGGTTGTCGGCGATACGCTGAACGGCCAATACCGCATCGTCGGCGTGCAGACGAGCTTTTTCGGGTTCGACGAACATGGCAATCCCCTGCCTCCGGATGACGTGATGGACTATCGGCCGGGGAAGAAATTGGAGATTGCCGCCGGCCATGTGTTCGCCTTCAACAAATTCGAGGCGGTCGTCGGCAGCGACATTCCGCGCTTGACCGGCAAAGGCATCGGTTCGACTTTCCAGGCGACGCACGGAACGCCGATCCCCGGCGAGCCGCCGGACATTCACGTGCAGGTCTGGAAAGTGGTCGGTGTTCTCGCCCCGACGCATACGGCAATCGATCGTGTCGTCTACATTCCGCTGCGCAGCTTTTACACCATCGCCGAGCACGGCGCAGGACTGATTGCCCAGGCCGCGCTTCGCAGCGGCAATGCGCCCGATACTTTCGATCCCGACAGCGATTCGGATCAGCCCCATCCCGTCGATGCCAACGGCATCCAGCATTTCAGCAATTACGACATCAACACCAAGGACGGCACGATCAAGCTCAAGCTTCCCCCGGAAATCTGGGCCATCTCCGCGATCCTCGTTCAATCCCGCGGCGGAGATACCGAACAGTCCCTGGAATACGATCTGAACAACAGCACCGACGTCATGGCCGTCAACCCCGCTTCGGTCATGCGCGAATTTTTCGATACCTTTCTGAAGCCCACGCGATGGCTTCTGCTGCTGATTTGCTCGCTGGTCACCGTCGTCGCGGCCGTGGGAATCCTCGTCAGCATCTATAACTCCGTTTCCGCCCGATTGAAGGAAATCGCCATCATCCGGGCCTTGGGTGCAACTCGCACAACCGTACTGACGTTGATCTGCATTGAGGCCGGCCTGGTCGCCCTGTTCGGATCGATCCTGGGCCTCATCGCCGGCCACGGCGTCAACGCCCTGGGCGCATGGTACATGTCCCACAACTACGGCGAATTCCTCGGCTACGATTACGTCGAATACCTTTTCGAGGCGGGTTACATCCTCGCCGTCATCGTCCTGGCCGTCTTCGCCGGCCTCGTGCCCGCGATGAAGGCCTATCGCACCCCCGTGGCCACGAACCTGGTCGTCACATGATCCGTTCCTGGCGAACGTACGCATTGATCGCCACCGCCCTGTTCCTCTTCGGGTATCCAATCTACGTGTACACGGATGCCCTGATCACGGGCGGCATCACCCGCCGCGGCGATCTGCTCGTCGTCGATCTCAAAGCCCTGAGCAGCTTCGAGATGGACCAGGACACGGGAACCACGCAGGACATCCCGCTTCGCTATCGCCAGCTCGACGGCAAGCGGGTCCTGCTGGTCGGCCAGATGTGGGACCCCTACGTCGCCGATGGCCAAATCCGCATCTTCACCCTCGTCTATTCCATTTCCAACTGCTGTTTCAACGGCCCCCCGAAGATCCAGCATTTCATCCAAGCCACCGTCCCGCCCGGCCAGGCCGTGGAATATTCCAGCGATTTCGTCGACGTCGTCGGCACCCTCCACGTCGGCGTCGAATCCGCCGCAGGACACGTGCAGAGCGTTTATAGAATCGACGTGGAGAACGTGAAGCGAGATTGACTGTGGCATGGGCGTCCCGCCCATGTTCTTTTTCCACGCATGTGGGACGTGCAATAGGAATCAAATTGCTCTGCCGAAATCCCGCGGCCGCCTTCCTCTTTTCCCCCTCCCCATGTACTCAGGGGGAGGCCACCTACCTCTTTCCCCCTCCCCATGTACTCAGGGGGAGGGCACCTACCTCTTTCCCCCTCCCCATGTACTCAGGGGGAGGGCACCTACCTCTTTCCCCCTCCCCATGTACTCAGGGGGAGGGCAGGGGTGGGGGTTCCTGCTTGTATTCCGCAGGATATCAGCACAGCGGAACCAAACGGGTCGCGGCATCGGCCCCGATTATTCACCGCAGAGCACGCCGAGCACGCGGAGAAATAAATGTTTCGCCACAGATGGAAAGGCAGATGAACACAGATGTAGTCATTCATTGTTATCTAGCTGCGTCCCAGTTTCATGGCCCCGTGGACGTCGTCGGCACTCTGCACGCGGGAGTGCAGGCCGCCGAAGGACACGTGCAGAGCGTGTATCGGATTGACGTGGAGAAAGTCGCGAGGGATTCATGGTAGAGCGTGAATTATCGCCGTCTGACATCGTGGGCATTTACCCGTGGTCTCTGCGGCGCTCATCGTTAGCCAGTTGCCGCACGAAGGACAAGACAGCCGATACTTCCGGTGGAGGAACTTGGATATGAACCACACCGGCGCCAGAAAAATCATGACCGCAACAAAAAGCGATATATCCGAAATCGCCTCATGGCCGTGGAACCAATATCTAAAACCTGCGCCTATTGCGAAAGTAGCGACAAACCACAACGCAAACCACGCTGTGACCGTCCATCCAATCTGTCGCTGGCAGTCGCGCTTTGCAGTGATGAATTCGCTCTTTGTCATGACGCTCGTTAAGAGAATGATACCGGGACACGAGCGTTTATGAATCGGCTCGCAAATCCTTGCCCAGCGCCCGATCAATCCTTTTCAAAGTCCTCATCGTTGGCGGATGTTTCCCCGACTCGATCCTCGACAGGGTTTCCTGGCGGATGCCGGCGCGCTTGGCGAGTTCCTGTTGGGTCAGCCCGGCGGACTTGCGGTCGGCGACGATTTCGCGGGCGATAGGGGCAAGAATAAATGCCGCCGCGGGCCGGCGACCGGATTTCGTTTTATAAGCCATTAATCCCGCCCATTCCGACTCCCGTCAAAAAATTAATTCAAAAAAATCCTCGCTTTCCCAAAAACACGTCCAAAACCTTCACCTCCAGGCCCTAAATATAGAGGGACCCTTCGCGCCCAGTCCCCGTCTCGACCTTCGCGCAACTTCGCGGGCTTCGCGCCTTCGCGGTTAATCCTTGAGGAAAAGCGCGACAAAACAATCAAGCTATGCAGACCCGAACCGCGCTCCCGCCGTCTTGCCCATCTTGACACGAGCCAAATGTCGCGCTGACATCGACAATGTCGGCCCTGGCGCTATCAGAAACCGCGACATTGTCAGCGCCCCCAAAAACCAGCCAAAATCGCAAATGTCCCGTAAGGAAATGCAACAAGAGTGAGCGACAAATGACATGAAAACCACAGATGCGTCCAAAAGTGTTTCAGTTCGGCAACTTGCAACTTGCACTTGCAACTTGCACTTGCTCTGGCAACTTCCCCTACCCCGGCTGCGCATCGCTCTGCGGCGGCTGGATATTGATCGTTTGTTCCTTGCCGTCGAGGCGGATGACCTCCAACACCACCGGATCGGTCGGCCGATCCTTGCGGAAGTCCTGGTAATCCTTTTTGAATTCGTCAAGGGTTTCCACGGGCTTGCCGTTCATCTGGGTGATCAGGTCGAGCATTCCGAGATGCGCCGCCTGGGCCGCGGCCTGGGGGCGAAGCAGCGCCACCACGACGCCGGACGTTTTCGCCGTGATATGCCGTCGATAAGTATCCGTGAACGTCACTTCCCGCGCCACGAAACCCAGGTCCCGCGCATAGAATCGCCGGACCTCCTGCGGTTCCCGTGGCCGGCTGTCCAGCGTAAGCACGACGTCTTTCGGCACGTCGCCCTTGTTGCGGATGACCGAAAACGTCACCTTCGAACCGACGCTCATCCGTTGAATATACCGGGTCACGATCTCGGGCAACTCGATGGGAAGATCGCCGCGCTCGATTTGCCTGCCGTCTACCCGCGTGATCACGTCGAGCTTGCTCAGCCCGGCTTTGGCGGCGGGGGAATCGGGCACCACGTCGCCGACCTGCACGGCCGGCACGTTCTCTATCCCGAAATACTCCGCGTCCTCCTTCTCCAGGCCTTTCATTTCGCATCCGATCCAGGGGATGACGATCGGCTTGCTGGGGCTGGGGGAATTCTCGATGCTCGACGCAAATTCACTGGTGGGAATGAACATCCGCGGGGGATTGTTCAGCATGGGCAGATCGTCCGGGTTCTCGGGATTGTCCAGGATCGCCTCGCCCAGACTGCGCGCGTGGACCAATCCGATCGCGTGACCCTGCGCATCCAGCACGACGGCGCCCACGCCGGCGAGTTGCCCCGCCACCAGCAGTTGCGGCACCGGCCCGCGCAGGCGCGTGGACATGATCGCGGTCGTCACGATCGCCTTGTATCCGGCCCCCTTTGGCAACATCCCCACGGAATAGATCGCCTCGCCGGTCCGCGGCGACGAATCCACGAATTTGATCGACTTCCATTTCTGCGGCGAATCGGGCCGCACGAACGCCAGGCTCGACCGCTCGTCCCGGCCCTGGAACGTGGCGTCGATTTCCGTCTCGTCCGCGGTCTCGCTCGGCACGACGATCTTGAATTTCTGCATCTGATCGTCCGGCACCAGCGCGGGCGTCACGATTCCGATCGGAAAAGCCACCAGCCCGTCATCGCTGACGATGACCCCGGCGGCCGTCAGTTCCTGCGAGCCCAGCTCGCTGGCCCAGGTATATTTGACCGCGACGAGCGACGGCTTGACCAGGTCATACATCCGCCGGACCGTCGCCGCTTCATCCGCCTTCGCCAGCGAGTTTGAGAACGCCAAGGTGGCGAGCAGGATTGTCAACGGCCGTATGATTCGAAGACGTTCGACGCCGTTCGTCGAAGCCCCGGATGTACATCCGGGGCTACGCGAAGCGCAAACGATTTCTGTAATCGGTGTCATATCGCTCCTAATCGCTCGGATCGCTGGCCGGGGCATATTCCTTGACCTTCAGGATGGCGGTGAAAACCTCGCGGCCGCGCTGGACCTCCAGAGCCACCCGATCCAGCTTGGCGGCCAGGGTCTTGTCGTACAAGCCCTGGAATTGCGCCATGTCCGTGACCGTCGTGTTGTTGACCGAAAGAATCACGTCTCCCGGCGCCAGATGTGCCCGCTCGACGGGTTCGCCGTCGGACATGCTGGTGATCCATACGCCGGCGACCTGGTCGAGTTGATTGGCGACCGCGTAAGGGCGCGTCATTTGCCGCAGCGAAACGCCCCATTGCGTGAATCCACGTTCCTCGCCCAGATAGCCATCCAGCAGCGTGGTTTTCGCGGTCAGGGTCAGGGTCTGCTTGCCGCGCTTGATCGTAAGCCGCACGTCGCTGCCGATGGGCAGGGACGCGATCCGCTGGCGAACCGGCGCCATCTCTTCGGGAAAGCGCACGTTGGTCGGCTGGCCATTCACCGCCAGCAATACGTCCTGGGCCTTTCCGCCCGCATCGGCGTAAGGCCCGATCCGGTCCACGCTGTTGATCAGCACGCCCTTGTTGATGTCGATGTCGTAAAACGCTTCGAGTTCGTGCATCGGCATCAATTCAAACCCCAGATCGCTACGATCCACGCGCCCCTTCTTGCCCGGAGCGGCCGTTTGCAGGATGGCGGCGATGACCGGCTTGGCGGTGTCGATGGGAATCGCGAAATTCAGGTTCTGCCCACCGCCGCGCGTGTTGATTCCCACGACCTTTGCGCCCAGATCGACCAGCGGGCCGCCGCTGTTGCCGGGGTTGATCGGAACGTCCATCTGAATCCAGTTGGAGAAATCCCCGGTTTCATACCCGTCGATGTCCATGCGTTGCTGCACGTCATAGAAGGTGCGGTCGGTATTGGAGACGCTGCCGCGGGTCACCGTGCGCGCCAGGCCGAACGGCGTGCCGAACGCCATCACGTCCTGCCCGACGACCAGGCTGCCGCTGTCGCCAAGCTGGGCCGAACTGAACGCGATCTGCCGCTTGGCGATGATGTCCATGTCCATCTGGATGATCGCCAGGTCGGTCCAGTGGTCGTCGCCGATGAGCCGGGCCGGCACGCGCTCCTTGTTAGCCAGGGTGACGTAAATCTCGATGGCCCTGCCGGCGACGTGGTAATTGGTCAGAATCCGTCCCTGCTGGTCGATGATTACCCCCGACCCGTTCCCGCGGACCAGGCTTTGTTTCCCATCCTTGTAGATGGCCTGGGCGATGTCGACGCGCACGACCGCCGGGGAAATTGCTGCCGTCACCGCGGCCACCCGCTGCGGCGTCGCCGCCGGATATGGCTCACTCTGGCAGCCCGCCATCAGCAGAACCACCCAGCAGGCAAGATTTCTCAATGCTATTCGATCCATGAGCAGGGTGTGGATAACATGCGCGAAGCCTGTCGATGCCGCAACCCCATTGCAAAAGATTTCTCACTTTCCCGCTACAGTCGGTGGATATGGGATTCTCATCCGGCTCCATCTCCATGCGTCGTTTTGCCGTCACCGGCGATCAGCCAAAATCCATCGACCAATCGCTGTTGGATGCCCTGGCAGGGCACAAATTGGCCCCCGCGGAGGGCGGGGTGCCGGCGGATGTCGAATACGGCTGGTGCGGCGGTCGGCACGTCCTGGACGGCCAATTCGATTTCGAGCGTAACGTTTTCAACGATGCCCTGTCTTTCGCCCTGCGCGTCGATACCAACCGCGTCCCGGCGGAACTGCGCCTGGCGTACAAGATCATGGAGGAAGAATCCGTTGCGGCCTCGAACCCATCCGGGCTCATCAGCAAGAAACAAAAGAAATCGGCCAAGGAAACACTATTGCAAAAGATCGACGAGGAGCTTCGCTCCGGGAAATTCCGCCGCAGTAAATTGACGCCCGTGCTGTGGGATTTGCCCACCGCGTCCGTCTATTCCCCGGCTTCGGGTCCAACGGCTGAAAAACTGATGGAACTGTTCGAGCGTTCCGTCGGCCTGGAATTGCAGCCGATGTCCGCCGGGTCGCTTGCTCTTAAAATGCTGGAATCGCTCGGCCGCCGCCGCAATTACGAGGATTTCCGCCCCACACGCTTTGTCCTGGCCGATGGCGCCGAAAGCCAGTATCCCGAATATCCATGGACGGCCAAAGGGCCGCAACCCAAGGATTTCCTCGGCAACGAATTTCTCCTATGGCTCTGGCACGAAGCCGGCCACAACGACGGCGTCATCAAAACGGAATCGAAGGACGTGTCCCTCTTCATCGACAAGTCGCTGGACCTGGATTGTGCCTACGGATTGACCGGCCGCGACAACCTTCGCGGCGCCGGCCCATCCCGCATGCCGGAGGCCAAGGACGCCCTGCGCACCGGCAAATTGCCGCGAAAGATGGGATTGGTCCTGGACCCCGGCGAGCAATTCACCCTGACGCTGAATGCCGAATCATTGGCCATGAATTCCGCGCGTCTGCCGGAAGTGGAGGATGCCGAGACTCCCCGCGTGGTATTTGAGGAACGGGTGACTCTCATGCGCGATTTGTGGGGCGCGATCGATTCGCTGTTCGAGGCGTTTCTGAAGCGGAGGTCCTCCACCGGCTGGGAGTCCCGGACAACCGCGATCCGCAAGTGGATCCAGCAATCACCCCAAGCCGTTGTCGCGGTCGCTTAAGACTTTCGCCGGCAAACCGGATTTTCAACCCGCCTCTTTCTTCTTTTTGATTGCGGACAATATATCGTCGCTCAGATTCCACTCGTCTGGCGTGAAAGCCAGGAGCATTCCGACTAACCGGGCCGATTCCTTGCCCAAGCCGGACTCCAGCGCGTCCCGAATCATCTCTTGTCGTTTGTGGTCGGGCTTTCGCTTGAAGCTCGGCGAAATGACATCGCCAAAGAACCGGTCGCCCTCTCTTTCCAGACGGAATTCCGGGCTTTTCAAGCCGAGTTTCTTGGTCAACACCTTTTCAAGTTTTTCCTTCGTCAGGTTGATTCTTGCCATGTTGCCTCGCATCGTTTTATTACGGCCGAACAAGCATCGAAGAAATCCTGCGACGCCCGCTTCATCGTCCGGTCGCCCCTGTTGATCTCTCCGAGATTATACCACATCGTTTCGATTTTTCTCGCGGACAGGAATCGCATGTTGTTCCACCACAGCCGGGCGATTTTTTGTACGTGCTCGGTGATGGAACTCGCAATTTCAGGGTCGCGCAGGGCTCCCAGATTTCTGATCCGTTTCAGCATCGCATGCTAATCATGGCCGGTATCCAACGTCTTCTTTCCAAGAGCGTATTCACGATCGTGCTCCCAAATCACGGCCCGGAGCATTCCCTCAACCGCGCGACCCGCCAAGTAGACGCTGCCTTCAAACCGACCATTACGCAGAAGGATTGAGGCCTCTTCAAGACGGTCCAGAGCGCCGTTTCGGTAATCAAATCCGCCCGTCGCCATTCAATTACACTTTCGACAACCGCCGTTTGTTGTTAGTTTATCAAGCCGGTCGAACGAACGGAATCGAATGATCTACGTTCTTGGAATAGCCGGGTTGTTGGTGGGGATCGTCATCGGCGCACTGGCGGGCTCCCGCAAATCGAAAGTTGCCTTGGCTGTCGCCCAGCAGCGGCTGGCGGATCTCGCTCAGCAACTCGCGGGGGGACAAATCCAGACTCAGTCCCTGCGCGATTCCCTCGCCGACAGCGAGCGCAATCTCGCCGCCGCCCGCACCCAATTCGCCGCCGCGGAGCGGAATCTGGTCGAACAGCGCGAACTCATCAGCCACGCCCAGGAGCAATTGCGCCTCGCGTTTTCCAGCGCCAGCGCCGAGGCCCTGGCTCGAAATAACGAGGCGTTCCTGCAACTGGCCAAGGAACGTTTTGCCACGATTTCGGCCGAGGCGGTCGGTTCGCTCGACCAGCGCAAGGAGCAGATTGACGCCATGCTCAGGCCTCTGCGCGAGTTGATGGACCAGTACCAACTCCGCGTCGGCGAGATCGAAAAATCCCGCGTTGAATCCTACAGCATGCTGCGCGAGCAGCTCGGCACGCTCGCCGAAACGCAGCGGACTCTCAATACGCAAACCTCGCAACTGGTCACGGCCCTGTCGCGTCCGACGGTCCGGGGTCAGTGGGGCGAGATTTCGCTGCGCCGGCTCGTGGAATTGGCCGGACTGACCAATAAATGCGATTTCGTCGAGCAGGGGATCGTGGACGGCGAGCAGGGCCGGCTCAAGCCTGACATGGTGGTGAGCCTTCCCGGCCAGCGCGACGTGGTGATCGATTGCAAAACCAGTCTGGACGCGTTTCTCGACGCGGCGGCGGCGACGGATGAGGACACTCGCCGCTCGCATCTTCAGCGCCACGCGCAACAGGTCCGCAGCCGCGCCCGCGAGCTTTCGGGCAAAAGCTATTGGTCGCAATTTTCGCGCTCGCCGGAGTATGTCATCATGTTTCTGCCGGGCGAGGCGTTTTTATACGCGGCCGTGGAACAGGATGCGTCGCTGGTGGAGGATTGCATCCGCAATCACGTCCTGCTCGCCACGCCGACCACCCTGATCGCGCTGTTGAAAACCATCGAATTCGGATGGCGACAGGAGGCGATCTCCGAAAACGCCGAGCAAATCCGATCGCTGGGCGTCGAGTTGTACGAACGCATCGGCACCATCCTGGGCCACGTCGCCAAGCTCGGATCGAACCTTAATTCCGCGGTGGTCAGCTACAACCAGACGATCGGCTCGCTCGAATCGCGGGTGCTGCCGACCACCCGCAAGATGGCCGAACTGGGCGCGCACACGGGCAAGGAACTGCCGCAGCCGGAGTTGATCGAGCGCCTGCCGCGCGAAATTCCCGCGTTAACGTCCGATTCCCCACCGTAACGTCATGCCATTACCCGCCGACTTGCCCGTCGCCCTCAAAGACGTTCTGGCTGCCCACGAGCGGATCAAGGACGCGATCTATCACAGCCCGTGTCCGTATTCGCTGCAACTGAGCCGGCTCTGCGGCTGCAACATCTTCTGCAAGCTGGATCACCTGCAAATCACCGGCAGCTTCAAGGAACGCGGGGCGCGTAACAAACTCCTGACGCTCAATCCGGAACAGCGCAAATCCGGCGTCGTTGCCGCGTCGGCGGGCAATCACGCCCTGGGACTTTCGTATCACGCTCAATTGCTTCAGATTCCCGTCACCGTGATCATGCCCAAATGGGCGCCGCTGGTGAAGGTATCGAATTGCCGCGCGTTCGGCGCCCACGTCCATCTTCACGGCGACGGCTACGACGACGCCAAAGCCCTGGCGATGAAACTGTCCCAGGAAAAGAACCTCACCTACGTTCCCGGCTTCGACGACGCCGAAATTATCGCCGGCCAGGGAACGCTCGGATTGGAGATCGTCCAGGACCTGCCCGACGTTGACGCGGTGATCGTGCCGATCGGAGGAGGCGGATTGATCTCCGGCATCGCCGTGGCAGTCAAATCGCTCAAGCCCTCGGTGCGCGTGATCGGCGTCGAGCCGGCGCACGCTCCGACGCTGCACGAATCCCTCCGCCGCGGCCGGCTCGTTCGCATTGACACCCAACCGACGCTGGCCGACGGCCTGGCCGTCGCCGAGGGCGGAAAGCTTTGCTTTCAGATCATTCAAAAGCTCGTCGATCGCGTGATGCTCGTGGATGAGGGCCAAATCGCCCTGTCGGTGCTGCGCTTGCTGGAATTGGAAAAAACCGTGGTCGAAGGCGCCGGCGCCGTGCCGCTGGCGGCCGCGATGGACAAATCCATGGGACTGGCCGAGAAGAACGTCGTGCTGGTCCTGTGCGGCGGCAACATCGACCTCACGACCATCGCCCGCGTAATCGACCGCGGCTTGGCCGCCGATGGCCGCCTCTGCCGGGTCTTCGCGCGTCTCCTGGACCGCCCCGGCGCCCTGGCCAATCTCACCGCCGTCCTGGCCTCCACGGGCGCCAGCATTCAGGACGTTTCCCACGACCGCCATTTCGGCCCGGCCGACGTGGCAAGAGTTGTCGTGGTCTGCACGCTGGAGACGCGGGATTTCGATCATATCACGGAAATCAGAATGACTTTGCAGGAGAAGGGGATTGAGGCGAAGGTGGAGTAGGGAAATTCGAAACTCGAAATTCGAATGACGAATCAAATTCGAAACTCGAAATTCGAAACGAAGACCGTTTTAGTCATTCGAATTTTGAATTTGATTCGTCATTCGAATTTCGAGTTTCAAATTTCACAAGTGCACTCTCCTCGTATACACCCACCATTCGACGATAAGCAGCGGCAGGGCGGCGGCGACCAGCCACCACCATAGCTCCATCCGGCTCCCGGCCTTGGCCGTCGCCACGACGTGCCCCCCGGAGCCGGGCGCCACGTCCGCCGGCAACAAGTTGCTCTCGTTGGGGTCCAGCAGACTCACCGCGATGTTCTCGTATTGCGGAATCGCCGGATCGGTTTGATATAGCCCGACCTTGTTCAGCGCCGGCAACACGAAGTCGCCCGTCGGCGGGACCTTTACTTTCAGCGATCCCATCGGCCCATTGATCGTCACGCTGTCCGGGACCGGATCGAGCTTCTGAAGATTAAAGCGCGGAATCCGCAGCGCGACCCCCGGCTCGTAGCTTGGCCGAACGTCCATGTCCGTTCCCAAGGCCATGAACTGCAAGGTCTGATACAAAAACACCGGGAACGTCGGCTGCAAGGGCCAACTGCTGTTGATGACGTCGAACGGAACGATCAGGTGAAACGCCCGGTTTTCCCGATGCAATACCACCAGCGGGCAATTCGTGCCGTCCACCAGCACCTGCGAATTCAGCGTCGGCAACAGTTTGATCGCGTGGGCGGCATACAGCTTGCCGAGATTCAGGTATCGCAGGATCGGATGATCACGGTCCCAATCCAGGACCCAATTGTCGTCCATGACGATGCGCTGGCCGGCGACGTCGGTGGCGGGCTTGATCTCAAGCCCGGGTGGGACGCAGCCGAAATAAATCGCCGCGCCGCTCGTCGGAACTTCCGCGGGTTTCAAATCGTCGTCACGGTCGAACACGATGACGTCGTACGGCTTGGGCAGCTTCTTCCCGCCGCCGTCGGCGTTGGATAATTCGTGATATTCCTGCGGGAATAATTTGTCGAATACCTGGAGCCGCTGACTTCGCAGGCCCTGCTCCAGGAACCAATTGCCGTCGGTGACCAGGAGCACGGAAAGAATCTTCGGTGGCGGCACGACGACGCTGGCGGCGTCGTCGGCCGACAGATGATCGTTGTCGCGGTTCATCTGCTCGACCGTCACTACCGATGACCGGGTCATTTCCAGCATGGGAAACTCGATGCCGTTTCGTTCGGCGAACCCACCGGCGATGGCCTGGCGGCGCTGATCGTCGGTGTATCGTTCCGGCAGGAGATTGACGCTGCCGCTGCTGCGGACTTTGCCATCCACGCTTAACTGCACCTGCACGTCGTTCACCGGCTCCGGGCCGAAGTTCGCCAGCCGGGCAAAGACCTGCACCTCGGTCGGCTGCTGGTAGTCGCGCTTGGCGCTCATGGCGACGACGGCGATGTTGCCGGCGGTTTCCGTGCCGATCCGTTCGTAATGCAGGTTGCCCTGCACGCTCACTTTGTCGCCATCCAGCACCCGGCCATCGGAAAAGAGATAGACGTCCGGTGCGCCGCGAAAGGCCTGCGAATCCCCGGCCGAAAACGCCGCCTGGGCATCGGCCAGTTGATACGCGGCCTCGAGTTTCGATCGCCGGTCGGTCGGCTGAATGGAATCGATCACGTTCTTCAGCACGCGAGTGTCGGAAGTGAACGGGGTCAAGGTCTCGGCCCAGTCGTCGAACGCGATCACCATGGCCGCGCCGTGTCGTCCAAGCGTGCCGACAAGTTCGTCGGCCTGCCGCTTGGCTTCGTCCAGGCGAGTCTTTCCATGGGGCATGTCATCCGCCGACATCGACGCCGACCGATCGATCAGGATGATGGTCCGCGGCCCCGCGCCCGGCGTGTAATTCAGGATCGGCCTGGCCAGCGCCAGCAGCAGCGCCGCCAAAAGCAGAAGCTGTAGAAACAGCAGCAGATTCTTCCGCAGCCGCTGGAACGGCGCGTTGACCTGGAGGTCCTGAACCGACTTTCGCCAGAGAAGGGTCGAAGGGACCGGCATCTCGCGGCGGCGGAGCTTGAGGAAATAGAGCAGCAGCAGCGAAGGAATGACGATCGACGCGGCGATCGCGCCGGTCCAGGCGTTGAGAAAATGTGGGAAGGAAGACATGAGGGTAAACTCGAAACTCGAAATTCGAATGACGAATCAAATTCGAAATTCGAATGACCAAAGGTTCATGTCGAGGTTCGTCGGCAGATTGCTCCGAAAATGAGGTTTAGCTCCTTTGCTTCTTTCCATAGGGGGCGCGCCCTTTCCGCGATGGCTGGGTCGGCGGCAGCCAGCATGCGTAGCCAATATTTCGTTTCATGCGATTCCTTTCTGCAAAGACCCATTTTGTGGCGAAAGTCCTTCTTGGATTCGGCGTCGTTTGCCTCGCAATAGTTCGCTCCGACGCTCGTTCCAGCCCGAACGAGCTGGCTAATGAGCGGACCCGTCACGAAGTTCGTCTTGACACCCTTGGCCAGATAGATAACGCTTTCTCCAAACAAGGCCGTGCGTTCCTCCAAGTCAAAAGCCGGCTCCGTTGCCGCCGCGGCCACGGCTGCCGTTTTGACCTTCGGATTTCGAATTTGATTCGTCATTCGAATTTCGAATTTCGAGTTTCCGGTTTACCCGAGCAGTCCTCGTTCGCGAAGATAATTCAACACCAGCGTATCAAACGGCACCGCTGTGCTGCTGAACAAATATGTTCCGCCCCGGCGGCGCAGATAGTCCTTCAGGCTCAGGCAATACGCGTTCAGGTTCTTTTTATATTGCGCCAGCAGCGGCTGCGTGATCGACACCTCGGCCATGTCGTCGTCTTCCAGGTCCTTGAGCTTCAAATCGCCCGTTAAATCCGGGTCAATCTCCTGCGGCGAAAGGAGCTGAACGCAGAACAAATCGTATTTTCCGCCGGCGACGTAGCGCAGTCCCTGCTCGAAACCCTCCTTGACGAAGAAATCGGACAGCACGACGCACACGCCCTTTTGCCGATGGGTCAGCGCGAATTTCCGGCAAGCTTCGGCGAAATGGCTCTGCCCCTCGGGTTTCAGCTTGCCGATGAAGTCGATCATTTGTCCGACCCGTCGCCGGCCGCGCATGGCGCCGGTTTCCGCCGCGATTCCATCCGACACCGCGACGATGTGAACGCGGTTGTAATTCACCAGCCCCACGTACCCCAGCGCCGCCGCCACCTGCTTGATGTAATTCGCCTTGTTCGGCGTGCCATAGTCGCAGCTCTTGCTCACGTCCACCAGAATGAACAGCGAGAGGTCCTCTTCCTCCAGAAACAGCTTGAGGAAGAGCTTGTCCAGCCGGGCGTAAATGTTCCAGTCGATGAAGCGCAGATCGTCGCCGACGACGTAGTTGCGGTAGTCGGCGAATTCAACGGATTGCCCGCGGCGTTTGGATCGCCGCTCGCCCTTGAGTTTCCCGGCCAGAAGCTTGCGCGAGAGGATGTCCAATTGATCCAGGCGCGACATAAAGGACGGATCGAGAAGACGGTCTTTCGCGTCGATTTTGGTTGTTACCGTACTCATGAGATTGATTTACCGCGGAGATCGCAGAGAACGCAGAGAAGAGTTATTCCTTGAAGTTAAGGACGCGCCGCCTGATTCCGTCTTTGAGAACTGTCACATTGAAGTTGACGAGAAGACCGACTTCCCAATTCCCCAAACGAAGATAGGTCATTAGCTGAGCTTCGTGGATTGGATGTATCGCATCAATGGATTTCAGCTCCAATAGAAGTCTTCCATCCACAACCAGATCGGCCTTGTATCCACAATCCAAATGGGTTCCTTTGTAATTCACGGGCAGAGGAAATTCCCTCTGGAATGGGATGCGTCGCAAAGCGAGTTCATGACAGAGACATTGGTGGTAAGCGGATTCCAACAAACCCGGGCCAATATTCCGGTGGACTTCGATGCACGCCCCAATTACGGCCTCTGTCAACTGATTTATATCCATATTCTTCTCCGCGTTCTCTGCGCACTCCGCGGTTAAATCGAATCGTTCGGACTTGAATCGTGTTCATTACCTGCTTGACGCCACTTCCTCCTCGACCGTATTCGGCGTATCCGCGATGACCTTCTCCAGCACCATGTCGGTGGTGATTCCCTCGGCCTCGCCTTCGAAGTTGAGGATCAGCCGGTGCCGCATGGCTGGAATCGCGACCTCTTTGATGTCCTTGAAGCTGACGTGGAAGCGGCCGTCGAGCAGGGCTCGGACTTTGCTGCCCAGGGCAATCGCCTGCGCCGCACGCGGGCTGGCGCCGACGCGCAGAAACTGGTTGGTCATTCCCACCGCGAAAATCCCCTGCGGATGGGTCGCCAACACGATGCGGATCGCATAATCCTGGACGTGCGGAGCGATGACGACGCGTTTGACCAGTTGTTGATGTTGGATGATCCTCGCCCCGTCCAGCACGGCTTTCACTTCCGCTTTGTATGCCGTGGTCGTGCGGTTGAGGATTTCCTTCAGCTCGTCCCGGCCGCTGTATTGCACGATCAGCTTGTAGAAAAATCGGTCGAGTTGCGCCTCGGGCAGGGGGTAGGTGCCTTCCTGCTCGAGCGGATTCTGCGTGGCCATGACGAAGAACGGCTCCTCGAGCTTGCGCACCTGCCCGCCGGCGGTCACCTGCCTTTCCTGCATCGCTTCCAGCAGGGCCGACTGGGTCTTGGGCGTGGCGCGGTTGATTTCATCCGCCAACACGATCTGCGAGAAAATCGGCCCCGGCATGAACGTAAAGCCCCGATGCCCGGCGTCGTTTTCCATGATGACGTTGGTGCCGATGACGTCGGCCGGCATCAGGTCCGGCGTGAACTGGATGCGGTTGAACTTCAAATCCAGCGCATCGGCCAACGTACGGATCAGGGC
Organism: Tepidisphaeraceae bacterium; assembly: GCA_050014015.1. GTDB lineage: Bacteria > Planctomycetota > Phycisphaerae > Tepidisphaerales > Tepidisphaeraceae > PALSA-1353. The sequence continues at coordinate 19,790 of JBEKEC010000030.1, forward strand.
CGTTTTACCCAGGCCCGGAACGCCTTCGAGCAGCGCGTGGCCGCCGACGAACAGGCAGGTCAGCACGCCGTCCACGATCTCCTGGTGGCCGACGATGACCTTGGCGATCTCGCCCTGCACGGCACGGTAGTCCTGGCGAAACTGCTCGCATGCGGCCTGGATTTGCGGGTCAACGCCCGGAATGGGAGGGGTTAGGGACATGGGGATTCCTCAAAAGTGGGAGGCGAAAAAATTCGAAACTCGAAATTCGAATGACGAATCAAACTCGAATGACCGAAATTCGATACCAGAGATCGTCTCGTCACGACCCGTGTTTCGAATTTCGAATTTCGAATTTGATTCGTCATTCGAATTTCGAGTTTCGAATTTCCAATTTGGCTTTCCATCATTCTTCCTGTTTCTGCCTAATCTTTTGCTGTGCCCGGCGTTTTGCCTCGAGCAAACCGCCCGTATGATCCCCGAGGCCGACCGCGCCCTTGGGATGGACATCGCGCGGCGCGGCGGGAATGGGCTTGTCAACCGCGCCGCCAACGACCGCCGTCAGCTCTCCATCCACGCCGTCGCCGGCCTCGAATTTCGCTCTCGGATCGGGTCTGGGCTGGAGAACCGGCCGAGGGGCTTCCTCCGCGCCTTGGAATTGTTGCTCGGCGAGTTCCTCTCGCACGCGCTTGAGACTTTCCAGCATCCGCGGGCTCTCCACCTTGCGGTAGGTCATGGTGAATGTCCGCACGTAATCCGCCACCGCCAGGGCCGTGCGTTTGGTTGCCGGCCAATCCCAGGCGATGCGGCGTATCGCCACGTCCACGAGAATCAGCGCCAGCAGCCACGGCACCAGCAAATCCCAGATGGACTGGGGAGAATCCGTGACGGTCAGGCCATCGCGCGTGAACAAATCCGCCGAGGCCACGTCAAACGGCTTGAGCCATCTTCCCCCGGTGCGTTCGGCGATCTGCTTCAGCAGGGCGTCGTTGCTTTGCAGATCGCGCATCTCCGGCGAGCTGTTGACCGTTGTCCCCGCCAGCAGCGATCCCGTCTTGCCATCCTGGGCGACGTAGCTGAGATAACAGATGTAGCTGCCCGGCGCACCGGCGTCGAAATCCGCCTCGTAGGTTCCCGGCCCGGTTTGCAGGGGACGGATGGAATGCGGCGTCAAATCCGTGCCGCCGGCCAGCGTGCCGGCGATGTTCAGGAAGTTATTGAACGCGTTTCCCTCTTTCATCGCCCGGATGACGATGTGGCCGCGGTCGCCGTCGGTGGTTATTTCCGTTTCAAAATCGCTTGAAAACGGCGAGCGGGAAACGCCGCGCACCACCTGCGACCAGAATTTCTCGTACAAGTCGCTGCCGACCCAATTGGCATCCCATCGGTTAAACGCGTCGCCCATGTATACCGCCGATTTCCCCAGGCCGGCCTGCCAGGCCGCAAGCAACGGATCGCGTTTCGGCCCGGCGGTCATGGGAACCTCGATCAGCGGATTGTCTTTCCGGCCGGTCAGGTCATATCCAAACAACGGCGGCATGGGGCCTGGCGTGATGCCTTTGACCAGGTCGCTGGCGGTCGCGGCCAGAGCCACCGATATGCCTTGAGGGTCTTCCTGCACGATGCTGCGCTTCACGACCGTGGCCTCTTTAATGAATATCTGCGGCAGGGGGGCGAGGTTGCCCTCGAACGGGCCGTACGACTTTCCCCCGGTCGTCTTTGCCAGTTCCCGTATTCCCGGCGCGACGTTTCCCGGCTGATGCGGATAAACCGTGATCGTCGAAACGCTGATCTTGTTGTCGACCAAACGCTGGATCGTGTTGCCGGCCGGCATTTGCGGATCGTCGTCGGTGATGATGACGATGTGTTTGGCCCGCGCGTTAGACGCCAGCAGGCCGGGATTGGCATCCTTTCCATCCAGCGCCAGCGTGATCGATTCCTCGAAGCTGGGCATATCGCCCAGTTCCCAGTTCTTAATCGCCGCCATCACCTTGCTGCCGTCGCCCTTGACCGCCAGCGGCGCGTCCCATCGGCATCCCGGGCCGGTCGAATACGCAAACGTGATGACGCCCACTTCATCCTGCGACGACAGCGCTTCCATTGCCTTGATGGCGCACTGTTCGCCCCAATAATTGCCGTCGGGCGCTTCGGCGGGGTCCATGATAAGCACCAGGGCGCCCTTGGGAATCTGGCGTTGCGCCGGCACTTCCATGTTCACGGGCAATTCCTGCTCGAGGCGCGAGCCTTCCCAGCCCCCGGCCCCAAACGTGTCGGGACCGCCGATCATCACCAGCCCGCCCCCGGTGTCGTGCACGTATTCAGCCAGGATCGACTCCTGCGCGTCGTTCAGCCCCCCGACGCCCCGCGGCACGTTCGCCAGGATCACCGCATCATACGCCTGAAGCTCGATCGGATTGTTCGGGAACTGCTCGGGCGTGATCGAGACGAGGTTGATCTTCTCGTTGGCCAGCGCCTCGCGGAGCGATCTCGCCGAATCGACCGAATGGCTCGGATCGGTGTTGTCCACCAGCAGCACGCGCCCCTTGCCCTGGACAAACGTGAAGGAATCGGCGGACTTGTTGTCGAGCTGCGACGCCACGGGCGCCGAATCCGTACCGACCGACGCGGTGACGTTGTCGATGTTGGCGATCGTCGCGTGGAATTGATGTACGCCGACGCTCTGCGCGGGGAGCTGAATTCGCTCGACGTTCGGCCCAGGTTTCAAGACGATCCGCTGCGTCGTTTGGCCGTCGCGCAGCGGGATCAGCTTGCCGTTGTCCGTCACCGACATGTCGCCTTGCACGTTCTGGTCGTTCTTGTTGTCAAGGTAGACGTCGATGCTGAACGGTTGCCCCTCCTGCCGGCGGGTGGGGGCGATGAATTTGTCCATCATGACTTCATGCTGGACGTTGTACTGAAGCGGCATGACGTCGATGGGAACGTGCTGGCTGGACGCGTTGGCCAGGGCGGCGCCCAGATCGCCGGCCGTGGCGTTGCCGTCCCAGATCAGCAGCATCCGATGCAGCGAACTGTTGCTGAGCGACGCCAGTCCAAGCTGCAGCGCCCCGGCCGCATCCGTGCCGGTCCCGGCGCCGCGCACCGCCCGCGCCTCCAGCGACAAATTGGGGCTGGGGATCGCGTCGATGTAGGCATGCTCGTTGAAGCTGATTTCCCCAACCCGGTCGCCGTCCCGGCGCGACGGGCTGCTTTGGTTCTTCGTTGCCGTCACGAGGTAATCATCCAGCGAAGACTGGAGGAACTTCCCGGGGAAATCGCTGACCAACCCGGTGGATTGGCTGATGTCGCGCACGATCATCAGCTCGACATCCGTGTTCTTGCGGACCAATTTGACGTCGCCCAGGATCAGGATCAGCAACAGAAGCACGGCCAGGCGGACGCCGATGGCGACCCATTTCCGCGCCGGTCCCAGCCCGGCCAGCGAACGGATTCCCAGTAGAACAATGATCGCCCCCAAACCCGCGAACAGCCCCAGCGCGATCCATGGCGAGAACTGATCCAGCCGCAACGTGACGTACGCGAGTGGAAGGGTCGAGAGGATCATTGGGGGGATCACCGGGGAATACTATGGACGGAAATCCGAAATCCGAAATCCGAATGACAAATCAAATCCGAATGACAAATGACGAATGACAAATGACGAATGACCATCACTGCCCACCCTGCTCTTGCATCGCGCTGAAATATTCCTTCTCCGCTTCCTGCGCCTCGCGCGGAACGTGGTCCTGGTCGATCTCGTCGGGCGAATCCTTCTGGGCGCTGGCGGCGACGTCGCGCAGGCCGGCCGTCGATTTGCCCGGATCGATCCCCGCTTTGACGTAACGGCTGGCCAGAATCCGGCCGTGCTCGTTGTCCCGTGAGGGATCGAGTTCCTGCTTGAACGTGGCGGGCGCCATGGCAATGCCCATCCTGGCGCCGCCTTTGCCGGGAGTGGGGCCCCAGCCAGGATTCGCGCCGCCCGGCTGACCATTGGGAGGCGGTTGATTCTGCCCGGTTCCGCCGTTGGCGTCCGGACCGCCGGAATCGCCGCCGTTGGGTCCGTTCAGCCCCGCCGCCGCATCCGCCGCCGCCTGCGCCGCGGCGTTCGCCGCCGCCTGCATCGCCTGCGCGTCCTTGGCGTTCGCCTGCATCTGCTGCATCTGCTGCTGCATCTGCTGCTGCGCTTGCGCCAATCCCTGGTTCGACGACGGCCCCGGCTGGCCTCCCGACTGGGAAGGCCCCCGACTCGGTTGCTGACCCGGCGACGACGGGCGCTGCGATGCCGCCGCACGCGCCTGGACCATCGCAAGACTCAACTGCTGCGCCGCATTGGACAATGCCTGCGCCTGCGCCTGGCTGTTCGCCAGCGCCTGCGTCTTGCTCATCATCGATTGAATCTGCTGTTGCTGCTGTTGCGTCGGACCCTGGCCGTTGTTCATCTGTTGCGCCATCTGCCTGGCCATTTGCTGCAACTGCTGCTGCGCCTGCTTGTTCCCTTGCGCCGCCTGCTGCATCGTCGCCGACATCTGCTGCGCCTGCGATTGCGTCGCGCCCATCTGCATCAATTGCTGCGCGATCTTCTGGCCGACCTTCGGATCGTTGGCCGCCTTGGACAATTCATTGGCCAGGTCCTTCGCCTGATTGACGATCTTCTGCTGGTCGGCCGCGCTCATCTTGCCGAACTTATCCACGGCCGAGGAAACGTCGTTGATCGCCGCGTCGAGATTGCCCGCCTTCAACTCGTTCTGCGCCTTGCCCATCGGCGTGGAGTCGTCCTTGGCGCTGGAGATCGCCGACATCTGGTTCCGTTCGTCCATCGCGGTTTGGAACTTCTCGTTGCTCTTCATCTCCTCAACCATCGTCTTGTTGTAATCCTGGAGGGCTGAAAGCACGCTGCGATGGTTCCGCAACTCATCGCCTTCATCGGTGTGAATCGCCTTGTTGAGGTCGTCGGTGGCGCGGCGAATCTGTTCGCTGGCGCTGGGCATCGTCGCGGGGGCCAGGATCGTCGGCAGGGCCTGCTTCACGTATTCATCATGGTGCGGCTGCGCCGCATCGCCGGGCTGCCGGTTCTGCGCTTGCGCCGGTTTGGAAAACAGGTGCAACGTCGGCATGAACACCGCCAACAGAAACGCCAGCAGAAACATCGCCGCCGCCGTCATCGCCTGCCGCGGGAGCTTCAGCGGGAAACGCTTGTAAAGGCTGACCTGGTTCGCCGCCCGCTCGGCATCGAGGACCGCCGCCGCCGCGAATGGATCGCTCAACTGGCGCGCATAAAGCGCCGTGCTGTACTTCTCCTTCAAATCCAGGACCTGGTCGATCTTCATCGCCGCCGTCTCGGGCGACGGGCGGCGGATGAGGCTGTAAACCAACGCGCCGACCGCGGATGCGATAAAGCCGAGCCCCAACAGCATGAGCCAATGTGGAAGCGCCCGGTCCAGCACCCGCTGGCCGATAATGGCGATCACTATCGCCACGGCCAGGACCGTCCCGGCCCACGCCGCCGCTTCAAGGAAAACCCCAAGCGTCAGTTTGTTTCGGATCGTCAGGATGTGATTATCCAGCCGGCTCATGGGAATCCCTCAACGATTGAATAATTGTACGCTGGCCAATGGATGCGACAAGCCAAAAGCGACCCGGGCGTCCAACTCGGGTGCGTGACACTTTCTGCGGAGGATTTCCCCCTCCCCATGTACTCAGGGGGAGGGTTGGGGTGGGGGTCGAAGGTCGATTGCCCCACGAAACCCCCACCCCGGCCCTCTCCCGGAGTACGACTCGACTGAGCTCGTCGAAGTCCAGGGGAGGGGAAGAAGATGGCTCGCCGAAAGTGTCACGCACCCGTCCAACTCCCCTTGGACGGACACGGATATCGGAAGTTGCATCGTCGAAACGGGCTGATGCTCTATAATGGCAGGCGGATGCTTCGGTTGACCACAAAGGGCCTGAAAATCGCGGTATTGCTTGCGGTGGTCTGCGCTGCCGGCGGAGCGGGTGTACCGGCGACCCGTCCCGCGGCCGGCCCGACTACTTCGCCGGATTCCTATGCCGCCCAATTCATAGCCGAGACCCAGCGTGCGATCGCGCAGTGGGACGCCTTGCCCCAATTGCCCGCCTGCCCGATCAACCAGGTCATCCATTTCAGTGAGGTGCAGGGAATCCTGACGGCCGATTGGCCGATCTTGCATAATGGCCCGATGGAGGGCCGCGTGTCCTTGACCGATCTTCCGGGCCGCGCCGTCATTAAGTGCATCGTCAGCCGTCGCCTGGGCATATTTTCCCCAATGTTTGAGTATTACGAACTTTCTCAACCGGCCGCCGTTTGCCTGCACCTGCAAATCATCAATAACGTCACGCATCTCCAGGTCGTGCAGGAAATCGAAAGCGTTCACCGCTTTGAGTCGATTTCGCTACTCGAGTCGCTGGATGGGTCCGATGCCCCGCCGGTCACGCTCCGCGTGCAAAACACGCAACGGCAGTTCAACCTGGTGCTGTCGGCTCCCACCCTCCCAGACCTGCGGCGCGAGCATCCGTATGAGTTCGAGAAATATCTGCGGCCCCTGCTCCGCGAGTTTCGACAGGATGAGGCGATCTTCGCCGTTGAAGACAAGATCGCCTGGCAGGTGATGTATGAGGACTGGCGGCCGCCGCCGGACCTGGCGGCGCGCCTCAAGTCCCTGGTCGCACAGCTCAATTCCGACGAATTTGCCCAGCGGCAGGCGGCGCAGGAATCATTGCGGCGGATCGGCGAGCCGGCGGCGCTGATGCTCCGCTCGGCCGACCGGCGCGGTTGGACCGCCGAGCAAAACTCCCGCGTCAACAAGTTCCTCGGGGAATTCTTTCCGCTCAGCGACGATCAGGCCAAAAAGCTGGGGCAGGACGTCAATTTTCTTCTGGATTGCCTCACCAGCGACGACCCCGCGCTCCGCGCCGCGACGCTGGTTCATCTGGATCGCCTGCTCGGAAGGAAGATCGAGTGTAATCTCGATCAATCGCCGGCCGACCGGCTGACCGCCGTCGCGGCGCTTCGCCGCCAATTGATCCCCCAGGCTGCAACGCGGGAGTCATCCGAATGATGTCGCATTTTCGAGCCGATCCGCGCATGATAGGCCCCGGAGCGATATGGCAAACGAATCTGAAAAAGGCCGCAGCCATTCAAACGTTCGCCGGACGTTCATCGCCGGCATCTTCGCATTTCTGCCCCTGGCGGTGACGGCCTTCATTCTCTGGTGGGTGGACGACAAAACCGTCAATCTCACCTTTTGGTTGTTTCACCATCGGATTCATTTCCTGGGCGTTTTGCTGACCCTGGCGGCAATCTACGCCGTCGGAATGGTCACCAACAGCCTGCTCGGAAAATACCTGCTGAAAATCGTCGATGCCATCATCATGCGCCTGCCCGTCATCCGCCTGCTCTACCAGGGTTGGAAGCAAATTGCCCTCACGCCGGGGGGGACCGAGGGAACCTTCTCCCGCGTCGTTCTGATTCCCGACGAAACCGGCACGATGAGGCTCATGGGCTTCAGCAGCGGCCGGCTCGTTCAGGCCCTGGAACCGTGCTATTGCGTCTTCGTTCCCTCTTCCCCGAACCCGATCACGGGAAGGCTCTATTTCATCCGCGCCGATCGCTGTCAGTTCATTAAGATGACCACGGAAGAGGCTTTCAAGGTCATCCTATCCACGGGCAACTACCTCCCCCCCCTGGTGGCGGACAAGACGCCCCCGTTCTGAACCGCAATTTGCACCGTTCGGCAAAATCCGCAATCAGCCGAGGCGCAGGTCTTGCATCTTCGCGGCAATTCGATACTCTATTACTCAGGAATCCTCACACAACGTGCTACAAGGAGGTAGCCAATGAACTCTTGCGGCAATCGAATATTCGGTGGCATCCTGGCGATTGGAATCGCGGGGGCTGCGTTCGTTTTCATGACCGGCTGCGGCATGGATACCCAAAACGTGCTGACCTGGTCCCAGGACGCCAAACGCGAAGGTCTTCAGCAATACAACGACGGCCGCTATGCGGAGGCCGCCGGCGCCTTTCGCAACGCCATCCGCCAGAATCCCCAGGACCCTGAAAGCGAGTATTGGCTCGGACTCTGCTACGAGCAAACTCAATCCTGGCATGAAGCGATCGATGCTTACAAAACGTCTTTGCAGTTGATGCCCCCGCCGGGAACCGTTCACTACAGTGTCGGCATGCACGACAGCGCGTTTGATCGCCTGGCACACCTCATCGCCAGCAACGATTCCACGGGCACCGAGATCGATCTGATGGCCCAAACCGCCGCGCAGAGCCATTTGAGCGAGGATTTCCGCCTCCTTGGCCGCGTGTTCCGCTTCCGCGGCGACGCCGACAATGGATTGGAAAACTATCGCCGGGCCGTGCAAATCGAACCCGAGAACTTCGCGGCTCAGCGCGAGTTGGGGCTTTATCTTGAACAACTCACGCAAAATCAGGAAGCCGGCCAGGTTCTTCGTGACGCCTATCGTCTGAATCAGAGCGACGAACAGGTCAACAACGCGCTTCGGCGAATCGGCATGGAGCCGGGTCCGGGCTTGCTCGCACGACAGCAGCCGCCGGCTCATCCGACGATGCCCCCGTTGCCGAGCGTGGATCCGGGCCTGCCCACGCCCGCGGCTAACAGCGCCGGGCCTTCGCCCGACGTCGCGCCGCCGCGCGATTGAATTTGCGGATCAGGCCTTTAACTTCAGCTTGGGAATTTTCCCCAGGACTTCCCCGGGTCGGAGCGTTTGGACCCGCCAGTCGGCATCGGCAAGCTTTTCGATGTCGTACGACGTGGAGACCCCCAGCGTCGGAAATCCCGCGGCCTTCACCGACTTGATCACGCTCGGAGCGTCTTCCACCACCAGACAATCCGCCGGCTTTAACGGCAACTTGATCTTCTCCGAGACCAGCTTCATGCAGAGCAGATATCCCTGCGGATTCGGCTTGCCCAAGGTCACGTCCTCCGCCGCCACGATCACGCCGAAGCAATCGCGCAGCGCCACCCCTTCCAACATCGCCTCAATCTCTTCCCGCAACGCACCCGAGCAGATCGCCAGCGGATAGTGACGCCACAGCCCGCGAACAAATTCCTCCACGCCCGGCAAAGCCTGGTATTTGCGCTCCTCGATCAACTCCATCATCACTTCGCTTTTGCGCGTCATCAGACGCGACAGATCTTTCGGTTTGATCGCCAATTTCCGTTTCGCATACAAATGGCGGAACGCGCCGCGATCGTCAAAGCCGATCAGCTCGCGGTAATATTCCTCCTCCAGAAGCTCGATCCCTTCCGCGTCCAGAACCTTGTGAAAAGCGTAGAAATGCAGCGGCTCGCTGTTCACGATCACGCCGTCGAAATCGAAAAGCACTGTTTGCGGCCAATGAGACATCGTAGCCCAACCTATCGGTGCCATTTGCCGATGGCAAGTTGCCATTCGATTTACGCGATTTTCCTGGGGGGCCTCACTCTCAGAATCCAAAGCCCAGGGAGCTTGCTCCCTTGGGGAAGCCCAAACGCTTCAACATTATCCAATTCGAATCTCCGCCGGCGTTTTGCTCGCTGCTCCCATAATGCACAGGTCCGGTAAGATGGCCGATAAACATTCTGGTCAACAGTCCCACTAATTAAATTGGATAATCTGGGATATATGGATAATATATTTTCCGGATGAAATTACCAGTGAAAAGGAGAAATTTGCGCTATGCGTTGGCTGGTAGATTGTAATCGACTGCAAATGAATGGCTTACGTCAGTCTTTTGAAGCATTACGGATTTCAAGAAGCAAACTGATGGGGGTCGATAGTTTTGTTGACGACTGACCCTTGCGGCGGATGATGGCGATGGAGTCGCCAGTCCGCCAACACGGCGGTGGGTCGGCCCAAGCTGGAGAGCTTCACATGAGCCAGATCAACAACATTTCCCAAAACATACCTGTGCAGAAGATCGTCGCCAATCCGATTCAAAAGCAGATTCCCGCGGACGCGCCGCCCGTTCGGGCCAGCGACCGCCTCGAGCTTTCGGGCGCCAGCCATTTGTTGTCGGCTCTGAAGACGAACGACGTGCGCATGGACAAGGTCACCGCGATTCGCCAGCAGATTCAGGACGGCACCTACGATGCCGACGGCAAAAAGCTCGATACCGCGGCCAGCAAGCTCCTCGACGATCTCAGCCCGTTGTAGAACGCTTCCCCCAATACGGCGGCCTGCCACTTCCGCATTGTCAGGTGTGATAATCCGCGTTGATGGTCACGTAGTCCTTGGACAGATCGCACGTCCACACCGTCGCGGCGGATTTGCCGAGCCGGCAGTTCAGGTCCACGACGACTTCCTTGCTCGCCAGCGATTTTCCGACGCTGGATGCGTCGAACGGCATCGGCCGGCCGGATTTGAAGACGGTCGTGTCTTGCAGTTTCAGCTCGGTCTTGTCGGGATCGAACGCCGCACCGCACATTCCCGCGGCGGAGACGATCCGCCCCCAGTTCGGATCGTTTCCGTTCATCGCGCATTTCACCAGCGGCGAATTGGCGATGGCGCGAGCGATGAGCTTCGCATCAGCCGGCGTCTTAGCCTGCCGAACGTTGATGCGGACCACCTTGGTGGCCCCTTCGCCGTCGGCGGCGATCTGGTACGCCAGCGACTGGCACACTTCGTCCATCGCCGCGGCAAATGATTCGATCAGACGCCGCGAATTCAGGGCCGGCCCGAGACCGGAAGCGAGAATCGCCGCCGTGTCGTTCGTGCTCATGTGGTCGTCCACGGTGACGGCGTTGAAGCTCGACTCGGCCGCATCGGCCAGGATTCGCCTCAGCAGCGGCGGCGCGGCTTTGGCGTCGGTCGTCAAAAAGGCGAGCATCGTGGCGTGAAGCGCCGCGGCGCCAAGCGCCAGCCGCGGTCCGATCATTCCCGATCCCTTGCAGACGCCGGCGACGGTGATCCATTGCTTGCCCGCGCGAAACCGCGCCGCGGCGGATTTTCGCCGCGTATCGGTGGTGAGGATTGCCTGAGCAAAGCGCTCGGCGTGAATCACCGTATTACCCAGATTGTTCGCGGCCCGGGCGATGCCAAGCCGAATTTTGTCCATCGGCAGGCGCTGTCCGATGATCCCGGTGGACGAGGGCAGGATTTCCCCCGCGCCGCAGCCGAGGGCGCCGGCGGCAAGCCGGCACATGCCCAGGGCGTCGATTTCACCCTGCCGGCCGGTGCAGGCGTTGGCATTCCCCGAATTCACGACGATTGCGCGCAGCTTTCCCGCGGCGACATGTTTCCGGCCGATCTTGATCGGGGCCGCGAACACCTTGTTCGTGGTGAACACCGCCGCCGCGGTCGCGGGCACGTCGCATGCCAGAATCGCCACGTCCGGCGACGGCGTGGTTTTGAGTCCGGCGTGTGCCGCCCCGGCCTTGAACCCAAGAGGCGAAAGGAGATGGAGCGTTAGGTCATTTGTCATTCGTATTGCCGATTCCGCATTGTATTGCAAATGACAAATGACCAATGACCTATTCAATTCATTCTCTGGCGGGAATTTTGGCAGGCGCCGATTGATTTTCCCGATTCTTCTTCGCCCAGAACTTGCTTCGTTTCTGACGGATGTCCTCGGAGAGGGGGTTGGCGCGAATGAAGGCCGCCGTCTCGTGCAGAAGGCGGAAGAAGGCGGAAAAATCCTCGCCGTAAATAAACAGCCGGGTCTTGCGGACCTCGCCGGTTTCCCGGTCCCGCTTTCCTTCCGTCAGTACCAGCAGGTGGTTGCGGTTGGGAAGTTCCTTGACCTGGGATGCGTAGGTGCGGGGTCCCACGGAATGGAAGAATTTCTGGAAGAGGATTTTGGGTTCCGGCTTGCCGTTGGCGGAGGGACTTGCACTCGGCTGCGCCGAGGGTTTTGCTTCGATCCGCCGGGAAACTACGTTGGACGGACGTGCCGGGCGCTTGTCGCGCGTAGAGCCTACGGTGCGAGTTGGTGTGGCCAAGCGGTCTCCTTTGCCTGTAGAACGCCTTACGGGCTGGAAAGTTGCAGAAATCCACGCGGGCCAATGCGTTACGTCCGGAACACGGCGTTACATCCGGGCAAATGCCTTGCATCCGGGGCAATGCGTTGCGCCCGTGGCAGACGCTCAATTATAGCTTCGCAGGACGCCGATGACCACACCCTGGATTCGGCAGCGGTCGGCATCGACGACCCGCGGCTGCATGCCGCTGTTGGCAGGCTGGAGACGGACTTTGCCGCCGCCTTCTCGATAGAACCGCTTGAGCGTCGCCTCACCGGTATCCAGCAGGGCGACGACCTGCTCTCCATTGCGGGCGTTTTCCCGGCGCTCGATGACCACGTAATCGCCGTCGCACAGATGGTCTTCGATCATCGACTCGCCGCGCACGCGCAATACGTAAACTCCGCTGCGGGATTGAAACATCTGTTCCAGGTCGATTTCCTCACGGTTTTCGATCGCTTCGATGGGCGAGCCGGCGGCAATGTTGCCGAGCATCGGCAGCTTGGTGGAGCGGTTCTCATCGGGAAGTCGCTCTTCGGAGATGATTTCCAGCGACCGGGCCTTGTGCTTGTCACGCCGAATAACGCGCTTGCGCTCCAGGGCGCCAATATGCTCGAAAATGGTGACCTTGCTTGTACCAAGCTGATCGGCCAACTCCTGCATCGTTGGGGCGTACCCGTTCAAATGACGGTAATTACGGATTGCGACTACCACGTCGAGTTGCCTGGGGGTGAGATTCATAATTGCCTTTCCCTATCTTGCCGCATGTTCGGACATTGTGTGGGGGGTACATTAGCCTAACATGGAGGGGATGTCAAGTGCAGGGCCGTCGCATTTGGCGATGGAGTTCAAGGGTTCAAGGGTTGAAGGGTTCAAGGGGAACGTTTTTCCCTTGAACCTTTCAACCCTTGAACCCTTGAACCTTTGAACCCCGTCGCCAAATGCGATGGCCCTGATGTCAAGTGCCAAATGCCAAATGCCGAATGCCAAATGCCAAATGGAAGAAAGTGAGACGGGCGCGTTTTTTCTTTCATTCGGCATTTGGCATTCGGCAATCTCCCCGTCTTGCCCTTCCCGGCCCTTAGCCCTACCTTCCGCCTGGCGATGTCCGAAGCGGTGCAATCCATCTACTGGCTCTGTCAGGTTGCCGGGGCTTCGTTCCTCGGCGGCGTAGTCGGCTCCATCAGCGGTCTGGGCGGGGGAATTGTCATCGTGCCCGTACTCACGCTCTTCATGCATTTGGGCATCGAGCAAGCCATCGCCGCCAGCATCGTTTCCGTGATCGCCGTCTCCAGCGGCGCCGGTTCCGTTTACGTCAAGGACAAAATCACCAACGTGCGCATCGCAATGTTTCTGGAGCTTTCCACGGCGGCCGGCGCTTTGGTCGGCGCTGGATACCTCGCCCGAATTGCCAATCCGCAAGTCCTCTACGTCCTCTTCGGCCTGCTGCTGCTGGTCTCCCTGGTGCCGATCTTCGCTAAGCTGGGCGAGGAACTTCCCCGGCACGTCGAAAACGACCGCCTGGCGTCGTACCTTCGCCTGAACGGCTCCTATTTTGACAAACGCCTTCAACGTGACGTCCAATACAACGTCACCGGCATCCCCGCGGCGCTGGGCGTCATGTTTGCCGCGGGAATCATCTCCGGCATCCTCGGCATCGGCGCGGGGGTGGTGAAAGTCCTCGCTCACGAGATCGCCATGAAGGTCCCAACCAAGGTCTCGACGGCGACGAGCAACTTCATGATTGGCGTGACCGCCGCCGCCGGGGCGGGCTTTTACCTGCGGCGAGGACTGGTGCTGCCATTCGTCGTCGTCCCCGTCGCCATCTTCGTTCTCATCGGCGCGTTCGTCGGAACCCTGTTCATGGAACGAATGTCCAACTCGGTCATCCGCAAGATATTCGCCCTGCTCTTGGCCATTGTCGGCATACAAATGCTCCTTCGCGGCATCCTGGGAGGATTGTGACCTCCCAAACCATCCCATCCCGCCGGCCCACCGTTTCAAGTGTTTCCGCGTGGGTATTGCGCAGCGGCGTCGTCTGCTCCTCGCTCGTCATGCTTGTCGGCATTCTCTTCACGTTCGCCCACGGCACGATGTCGATTCAGAGAATGAAATCGGATGGATTCGATTATCGTCCCGGAATCATCATCGAAGGAATCCGCCACGGACAGGGCAAACGGATCATTGAAGCCGGGATTTACCTGCTTGTGTTCACGCCCATTCTGCGCGTCTTCGCTTCGTGCGTGCTCTTTGCCTTTCAGGACCGCGACCGGCTTTACGCCGTGATTACGTTCGTGGTTCTCTTGCTCACGCTGGCGGGATTGCTTTGGATTGGCTGATGGACGAATATTGCGGGCATGGCCAGGCATACGGTTGTATTGATTCCCGGTGATGGAATAGGTCCGGAGGTGACGGGCGCCACGCGGCGAGTGCTGGAGGCGGCGGGGTTTTCGGTGGAATGGGTGGAAATGCCCGCCGGCGCCGCGGCCCTGGAGATGGGTCTGGACAACGTGCTGCCACAGCGCACGCTGGCTGCCGTCGCGGCGCACAAGGTCGCGCTCAAGGGGCCGATCACCACGCCGGTCGGCAAGGGTTTCAAATCGGTCAACGTCCAGCTTCGCCAAAAGCTGGGCCTTTACGCCGCCGTCCGCCCGGTGCGGAATCTTCCGGGACTGAAGACCCGCTACGAGGGCGTGGACATGGTCATCGTCCGCGAGAACACGGAGGGGCTTTACAGCGGCATCGAAAACGAAGTGGTGCCCGGCGTCGTGACCAGCATCAAGGTCGCCAGCCGGATGGCCTGCACCAGGATCGCCCGCTTTGCGTTCCGCTATGCGACGCGCCGACGCCGCAAGAGCATCACCGTATTCCACAAGGCCAACATCATGAAGATGTCCGATGGGCTGTTCCTCGATTGCGCCCGGCAAATCCATGAGGAGGAATATCCAAACATCGAATATGAGGAACTGATCATCGACGCCGGGTGCATGAGGCTCGTTCAGGACCCCGGGCGCTTCGACGTTTTGCTGATGGAGAACCTGTACGGCGATCTGGTAAGCGACCTGTGCGCCGGGCTGGTGGGGGGGCTGGGCGTGGTGCCGGGGAGCAACATCGGCGACGACGCGGCGATTTTCGAGGCCGTTCACGGCTCGGCTCCCGACATCGCCGGCAAGGGCGTAGCCAACCCTCTGGCACTAATCATGTCCGGGGTCATGATGCTCAACCACCTTCAGGAAACGCAGATCGCCGAAAAGATCAAGCATGCCTACGATGCCGTGCTGGCCGAAGGCCAACATCTCACGCGCGACCTGGGTGGATCGGCGACCACTGACGGTTTTGCCGACGCCATCATCTCCAAATTCGACCGATAACGACCACTCCCCAGCCGGCGTTATAGTGCATGGCGCATTGTGTCGATGTCAAAACCAACCCCTGCGGGGCGTCATATGAGTTTTACGGACCACCAATTCGTCGAGGCGGTCGAGTTGTTACAGGGATTGACGACTCCCACAGGCTCCAGGAACAAGCGGTGCGCCCGGCGCGTGGAAATCCGGATGCCGGTGGATATTAGACTGGCGGCGGATTCAGATTCTCCGTGGTTTGTGGCGCAGATTCGCGACCTTTCCGCTCGCGGCATTCGGTTGCAAGTCGATCGCGCGATCGCCGCCGACAGTTTCTTCCTGCTTCGCCTTCCGACCAAGCATGGAAAGAAATGCGCCGTTCCCCTGATTTGCCGAGTGATTCACTGCATGCCGGACAAGGATCTTTTTGTCATCGGCGCCGAATTCAGCGGCTACGCGACGCCGGAAGAATCGGTTTCCGAATCCGCCGAGCAGTTGGATCGCATTCGCCGCTCGATTCTCGACTGAGTTTTCCCATCATCCATCTGGACGTTTCGGAAAAGGCGAAGCGCCCTCGCCGCACGTCGGCCGCGACTTCGGTGAGGACTTGCCGCAGCTTGCGATCGGCGATCCACGGCGCAAGCGGCGAGAGGTTGATCTGCACGCCGTCGTCCGGCCAATGCTGCCAGCCGTCGGGAAGCGTCTGGCCGATGCGGGCGAAGGCCGAGCGCATCACCTTCAAATCAGATTGCATGCGGGAAACGGCCACGATCCTGGCGTTACCGCCAAACCCCCAGAAGACCGGGCGGCCGCGATAGAGGGTATTGTGCCACGGCAAAAAGTCCCGGGCTAAGAACCGTTCCAGACCGCCGACCGCCGCCTCCATTTCGGCCGCCGGGGTCTCGCCGGCGCGATCGGCCAAAATCCGCCGAAGATCGTGGCAAAGGGTCTCATCCAATGGCGACAGCGCGGCGATCTCGCCTTCCGCCGGCTGCTCCCACCGACCCAGCCAAATCCCCAACGCATAGCTGGCCCATCGCCTTGCCGTCTCTTCCTTGGCCGCTTGGTTCCTTCTCGCCTCCGCGCGTGTTTCCTTCCCCGGCTTTATCCCATACAGTTGGGCGACAATTCGATCGATTCGCTTTTGCGCGGCGTCGATCGAAAAACGCAGGGCCTCGACGTGGCCTGCATCGCCATTCCACGGCTCGGGCCGCACAAAATCCGCGCTGGTTTCATCGAAGCAATCGAGCTGTCTTGTCCACTCGATCTCACGCGCACTCTCCCGACGCAATTCATCCGGGAACGATCTGGGCACCGGCAATTGCCGCAGATCGCCCACCTGGAAATTCACCGTCGGATTGATCGCCGACAACAGCGTCGCGGCCACCGCCGAATTCAATACCCCCAGCATGGCCAGCGGATCATCGGGAAACAGCGACGACCCGGCGACGTCGAAAATTGTCCCCGCCTCCAGCCGCCGGGCGCTGAACGAACCGCTCGTCAAATATGAATACGTGATCCCCTCGCGTCCATACCAACCGCTGTTCTTGGCCACCCATTGCCATTGGCCGTCGAGATAGGGATAGCGCTCGACAATGGACGCTTTGATTTCCCGCCCGTCGTCCTGCCAGTTCACGCGATGCCGCGCCGATTCGTACCACCGGCGGAATCGGCCGCCCTTGGCGTACGGCATCCACTTTTCCCTGGCTCCGGAAAACCTTGGCCCCTCCACTTCCCACCAATATCGCACGAAGCGCCGGTTGTCGGTCGTGGCAAGCCCCTGCCGCGGCGGGGCAATCTCCCCGAGCTTGGGAAAATCGTGGAACACGCGCCGAACCGCCGGTGAAATCCAATACATCCACGCCGAACGCGGCAGCGAGGCCAATTCGGCCTGCGTCAACTTGAAGCTATCCGACGATCGAATGGCCCTCGCCAGCGCCGCGTGCTTTTCCTTGGCGTCGACCAGCCGATAAAAAACTCCCGGGCAATCCGCGGCCGGCTTACGCTGGAGCACGACCGCCGCGGTCTGGAGCGTGCCGGGATTGCCGATGTCGAAAAGCCCAGGCCCGAAATGAGCGACGGCCTGAACCTGGGCCTGCCCGGCAAGCTGCCGGCGCATCCGCTCGAATGCGGCCGTGAACATGAACGATTGCATCGACAAAATCCCGGTGCGTCCCCCCGGCCGAAGCATTTCCAATGCTCTCAGCATGAAGCAGGCGTAAAGATCGCGCCACCCCGCCGGATAACGCGACTTGAGCCGGCGCACCACCGCCGGATCGAGATTCCGCGCTGAAAGATAGGGCGGATTGGTCACGACAACGTCGAACCCGCCGCCGATTTTCTTGTCGAACAACGCATCGCGCACTTCAAGCCGATGTTTCCCCTCGGCAATCGGCTTTCCGATCTTGATCTCCAAGCTTAGCCGAGCCAGATCGATCGCGACGGGATCGATGTCGAAGCCGATGAGGTTGTACTGAATGATGTGGTCGTCGATTTCATTCTCTGCCGAGCACGAAGGCCGCTCGGGCCATCCCGGCCTGCCCGCACGGTCAATCTCCTCCCGATAAATCTGGCGGAGTATATCGAGGGCCACAAGGCCGAAATTCATCGTCCCGCAGGCGGGATCGCAGATGCGGAGGTCTCTCGCCCGTGGAATGGGCGTCCCGCCCATTCTGGCATCGCTCGCATGGGCAAGATGCCCATGCCACAGTCGAGAATCCGGATGCATTTCCACCCACAATTTCCCCAGCGTATTTTGCAAAAGGAATTCCACGACCCATTTCGGCGTGAAAAGCTGCGTGACCGCCGGGATTTCAGCGGCCATGAACTTACGCCCATCGCGCGCCGTGGCCCGATACGCCGCCTCCAGCGCGGGGGCATTGATGGCCTGGTAAACCTGCCCCAATGCGTCGTCGGATTTACACAGCGATTGTAAATCGCCCCCGATGCCAAAGCCCGCGCAGCTTGCTCTGCGGGGAGATCCCCGCATGAGATCAGCAACAGCATGAAGCAACGCCTCCGCCCCCCCCGCGCGCGGCAGAAGCTCCGCAACCAGCTTGTAACTCTTCCGCCGATCCACGGCGGCGCTTATACCGGAAAGCTCCGCGGAAAAATAGTGGACATCAACCCGAATTGCATGCATATTCAATTCGCGCGCTGATGAAACGTAAACCTCTGAATTCAATGTTGCCGGCGCCATACGGGCGAATGAGCGCGCCACGACTAAATGCTGAAGTGGCGAAGTTTGACCGGGAGATGACCGGTTTGCCGGGCACGCCCCTCACTACTGCTCAAAGAGCCCAGCATCAGCGCGCCGCGAAAGTCGGCCGGCCGTTAATCGGAAGAGGCGCCAAGCGAATTACCATCACCATGGAACAAGTGTTGCTCGGCAAAGTGGATTCGTACGCGCGCAGAAACAAAATGAGTCGCTCGGCGCTGATCGCCAACGGGGTCAAGGCGATGCTGAAGGCGCGATAGCGCTTCCTATTTCTTCACCCTCATAGCGTTGGAATGGAATTTTGCTTTAGCTATCCAACATCTTCCTCAACACGGTCGGCATAATGCCGCCGCACGATCAATTTGCAACCTCAAGCTGCCGCGCGAGATAACGCGACCATTCTTCCGCATCCGTGCTGAACTCGGCGATGTTACCGTTGTACGGCCGACCCGTGCGCGTATAAAGCGAAGTCGCCGCGGTTTCGGCGGGCAAACCGCCCAATCGCAGGCATCGAATCAGATCGCCGATTTCAGATTGCTTTGAACTGGCCAGGACGGCGGCAGCCTCGACGTGCAGGGGATACGACGCCGATCGATCGCGGATAATTTTCCTTGCTTCATCCAATGTCATGTGAAACTCACGCCGCCGGCGTAGGGTGGGCGTACTCGCCCACCGTTTGCTCGATCGGCAAGCGGAACGAACGGTGGGCGAGTACTCCCACCCTACCCGTTCACCCATTCCCCAGCATCTTACTCAACACCGTCTGCAAAATGCCCCCGTTGCGGTAATACTCCACCTCCACCGGCGTGTCGATCCGACACGTGCAAACAAAAGTCTTGCCGCCGGTCTTTACGGTCACGTCCTGCTTGGGTTGCAGCTTGTCGTCGATGGAAATCTCAAACGTCTCGTCGCCGGTTAATCCCAGGCTCGCGCGGGTTTGGCCGTTCTTGTAAACTAGCGGCAATACGCCCATGCCGACCAGATTGCTGCGGTGAATGCGCTCGAAGCTCTCGGCGATGACGGCCTTCACGCCGAGGAGGAGCGTTCCCTTGGCGGCCCAGTCGCGGCTGGAGCCCATGCCGTAATCCTTGCCGGTCAGCACCACCAGCGGAATCTTCTGCGCCTGGTATTTCACGGCGGCGTCGTAGATGGGCATGACCGCGCCGGTGGGGAGGTATTTTGTGACGCCGCCTTCGGTGCCGGGGGCGAGGAGATTTTTCAGGCGGATGTTGGCGAAGGTGCCGCGGGTCATCACGCGGTCGTTGCCCCGGCGGGAGCCGTACTGGTTGAAGTCGATCGGCTGCACGCCGTGGTCGATGAGATATTTCCCAGCCGGGCTGTCTTTCTTGATCGATCCCGCGGGGGAGATGTGATCGGTAGTCACGCTGTCTCCGACGATCACCAACACGCGCGCGCCGTTGATCGGCTGAATCTTCCCCGCTTGCCGCGTCAGATCGGTGAAGAACGGCGCTTCCTGGATGTAGGTGCTGGATTCGTCGAAGTTGAAAAGCTCGCCGCCCTTGACGGGGATATCGTTCCAATCCTTGTTGCCGGTCTCGACGTTGGCGTACTGCGCGCGGAACATGTCGGGACAAAGGCACTCGGCGACGGTTTGGTTGACCTCGGCCTGGCTCGGCCACAGTTCGCGGAGGAACACCGGTTTGCCATCCCGTCCCCGGCCGATCGGCTCATCCATGACGTTCACGTCCACCGATCCGGCGAGGGCAAACGCCACGACCAGCGGCGGGCTGGCCAGATAATTCGCCTTAACCAGCGGATTGATCCGGCCTTCGAAGTTGCGGTTGCCGGAAAGAACGGCGGCCACCACCAGGTCGCGTTCCTCGACCGCCTTGGCGACCGGCTCGGGAAGCGGCCCGCTGTTGCCGATGCATGTCGTGCAGCCGTATCCCACCGTGTTGAATCCAAGCTGATCGAGATATTGGGTCAAACCCGCCTTGTCCAGATAATCGGTGACCACCCGGCTTCCCGGCGCCAGCGACGTCTTCACGTACGGCGGCACGCGCAGGCCGCGCTGCACCGCCTTTTTTGCTAGCAGGCCCGCCGCGACCATCACGCTGGGATTGCTGGTATTCGTGCAGCTCGTGATCGCCGCGATGGCCACGTCCCCGTGAGTGAGCTTCGCCCATGGGTCGTCCAAAACGGCAACCGCCGCGTCGCGTTTGAAATCGCCGTGGATATGCTCGGTGGCGGCGGCCTCCTCCGCATCCCCATTGCCGCCATCGCTGGCTGACACCGGTTGCACGGGCGCCTCCGCCGACCAACGATCCAGCCGCGGCGTGGTGCTTTCGCCGACCTCCTTTTTGAACACGTCCACAAGCGTCGAACGGAACGATTGTTTGACCCCGCGCAGATCGACGCGATCCTGCGGGCGGCGCGGCCCGGCGACGCTCGGCATCACCGTCGCCAGATTCAATTCCAACACTTCACTGAACTCCGGCGAAGCCGCCGTCTGACGCCAAAGACCCTGCTCTTTGCAATAGCGCTCGACCAGGTCGATCAGCTTTGCATCGCGGCCGGTCAGGCGAAGATAGGTCAAGGTTTGATCGTCCACGGGGAAGAATCCCATGGTGGCTCCGTATTCCGGGGCCATGTTGGCGATGGTGGCGCGGTCGGCGACCGACATCGTCGCCAGTCCGTCGCCGAAGAATTCAACGAATTTATCCACGACGTTGTGGGATCGCAGGATTTGGGTGACGACCAGAACCAGGTCGGTGGCCGTGGAACCCTCGGGAAGTTGGCCGTAGAGGCGGAAGCCGACGACCTGCGGCGTGAGCATGTAAATCGGCTGACCGAGCATGCAGGCCTCGGCCTCGATTCCGCCGACGCCCCAGCCCAGGACGCCCAGGCCGTTGATCATGGTGGTGTGGCTGTCGGTGCCGACGAGGCTGTCAGGCTGCGCGATGCCATCGCGCACCTGCACGACCTTGGCCAGATATTCCAGGTTGACCTGGTGGACGATTCCGGTGGCGGGGGGGACGACCTTGAAATTCTTGAACGCCTTCTGGCCCCATTTCAGAAATTCATACCGTTCGCGATTGCGCTCGAATTCCTTTTTGGCGTTGCTGAACAGGGCGAGCCGGTTGCCAAAATCGTCCACCTGCACGCTGTGATCGATCACCAGATCGACGGGCACAAGGGGATTGATCTTTTGCGGATTTCCGCCGGCGCGTTTCATGGCCGCGCGCATGGATGCCAGGTCCACGACGCACGGAACGCCGGTGAAGTCCTGGAGAATGACTCGCGCGGGTTTGAACGGAAGCTCGGCCGGCTCGACGGCCGCGGCGTTCCACGCGGCCAGCCGGCGGACGTCCTGCTCGCCGACCTCGAAATTGTCCACGTTCCTCAGACAGCTTTCGAGCAGGACCTTGATACAGTACGGCAGCCGATCGACATCGCCGAGCTTCAACTCCGCCAGGCGATTGAGCCGGAAGATCGAAACGTCTCCGGCCGGCGTGGACAGCTTGGATTCAGCGCCGAACGGATTTGCTTTTGTGTTTGCAGGCATTATGACCACCCATGCGAAAACATCGGATGATATGCGAGGCGGCGGGGGGCCTCAAGACGGAGACGATTGCCATGGCTTGGTCTGCAGGGCCATCGCATATGGCGATGGCGTTCAAGGGTTCAAGAGGTCAGGGGAGGGCATTTTCCCTTGAACTCTTGAACCCTTGAACCATGGCGAAACCGCTGCCCGACCTGCAAATGCGATGGCCCTGGCTTGGCCTGGGGCCATTGGTTTCCAGTGGCAGGTTTTGAGGTATATAATGAAGTTGTCGCGGCCGATGCGGCGATCGCGTCCCGATTCATCGGGATGAGGAAAGTCCGAACTGCCAGCGGGCGGCGTTTTTTGCGCCGCCCGGTAGGGCCCGGTGCTTGATAACGTCAAGGCGGAGCAATCCGACGGAAAGTGCAACAGAAAGCATACCGCCGGGAGAAATCCCAATAAGGATCTCTTCCGGTAAGGGTGAAAAGGTGCGGTAAGAGCGCACCGCGTTCGGGGTGACCCGGACGGCATGGCAAACCCCACCGGCAGCAAGGCCAAATAAGCGGAGAGCCCTGGCCCGGGGCGCGCCGGCCAAACGCCGAGCGGTAGGCTTTGCCTCCGCGAAGGCGCAAACCGGCACATCCGCGGGTAGGCTGCTTGAGCCGGCTGGCGACAGCCGGCCCAGAGAAATGGTCGCCTCCCTGCCCTGAGCTAGTCGAAGGGCATGGGAAACAGAATTCGGCTTACACCCGGCCGCGACGAATCACGCCGGCGAAATCCAACTCCGGTTTCGCCGGCGCCTTTTTTTCTTCCGCATTTTGCAAATCGCCGTTCTTCGTCCGGTAACAATCGTTGGTCCCCGCATTGATCTGACGTAATTCCTGCAACCATCCTAAACGCACACGGGTTCCGCGACGATTCTACGGACGGGGCTACGCCCCGGACGCCGCATTCTTTACGCAAAATTTGGAACCGATATGAGCCAGAACACACCAACGTTGGACTACCACGCTCCGGACATTTCGGAGTTGACGCAGCAGCGCGTCGGGACGGGCAATGATCCGTCGGACAAATCCAAGCCGGCGCAGAGTCAGATGACCCGCGCGGTGGCCAAGCGGCTGCTTCCTGCGTGCGTTGTCGTCCCAGCCTTGCTCTGGTGGGTGCTGATCTTCGGAGTGCACCGCGGGTGGTACGACTTGGATACTTGCTTCATCCTGTTCGTTTATTCGGTGACGGTGGTATTTGGGCTGATCGTCTGCCTCAACCTGAGAAGGTTGTCACGGATGGACGCGCAGAGAGCGCAAGCCTTGGAGCAGTTGAAGCTCGCCAAGGACGCCGCCGAGGCCGCCAATCGATTCAAGTCCATGTTCTTTGCCAACATCAGCCACGAGATCCGCACGCCGCTCACGGCCATCAACGGCTTTGCGGAGTTGTTGCTGAACTCGGAGCGAACCGACGAGCAGCGACAGGCCGATGCCCGCGTCATTCGCCGTAACGGCGAACACCTGCTGACCCTGATCAACGATATTCTGGACCTGTCCAAGATCGAGGCGGGGAAAATGTCCGTCGAACGGATTCTGTGCTGTCCGGCGGGAGTCGTTGGCGAGGTCTGTTCCATGGTGCGTCAACGTGCCGCCGAAAAGGGTCTGACGCTTGATGTGAACTTCGTGGGACCAATCCCGAAAATGGTGCGGACCGATCCCACCCGGCTGCGCCAGGTTTTGATCAACCTGATCGCCAACGCCGTTAAATTCACGACGGAAGGTGGCGTACGGCTGACGGTATCGATCCAGCCATCGCTTCGTGCCGCCAATCCCCTGCTTGAGATAAAAATCACCGACACAGGCATCGGTATCCCGCCCGAACGGCAGGCGTCGCTGTTCCAGCCGTTCGTGCAGGGCGACGCAACCATCACCCGGCATTACGGGGGATCCGGGCTGGGGCTGGCGATCTCGCGGCATTTCGCCCGTGCGCTGGGCGGCGACATCGCGCTCGCCAGCGAGCCGGGACGCGGAAGCACCTTCACCGTCACGGTCGGGACCGGATCGCTGAACGATGCGGCGATTGACGAACACCCCGAGGAGGCGATGGAGGCGCAGCGCAACTTCACCAGCCCGCGCGTCCGCATCAGCGGGGCCGTGCTGGTCGCGGAGGATGGCATCGACAACCAGGCCCTGATCGCCACCA
This sequence comes from Tepidisphaeraceae bacterium, assembly GCA_050014015.1. Classification (GTDB taxonomy): domain Bacteria; phylum Planctomycetota; class Phycisphaerae; order Tepidisphaerales; family Tepidisphaeraceae; genus PALSA-1353. The sequence goes on from JBEKEC010000030.1 coordinate 43,997, forward strand.
AGCTGCGCGAAACCGGATTGAAGCTCGAGCTGGCGCCCAACGGTCAAATCGCCTGTGAAATGGCGATGACGGCAGCCGCACGCGGCACTCCTTTCGACTTGATCCTGATGGACGTGCAGATGCCCGTGATGGACGGATTCACCGCCACCTTCCAACTTCGCAGCAACGGATACCGTGGCCCCATCGTCGCCCTGACCGCAAACGCCATGGAGCGCGACCGCGCCAAGTGCCTCAACGCCGGCTGCAACGATTTCGTGACCAAGCCCATTCAGATGGAAGCGCTGTTCAAAGCGATCGGCCGCTACCTAAGGGTTGTGCAGGTTGCTCAAAAGCCTGCGTTCACCCAGGACGCATCCGCCGTCGCGGCCAGCCGCGAGGCCCAGGCGCAGAAATTCTACAAGGACCTTCCCGCCGAGCTCGCCCAGATCGACCAGGCCATCGAGCGACAGGACCGAGCGAGGTTCCAGGACATTGCCAAGTTACTGCTTGGCAGAGCGGCGGCCGCCGGCCTCAACGACGTGGCCCCGCAGGCCGCCAAGCTGTTGCAGGCCGCCGAGAGCGAGCGTTCCTGGCTCGTTCTTCGTCAGGCCCTGACCGATTTTGCGCGCGATTCCGAGCCAGAGTCCCAGTCCGAGGCGGCGTGATCTCGCTGACGGCCACGCCTTCACGTTTGCGGTTCAGGTCGATCGGGGGACCGTCTCACGCCACGAGCCTTTTGCCGCAGCATTTCGCGCTCCAGAAGATGGACGCGAAGCTTAGGCGTCATTCGAAAATTGGTTCGGGTTTCGAGTTGAGCCATTTTGGACGGCAGATCGCAAAGCCGCCGTTCGGCTGCCAGATCGAGAATCCCCAGCACGCCAATCGCGTGCAGCCCCAAATCGCGGGCGACATCGGTGCCCGCCCGCTCATCGATCAGGAGCCGGTCGGCGCCCCGTTGCAACGCCAAGGCAATCGCTTGCGCTTCTCCATCATGTAAAAGGTCAACAGAGCAGGGCGCATCGGACATCCGAGGTGTTTCCTGGAGCAGCCATTCAGGAGGCGTTGATGCCCAACGCCGTACGCGTTCAGGCGAACCCGCATCCCTGAGTTCCTCCAACACCACCGGCGGCACCAGAACGGCGCCATAGAGGGACGGCAGAACGTCAATTGCGTCGATCAGCACGAGATAATTGAGCGGGGAAGTATTGGAAACGACGATCATGTGGTGTTAACGCGGCGGCAGATCCCCTTCGACCTGACGGTCAAATTCTTCGACCGTGACCAAATCCTCCGTCACGTGATGTTGCTTGAGGAAACCGTCGGTTTCATATCGGGATAGTCCCAGCGCCTGACTAACCTGCCGGTAACTGAGTTGCCGGTTGCGGTATAGGTCCACCACCAACGCTTCCACGGCCTGGCGTGCCGCCTTGCCGGCATCGTTACCCAAGGCCGCCAAAACCGTTTCAGGAAGCTGAATGGAAACCGTCGTCATGGCACCACCATGCGAATGCCGGCCCTGTTTGTCAAACATTTTCGGGCAGGACATTGTTGAAATTCGCCAAACTCGACTCGCCCCCTCTCCCTTTCTCCACTTAGTCCCCACCCCCTGCCTACAATGCCTGCATGACGGACGATGACGGCCAATACATGCGATGTATGGAGGTCTGGGGCGGCAGCGAGTCGACCACGCAGGTCGTAAGACTGGGCGGACTCGATGCCTGGGTCTACAGCAAGCCCTACGGGAACGCCGGATTTGGCGGCGACGTCTATTACGCTTCCAGCTGCGCAACCGGACGCATCAACCGTCTCTTGCTGGCCGACGTGTCCGGGCATGGCGATTCGGTCGCGGAATCCGCCGCCGGATTGCGGTCCCTCATGCGGCGTTACGTCAATTTCCTGGATCAAACCAAATTCGTCCGGGCCTTGAACCGGCAATTCGCCGCCATGTCGCGCCAAGGCCGGTTCGCCACCGCGTTGGCCACGACTTTCTTCGCACCCAGCCGCGTTCTCACCGTCTGCAATGCCGGGCATCCTCCGCCGCTGCTTTACTCGGTTTCCACCCGAGCCTGGTCGATCCTTGAAAAACCTCGCGGCCACGAGGAATCGGCTTCCAACATTCCCCTGGGCATTCTCGACATAACCGATTACCAGCAATTTGACGTCGAACTGGAAGTGGGGGACCTGGTCCTTTGCTACACCGACGCCCTGACCGAATCTCACGATGCTGATGGCCAAATGTTCGGCCCCGAAGGACTGCTGCGCATCGTTGAAACCGTGGATGCCGAAGCGGGCGACAATTTCATCCAGGCGTTGCTGGAGAAAATCTCCGCACGGTCTGCGGGAAATTTATCGGAGGATGACGTCACCGTCATGTTGTTGCGGCCCAGCGCCCGCCCGCCGCGAGTGCGCCTCCGGCATAAATTCGGCGCCATGCTGCGGTTCACCGCCGCGGTGTTTCGCAGCATCGACCCCCGCGCAGAACGCCCGCCCCTGCCGGACTTCAAGCTCGCCAACATCGGCGGGGCTATTATTCCCCGACTCGGGAAGCGCTGGCGGCCGACTTGCCCGGTTAAGGCAAGTCGGCCGTCTCGTTAATCCATCCCCTGAATTTTGCCGACAGACTTCTTCGCCGCGGATGCCCCATGGAATCAGGCGGCCTGTTCGGCCTGGTGCTCGGCGAACGTGAGCAACTCACCGAGGGTCTCTTCCAGCCGGCGCTCCGCGTTGCGGATGTCCGGCGAGGCGACGCCGGTCCGGCGATGCGCCAGCAACCGGTTCAAGCCGTCGGCGCGAGCCATCGCGTCCACCAGCTTGGCATCGACGAGGTTCTCGATCGCTTTCCGTAGCGTTTCGCAGTGATGCATGGCAGATCTCCTTTTGCGCCATGGCGGCGCGGCAAGGCCCGGAATGCGGCAACGAAGCCGTGCTCCAGGCAACAACCCGGAAAACCTAAAGAGATCGAAACGCCAGAAGGCGCATTGATCCCTTTCACGTGCCTACGGAGTTAGCTGACGGGCTGGGAGTTGAAAGTCTCCCTCGGCTGCCCCGGACAAAGCCCCACTGAGCGCTGCCGTTGCGATCCACAAACCGATTCGCCCCTGCCGATCCGGAAAAAACTGCACTCCGAATCAGCGATGCGATGCCGACACCGGCCTCGCATTGGGTTCTCCGCGCCGCTCCATTTGTCGGGCGGCTTAGGCGGTCAAGCAACTTGGATTGTAAGAACGCCGGGTTTTGTGTCAACAGAAAAGCACGGATTGCTGAAAAAAAAGGCAAAAATTTTTTTTCGAGCCGATTTGACCGGATGTTCCCTTCCAAAATCCCCCGCTTCGCCGGAAAATTGCACTACAACCGGAGCTACCATGAAATGGATCAAGCGAATCATTCTCGCGGGCTTGTTGCTTATTTTGATCGCAGGTGTCGTCGTCTACCTTTCGTTGAACTCCATCGTGCGCTCGGAGGTCGAGCGGCAGGCCTCCGCCTCCCTGGGCGTCACCACCACTCTCGGATCGGCGCGGCTGTCTCTGCTCGGTGGAAACGTCAGCCTGAGCGATCTGCAAATCAGTTCGCCGCCGAAATTCTCTTCGCCGCAAATCTTCACCCTCGGCGGCGTCGGCGTAACCGTGCAATATGGCCAGTTGACCGCCTCGCCCATCCACGTTCAGAAGATCCTCATCGACCATCCCGTCCTGGTTGTCGAGCAGGCGAACGTAAAGCTCAACCTCGACGCGCTCATGCAACAGATGCCGCAATCCCCCAAGACCAGCAGCGGCCAGGCCACGCAGCCCATCAAACTTGTCATCGACGAACTCGATTTGAATAACGCCGACGTGACGTTCATGCCGGGCATTCCGGGTCTCACCAATTCGATGCAAATCTCCATCCCTTCGATGAGCCTCAAGAACATCGGTAACGCAAATGGCAATCAGAACGGCGCGGCAATCAAGGACGTAGTGATGCAAGTCGTGACCGCGTTGGCCGCCAAGGCCGCCGACTCGTCCAAGCTCCCGCCGGCGGTCAAGGTCCTGCTCGCGCAGGACCTGAACGGATTATCCAAACAGCTTGGCCCGGATTTCGACGGCCAGTTCCAGGATTTGGCCGGGTCCCTGACCAAGCAGTTGTCCCCCAAATTGGAAAACAGCCTGGAGAAGTTGATCGGCGGCAAGGGAAAATGACGCCAATTTCATTTTCGAGCGGAATCAACTGCATCCCATGGAATTCCCGCAATTCAGGCACTTGTAGCAGGTTCCGTTGCGGACGGTGATGCTTCCGCAAACGTCGCACGCCGGGGCGTCGGCCTGCAATTCCGAACTCTGCTGGCTTAGCGGATCGGCCACGATGGCCAGACGAAGATTCGATCCGCCCGGCGTTTCCGCCGGGGCGTTCGCGTTGGCGTTGGCGCTGGCCTTCATTTCCTCGTCGCTGTAGGCAAAGGGCCGAGCGGAATCCGGCTCGATCCGCGAGCCGTGTCCGTTGCCGCCCTTGCGGCCAGCCGGCGCTTCCGGCGGCGGCGGCGGCGCCACCGGCGCCCCCTCCGCGGCCGCGGGCTGCGGGCGAGGCTCGCGCTTGGGCGCGTTCGCCGCTCGGTACCCGCTCACAAATTCCATTGCCAGCCAGCGGAAAATGTAATCCACCAGGCTCTTGGCGAACGGAATCTCCGAATTCCGGGTCATCCCGCTGGGCTCGAACCTGACGTGCTCGAACTTGCGCACCAGCGATTCCACCGGCACGCCGTATTGCAGGCTCACGGACACCAGGGTCGCGATCGTGTCCATCAAGCCGCCGATCGTGCTCCCTTCCTTGGCCATCCGGATGAAGATTTCACCCGGTGAACCGTCGGCGTAGAGTCCGACGGTGATGTATCCTTCGTGCCCCGCCACGTCGAATTTGTGGGTGGTGGCGTTGCGGGTATCGGGCAATCTCCGCCGTAGCGGCCGCTCCACGATCCGCTCGACGATTTTCTCCACGACGTGCGTGTGGGCGGGCACCAGGTTATCGCTGCTGGTCGCCTTGCCCCCGAACAGCACGCTGGCCGCCGAAATCACCTCCTGCGCCACTTCCTCGCGAGCCGCTTCCACGCCCTCCTCATCGTCGTCCTCAACCTGATCCAGTTCCTCATCGCTCTTGACGTTCAGAGGCTGCGACAATTTCGACCCGTCGCGATACAGCGCGTTGGCCTTCAATCCGAGCTTCCAGCTCAGATGATAGCTTCGCTTGATGTCCTCGACGGTCGCCTCGTTGGGCAGGTTGATCGTCTTGGAAATCGCCCCGGTGATGAACGGCTGCGCCGCCGCCATCATGCGGATGTGGCCCTCGACGGGGATAAACCGATGCCCGTGCCGGCCGCACTTGTTGGCGCAATCAAACACCGCGTAATGCTCGTCTTTCAGATGCGGCGCGCCCTCGACGGTCCCGTGCCCGCAGATCGCGTCGTTGGCCTCGGCGATCTGCCGCTTGGTGAAGCCCAGATGTTGCAGCAGATTGAAGCCCGGCTTCTGCCACGTCGCCTCCTGGACGTTCAGCCGCTCCAGCGTCTGCTTTCCAATCGTCCATGGGCTGAACGCGAAGGCGATCTCAAACTGCGCCGGGAGTGATTCCTCGATCTTATTCAGCTCCTCCTTGGTGAATCCCAATTGCTTGAGCGACTGGAAATTCACGTGCGGCGCATCGTGAAGCGTCAGCGTGCCCATCACGTAGCGCAGGATTTCGTGGATTTGCTCCGCGCTGTAGCCCAGATTGACCAGCGATGGCCGAAGCGACTGATTGGCGATCTTGAAATACCCACCGCCGGCCAGCTTCTTGAATTTCACCAGCGCGAAATCCGGCTCCACCCCGGTGGTATCGCAATCCATCAATAGCCCGATCGTCCCGGTGGGGGCGATCACGGTGGTTTGCGCGTTGCGGTATCCGAATTTTTCGCCCAGCAACAGCGCCCGGTCCCAGCATTCCTGCGCGCTCTTGAGCAGTTGCATCGATGCCAGCACGTGCTTTTCCCCGAACTGCGCCGCATCCAATCCGACCGGTTTGATGTCCAGGCCCTCATAATCGCCCAGCCCACGCCGCGCGTTGGGGTCGCTCGCCACGTCGTACGCCGCGCGGCGGTGATTGCGGATCACGCGCAGCATCTCCGTCCGGTTCTCCTCGTAGCCCGCAAATGCCCCCAGCTCCCGCGACATCTCCGCGCTGGCGGCATAGCTCTCGCCCGTCAGGATCGCCGACATCGCCGCACAAATCGCCCGGCCCACCTCGCTATCGTACGCAATCCCCGCCTGCATCAGCATCGCCCCCAGATTGGCGTATCCCAATCCCAGCGTTCGGAAGCGATAACTGAGCTTGGCGATGTCGTCCGATGGGAAGCTGGCCATCAGCACGCTGACTTCCAGCACGATCGTCCAGAGGCGGATCGCGTGCTTGTATCCCTCGATGTCGAACCGCATGGTTTCCGCATCGAAAAACGTCAGCACGTTCAACGACGCCAGGTTGCACGCCGTATTGTCCAGGAACATGTATTCCGAGCAGTTGTGGACGACCAGGCCGTTGGCGATGAAGGATCGCGTGACCGGCTCGGTGAGATCGAAAACCTGACGCCGGCCCAGCGCCGTCAGCGATTCCACGCGGTCGAAATTCCCGGCGGATTCCGGGCGATTTGCCGCCATTTCCAGAGCCGAAGCGAGTTGCTCCCGCTTCTTTCCCGGCAGCAGCCCGACGTGCGCGGCCAGCGCCCTCAGGCTGCCGGGATCAATCCGCAGGACATGTCGCCGGGAACCGGCGGCGACGGCAGCCGAGTCGCCGGCGCCGCACGCGCCGGCGACCGGGCCGCGGACGACGGCTCCGCCTTCGCCCATCACAAATACCGAGCTTTGAATCCCAAACCCCAGCAGGATCATCTGCACGTCCCGCAAAAGTCCCGCGCTGTCCATGCTCAATTCCAACGTCCCGTCCCGAACGATCCCGTCCGACGTGAACAGGCCCCGCAGCAGGTGCTTCTGCGCCGCCAAGCCCGCCGTGAACACGTCGTCGCTCAGCCGGCGTTCGCCCGCCTCGTATCGCACGTACGCCTGAATCCGCCGCAGCAGCCGCCGATTGGTCAGCGACGCCGTCGCCGTCCCGCCCGACGCTTCGTCGTCCGTCACCATCAACTGGTTCACGTAATCATCGTCGTACATCCGCTCGCTCCAGGCGTGCGCCACGTACCGGGCAAACGGCTCGATCAGTTCCCCGTCGCCGAGGCACGCGTCCAACCGGATCGAATCGTGGCTGGCATTCGTCGAGGAGAAGAACAGGCCCAGCAATTGAAAGAAATGCGGATCCTGCGGCTCCCCGATCTCCTGAACCGTCGCCGGCTCGCTCGGGAGCTTGATCTCGTCCTCGGGGCCTAAATCCTTGGCCATCACCCAGCCCCGGCGTGTCCAGACTTTGTGATCGTCAGTCAACGTGACGCTGTATCCCCCGCGCGTCCGCAACTCGTAAACCTCCTTGGTCCCCGTCGGGAACGCGCCATCCGTCGCGTGGATTTCCTGGCCGTCAAGACTCGTGACCACCCGGCTCGGCAGGTGGATCATCTGATCGATCCGCCGCCAGATTCCGCCCGGCGTCAGCACCCGCGTGTCGCCCGTCACGCACGGGTTGGACGCCTTGATCGCTCCGCTCCTGGGGCAGGTGTGCCATTGGTTGATCGTGTCGTCGTATTGCACCCCCGGATCGGCGCAGCGCCACGCCGCCTGCGCAATCTGCTCCCACAGGTCCCGCGCCCGCAGCGATTTGGCCACCTTGCCGTTCGTCCGCCAGGTCAGGTTCCAGTTCCCATCCTCCTCCACCGCCTTGAAAAATTTGTTCGGGATGCGAACCGAATTGTTCGAGTTCTGTCCGCTGACGGTGGTGTATCCTTCGCCATTGAAATCGTAATCCAGCTTCAGCCCCAGCTTCGCCGCCAACTCCTTCTGATCCGGCGGTAGGCGCTTGATTCCCTCGGCCATGGCCGCCACCTTCAATTCCTCGCGGACCTTCCAGTTCACAAACTTCTCGATGTCCGGATGATCCAGATTGAGGCAAACCATCTTCGCCGCGCGCCGGGTGGTTCCGCCGCTCTTGATCGCCCCGGCCGCCCGATCGCCGATCCGCAAAAAGCTCATCAGCCCCGACGATTTCCCGCCTCCGGACAACGGCTCGTTGTCCCCGCGAAGAGTCGAGAAATTCGTGCCCGTTCCGCTCCCGTACTTGAATAGCCGCGCCTCGCGCGTCCACAAATCCATGATCCCACCCGGATTCACCAGGTCGTCGCTCACCGACTGGATGAAGCACGCATGCGGCTGCGGGCGGCTGTACGCGTCCCGGCTCTTCATGAGTTCGCCAGTCTTCGGATCGCAATAAAAATGCCCCTGGGCCGGACCCGTTATCCCGTACGCCCAGTTCAAACCCGTGTTGAACCACTGCGGGCTGTTGGGCGCGCACATCTGGTGCAGCAGCATGTGGCAAATCTCGTCATAAAAGGCCTGCCCATCCTCCGCCCCGTCGAAATATCCGTATTTTTCGCCCCAATGCCGCCAGCAGCCCGCCAGCCGATGAATCACTTCCTTCGCCGACCGTTCCGGGCCCGTGACCACGTTCCCGACCGCATCGTGCATCGGCTCGCCCGCTTCATTCTTCTGCCCAACCCCCGCTTTGCGGAAGTATTTGCTGACCATGATGTCCGTCGCCAACTGCGACCAGCTCCGCGGAATCTCCGCATCGTTCATCTCGAACACCACGCTCCCGTCCGGATTGGTGATCCGGCTCGTGCGCTTCTCGTACTCCACGGAGTCCAGCGCGCTGGCTCCGGCCTTGGTAAAACGTCGATTGATTCTCATTGTGGAAATCCTTCCCAAAAACTGATTCCGGCCTACTTGCCGAAACTTTGCTCAATAAAAATAAATCCTATACCGCTGCCCTTCGACCCAACTGAAATTCAGGTCGCGATGATGCCCGTCCACGGTCCGTACCGCCACGACTTTGCCCGCCGAATCGTCGTACACGTACACTTGGTGGGCCGAATCGATTTCATCCATCGATAAAATCCCGTTGATCTGGTCCGGCTTCTCCACCGGACCGTAATACAAAAGCCGAGCGTTCTCGGGCACGTCCGGAGTCTGCTGACACGCCGAGAGCGATGCCAACAGCCCGACTGCGCAAATAAATGACCGAACGCGATTGCCATTCATCGCAACGCTCCTGCCTATTTCAATCCACCTTCGGAAGCGTCAATCCCTTTTGATCCTGATATTTCCCGGACTTGTCCGCATAGCTTTTGGAACAGACCCGCTCGCCTTTCAAAAAGAGAAGCTGAGCGATCCCTTCATTGGCGTAAATTTTGGCGGGCAGGGGGGTGGTGTTGCTGATCTCCAGCGTAATCCGCCCGCGCCATTCCGGCTCAATCGGCGTCACGTTCACGATGATCCCGCACCGCGCGTAAGTGCTCTTGCCCACGCAGATCGCCAAATACTCCCGCGGCATCGAAACGACCTCGACCGTTTCGCACAACGCGAAGCTGTTGGGCGGGATCAACACGTGGTCCTGCCGCGTCTCATCCGTGTCCACCGTCACGAAGCTGCGCTCGGAAAACTTCTTTGGATCGACGATCTCCGAATTGACGTTGGTGAATATCTTGAAAACCGACCCCACCCGCAGGTCGTATCCGTAGCTGGAAACCCCGTAACTGACCTTGCCCGGCCGCTTTACGTTCTCCTCAAACGGCTCGATGCCGATCAATTCACGAATTTGAGTATCGCAAAGGATTCCCATATTCCGCTCCGGCACCAAGAGCCACTGCGGCAGGCGCAATGGCCCACCGCCAGACACGCCAATCGGCGTCGCCCGAACCTGAAAATCACACCGCATTTCGCGAATCCCCGAGCCGGACCTCGGTTCGACGGGATTCCGCGAATATACACAACATCTGGTATAGGTCAAAGAAAACTTTACTAAATGTTGGGTAACGGACCGCTAACGCGCCTCTAACAAATGTTTTGACCGGAGCTTAGGTTACAAAAGATTTTTTGCGTCGGAAATCCGCACCCCAAGCCTACCCAGCTTATCCACAAAAGTTAACAACAGCGGTGGAGAAAATGCACCGCAAATAGGCTCGTGTAGCCGGCGAGCTTGCTCGCCGTACTGCCCGAAAGCGCGGAAACCCCCCCGCGACCCCTTGGCCGAGCAATTCTTTTATTTTTCTCGCCCTCCGATCAGAAAACACGTCCAAAACCTTCACCTCCCAGCTATAAGTGTAGAGGGAGTCGTTTTGCCGTCGGTCCAGCGATCCTTCCGCTTCCATTTCCGCCGTCTCATGGTCCGACAAAATGACGCCCAGGGGATTTTCAAGCATGTACCCCCCGTAGACGTAGACAAAACCCCCCGCCACGCCACCGAAAACGGGGGTTTTGTCAACGGCCGTCCTGGCGAAATATGCAACAGTAGTTTTATGTGTTCAAATCACCGGATCAATGAACGCGTCCGGGGAGGTTAATCGGTCAGTCCGGCAACGAGTTGATTTCCTTCTCGATTGTTGCTTCGTCGATGCCCTTGCGTTTCGGATCGTCCGGATCGAGCTGATGGTTATAAATCAGCGCCAGTTTGTACTGCTCTCTGGCTTGCGGCAGGAGATGCAGCAATTCCAAATCGTGGGCATATTCCAGGCGAAGCGAAACCTCGTTGGGATTCAATTGCAGAACCCGGTCGAAATCCGCGATCATCTGCGTCGAGTCGTTCAACTGCAGCGCGAAGATCGCCCGAAGGTGATGGGCCGCCAGAAACGCCGGATCGCGGGAGATGGCAATGGCATACCAGGTCAGAATCCGCCCTCGCAGGCGGATGGCGCGGTCGATCTGTCCGGGATCGGTCAGGGGCACGGGCGGCCCAATGGAAATCTGCAATGCCCGCGCCGCTCGATAGGGATAATCCGCGTTGTTCGGGAAAAGGGCCGCGGCGTAAGCGTATTCATCGCCGGCGGATGGGAAATCGCCGGCCCTGAGCTTTTCATCGCCGAGTTGCGCGGCGGCTTCGGCGCGGGCGATGGGGACGGCGATCCAATTTATGGCCGCCAGCCAGCCCAAACACGCCACCGCCAATCCCGCGACTGCCAAGGGCGAAATTCCCGGCTTGCGCACCGGAGGATTTCCCATCCGGATTCCCAACGCCGATCCGAGCAAAACCCCGACCAAACACAACGGTCCCGGCTCGAACATCGAGAATTCGATCAGATTATGGATGAGAAAAACGCCGATCCCGATCAGGATTCCATACAGCACCCATGGGGCCGCTCGCTCGTCCACCTGGGGTTTTTCGAGCGAACGCAGCGCCACCACCAGCAACCCGATCACCAATGCGCAGAAATACAACAGCCGGTTGATCAACTCCACAAACACGTAATTGGCATTCTGGTAGAGATCGATGCTGGAGAAGATATTGATGACGATCGCGGCGACGGCAACACCGACCAGGAAAAGCACCTGCCCCATTTTCCGCGTCGGAGAAAGCGGCGAAGCGACGACCGGCGGGCCGGCGGGGCGGGTCAATTCCCACCAGAGCCGCCCCAACCATGCCAGGAACAATACGCCGCCCACCGCGCCCAGCTCGACGAAGAATCGAACGATAAAATTGTGCGGATCGTGGACTTCTTCCGAAGCGGCGGGCAATCGGTCGCGAACATAGTGCGGGCCGAAATTCTCCCAGCCCGTTCCACGCAGCGGATGGCGCAGGAACATCCGCCATGACCCCACCCAATAGCGCCAGCGGAAGTTGAGGCTGCTGGTCGGCAATCCATGGCGATACAGGCCATGCCCCACAACCGCCAGGATTGTCAGGGCCACGATTCCCACGCCAATCCAGAACCATCGCTTGGATTGGCGTGCGAGCGGCCCGCGCCACTTCCACCACACGGCGAACAATGCCGCCACCAACACGGGCATCACCATCGCGGCCTTGGAATGCGTATAGAACAGCAGCCAGATCGCCAACGGCGCGGAAAGCCCAAGGGCCACGGTCCAGCCGGGATCGTCCCGATCTTTGATCCGCTGGATCGCCACCCCCAGCCCGATCGCCAGGAAGAGCACGACCAGCCCGGCAAACGAATTGGCCGAGGAATTGAACCCAATCAGTTCGCCGATCTTTTTGGCGAACTGGATTCCGTTGAAGCTGTTCGGATCGAACCCCTGTTGCTGAAGCAGCTTGTTTTGCTGTTCCAGGAGCATGGGCATGTCGATGAATTTGTAATAGAACCCGCGAACGAGAAATACAAGGAGCAATCCAAACGCCAGCGCCGCGACGATCCGCAGCCGCATCCAGCTTCGCACGAGTTGTGCCATTGCCCAAAGCAACGCCATCGCGGCCAGGAAATTGCTCGTGGAGACGATCGTCGCGAATTTGTCATCGGCCCATTTCGCGCTGAGCGCCATCCATGCCGCCAGCGGCACGATCAAAACCAGCGACCCGTTCCACCGAAGGGTGTAAGTCTTGTCCAGACATCTCCGCGTCAGCACGAGGATCGCCGGCAAACAGCAAAGCAGATCGAGGAAGATGGAAGTATCCGCGCCGGCTCCGCGTGGAATGGGCGTTCCGCCGACGCCGACCTCGAATGGATCGCGGATCGTTTCCAGCAACGTGCAGCGCGAGGCCACGAGCGCCAGAGCCAGCCCGAACGCCAATTGCGTCAGCATGGCCCGCCAGTCGATAGCGGGGCGCGGGTCGCGGACGGCGCGGTAGTAATGGGTCTTTGATTGCATTGCGAAGCCGGGATTAACAATTTCGAAATTCGAAACTCGAAATTCGAATCAAATTCGAAGTCTGAAATTCGAATTTCGAATTTGATTCGTCATTCGAATTTCGAATTTCGAGTTTCCTCCTTATATGCCACTTGCTCCAACAGCGCCACGACGCCGAGAATCAGCATCGTCTGGACAAATATAAGTACCGCAAATCCTCCGCTGACGTGCGGGAGCAGGATCGCCGCGATGCTCGTGGCGGCCGAAACCAGATACAAGCACAGCACCGCAGTCCGGCGGGACATTCCGCGGTTCACCAGCCGATGGCTGAAATGGTTGGTGTCGCCGACGAACGGGCTTTTTCCCCGCATGAGGCGGATGATGCTCACAACCACCAGGTCGTACAACGGCAGTGCCAGCACGATGACAGGCGCGAAGACGGAATACCAGTGGCTTTCCCATCGCGTCCCGGGCGTCAGATAGGTCGTCCGCACCGTCAGGACTCCCAGAACCAGGCCAATGAGCAGGCTGCCGCCGTCGCCCATGAAAATCTTGGCCGGCGGGAAATTATGCCAGAGAAATCCCAGGGTCGAGCCCAAAAGCAGCGCCAATCCGGCGGCGACGAACCATTGACCGATCGACAACGTCGCGACCAGAAACGCCGCCGTGCAGACCGAAGCCACGCCTGCCGACAGACCGTCCATGTTATCCAGGAAATTGAATGCGTTGGTGACGGCGGCGATCCAGAGGATGGTGAGGAGGGTCGAAACCGCCTTGCCGCCGGGCGTGGCCTGATCCAGGAACGTCAGGATCCGCAGGTTCGCGGCCAGGACCAGCGTCGTAATGATGAGCAACTGCACGATGAGCTTGAAGATCGGGCCGAGGGCTTTTTTGTCATCCCACAAGCCCAATACGTGAATCGCCGCCGCCGCCAGAAGAATTTCCCAGGCCAGGGGCATCTGCAAGCGGGCTCCCGACCAGTAGGCGTCGATCTGACCGGATATCACTGAACCGACAAGCCGCGGCGAGCGCAAAAATCCCGGCGGCTGGGCAAATGTCAGATATCCCAGGCCGGCGACGATCGGCGCCGCCAAACCCCAAAAAATCCCCACCCCGCCGCCCAGCGGCTTGGGGTTGTCGTGAATCTTCCTGCCGCCCGGACGGTCCACAAACCCGATCCGAACGGCAAACCCCTTCATCCAACAGGTGACGAGCCAGGAGATGGCAAAGCTCAACGCGATCAGGCAGAGGATGACCAGTGTCATGTATCAGAAAACCAGCGGCGAAATTGCACGACGAAAGTGCGAAGCAAACCCGAAAAAGAAAGACCCCTTCGAGGGGTCCTGTTGCAAACCGGCATCATCGCAAGTCGGTCACGGAACCCGCTGACGCAGAAAATCGATCTGGTCCTTCAGTTCCTGCAATTGGCGGTTGAGCACGCGCCGGTCCTCCGGACCGCTCACGTGCTCGATGGACTTGCGAATCTGCCGAGCCTCGAGTTCCAAACGCTCGATCTCCGCGATGAGGTCGGACTCGGGATTGTAAACTGCGCTCATCGCGCCTCCATGTGTGCGACTATCTGGATTGTAAGTCAAGCATTTGCCGCTGGCAATCGCATTACTTGAAGAATTCGGCTAAATCGAGACCGGCTCTGAGGTTGCCTTGCCAATTTTGATGACCGTGGCCGGCACGCCTACAACCGTTGCCCCGTCGGCCACGTCCTGAATCACCACCGCCCCGGCCCCGACCATCACATTCGCGCCGATCTTCAGGCACTGTATGATATTACACCCCATACCGATAAAGGTTTCATCCCCAACGCTCACCCTCCCCGCCAGGGTCGCGGATGGGCAAATATGCACCGCCCGGCCGATCTCGCACTCATGGTCGATCACGGATGAGGTGTTCACGATCACGCAGTCCTGGACATTCACGTCGGTCGATATCACGGCCCCCGCAGCCACCACCACGTTCCGACCCAGCCGGGCCGTCTCCGAAACGCAACTGCCCGGATGGATCGCGTTGACCATCTCGAATCCCTGCTCGGAAATCTTCCGGAAGTATTGCAGCCGCGGATGGTTATCTCCAATGGAAATGATCGCTCCCTTGACCTTCTGGCTCTTGAGCTTCGGCAATAAATTCACCTGGCCCAGCACCGGCAGTCCGCCGACTTCCTGCCCGGTAAGCTGCGGATCAGCATCGAGAAACCCGATTGGGCGATGCACGCCAGCCGTTCGCAGGATGTCCAAGACAACCCGACCATGCCCGCCGGCCCCGATTAAGACAACGTCCATGCATCCAATTATCGGACGCTCGGCAAGGGCGGCAATAGAAAAATGGGATTAGTGAAATGCCGAAAGTCGCCGTCCGAGATGGCGGCGAGGGGATTCATATCTTGTCACTCCGGTGATTTTCGTCAAGCCGGACTGGGAAAAAGAACCCCATCTCAAAAACCGAGAGGTCTCACCCAAACAGTCCTGTACGAAGCGCCATTCGGATAAGCATCTTCCATTTCCGGCATCTTCAGCGTGATCATCCAGCCGGTACAATGCTCACGAATAAGCTCAATCGGGCTCTCCCCACGCCTTTAGTGTTGCCTCAATCTCAACAATCCGCTCTTTGTTTAGGTCTCTTAAGAACCTCAGAGATATGCTGCAAATGCCCCAGCATGGATTTTGCCCCATGTATTTCGCGACGCAGGCAAAACCGCACATCAAAAGTCCCCATCCAGCCAGAATTATACTAATGCCTAGAACAACTTGGTGGGTTAGAAACGCTTCCCACGGGCCGAAAACCAGGATCAGTAGCCCTGGAACGCCAAAAATAAAACTGAGGGTGTTGAGGTCTTTCCGGCGATCCTGCAGCTTGCGGAGTTCATCGCGTAACAATTTGATTGCGTTGGCGCGATCCGCGCTAGTGTTCGCGGATGGGAGCGGTGGGATGGAAGTTTGTTCAAGCGTGGGAGTGAAATCATCTGGCGACTTTACGACGGGCAGCCGCTGCTGCTGAACAATTATTTGACGAATCCGGGCGTTGGCCTCGGCGGCCGCCCGCTTCGCCCGCTCATCTCTGCTAATTAAGGCCAATATCAACGTCATAGCAACGCCTGCAATGATCATCAGGACGCCTACGGGCCAAATATTGTCGCCCAAGTCCCGGCCGTTTTTTGTGTGTGGGTCAACCAAAGCGCCGACCAATAACATCAGGCCAATTCCCGAGGGAAAAAATGAAATGGCGACGATCCACAGAACTCGCCGCGATTTATTCGGCTGCGGAACTAAACCGGGGTTTGTCAAATGAACCTCCTCCGGCGAGCGCCGCCGGCAATTTCGCAAAGTTTACCGAGGTCGGGAGTCTTGTAAAGTTGTTCTTGGCTCGCATCCATCCGGAATCTGGGTCATGGAACATGGTTTTTCAGATCGTGCCGGGGGGTTATAATGATTCAGCCATTGCCGAGAGAGCGAGGTGACTTATGACTTACCGTGGACGGATCAAAAATGGCGTCGCCGTGCTGGATATTCCTGGCGAACTGCCCGAAGGTACGCGCGTCCGTGTTGAGGCCGAGCCGGCCGGCTCGGAGTTCTGGAGCAGCAAGACCGTGGAGGAATTGGCCCGCGAGCAAGGCATTCAACCCATCGACAACCTCGCTCATCTCGCCATTGACTGGCCGGAAGGGGAATCTGTTGACGAGTTTCTGGCTCTCGTCCGTGAGGTCCGCCATTGATGGACCCGGCGATTCTCGATACCGACGTCCTCTCGTTTTTTGCAAAAGCCGATACACGCGCTGCGCTCTATTTACCCGCGCTTGCGGGGAAACGTCTTTGTATCTGCTTTCAAACCGTGGCTGAGTTGCGCTTGTGGACGCTGGTTCGCCGCTGGGGTTCCTCCCGGCGTGATGCACTGGATTCACTGCTGGATCGGTTCGTGGTGCTTCCTTACGACTCGATAATGACGCAGCACTGGGCCGACGTCACGGCCCACCGCCGTCGGCTCGGTCGGCCCATCGACTGCGGCGATGCCTGGATCGCGGCATCCGCGCTTCGGCATGGCGCGACGCTCCTCACGCACAATGCCAGGGATTATGCGCACATTCCCGGCTTGAAGCTCATCTCGCACGGAAACTGAACCGACATTTCCGAGCAACCCCTCGTGAAACGAAACAACGGTGTCCAGTCACTCCGTAGTGACCTCTTTCCCGCAGTCCACTCGCCACTGATCTCCCTCGTTCGGTGCGTGAGGCGATCATTTCTTCAAGAAGCCTTGTCGCCGCAACTTCGCCGTCAGATGGTGTAGAGTTGGGTTTTTCTCCTTCAGCTTGCGTGCCTGCCGTTCAGCCAAGCTGGACTGATCCCCGCCGGGAAGCGCCTCTCGGAGATCGGCCAACGTCAGGGCGATCTGCTCGTAGGCGTCGAGGTTTCGCTCCTTCACGAGTTCCTCTGTCTTGCGGAGGGTTTTCGCGGGATCGGCTGCTATGTCGGCGAGTTTCTTGGCTCTACGCCGGGCGGCGGCTTCGGCCTCCTTGCGGTCTTGTTGCTGCTGGATTCCTTCGGCCGCCGCCGTTATTTCGGAGACGGTTCGATCCAGGCGGATGGTGGGCCACGACGGCGTTTTTTGGCTCTTCTGAAACTCCGCGAGGATCTCGCTTCGCACCACCGCATGAGGGTCTGCCATCAATTGCGAAAGCCACGCGATTTTTGTCGCTTCCGGCTGGCGCTGGAGCCAATCCGCGTAGTGTTTTTCGGAATCCGTGCGCTCCGGCGGCGGCGGGATGTTGCGGGCCGCGGCAGAGATCAACGCCTTGCTAAGGCCATACAGTTTCGCCAAAGCGCGTTGCGCGTCCGTGAGCTTGCCCAAGCCCGCGGGGACGGGAATGTCCTGCTCCTGGTCGGGATCGTGATTGCAGTCGCAAGCGACCGCCAAGCGGGCCAGGTAGAGCGGCCGCAAATCGCCGTCGAGGATTTCGCCGCGCAGCGGAAGCAGGCGATCGAGGATACCGTCCAATTCCCATAAATCGTCCAGTTGGCCAGCTTCGAAATACGGCTCGATGCAGAGAATGCCTCCCCGGCCTTGTTTGTCCTTCAGGAAGTGCAGCGATTCGTCGTCGAGGTACGGTTCAGCCGCCTTGGCGTCCGGCAGGCCGTTTGGAAGGCGGATCATCAGCGTGCGATCCCCGAAATTCGCATAGTGCAAATGGAAATCATACCCGCGGCGCAGCATCTCGAGGGCGTTTCCATGGAAGTCGCCAAAGTGATACTCGTTTTCGAACGACCAGGAAGTGATTTCGGCTCGCGACGACTGCCGCCGCATGTATTGGAGATTCTTTTGGCTCACCGGAGCGTCGATTGCTCGGAAGACAACGTATTGGTATTCGCTCATTCGCTGTTTCCTCGGATTCAACGGAGCCGCAGATGACCGGAATCGTGCGGCGGGGCCGATAGTACAAGGTCGACCGCCAGAGTCACCAACACGGCTCGAGTTTTCAAGTTTATCAGAAGAACACTGATCTCGTCGAGTTGGTCCCCACTACCCCGATTTGTTTCCAGAGGCGTGGCTTTTGCTTGCCCGGTTGCCGCCGCGACAATAGTATGTGTACACACACGTACATGGAGATTGCATGGCCACGAAAACAATCACGATCGATACCGAAGCCTATCGCCGGCTCAAGATCGTCAAGCAAAGCGGCGAATCGTTTAGCCAGACCATCAAGCGGGTGGTGCAGAAGCCGATGGATTTCAAGCAGTGGATGAGGTCCATCGAGAAGGACCCGCTCAGCGATCCGGCGGTGGAGGCGGTCGAAGCGGTGGTGTCCGGGCGTCGCAATCGTCGGAATCGGAGGCGGTTCCGTGGCGCTGCTTGATACGACGGTCCTGATCGATCTGGGACGGCGGTCGCATGTTCCGGCCCATCAACGTGCCCGCGCCGCGGTGCAGCGCCTGCTCGCGAGCGGGGAAATGCTATTCACGTCCAGGATCAACGAGGCGGAATTCCGAGTCGGGCCGGAAATGTCCGACCAGCGCCGGAGGGAATTGGAGCGAGTTGAACGCATCCTGGCGGCGATCGTAATCCTGGAGTTCAATGCCGAGGCCGCGTTGCGCTACGCCGTCATTAAGGCTGCGATGTTCAAACGAGGCCGGCCGGCCGGCGATTGCGACGCGCTGATCGCCTCGGTTGCCCTGGCTCACGGGCAGTCGCTGTTGACTCGAAATCCCCGTCATTTCAGGCATATCCCCGGCCTGATCGTTCAGTCGTATTAAAGGCCTTGGCGGCGTGATATCTTTCAGGGGCCATGAAATTCAAAAAGCCGCCGCTTCGCATTCAGCCTACGACGCTTTGGGATTATCCGTCGCAAGACTACGGAGACGAGCCGCAGGGCCGGCCCGGTTACAAGGGCGCCACGCCCAGCTATATCGTGTGGAACCTACTGCAACGATATACCAAGCCGAAGGACCTGGTGATCGACCCGTGCGCGGGCAGCGGCACGACGCTCGACGTGGCCCGCGATCTGAACCGCAGGGCGTTGGGATACGATCTGACCCCCACGCGCAAGGACATCTTCCGCGTGGACGCGCGCAAATTGCCGCTGGAAGATGGGAAGGCGGATTTTGTGTTCATCGATCCACCTTACTCCACGCACATTCATTACTCCGACGATCCGCGGTGCATCGGCAACCTCGACGCCGCCGGGCCGCAGTATTACCAGGCGATGGATCAGGTGATCGGCGAGATTCATCGCATCCTGCGGCCCGGATGCCACATGGGGCTATACGTCTGCGATTCGTTTGTGAAAGGGAAAGGATTCTTTCCGATCGGCTTCGAGTTGTTCGCGATCCTGCGCAAGCATTTTGAGCCGGTGGATGTCATCGCGGTGGTTCGGCACAACAAAACGCTCGATATGGGAAACTATCGCGCGGCGGCCGAGGAGGGGAATTTCTTTCTGCGGGGCTTTAATTATCTGTTTGTTATGCGGAAGGCTCGCTGAGGTAAGGGTGTCAGCCCGCTTTCCGCGCGATTACGGATGCCAGAGCCTGTGCGATCAGCGTGGAACGCCGAATGCCTTTTTCCTTCGCAAGCCGATTGACAGAAGCGAGCAAATCCCGTTCGAGACAGACGTTGATTTTCTCGGCTCCCTTGCCAATCCGCGGACGGCCGCGCCGCCGCCGCAACTGCTGGTTGCGCGCGAGCTCTGCGGCATTCATGGGCCGTGCCTTGTCCGCGATGAACTCTCGATCGAATTCCTTCGTGGCGCGGCGCAATTCCGCGGTGGTCATCTCCTGAAATCGCTTTTGCTGCCGTTTCTTCATTTTATCCTCCGGCGATAGCGCCGTTTTTCCGCGTCGGTTAACTCTCGGGAGTGAATTACGTACACGGTGTCTGAATCATCGTCATCGATATATATCACCTGCAGGTATCGTCCTATCGCGGTCCGTCCGATTACCAACCATTTGCCTTGCGCGATAATCTTGGGGTATGGCCTTCGCGCGTGATCGGCCACGTATTCGGCTTCGCCAGCCCTAACCCCGTGCTCGGCGATGTGCTGAACGTTCCAGGTATTCCATCGAAAGTCCAGCATGGCGGCGAATATATTAACCCATTAAATCAACAATTGCGAGGACTTTACAGCCCCCCGTGAAGAGCACTGAGGAGTTTGAGCTGTCCCTCGTGTGGCGAGAGCAGGAAGCAGAATCGTTCGAGGTGAAACCCGCGGATGGGGGACTCGGGATCGGGGAAGCCTGGGGGCACGGGCCAATCCGGAGGAAGCAGATCGCCCGTGGGAATGTCGCGGCCTTGGCGAAGGTCGCCGACGTCCTGATCGGTCAGGAGCCGGGCGGCGGCCCACGGGAGCAGGTCGCGCCCGTGGATTTCAACGGATCGATCGGGGCCGGGATCGGTCCAGGGCCCGATGGCCGTGCGGTGTAATTCGGCGAGATGCGCTCCGCAGCCGACGAGCCGGCCAAGATCGCGCGCCAGGGCGCGGACGTAATATCCGCCGCGGACGCTCATTCGCAGCCGGCTCTGACGCGGCAGGTCGTGGCTGAGCCAGCGGGCCTCATGGAGATAGACGCGCGAGGCGGGCATGACGACCGTTTCGCCGCGGTGGGCTTTGAGATAGGCGCGCTCGCCGTCGATCCGTTTGGCGCTGGTTGGGTGAGGGGTTTGGTCGTGCCAGCCGACGAACGTCGCCAGGGCTTCGTCAAGCTGCGGGGGCGAGAGGCCCGATGAGTCGCCAGTGAAGATGACCCGGCCATGGGGATCGCCGTTGTCGGTTTCGACGCCCCAGCAAACTGTTGTGTCATAGACCTTGGGAATGGCGTGCAGGTATGGGAACAGCCGGGTGGCAGGCTCCACGAGAATGAGCAGCAGCCCGCTGGCGAAGGGATCGAGCGTGCCGCCGTGGCAAATCCGCGGCGGACGCCGATCCTTGTGGGCTCGAGCGGCCTGGATGTAAGTTTGCACAAGCGAGAAGCTCGTGGGTCCAACGGGCTTGTGCACCAGATGAACGCCTGGGTTCATAGCTGCATAAACTACAGAACAACGCAGCGGGGAGGAAGAAGGGTCGATTTCATCCCTGTTCGCGGTTATCGGAGATGCTCACGGCGCGGCGGAACGGGTTAAACCCGAAGCACATCGGCCGGTGTGATTGGCTCAAGGTGTGGGTAACGCGCAAAATCAGTCGGGTTGAGCGTCACGATCCGGCTCAGACGATAGGCGGCCAGGCGGGCGGCCAGGCGGGCGTCGTGGGCCTGTTTTCCGCTGACCCGGTAAGTGACGAGGAAGGACTTCCATCTCCGATATGCCGAATCCGGCTCCTTCAGGATGGTGACGAATCGTTCCAGGAGGCGAAGACGACGAGAGGCATCTTCGATGCTCAGGCCAAAGCCGCCTCGGGCTTGGGCCGGGCGAGTGCAAAGGTTCCAGAACTCTGCGATGTTCTGTGTCGCGGTAACAAACGTGTGCTTATCAGCCGTGAGTTTCCTCAATGCCCCGCGAATCGATTGGTGCAATGGGTCTGCCCGATGGGGAAGACGGGCAAGAATACCGGTGTCAAGAAGATAACGCATCAATCGTGGTCGTTGTATAGATCGGCGCGAGCGAAGTCGGCCGGCAGCGAAGGAAGATCTTCAACGGCATCAGAAAGCTCGTCCAGCCAGCGGTCGAGCACCTCGACCGAGGGAGCGCGTTTCTCGGTCGGGGAGAGTTTTGAGAGTTCCCTGTCCAACTGGGCCATCCGAGCGGAGAGCTTTCGCCGCTGGTTTTGAAGGTGCGTCAGTCGGTCTGTTTTGGCTGACTTACGATGAGCAGCAGGTCGTTCGGCCAATTTTCCCATTCATTGGATTATACCATATTTTGGAAATTTTGCTTCCACGATTTCGTTGCGAGGGGTCTGAGCCATCAAAGTAGGTGGGTTCTTACGCCGCCAGAGGGCGTTGACTCCAAAATTCCTCCCATTGGTCGTTGAGCCATGCGGAACGCAGCGACAAAACGGATTGCGCGCCGGAT
>JBEKEC010000031.1:0-65703 GCA_050014015.1 Tepidisphaeraceae bacterium
GCGCCAGCATTAGATTCGACGAGGATTTCGACGCCGGGGACACCCAGCCGCTTCACCGCCCCCGGCACCAGCGCCACGCGCGTTTCCCCTCTGGACATTTCGTTGGGTACGAAGATTTTCATATAAAGTCGGCGGAGTGTATCAGGTCAACCAAGGGAAGATACAGCGGAGTTCACTACCGCGGCAAGGGGGGCGCGGCGGCGATGAGCATCGCGCCGGAACAGTTCGACAATGAGGAAACCAATCAAAACCGCGCACGTCAGCGGCTTGAGCCATGGCTCGGTTTGGTGATAGGCCCAGCCGTCGCAACTGAAACATATGCCGATGACGATGAGTATTATGCCGGGAAATGGCCTCAGGTCATCGAGAAGCAACACGGCGGCGGGAATTGCGAAGATCGCGCTCAAAATGACGTATGAATTGGACTCGGTCCGTGGATTGAAGAGCATCAGGTAGCAGGCGCCGAATGCGGCGACAAATACGGATCGCGCCGGCTCTTGCCACCAGCGCGAAGCGAGGAGGCAAAGCGCCAGGGTGGCGATCGCGGCGATCATCTGGATGACGGTCAGGACGTTTTGCGGAATGACCCAGATGGCCCAGAAAATGCCGCGCAGATCGCAAAATGGACGGTAGGGCAATGCGGCCATGCGGAGTTTGGAATAGCAGACGCTATATTGATTCCAAACGTAGTGGGGATTCTGCGTGGCAAAGGGAACCAGGAGAAAAATCGCCAGGCCCAGCGCCAGCCGCCAGCGCATCGGCCGATAGATCGCCGCGGAAAGCAGAAGCGCGACGAAGATGATCGGCTTGACGGCGAGCGCGACGAGCAAATAGAGGGCGGCGATCGACCATTTGCGGCGGGCCAGTTCCACGGTAATGTTCAAGAGGAATCCGGCGATGTGGAGATTGGCCTGCCCGCAGCGAATGCTGGCGATGGTTGGAGCGAGGGCGGCGAAGGAGCCGAAGGCGAAGACGAGGGCGGCATTTTTGGGCGACAGGAGTTTGGCCAGCCGCCACAATCCGGCCAAGTAGATCGCCATGCCGAGAAGCCGCCATACGGTGCCCCCGATAGGGTTGCCGAGAGCGGCGAAGGGGGTGTAGATGATCGCGAATTGGGGAAAATACAGGAACCCGTCGATTGACCGCATGAAGTAGAGTGCCTGGCCGGTCCACCAGTTTTGCGAGCTTTGGGCAAACAGAATGCAAATGCTGTTGCTGTTCTTGGGATGGATCACGACGAGAATGCTGATGACGATGGCGGCAGCGCCCCACAATCCCCAGGCCAGGAAAGTGAAGAACCCCTTCCATTTGTTGAGCGAATCGACGGGATTCTTGTCGGGCATGCGCGGTCCGTTCAAATTTTGGTGGAGTCGGGCCGCCCGGGCGCCAGGGCTGACTTTCGCGTCAAAAGCGGCCGCAGTTGTTCCCACTGCCGCACATTCGCCGGGTCGATCAGGGATTGCAACTCGGTCCAGCGCTGTACGCAATACGAATCACGGCCGCGCAAAGTCTCGTCGGGGAGCCCGGGATGAACGACCCATTCCACCACGCCGAAGTCGGGCAGCCTCCGCAAAAAGTGCTGCCAGGGAGCATCGCGTCGCAGGCTGGCGCTGTCAAGCATTCCGAAATAAAAGTCGTTGGCCCAAACGCCGCGGCGCCAAAAGAGCTTCGCGGCGCGTTTTCCGAGCAGATGAGCGGCGCGGCGTTTTGCGCGCACGCCGGGGGCGAAGCGCATCATGGCCGGCGGTTCGACGGTGACTCGGGTGATCGCGGGCAAAAGGCCGCGGGCGATGACATCGAGCAGCGCTTCGCGAATCACGGGCAGTTGATGCGCGTGGTGATGGGCGTCCACGTGCGCGGGGGCGCGCCCGACGAGCTTGTGGAACAACTGGGCCTGGGCCGCGATCTCGTCGGCCACGGCATTTCGATCGAGCCTTGCGGTCATGGCCTTGATCCAGAGATGGCCGTTGGTGACAAAGCCGTCATCTCCGCAAAGGCCGGAGGATTTGCGCGCGACGAGCGGCGCGTGGCCGCAACGGGTCAGCACCAGGTGCAAGCCCACGTCGAGGTTGGGCGCATCGGCCAAAAGCGGGAGCGATGCCCGCACGTGGTCCCCGGTGACGACCATCAGGCTCGTGGCAGTCACGGGACCCCGGAGGTGCGCCTGGAGAATTCCCTCGCTGGTGCGGCGGCCGATTCCGAAATCATCGGCGGTCACCACGATCGCCAACTGTTGGTCACTAGTCATTGGTCACTTGTCATTAGTCATTGGTCTCTTGTCATTTGGTTGGTTTATTCCCGCATTTGCAAATGACCAATGACCAATGACCATTTCATGCGATGGCTTTTTCCACCTCGTCAAATCCGGCGGCGCCCTCGGCGATGAGACGATAGCCGCTTTCCTGCAATGAAATGTAGCCTTCTGGCGACAGGGCCTTCTGGCAGGCCTCGAGGCTGGGGCTCTTGAGGATCGTGTCGCGAAGCTTGGCGGTGGCGACAAGGACTTCGAAGACGGCGCGCCGGCCGAAATGGCCGGTGCCAAAACACTTCTTGCAGCCCTTGGCTTGGAAAACCTGCTTGACGGTCTTGATGCCGACGCTGGCGAATTTTTTCAACTGGTCGGCGGTGGGGGGCTTGGCGACCTTGCAATGAGGGCAAAGTTGGCGGACGAGCCGCTGGGCGACGACAACGTGCAGGCCCGAAGCCACGACATAAGGCTCGACGCCCAGATCGAGCAGCCGGAACAGTCCGCTGATCGCCTCGCGGGAGTGAACGGTGCTGAAGACGAGGTGCCCGGTCATTCCGGCCTGCACGGCGACGCGCGCGGTTTCCGCATCGCGGATTTCACCCACCAGGATGACGTCCGGGTCCTGCCGCAGCACGCTGCGCAGCAGTGCGGAAAACGTGTTGCCCTGGGCGTCGTTGACGGGGATCTGCGTCACGCCGTCAAGCTGGATTTCCACCGGGTCTTCGATGGTGACCACGTTGCGCTGGGTGATGTCGATGTCCCGGAGAATGGCATACAGCGTGGTGGTCTTGCCCGAGCCGGTGGGACCGCACACCAGGATCATCCCGGCATCCTGTTCGCTGGTGCGGCGGAGGATCTCGCGGGCCTTGGCGGGAAGCTGAAGGTCGTCGATGTGCAGCGGAGCGTTGGCGGCGTCCAGGACGCGGATCACCAGCTTCTGCCCGTGCATGGCCGGGGCGAAGCTCACTCGATAATCCACCCGCCGTTCAACCATCTCTTTCTTGGCCTTGGTGGGAACTTTGGCGCTGAAATGGCCCTCCTGAACGATGTTGCGCTGGGCGATGTCGATGTCGCTGAGGACCTTCACCGCCGACAGCAGCTTCACGCCCAGTTCCTTGCTGACGGTGACGGCATCGATCATCATTCCATCCACGCGGATGCGAACGTGAACGTCGTCCATCTTCGGTTCGACGTGAATGTCCGTGGCGCGGCTGCGGAAGCACAGGAGCATGATGAGCCGAAGGACGTTGATGGCCTCGCCCACGTCTCTTTTGGGATCGGCTGGATAGGCGAGCTTTCCGCGCGCGTTGATGAGGGCGATCTGGCGGTCGGTGAAGGTTCGGTCGGTCAGGAGCTCGGAGCGCTCCCGGAGTTGGCGTTCGAATTCGCTCGCGGCGGCGATGGGCTCGGTGGTCTTTTCTTCGTCCTCCTCCGCCTCATCCTTGTCGCTGACCAGGTCCGCCAACTCGGCCATGGCGGTGTCGGCGGCGAGCTTGGAAGCCATGCCGGACGCGGCCCGTGCAGCCTGAATGAGCAGCTTGATCTCGGTGCTTCCGATCTTCACGATGTCGCCGGGCGCCAGCGCCGACTCGCCACGCAACGGTTTGCCGTTGATCAGCGTTCCATTGCGGGATTCCAGGTCGCGCACGCGGAAGCCGCCGGAATCCTGTTCGATGACGCAGTGAAACCGGCTGGCCAGCGGTTCGTCGATGACCAGAAGATTGGTGAAATTCCGCCCGATGGTGAGCGGGCCGCTGTCGAGCGGGATTTGCCGCGTGGCTTTGGGGTCCTTGATTTCCAGATAGGCGTTTTGCATTCGTACCAGCAATTACCCGGTTTGCCCTGAGTATGCCATCTTACCGGATATGTCCGGGTTTGTCAGAAAGCGGTCGAAAACTCGAAATTCGAATGACGAATCAAATTCGAAATTCGAATGACGAAACGGCGTTTGTTTCGAATTTCGAGTTTCGAATTTGTCCCGGCGCGCCGGGATTCGAGTTTCGCCTTCGGCCACGGAAGAATTCTACGGAGTGTCCGCTGGAAATTGCGTTTTGAGAGGATAAAATGTGCCCGGTTGTCGCCGAGTACTCCCGGCGGCGGCCCGCGTTCCCGGAAAGGCGTTTCCGGGATTGGAAGCCCGGCGGCGGGCTTAGACCCGCGACGGCTTGGCATGACCCGATAGGCGCCGCATCACGCGTGTGTCTTATCTTGAAATGGAGGTGATCCGTGACCTATTCTGACTGTACAAGCGGAGGGCTTGCCCTCCGCAGCGGAGGGCTTGCCCTCCGCCGTGAGCTGCTGTAAGCAGCCTTCGCGGGTGAGACTCCCGCGATGCACGCAGCTGCTACGTGCAGCTCGCAGCAGTTCAATCTGCCAAGCCCCGGACGTACGTCCGGGGCTTCTTTTTCTGACGGCTTGGAATGTCCGACTGGTATAATTTTCATACCAAAAAGGAATTGCTATCAAGAGATCGAGAAAGAAGAAAAAGGATATAGCGGCGGAACAACTCGGTGCCATTCACGATGCCGATGTGAAAATGCCAGAACATACGGATGAGTTGCCGAGTCAGAGGCGGAGACTCGAAATTCGGCGCGTGAAGGTCGGCTTTCCGCAATGGATGATCGATCGAATGGATCGCGAGGCGGAGATGATAGGTATTACCCGGCAAACGATTATTAAGTTTTGGATCGCCGAAAGGCTTGACGCATCCGCAAAAACGATCGCATAACGCAAGCCGCGAGGCTATTTGCCGTGTAATTCCAACCGCATTTCCGTCTCGATCGGCACGAACCCGGCATTGACGTAGATCGACCGCCCCTTGGGCAGGGCGTGCAGCGAAATCTTCCCGCAATTGTTCTGCCGCGCATATTCGATCAGCAATTGCAGCAGCCTGCTTGCGATGCCGCGGCGACGCCACGCGGGATCGGTGTACGTATTCATCACGTACGCCTCGCGCCCGGTCGGATTGCGATTCGATGGGGGATGCCGATGAAACACCAGGCCGCTCGTGGCGACGATCGCGCCGTCGGCGACGGCGACAAAGCCGATGAATTCCTCTGAAGGAATCGTCCTGGAAAAATATTCGGCAAGGGACTTGCGGAGAACGGGGTCGGATTCCGATGCGCCCGATATTTCGGCAAGAAACGCCAGACGCAGATTGACCAGCGATTGCACGTCCAGAGCGTTGGCGCGCCGGTAATAGATGATCGCGTCCATGGGAATGCCGAGCGGGAAGCGATTAGATTCTTTTATTTCGTTTCAGCTTTATCTGCGTCGTCGTTATTCGGTTCTTCCCAAAATTCGCTTTCCTCGTGCATGTCGTATTTCTTGGCGATTTCCGGATCGCTCGTGACCAAGTGCGCGCAATCGTCAGAAGTCCCCCCATCCGGATCGAGACGCACCCCATCCGCGCGCATGGCATCGAGCGTCTGGACGGCATCACGCAGTGATTCGATCATCTGCTCAAGGCTGGTCGCATCGGTCGTAAGAAATTTGTTGCGCCACAATTTGACGTATTTCTTTCCGCGAGGTCTGACGCCGTCCCACAGCTCGACGTATTTCTCACGAACATAAACCGAGAGTTGCGAGGTAAAATCGCGCGGGAGCATCAGGAGCTTTATCAATTCCTGAACGTCCGCAAGATCCTTCATTCGCTCTGAATTGGTCATTCCTGAAGCGATCTTCAGTTCAACGATGCTTGGCAGGTTCAGATAGCGAATTCCCTGCCGTTCCACCACAACGTTTTCTGGCAAGGGAAATGCAACCGGCTTTGGCTTTCCATCGCCGGGGAATTGCCCCGAAATCAAAAAATCAATTTTAACGCCCGAGGTCGTGTCTCGAAGGTTCTTGCTTCCAGCAAATGGCGGAACATATCCGAGTCCTTCAAGCTGCTTATGGACCTCTTTCAGTCCCTCTGGGGTGACGAGCAAGTCCACGTCCTCTGTATAGCGGCGGAATCCGTGGCTGAAAAGGGCGAGGCCGCCCGCAACCGCATACTTAATTCCAAGTTCATCTAAACGCTTTGCTATTCTTCGAAGCGTTTCATGAACCGCTCCTTGGCCCTGAAAATAGGCGTCTCCTTCAGCCATGGCAAATTGAGGGTCCGAATTCAGTCTTTCCTCATAACTCTGACCGAGCTTCCAAGGGCCAACGGCCGGACTGAATGAGGTCGAGCGAGCTTGCCGGAGACGGCCGAACATGCATTCATTATACCAACGTTATCCCTTCGGCGGCTCTTTCGCCTTCAGCCACGGCATCATCTTGCGCAGTCGCCGGCCGGTGACCTCGACCGGGTGGTTATTGTCCTGCTCGTAGAGCCGCTTGAAGTTCTTCATGCCGGTTTCGTATTCATGCCGCCATTCCTTGGCGAACTGGCCGCTGGTGATCTCGCCGAGGATTTTCTTCATCTCGGCTTTGACGGCCGGCGTGATGATGCGCGGGCCGCGCGTCAGGTCGCCGTATTCGGCCGTGTTGCTGATCGAATAGCGCATGTAATCCAATCCGCCCTGGTAGATCAGATCGACGATGAGCTTCACTTCGTGGACGCATTCAAAATAGGCCATTTCCGGGGCATAGCCCGCTTCTGTAAGCGTTTCAAATCCGGCCTTGATGAGCGCGGACAGCCCGCCGCACAGCACCGCCTGTTCGCCGAAGAGATCGGTTTCGCATTCGTCCTTGAAGGTGGTTTCGATGACCCCGGAGCGAGCGCCGCCGATTCCGCGCGCCCACGCCAGGCCGATGTCGCGCGCTTTTCCCGAGGGGTCTTGATGGACGGCCAGGAGGCACGGAACGCCGCCGCCACGCTCGAATTCGCTTCGCACCAGGTGTCCCGGTCCTTTCGGCGCGACCATCACCACGTCCACGTCCTTCGGCGGAACGATGGTTTTGAAATGGATGTTGAAACCGTGCGTAGCGCCCAACGCCTTGCCCGATTTGAGATGCGGGCCGATGCTCTTGGCGTACACGCCGGGCTGAACCTCGTCCGGAAGGGTCATCACGATCAGATCGCCCGCCTTCACCGCGTCCTCCACGCTGACCGGATCGAATCCATGCTGAATGGCCAGCTTGTGGTTAAACGTGTCTTTGAGTTCGGCGACGACGACTTTGATGCCGCTGTCTCGGAGGTTCAGGCTATGGGCATGACCCTGCGAGCCGAACCCGAGAATCGCCACGGTTTTGCCCTGCAAAGCGTCGAGCGGGGCGTCTTTTTCGTACACCATTTTGAGCGGTTGGGGCATTGGATTCCTTTGAAAAGCGAGGCAGGATCGTAATGACATGCGCGAGGAGTGTCAAAGAAAAGCCGTTGCGGAATTGGCTAACGGGTGCGTGATACTTGCTGCGGAGAATTTCCCCCTCCCCATGTACTAAGGGGAGGGTTGGGGTGGGGGTCGAACGTCGATTGGCCCACCAAGCCCCCACCCTGACCCTCCCCCGGAGTACCAGGGGAGGGGGAAATTCTGCGCAGAAGGTCTCACGCACCCGTTAGAGCCCGTTGCAAGTTGGCGTACACCAGCAAAAATCCACCCGCGCGAATTCTGCCCCGAACGCCCACGGCGCTGCCGTGGGTCTTTGACTATCGCCTAACCTTTTTCCGCGATTTCAATTCCGTCGCCGCGGGCTCGCCGAGCAATTTGACGATCTCCTCCAAGAGATCGCCCGGTTCGGTCATTCGTCCGAAGCCGACGTTGCGGCGGACCCTGGTCACGCCGAGTTGACAATTCATCCATTTTACTGGACACTATGTCCATTATGCAGGATAGGGCGGCGACCCCCCTCGCTCCGGACATCAACTCTCGCATCGCCAGCCGCGTACGGGCTCTGCGAGCGGACCTCGATATGACCCTCGATGCGCTCGCCGCGAAGTGCCATGTCAGCCGCTCGATGATCTCGTTGGTCGAGCGTGGGGAAAGCAGTCCCACCGCGGTCGTATTGGAGAAAATTGCCACGGGACTTGGTGTGCCGCTTGCAACGCTATTCGACCAATGGAGTGCGCCTGCCAACCCGGTATCCCGGCGGATGGATCGGACGCCGTGGCGCGATCCACAGTCCGGCTACTTGCGGCGCAATATTTCTCCTGCCAACTTTCCCTCGCCCATTCAAATCGTCGAGGTCGTTTTGCCGGCCGGCGCGAAAGTGGCTTATGAGACCGGCGCACGCGCCGTGAGTATTCATCAGCAGATATGGGTGCAGGAGGGGAGCATCGAACTGACGCTTGGTAGCGTCACGTATCGACTCTCGGAAGACGACTGTCTCGCCATGCAACTCAACGAGCCAACGGCGTTTCGCAACCGCACACGGAAGCCTGCGCGATATATCGTGATCGTCGCGACCGAGCGTTCGCGGGCGCCGAGGAGATGAAATGCCGGACGCCATTCATATTCGAAGCATGCCGATCCTCGATGACCGCGAGATCCGAGGGTTGAGCGACGTGCTTATCGACTGTGTGGAAGGTGGGGCGTCGGTCAGCTTCATGTTCCCAATGACCCGCGCCAAGGCGGAGGCGTTCTGGCGAGGCACAGCCGCGAGTGTTGCGCGCGGCGAGCGAGAGGTGCTCATCGCGGAAGACGCGGCGGGAACGATCGTCGGTACTGTTCAGGTCATTTTGAATCAGCCTGAGAATCAACCACATCGTGGGGATATCGCCAAGATGCTCGTGCATCGGCGAGTACGTCGGCGGGGCGTCGGCACAGCGCTGCTCGCTGCCGCCGAGCGTAGCGCTCTGAACGCCGGCAAGACGCTGCTGGTGCTCGATACCGTCACGGGCAGTGATGGCGAGCGCTTGTACGCGCGGCAAGGCTGGCAGCGTTGTGGGGAAATTCCCAATTACGCGCTGTGGCCAGATGGCAGGCCCTGTGCGACCACGATTTTTTTCAAGTTCCTGCGCAAATGAAACGCCCGCTTCCCGTCGCGAAGCGGGCGATTTCGCCGAGTTCGTTCGGTCGGCATCAAAGTCCTTGCCTATCGCTTCACCTTCTTCTGCGATTTCAATTCCGTCGCCGCGGGCTCGGCGAGCATCTTGACGATCTCGGCGACGAGCTCGGCCGGTTCGGTCATTCGCCCCAGGCCGACGTTGCGGCAGGCAAGCCAGCCCGGCTCCGGACCGATGAAGCGATACCCAAGCCCCGACAGCTTGGCGACGTTTTCCTGGGCGATTGCGTTTTCCCACATGCGGTGATTCATGGCGGGGGCGAAAACCACCGGACACGCGGCGGCGCACACCATCAGGCTCACCAGATCGTCGGCCAACCCGGCGGCGACCTTGGCGATGACGTTCGCCGTTGCCGGGGCGACCAGCATGACGTCGGCCCGTTCGGTGAGCGAGATATGTTGGGGATCGGAACTGTCGGCCAACTCGAAAATTTCCGTGCGCACGGGGCGCGCCGACAGGGCCTGGAACGTGAGGGGCGCGACGAACCGCTGGGCGTCCGCGGTCATGACGACGGTGACGCCGGCGCCGAGCTGCACCAGCTTGCTGACGACGTCCGCCGCCTTGTATGCCGCGATGCCCCCGCACACCGCGACGACGATCTCGCGGCCTTTCAGCTTCAGCGCGGGAGGATCGGCATTGTTCGGCGGCATTATGCTTCCGGCGCGCGCAGGCCGCTGGCTTCGTAATCGATGGCGATCTTGTCCTGCAGGACTTCCTGAATCGCCACTTCCAGGTCGGTCATGTTCCCGCGTTCAACCAGGGGTCGCGCCCCATCCATCAGCTCGAGCATGCGCTTCTGGATGAGTGCGGTCAGCTTGAATCGGCCGCCGACCTTGGCCACGATTTGGTCGCTCTTCAATGCTTCTATCATGGATCAGATGCCTCCACTGCGGAATGGCAATGCCTCCGCGCGTTTGTGTTTGATGATCTTGATGATTTCCTCTACCGCCGCATTCAGATCGTCGTTGATGACCATGTAATCGAACGCCCGGCTTCCCTTGGCCATGTGAATTTCCCGCTTGGCGGCGCGGAATCGCTTGGCCATTTCCTCGGCGCTGTCCCGTCCCCGGGCCTCCAGCCGTTGCAACAGTGTAGGCTCATCCGGTGGAAGAATGAAGATCGACAGGCAATCGGGATGCTGAAAACGCACCTGCAACGCCCCCTGAACGTCAATTTCCAGCAAAATGTTCTTCCCCTCGGCGAGCAAATCCAGCGCCGGATGCTTCGGCGTGCCGTAATAATCCCCGTACACCTGCGCGTATTCCAAGAATTCGTTGGCATCGAGCCGGCGGAAAAACTCCTGCTTTGACAGGTGTTCGTAGGTCTTGCCCGTCTCGTCGCCCGGCCGCCGCGGGCGAGTCGTCGCGCTGACGATGTAACTGACCGAGCATTTCTCTTCAAGCTGGCGCGAGATCGTGCTCTTGCCCACCCCCGACGGGCCGCACAGCACGATCAAAAGCCCGGGATTTTTGGTTTGCGTGGGCATGCTCCGGGGGGCTTTACTCGACGTTTTGCACCTGTTCCTTGAGCCGATCGATGGCGCCTTTGATCTCGACAATGTGCCGGGCGATGTCGGCGTCGTTGGCCTTCGAGGCGATGGTGTTGGCTTCGCGCAGCATTTCCTGGGCGATGAAATCCAGCTTGCGGCCCGCGTGCTCGCCCGTCCTGCACGAATGCTCGAATGCTTCGAGATGGCTCGTCAGACGCTGGATTTCCTCGCTGATGTCCGCCCGCTCGGCGAACACGGCGACTTCCTTCAGCAGATCGGCCTGGCTGACTTGCAATTCCGCCTTGTTCATCAGCAGGTTGACGCGCTGCGTCAACTTGTGGTGATAGTCGTCGATCACCGTCGGCGCTCGCTTTTGGATTTCCGCCAGTTCCGACGCGATCAGCCGTGAATGCTTGAGCAGGTCGGCCATGAGCGCCTGGCCCTCGCGGCCGCGCATGGCCGCGAGCTTGCCGATGGCCGTCGAGGTCAGTTCGCGAATGACCTTCCCATGCCGCGCGATTTCGTCGGTGTCGTCCCGCGGCTCCTGGCAGACGCCCGGAAGCTGCACGAGGCTCGCCAGGTCGATCTGCACGATCTTGTCCAGGCCCCGCACCTGTTGGAGTTGTTCGAGATACGCCGTCAGGGCCGGCACGTTGATGTGATACGCCGCCTCGGCGCTGTCCGTGCGCATCTTGAGGATGTACGTGATCGATCCCCGCCCAAGCCCCTCGCGCAGCAGCGTTTCGATCTCCGGCTCCATTCCGCTGACGTGGTCGGGGAGCTTGATGATGGATTTGAAAAATCGGTTGTTCAGCGAGCGGATTTCGACGGCGTAATGCGTCCCGTCGCGCTCGGCGCTGGCGTCTCCAAATCCGGTCATGCTCACGATCATTCGATTTGCGCCCGTGAAGGGTTTAGCGGCTCATTTCCCGTTAGTCGGCGATGCCGGTGCGCCGGCCGGTACGTGTTGCACTTGCTGGGCCTGCGGCGTGGGCTGCGTCTGATTGCCGATCTTGTCGCAAATCAGGTTGAGCACCACCGCCAATATCACGAAAAGCGCGAAGACGACGCTGGTGGCCCAGGTGAGAACGTCCCCGGTCTTTGCGCCGAACGCCGTGTTGCCGCCCGCGCCCCCGAACGCGCCGGAAAGGCCCCCGCCTCGCCCCTTCTGAACCAGCACCAGCAGAATCATGATGAAACAGAAGAACAGAAACAGCGGCAAGAAGATCCAGTAAAGAACGAGCATGGCTTCTCCGTGAGATTACAGTGCGGTGGAGGGCTGGCCCTCCACGGTGGAGGGCTGGCCCTCCGCGGCGGCGGCGATGGCGAGGAAGGCGTCGGCCTTCAGCGAAGCGCCGCCGATCAGCCCGCCGTCGATGTCCGCCTGCGACAACAGGCCCCGGGCGTTTTCCGGCTTCATGCTGCCGCCGTACTGAATTCGCACCCGATCGGCGAAATCCTTGTTCCAGGATTTGCCAATGTGCTGGCGAATGAACGCGTGGACTTCCTGGGCCTGTGCGTCGGTGGCGTTGCGGCCCGTGCCGATCGCCCAAACCGGCTCGTACGCGATCACCAGACGCTGCGGGTCCTGCATGCCCGACGTGAGTTCCTCGAGCTGCCCTTTGACGACGTCGAACGTCTGCCCCGCATCGCGCTGCTCGATCTTTTCACCGACGCAGTGGACGAGCGTGAGCCCGCCGGCATAAATCGCCTGGGCTTTGCGGGCGACCAGCGCCGACGACTCGCCCAGGACGTGCCGGCGTTCACTGTGCCCGGCCAATACGAATTTCACACCCAGGTCCTTCAGCATTTCCACGGAGATTTCGCCCGTGAAGGCGCCGTTCTTTTCAAAATAAACGTCCTGCGCCCCCAGGAGCAGCGTAGAACCCGCGATCCCCTGGCCGACCGCATCGAGATACACAAACGGCGGGGCGACGCCGAGGCTCACGCCCTTGGGCGCGCCCTTGCCCACGGCCTTGGCCAACTCAACCGCGCCGGACTTGGCCGTGTTCATTTTCCAGTTGCCGGCGATAAACGGGGTGCGGGTCATGGGGGATTTGCTCCTTCGTTCTCTTGGTTATGTTCGGACGGACTCGGTGGATTCGGCGAATTCCTTGTGGAATATCGCCGCGATCTTGTGCAATTGGACCATCAATTCCCTGAACGTTTCCGGCAGCAGCGCCTGCGCGCCGTCGCATTGAGCTTCGCTCGGACAGTAATGCACCTCGACGATGATGCCGTGAGCGCCGGCGGCCATTCCCGCGGCGGCGATGGCCGGAACGTAATCGCGTTTGCCCGCGGCGTGGCTGGGATCGACGATGATCGGCAGATGCGTCCAGCCCAGGGCCACCGGAATGCTCGTGATGTCCAGCGTGTATCGCACCGAGTCCTCGAACGTCTTGATCCCGCGCTCGCACAGCACCACGCTGCGATTTCCCTGGCTCAGAACGTATTCCGCCGAGAGGAGCCAATCCTTGACGGTGGCGGCAAATCCGCGCTTGAGCAGAACGGGCTTTCGCGTTTTGCCCACCTCGCGGAGCAGGTCGAAATTCTGCATGTTGCGGGCCCCGATCTGGAAACAATCGACGTATTTTTCCATTGGCTCGACCTGCCGGGTGTCCATCACCTCGATGCAGACCGGCATGCCGAGTTCGTCGCCGCATTCGCGCATCCATTGCAGCGCCGGTATGCCCAGGCCCTGGAAGGAATAGGGGCTGGTTCGCGGTTTATAGACCCCGCCGCGAAGAATGGTCGCCCCGCCGTCGCGGACCTCGCGAGCGATGCGACACAGCATCTCCTTGCTTTCGACGGCGCACGGCCCGGCAATGCAGGCGGCGTGATTGGCGCCGATCTTCACCTTGGGGACCGACCCGCCGCCGATTTCAACCACCGTGTCGTCTTCGTGGAACTCGCGGCTGGCGAGCTTGTACGGCTTCATGATCGGGACGACTTTTTCCACCCCGTCCAGCGACGCCAGATGGTTCTGATCGATCAGCCCTTCCTCGCCCACCGCCCCGATGACCGTGCGGAAGCGTCCCTGGCTGAGATGCGATTGGCATCCCATACGCTGGATTTCGCTCACCACGCGGTCGATCGCCGCCTGGGGCGCGTGTGAATTCATGACTATGATCAAGGCGAAACTCCTTGAAGACCCGGCGTTTTTGCCCTGCCAACGGGGAAAACGGAACATTTTACTGGGCGGAGCGGGGCTAGACAATAGTGGACCGGCCAATCGTCCGATAGTTGTTCTAGCTAGACAATATGGCTAGACTGAACAAGATGACTCACGACGGCAAGGAAAGACAGACCGTTACGGCTTTCGACGCCAAGAACCGGCTTGGACGGCTGCTGGACCGTGTCCAGTCCGGCGAGGAGTTGGTTATCACGCGACATGGCCAGCCTGTTGCCTGGCTTGTCCCGTTTGATAAAAGAACCGGTGACCGCGCCAAGTCAGCCCTCGAGGTTTTCCGCAAGGTTCGAGAGTCGCTGAGTGCGGCCGGCCTGAAGATAAGCAGCGAAGAAATCCGGGCCTGGCGCGACGAGGGTCGCCGATGAAATGGGTGATCGACGCTTCCTTCGTCGCCGGTTTGTTCCTTCCGGACGAGATGAGCGACAAAGTCGCCGTGCTTGCCAGGGATTT
The DNA here is from genome assembly GCA_050014015.1 of Tepidisphaeraceae bacterium. Taxonomy (GTDB): domain Bacteria; phylum Planctomycetota; class Phycisphaerae; order Tepidisphaerales; family Tepidisphaeraceae; genus PALSA-1353. The sequence goes on from JBEKEC010000031.1 coordinate 14,306, forward strand.
GCTGAAAGAAGAGGCCGCCGCTCCGGACTTCCTGAAACTGGAATTGACCAATATCCTGATCGTCGCATCGCGGCGCAAGCGAATCAGCGCCTCGCAATTGAAACAGCTTTCCGACGCGTTCGACCAACTGCCCATCGTTTATCATGGGGCGCTCACCGCGCCGCAGCGCGCGGAGATTTTGCGGCTTGCCGCCAAGCACGGTTTGAGCGCCTACGACGCCGCCTATCTTGAGCTGGCGATGAGATTGGCAGTGCCATTGGTCTCTCTGGACAAATCGCTGATCCGCGCCGCCATCGCCGAGGGGGTCGAAATACCTCGCGGTTTGCATTGAGACGCCCGCGCCCTGAACGGGCGCCTAAACCCCTTCGTGCAGCATTTTCTCCATCAGCGCGCGGTCTCCCCGAAGTTTGTCGAATTCGTCGCTGTACGCTTGGTACTTCTCCATGAGCGATTCATGCGATCTCGCCCCCACGTCGTAGTCGCTGCGGGCCTGGATCAATTCCACGCAGGAATCGACGAACGGTTGAATTCGCGTGCGGTTTTACGAGGGTCGCAAGCGTCCCCCCCCGTTTGACTCGTGGCCGAACTTATGTTACATTTTGTAACGCAATGCACGTCATCGCGGGTAAGGCGATCAAGGACTACGCGACGGCGTACAAAGACGCGTCGGCCTGGTTGATGACTTTTCTGGAGCGCGCCGAAGCCGCGAAACGGACCAGCATTGCCGACGTGCGGCGAATTTACCCGCATGCCGACGCGGTGAAGGTAAGCAGCGGCAATGACGTGATCGTGTTCAACGCCTGCGGGAACAACTACCGTCTCGTGACCGCGATTCACTTCAACCGCGCAAAACTTTACATCCTGCGTTTCATGACCCTCGCCGAGTACAACAAGCACTTTTGGAAGGATCAGCTATGAGCACCGCCACGAGCAAATTCGCGCCTACGGATGGTTATCTCAGGCTCATCCGCCAGTTCCCGCTGCGGCCCATCCGCAACGAGGGTGAATACAAAGCGGCGACGGCCGTGATGGAACGACTCGCGATCCGGGGCGAGAACGCCCTTGACCCGGGTGAACGGGACTATCTCGACGGCCTCGACGAGTTTATCTCCGCCTATGACCAAACGGCGTTGATCGATCGCCCGCGCCGTGGCACGCCACGGCAGCGCCTGCGATCGCTGATCGAAGACACCGGTGCCACCCCGCGCGACCTGCAAAGAATTCTGCGCTGCGGTCATTCATTGGTGTCTTTGGTGCTGAGCGGCAAGCGCGAATTGAGCAAGGATAACGTTCGTGCGTTGGCCAAGCACTTCAAGCTCAGCGCCGACTATTTCCTGTAACCCCTGTCCGGGAATCGGGAAGCGCGCCGTCATCCATGTTTGGGCGCGGGCTGCGTGAGAATCTCGACCTTCACGCGCTTGATGCGCTGGGGTTCGGCATCCAGCACCGTGTATTTCACCTGGCCCTGTTCGTAAACCGCGCCTTTTTCCGGGATGCGCGCCAGGTTCGTGGTGAGAAATCCGGCGAGGGTTTCGTATCCCGCGTCTTCGGCCAGGTTCAGGCCGGCCAGGCGATTCAAATCCTCGATGCGGATGCGGGCGTCGGCGTCCACCGTTCTATCGTCGATTTTTTTCAGCATCGCCGGCTCGGCGGTCTCGTGCTCGTCGGACATTTCGCCCACGAGTTCTTCCAGAACGTCTTCGATGGTCACGATCCCGCTCGTGCTGCCATACTCGTCCAGAACCACCGCGAAGTGCACTTTCTGGTGGCGAAAATCGCTCAGCAGATCGCTGAGCGACTTGGTTTCCGGGACATAGATGGCCGGGCGCATGATCTGGCCCACGGAGAACTGCGGATCGGCCTGACCGAGCAGTTTGATGAGATCGCGCGCGTGCAGGATGCCGACCACGTGGTCCAGGCCCTTTTCGTAAACGGGGATTCGCGAATGCCGCGATTCCTCGACGGCGTTTTTCACCTGCTCGAGCGTGGCGTCCGCGGGGATGGCGACCACGTCCTGGCGGGGGGTCATGATGTGGCCGGCGGTGGCGTCGCGGAACTCGATCACCGATTCGATCATCTCGCGTTCCTGCTCGTCGACCACGCCCTCCTTTTCGCCCTCCTCGACCGCGGACATGATTTCGTCGTCGATCTGCGATTCGTTCTGTTCCTCGCCGGCGCCCAAGGCCCGGCGAACCACGTCGTCCGTCCCGTGCATCAGCTTGGCCAGCGGCGAAAAAACGATGCGAAACGCGTTCAGCACAGGCGCGAAGAACCCGACGATTTCGGCGCCGGCGTACCTGGCGGCGGCGTGTGGAATCGTCACGGCGACGAAGACGGCGATCACCCCGGCGACGAGCACCGTCAACGTGTAGCGCACCAACGGGCCGTAATGCGTTTGCTCGAACGACGCGAAAACCAGCACCCAGATGAGAATGTTGGAGAACTGCCGGAAGATCGCCGTCAGGAACGTCAGGTCGGAGGTGTTTTCCGTGAGGGGCTCAAACCAGCGGTCGGCGTCGCGGCGGCCCAGGAATTCCGCCAGACGCACTCGCGAATACTCCCGAAGGGAATACGTCGCCGTCGAAAAGAACAGGGAGAGCAGCGAAGCGAGCGCCACTCCCACGACGGTCAGGAAGAGCGGCATTTCCGAACTCCGTTCCGCAGGCGAAGCCTCCCGGCGTGGAGGCCAAGCCTCCCGCTGCGCGGCGCAAATACCGGGCCGATGCCCAGACGGGTGAGAATCTCGTCTTCCTTGGCGTGCATGGCCGCGAAAGCTGATTCGGTTCTATCGTCGAATCCGGACAAGTGCAACAAGCCATGGATCGCGTAAAGCAGCAACTCGTGGCTCAAAGGATGCCCGAGCTGGCGGGCGCGCGCCTTGGCGAGAGTGGAGCAGACGACGATTTCACCGCTAACCGCGCGCCCCCGTCGCTCGTGCTCCAACTCAAACGTCAGAACGTCCGTCGGCCCGGTTTTGTGCAGGAATTTCTTGTGAAGGACGGCCATCTGCCGCCCGGGCACGACCGCCAGGGAGAGCTCCCTCAGCGGCGAGCGGAGCATCCGGTGTGCGTCGATCAATCCGCGGCCCAGGGCGGGAACGCATTGCCGCGCTGCCGCGGCGAAGATGGTCAGTTGCAACGCCAACGTCAGCCCAAGTTTGTGATGGGCGCGTTCACAACCGGGGGCACGGAGGTTTCGGAACTGGGGTAACTCACTCTTCCATGATAGATGCTCAGAAGCGTCTTGCAGAGGGCGGTTTCTATTCGCTCCAGGTCGCGCAGCGTGAGGTCGCATTCTTCAAACTGTCCGTCATCGAGGCGCAAGCGAGCCAGTTCGTGGACTTTGGCTTCGAGACGGCTGGCGGTGGGCTCGGCCAGCGAGCGGCAGGCGCTCTCGACGATATCGCAGAGCATGACGATGGCCGCTTCCTTGCTTCGCGGCTTGGGGCCGTCGTAACGGAATTCCACGTCGCTGGGCGGCGGGGCGGCATCGCCCTGCTGGTCGCTCTGACGCACCGCCTTGCTATAGAAAAATTCAACCACCGTCGTGCCGTGGTGTTGCTCGATGATCGGCAAAATGCTCGTGGGAAGATGGTATTCCTTCGCCAGTTCAACCCCGTCCTTGACGTGAGATTGGATGATGCGCAGGGAGAGCGTTGGGCTGAGATTGAGGTGGCGATTCTCGCCGCCCAACTGGTTCTCCACGAAATAATCGGGCTTATGAATCTTGCCGACGTCGTGATAATAACTGGCGACGCGGCAGAGAAGGGAATTGGCCTTGATTGATTCGGCGGCCGCTTCGGCGAGCGTGGCGACGCTAAGACTGTGGTTGTACGTGCCGGGCGCTTCCAGGGCCAGGCGGCGAAGAAGCGGCTGGCTCACGTCCGCCAGTTCCAGCAGCGTCATCCCCGTGGTGATGCGGAACGCTTTTTCGATGAAGGGGAGAATCCCCAGAACGACAAACCCCGACGCGAACCCGGCGGCGCCGACGTAAAGGCAGTTGATGGCGATGAACTGGATCGGTTGCATTTCAACGGCCCCGACGGCGGCGGTCACGACGATCATGGCCAGCATCGATAATCCGCCGACTTCAATCAGCTTGATGCGCGCCCGGACTTCATCCAGCAAATAGCAGGCGCTGAGCACACCGACCCACAGCACGAGAAAGAAATCCAATCCCTGGTTAAGAGCGGTGGTGACGATAAAGGCATGAATGGTCGCCACGCCGAACGCGAATCGCTGGTCGTAAGCGATCGTCAGTATCATCGCCGCCACGATGGTTGGCCCGATGCCGAAGATAAGCAACGACTTGTTTCCGATTCCCGCCAGTTGCGTGAGCAGCAGCATCGCCAGCAGCAGCCCGGCCATCGCCGCCGCCCGGGCATGGTTGCGCACGCACCGCCGCTGGTAGCGGGCGACGTAGGCGGCGAGGATGAACGTCAAGATGCCGGCCACCAGCGCCAGCCCCAGCCGATTCTGCCAGATTCGCAAAACGTCGTTCGCCAGCCAGGCCTGATAAGCGCTGTTCTCGCCGTGCAGCAGGGCAAAGTCGCGATCGCTCAGGATGGTGCCGCCGGTCACGATTTTGGCGTCGCGAACGTACGATTCAACCGCATCCAGCGGCGAGACCGTTGCCTCCGCCTGGTTTTGCTGGTCGTGCGTCGCCTGGTCGTCGTATTGATAGTTCGGATTCGCCGCCAGTTCCGCCCGGGTGATGCGGGCGATTTTGGGGCCCAGGACAAGCCCGAACCCTCGGGCCGCTTCCTCAAGCCGGGCCTCGATGGATTCATCGGACAGCTCGGTCCCGAAGACGTTTGCGATGTCGATATACCTTGGCGGTTCGCCGGTGGCGGTCTGCGGGTTTTGCGGGTCGGCCGGCGGCGGAAGCACCTTGATCTGTCGCGTCTGCCCCGGAAAACGCGCCGCCAGATTGCTCTCCTGGTCGCGATCCGATTGCGGGATGATTACCAGCGGCTGATTGTCCGCAAGCAGGTGCGTCCTGGCGTAAGTGATGAACTGCCGAACGTTGTCTTCATATTGTTGGCGATCCAGGCCCGTCCGATCCTGTTCCAATTCCGTGATCGAGCCGTTGTCGAGCATGTCCCGCAGCGGCGGGTCCAGTTCCTGCGGCGCGCGGCCGTGAATCGTTTCCGGCACCGCCAGAAGAAAATTCTGGATCTTTTCCCACGGATCGCCGGGGACTCTGCGATACGCGCGGTAGGCGCTTTCACGCTTGAATTCGATCAACTGATCGCGGCGCGCCCTGTCGAAAAACTGGAAATCCACCCGGGCCACGATGTCGTGCGGGACGTACTCGCCCGGCCGATAGGCCACCACTTCCTTGCGAAGAAGCAGGAAACAGGTGACCGCCAGCCAAAACCCGGCCGCGATCAACAGCGACAGGACCAGATCGTGCGCGGGAAAATCGCTGGGCGTCGAGCGCGCTTCGTAGCCATGCCGGCCTTCCCGGATGGCCGAGCGCCGAGGATTGTTTCTGCCGAACCAGAACATTATTCCCGATCCCTATCCTTTGGCACGTCCCCGTTATGTTCGTAAGCATCAACGATGTTCTGAACCAGGCGATGACGGACGATGTCGGACCGCTCGAGTTGGATCATTGCGATTCCCCGGATTCCGGCAAGTTTTTCCATGGCGTCGATCAGTCCGCTGCGCACGTTGTCGGGCAAATCCACCTGCGTCGCATCGCCGGTCACGATCATCTTGGAGTCGCTGCCCAGCCGGGTCAAAAACATCAGCATTTGCGAGGCGGTCGTGTTCTGGGCCTCGTCGAGAATGATAACGCTTTCATTGAGGGTCCGGCCACGCATGAAAGCCAGGGGAATCACCTCGATGATGTCGTTGACCATGAATCGCTTGACCTGCTCGAACTCCATCATGTCGTGCAGGGCGTCGAAAAGCGGACGCAGGTATGGATTCACTTTGGCCTGCAGGTCGCCGGGCAGGAACCCCAGCCGTTCGCCGGCTTCCACGGCCGGGCGGGCCAGCACGATTCGCTTGGCATGACCGTGCTTGAGCATGCTGGCGGCGGCGGCGACGGCCAGGTACGTCTTGCCCGTCCCCGCCGGGCCTATGCAGAACGTCAGGTCGTGGTGCAGAATGGCATCGACGTACGCGCGCTGCCCCGCGGTCTGCGGTTTGATGCTGCGGCCCCTCGTGTAAACGTCGATCTCATCGGCCGTGCGCTGGCGGTGATCGTCCGCCGCCCGGCCGATCACCTGCCCCACGTCCTCCACGCTCAGCCAATCCTGCCGATGCAGCGTGCGCTGAAGCAACTCCAGCACCGCCGCCGCTTTGCTGACCTGCTCCGGTTCTCCCGACAGGCGCACTTCATCATCCCGCCCGACGACCTGGACACCGAACGTGTCCCGGATCATCCGCAGGTAACGGTCCGCCGACCCGAACAGGGCCAGCTTCTTTTCAGGTTGTTGCAAGGCAATATTCAACTGCACGGCATTCACCGCGGCCGGGTTATCCGTCGGCCGCGAAACAAAAACCACACACCGGCTCCGGAGCGCAAGATCAGCCGGCAGCAAGCCACGAATAATTTTCTCAGGATCGCCGTGAAAAAGCGAGGGGTGAATCGCCCTGGCCAAAAACCCTTTTCCAACAAGTAGTTACGTTCAGAACAGGCTGAACAATAAATACGCAGCCGGCGCGGCCAGCAGCGGGCTGTCGATCACGTCCAGCAATCCGCCGAACCCGGGGATGATGTCTCCGCTGTCTTTCACCTGCGCGTCGCGCTTCATGAGGCTTTCCAAAAGATCGCCGGCTTGGCCCACGAATCCGATCACGATCCCGAACAGCAGCGCCTTGCCCCAGCTCAGCGTCGAAAGCGCCTGCGGCCAAGCCAGCGAACATCCCAGACCCACCAAAGCCGCCGTCGCCAATCCGCACACCAGGCCTTCCCATGTCTTCTGGGGACTCAGCCAGGCGATGAGCTTATGCCGGCCCAGGTACCGGCCACCGAAATACGCGCCGATGTCCGTCGATTTCACCACCAGCAGAATCATCACCACCGCCTGAGTGGAACCCTGGAACCCGTGAATCCGATCCCCCGAATGTTTCACCCGCAAGGCGATGAGGAACCACGCCAGCCCGCCAAGATACAGCATCGCCAGGACCGTCCCGGCCATGTGGGTGATGGCCTGTTCGGTGCGTCGTCCGCTGGCTTGGCGGATGGCGGCAAGAATCATCACGAAGACGATGATGAACGCCTGCGTCGATGCCGCGATGTGCTGGAACCATGGGAACTGCGTCAAAAATGCGTGAATCACCAGCAGCCCCGACCCCAGCCCGGCCAAAAACCGATACGGACGGACCCGCTCGGCCACGAAGAGCCGCCCGACTTCCGCCGTCGCCAGCGGAAGCAGAAAAATCAGCGTGAGCAAAAGTCCCACCCCTGCCAGTCCGAACTCCCGCGGCCCATACAATTCCGGATGCAGGTCGGGAACCTTGACCCATCCATGCGTCTTTTGCTCGATCCAGTAATCCAGATAGAGCATCCCCAGCAGCCCCGCCAACATGAGCGTGCCGTAAGTCAGACGCTGGCGAAGGGATTGTTGCATAACGGATTTCGTCGTGGAAGACGATCGCATGAGGCGCTGTTACGGCTATTCAGCGCTTTCCTGGGGCTCCTGGGGAGGTTCCTCGTGAATTCGTTGTTCGTGCGCAACGTTCTCGATATTTCGGAAAGGGGTATGCACCGACCGCAACCCCGCGATAGACATCAACGGCGATATGGACCGTTAGCCTACGAGACGCGGCTGTCATGGAGGATTCCTCCTAACAATCGTTGGTGCCAATGATATACGTTCGCGTATTCCAGGAAACTGGTAAGTTCCGAGAGCCCGCTCTTGCGGAAGGTGGGCCGATATGCCTGGCATGAGAACCGATCTCGCCGTCTCTCATCCGAGACGATATAGAAGCGGGATACTCGCGGATCAGTGAGAAGCACGTCGTTAAAACGAAGGAGGCCGGAGTAGATGGAGGTCGAGTGTTCCACCTCAAATAAACCCTCGATCGTGTTGCGGCCAGAAGCGATCCACAAAACGTCGATCTCCGAAATGATCGGCGAAATGCTATCGAAGCCCGTCGGAACTTCGCCGCGCAGCCCGAACCTCGGTGTCAGAGACCAATCCAATAGCGCAACATTCGAGGCGGGGATATAAACATCGAAACCTTTTACCCTCCCAATGCCGGCGAGCAGCGTTTGCACCTGTGGATGGGATAGCGATGGCATGCGCTGAACGCGATGGGAATCTACTGTGTTGACGAGCGTGTCCAATCCCATAAAGCCCTCAACATTGAACCGGCCCATTTTCGGCACGTAGAGTTCGGGAGTTCCGTGCCCAAAGATGAGTTGAACTTTGTACTGTCCGTCGCTGGCCACTTCCGCTCCGCGGAATATTTCCTCGAAGTCTGCGTACGGCACCAGTATTGGGTCTGAGGCATCGTCGAGGAGGAAACAGATGTACGAGTTGTGTCCACCGAGTTCTCGCAGGTCGACTTCGCGGAGACCAAAAAATGTCCGCCCGTCCGGATGCACCTTGGAGTAGCGCAAGTAGAGGCGAGCTAGGTCCTCCCCCACGCTAAAGAGTGAGTTGCTGCCTGGCAGTTTGTGTAATTCCCCTACACTCGCCTTCAGGGACTTCAGGAGATTTGCCTTGTGGATATTCGGCACGGGAATAGATCATTGTCAGCCATCAGACCTTGCCAATCTTGTAGGGCGGCGATGTGACAATCAACTGCATCGATTGATCGGGAAGCCGATTGACAAGATCCCGACAATCGCCCTCATGCAATGTCACGTCGCTTTCGGGGCGCCATCGATCGGATATCTTCAACCACGATTTGCTCCAAAGCTGGGGTTGCGAAACGACCGTCATTTACAAGGCATTGTACCGCCAAACACATTGCGACCTCCACAATGGATCGATCACCTCAACAGGTGAGGCACCGTAGCCAATGATCGGTCACCGCGATTCCGCCGGCAGCGAATTGGTCTGATCCACCGCCCCAAACCGCCGGTTCCGCGAGGCGAATTCCGCCAATGCCTTGTGAAAATCCTCGATCGTGAAATCCGGCCACAGGACCGGGCTCACCACCAGTTCCGCATAGCTGATTTGCCACAGAAGATAATTGCTGACGCGCATTTCCCCCGCCGTCCGGATCAGAAGGTCCGGATCGGGCATCCCCGCCGTGTACAGATGCTCGCTGATCGTCTGCTCGCGGATGTCGCGCGGATCGAGCTTTCCCGCCGCCACCTTCGCCGCGATCGCGCGAACCGCATCCGTGATCTCCGCCCTCGACCCGTAATTCAACGCCAGATTCAATTGCAGCCCGTCGTTCCCCGCCGTTTCCGCCAGCGTTTGCTTCATCTGGTCCAGCACCAGGTCCGGCAGATTTTCCAGGTGCCCGATCTGTTTGAACCGGATGTTGTTCTCCATCATGGTCGTCCGTTCCTGACGGAGATAGTCGATGTACGTCTGCATGAGGAACGTGATCTCAGCGGCGGGGCGCTTCCAGTTTTCCAGGCTGAACGAATAAAGCGTCAGAAAATCCGGCGATCCATATTCCTGCCGAAGCCGCGAACATTCCGTGATGATCGAGCGAACCACCTTGGCGCCCTGCTGATGCCCCTGCACCCGCGGCAAGCCGCGCCGCACCGCCCACCGCCCGTTGCCGTCCATGATGACGGCTATGTGCCGCGGAATGCGCTGAAAAGGCATTTCGGCGATGAGGGTCATTATCCATATCAGTGTAAGACGCCCGCCCCAGAGATTCTACCCTCCCGTTTAGCCGCCGCACTTGTGCGGCGTATTCGACCGGAAACCGCTCGTAGTCCCCCTATGCCGCCTTGCCCGCCAGAGGTTCAATCGCCGTGACGTGAAGCAACGAGAGAATCTTGAATTCAGCCGGCACACCGTCCTCCGCCACGTCCACGCCGATCAGCAGGTCCGTGCGGGTCAACATCGCCATTTCAGGATGACGAATTTCGTACGATTGTCCGCTTGACAACGTGATTTTGACCGGGTGAAACGGTCTGCGGCTCAGCACCTCCCGGAAGGTCTGGATCGTCATGCACCCAATTATACCAAACCGCCATGACAGGCTTCCACCCTCCCGGCCATTGGTAGTCGGCTACTTTCGCAATCCAAAGCCCTGGCAGCTTGCTCCCTGGGGCATGTCAAATCGCGTCATCATTCAGATTAACCCACTACCCCGCCATTCCCCTTAATTAATCCGAATTCCCCCATTTTTCGATTGTGATTCCCGCCCGCCTCCGCGTATAGTGTTCCCAGCACCGATGTCGCAGGAGATGGACATCTCGTGGCAGGTGCTCGGCCGGATCGTGCGTCAGTGGGGCGGCGAATCGGCCGAGATCGCGGAAGTCCAACCGCTCGACGGCGGTTGTATTAGCACCACCGCCGCCATCCAACTCACCGACGGCCGAAAGGTCGTCTGCAAAATCTCCCCACATCGGGTCGATCGCAGCTACGTCAACGAATCTCATCAATTGAAGTATATGGCCGACCTCGGCCTGCCCGTCCCCCAGGTTTACGCCGCCAAGGTCGGCTCACTCGACGACCCGTTCAGTTATATCCTCATGGAATTCATCGAGGGAATCACCCTCCACCAGGCCAAGCTCAAATGCTCCGCCGAGGAATACGACCAACTCCAGGCCCATCTGGCCGAGATCATCCTCATGCTGCACGAGCGCACGGCCCCGGCCTACGGCCGCGTCGAGGTGGACCCCGCCCCGTCCCAATTCGCCTCCTGGCCGGATTTTTATCGCACCGTCTTCGATCCCATCTGTCACGAAGTCGTAAAAGTCGAATCCCTCCCCATCAAGACCCGCCGACACATCGGCAAGATTCACGAGCATCTCGACCGCCTCTTGCAGCACGATGAGGTCCCCCGTCTGGTGCATTGGGACGTCTGGTCCACCAACATCCTCTGTCGCCCCAACGGCGCCGGCCATTGGAAGATCGCCGCCATGCTCGATCCCAACTGCAAGTTCGCCCATTACGAAGCCGAGATCGCCTACATCACCCTCTTCCAAACCTCCACGCCCGCCTTTCTAAAAGCCTATCAGCAACGCCGCCGCCTGCCGGATGAATACCATCACATTCGCAAGCTGATTTATCAGCTCTATTTTCTATTGAACCACGTCCTTCTTTTCGGCGGCGAATACGTCAAGCAAGCCATCGCCGCCGTCGATCGCCTCGAAGCCGTGGTTTGACCATGCCCCCGGCATCCCGCCAGTGAAGTCCCCGAAAGCCCACGGCACGGAAGGCGAAGCCTCCGTAGCCGCCGTGAGCCGGCCACTTGCTGTCCAAACGCTCCTGGCCACTTACGCTGGGCTGAGATTCCACTGCTTGGCCCGAGCGGCCATGGCTTGCGCGTGCGTTGGCCAATCATGCAGCGTGGCGGGGTCGAAATCCGCGCCGTTCGGCCAGACCAACGTTTTGACCTCGGGATCAATCCGCACTTCATTGAAAATCGCCAAGTCCCGCAACGGACCGAAAAGCTCCCCCGCCAGCACCGGTTGAAAGTCTATCACCTGTTCGGTGGCATCATCGAACTCGACGCGCAGCGTATATGCGCCTTCGATCTTGAACGATCGGACGCGGTGCAATGGGTGTTTCATCAACGCCCTCCTTAATCAAGCGGATCGATGGGCAGCGGTGCCTGACCCGCCTGCAGACGCTGCCAATCGGCAACTAGTTCCTCTTGGTGCAACTCGGCCCACGCTTCCACGAAACGCCGTTCACGACGCGGCAGCGACCCGGCAATCAACTCGATCGGGCCTAGGCTGAACACGGCCACTTCATCCTGATAATAGGCGGTGCGGCAAGTGATGCGGCTGGCCCGCTTCCATGTACATTCGAATAATGATGCCAAAAAAACGGCTAAGCTCCGGCATCCGAGAAGTATACCATCGCGTCCGCAAGCTGATCTATCAGCTTTATTTTCTATTGAACCACGTCCTCCTCTTCGGCGGCGAATACGTCAAGCAAGCCATCCCCGCCGTCGATCGCCTCGAAGCCGTGGTCTGACCGTGCCCCCCGGCATCCCGCCAGCGGATTCCCACACCTTCCGCGCCTTCAACAGAGCCGGCCAGTCCCTGGCCGGTCTTCACCTGGCCTTGCCGCCAAGATTCGCAGCACATCTTCGCCCAGAGCGTTCCAAGTGTTATGATGTGCGTAAAGGAGACGCTTGGCCGCTTCAACCCTCGTCGCAAACTCGCCCCGCCGTAAATCGCTCCGGAGTCAACCCTTTCGAGCCGCCGAGTTCTTCGCCGGAATTGGGTTGGTCAGGCTCGCCTTGGAGCAACACGGCTGGGAAGTGGTCTTCGCCAATGACATCGACCCTGACAAGCTCGAAATGTACAAAGCGAATTTTGGCGACGATCACTTCAAGCTCGGCGATATCCACAAGCTTTCCCCCAACGATATCCCGCCATGTGACCTGTTCACCGCGTCATTTCCTTGCAACGACCTGTCTATTGCCGGGGCTTGGGCCGGGCTGAGCGGCAAGGAATCCTCAGCCTTTTGGGGCCTAATTCAAATCTTGAAGGGCCTAGGGAATCGCCGACCGCCCATGGTGATGCTCGAAAACGTCCTTGGGTTTCTACAATCTCATGGCGGCGGCGATTTCGAAACGGCACTGTTGGCGCTCAATGACCTCGGCTACACAGTCGACGCTTTCATCCTAAACGCCGTCCATTGGGTGCCGCAGAGCCGCGCCCGTCTATTTGTGGTTGCCAAAGCGGCACCGAGGAACGCCGCGCGCAATCCCTTCGCCATGATCGAATCGGACACGCGCCCGGACGCACTGTTTACCTTCATCAATACGCGACAGAACGTCCGCTGGGACGTTCACGACCTTCCACGGCTGCCAAAGCCACAGCAAAAGCTCAAGGATATCGTGCAGGATTTGCCCGACGATGATCCGCATTGGTGGAGCAAGGATCGCGCCGAATATTTCTTCCGCCAATTCAGCGAACGCCACCTAATGGCCGCGAGGTTAATGATGGGGCAGAATTCCTACCAATACGCCACCGCCTTCCGGCGCGTTCGGAACGGCAAAAGCATGGCGGAGCTTCGGACCGACGGAATTGCCGGCTGCCTTCGCACTCCCCGAGGCGGCAGCGGAAGGCAGATTCTCTTCAAGGCTGGGAAAGGCAAGTACCAAGTGCGACTGCTCACGGCGCGCGAGTGTGCGCGCCTTCAAGGCGTGCCCGACGAGTACGTCATTAACGTGGGGCTAAATCAGGCCCTTTTCGGATTTGGCGATGCTGTATGTGTGCCTGCAATCCAGTGGATTGCCGAGCATTATCTTACGCCCGCTACTCTGGGTGGGCTGTCGCAGGCCACCTTATTTGGAGGGAAGACGTAAATGCCGGTTGAGGAGGACGCAATCCGCATCGTTGACGATTGGTACACAAGCCTCGACTTGTACCGGGACGATCTCCCGTCTAAGGGATCAATCGCGGCTGCTCTGCAGGTGCTCAATCTGCTACGCTCCAACTATGACCTTGACGTCTCCGCCCACGTCGCGCGCGGAGAGGCGCAAATCACCGGCTTGTCCGCAGGTGCCATCAAGAAAATTCTCGCCGAATTTGGGGAATCGCGTCGGATGTCCGTTGTTGGCGGCCGCACCAATCGCGGCGCACGTGGTGCCGTTGCGAAACTTCTGGGCGCAATGAAACCTCTGCATCTTGAGCAACTTCAGGAAGCACATCGAGTCACTGTTCTAAGGGCTATGCAGAAACGTCTCGTGGCCGAATACGTCCCAAGATTTTTTGCGGTAAAGCGAGTGAAGGCCGTGTTCGATTATAACGAGGCAACTTGGCGCTTCGTTCAAAACATTCTCGAAAACGCGAAAGCCAGTGGCAAGGCGGGGGCTGTGGCAGAGTATCTCGTCGGCGCAAAACTCGCGATCCTCTTCCCTAACAAACAGATTCGAAATAAGCGATTCAGCATTGCTGACGAACAAACGGGGTTTCCCGGTGATTTTGAGGTCGGGAATACCGTGTTTCATGTGACAGTCGCCCCAATGCCTGATCTGCTCGACAAGTGTAAAGGGAATCTTGAACGAGGGCTACGCGTATACTTGCTGGTACTCGAAGCCCAAGTCGTTGGGACGCGCCAAAACATGGAGATGGTTGCATCCGGTCGCACCACGGTTCAATCCATCGAGTCCTTTGTCGCGACGAATATCGATGAGCTCACAGAGTTCGGTGGCGACAAACTCAAAGGCGGCCTGCGTCGTCTGCTCGAGAAGTACAACGAGCGCGTCGGCCTTCTTTTGGAGGACAAATCAATGCTAATCGAGATTCCGTCGAACCTCGATTGAAGCCGGATCGCTCATCCAGTCCTCGAGCGTCCGCCGGACTTCCTCCCGATCGAACCGAGAGTCGCGCGCGTAATCGACGTAAACCGTGATCTGATGCTCTGACTCCGGCTCGAATCCGCCGCTCCATTCCAGGAAATGCCGCTTGAGTTCTTCAATCTGTTGGGTTGTCATAGTCGACATTATCCAAATAGAGGCGCTTGCTCCCAAAATCGGTACATGAGCGACCAATTCAGCAAATCCGAGCGTTCCCGAATCATGGCGGCGGTGAAGTCGAAGGACACCGTGCCCGAACTGCTTGTTCGTCGCTTAGTCCATCGGCTCGGCTACCGCTTCCGCCTTCATCGCCGCGATCTTCCCGGCACGCCCGACATCGTGCTGCCACGGCTGCGCAAAATCATCAATGTCCACGGCTGTTTCTGGCACATGCACACCTGTCGGCATGCCCGCCGCGCGCCGGTGACCAATGCGGCTTACTGGCGAAAAAAACGCCTCGGTAACGCCGCCCGCGATCGGCGCGTGTTGCGGTGCCTTCGACGCAATGGCTGGCAAGTGCTGACCATCTGGGAATGCCAGACGCGCGACTTGCTCGGACTATCGAGACGCTTGATGCGCTTTCTCGCTCAGTAAACCGGCGGGACCGATTAGGATTACCCCCATTACGGCAACGCCATCCTAGTTGAGCCCGCTTTACACATTATTTCTTCCCACAAAAGCGCCAAATCCAATAGATGGACATAATCACTTATGCCATAAGTAAATACGATTCAACTGAAATCCGGCAAGCACTGAATGACATTGAAAAAGTGTAAAATGTGTAAAACCCGCCCAGTTTTGAAATGATTCCGGAGAAGAAGTCTCACGCAGAGGCGCAAAGGCGCAAAGAAGGCAAAGGCGTCTTCTTCTCTGCGCCTTCGCGCCTCTGCGTGAGCTCTCTTCGCTTCTGCCGACCGACTTGGATTTACGGCGACGTTGCCGGTGGCGGCGTGCCGTTCAGGAACACCCCGCCGTGTTCCGATTCCCCCGGCTCGTAGATCGTCTTCTCGCAACTTATGGCGGCCGCGAACAGCCCGATCACGGCCAGGATGAATAGCCAGCGACGCATGTGGGCTTCGACTCTAGCCGATTCGCATGGCGGTTTCCACGGCATCGCAGAACTTGCCGCGGAGCTGGGATTCGCTCAGCGATTGGCTCAGCGCGGCTTGGGCGATTTGGCCCATGTCTTGCAACTGCTGCGGCGACATCGAGCGGAAGCGGCCAATGGCCGCGATGACGCCCGGAACGTCGCCGTGGCAGACGTGAACGCCGATGTCGTGGCGATCGAGCAGATCGCTGATGTGCGACGGCTTGGGGCCGAGGAAAAGGATCGGCCGGCCGACCGCCATCGCGCCGTAAATCTTGCAGGGATGAACGATGCCCACCATGCCCTGGCCGAGCGATACGACGTGAACGTCGGCCGCGGAGAGGGAATGTTTCAGTTCGCTCAGCGGCTGATACGGCAGCGACAGGGCGTTGGAGAGGTTGTGGTTGCGGATGTAATCTTCGACTTCCCTTTTTCCGCTGCCGCCGCCGACGAAAAGGAATCGGATGTCCGGATCGTCCTTGAGTTGGACGACCGCGTCGAGAAGCGTGGTCAGCGGATTGCTCGGGCTGTGGTTTCCGCTGTACATGACGACGAATTTCCCGCCCAGGCCGTGGCGCGCCCGGAACGGATTTTGTTCCGAGCCGGCCTGATCGGTCTGGGCAAATTCTGCAAGCGGCCATGGTGGAACGACGAGGATTTTGGAGCGTGGCACGTTGCGCCCGGCCAGCCGGTCTGCCATGAACCGGTCCAGCGCGATGATCCCCACGGTGCGCCGCAAAATGAAGCGGTTGGCGGATTCGAGGAGCCGGCAAGTCCAGTCGGTGGCCTTCAGTTTGCCCAGCGCGACGAGTTGGTCGGGGTTGAGGTCCATGGCCCAAAGGACGATGGGGACGCGGCGAATGGCGGCGGCGATGGAGATGGGCAATCCGATGAGCGGCGGCGACGTGCTGAAAAAAATCCCGGCCATGCGCGGCGTGAACAGGACCGCGAAAAACGCCTGGATCATGAACGCCGCCGTTCCCAGGACGCGCAGCGGCATGGATTTCTTGCCGAAGGACGCGAATGGGATCCGGCGGACATCCGCGCCGTTGATGATTTCCCGGCGTGGATAGATCGCCCCGGGGTTCTCATATCCCCGCGCCGAGGCATACACGCGAACGTCGTATTTTCCGGTGGATCTGCCTCGCCGGGCCAGTTCAAATGCCACGTCGGCAACGTACTGGCCGACGGCGGCGGGGTCCGGCACGAAGACCTGGCAGACGATGACGACGGTCTTGCCCACAAGCGGCTCATCTCGTCCGATGCTGGACATCCAGGGTTTCCCGCTCCCGGCATCGTACCGTTTACTGGCCATCAGATCCTAAATCCCGCGTTGAGTTTTACGCGACGCTTCGGACAATGCAACACCGGTTATCGAACGTTCGCCAACATGGATGCCAGGAAGAAAGCGGCGTGCGAGGTGGAATTAACAATGGATCGACACGCTCGGATGGCTTAAAATCCGGCCACCATGGCTTGGAATCTCGATATCGGGCCGTACGATCCCTGTCCCTGCGGCAGCGGGGAAAAATATAAATTCTGTTGTGCGGCGAAAGCCAAGGCCAACCAGCACGGGAAATTCCCGATCGGCACCGTGGCCTTCTATGGTCCCGACGACAAGACGACCACCAAGATAGTCGCCTCCGTCATCCTGCGCGACGGGGCCGAACCGATTTTGCAAAAATGGATGGGGATGGACGTCGTCGGTGATCCGAAGATCGCGGAGCAGATCAAGAAGTTCTTTGCCCAGCATGGCGTCCGGAGTTGCGTGGTCACGGACGGCAACCTTGGTTGTCCCCATGAGGAGGGCCCGGACTTTCCGGTCGGCCAGGACTGTCCCGTCTGTCCCTTCTGGGCGGGAAAGCAGGGCTCCGCGCGGCGCATTGGCGATGAAATCCAAGACTCCCCGGACGATGATTTGGACAAGGATTTAACGGATGAACTGGAGGATGAAGAAGAGGACTCCGAAGCCGAGGATTCGGAGCCGGACATAGACTACGATTCTCTGTTCGCTCGCATGAACGCCATCATCGGCGAGGGTGAAAAGGATTTTGGGCAGGCTGTTGACGCTATATTTGAGCATCTAAAGTCGAACCTGCGCCTTCCATGCGAAGTCACCGGCAGTGAGGATTTCCGGTGGGAGGAACCATACGTTATTGGCGGATGGAGTCCCGCCGAGTACAAAAAACTCAAGAAAACCCAGCCGTCTTATACCGATCGCTATCAGCTCCTTGGAATTGAGCGCGACGACCGATCCGAATGGATGATGTTCGACGAAGACATTGTGGCCCGCGTGCAGCGGATTTCCGACAATAAAATCTTCCTTCTGGGACTGGCCGAACTCGAAGTGAAGAACAAGCAATCGCCCAACTGGCAGTTGCTGGATGATTACGCGGTATGGTTTGTGAACAGCCGGTGAGGGTGCGGCCATAATTTTTTTGCGGAACCCGACCTTTTCCCCCCTCCCCCTGTACTCAGGGCCAGGGTTGGGGTGGGGGTTCTTCCGAGCTTGCAAGAAACTTTGGCCGCTCCCGCCGGTGAGCGGTTGCCGGCATCATCGCCCTCCCGAAGACGGTGCCGCTGAGTAATCCCGCTCCGTCAACTCGTGTTGATGTGATTCAAACCAGGCGATGGTGGTCTTCAGGCCTTCCTCCAGCGATGTCTTTGCCGTAAAGGCGATCGACTGCTTGGCCCGGCTCACGTCCAGACATCGCCGCGGTTGGCCGTCGGGTTTGCCGGGGTCCCAGACGATCTGACCCTCGAAATGGCTCAGGCGTGCGATCAATTCCGTCAAATCCTTGATGGTAATTTCCCGGCCGCTGCCAAGGTTCATGGGTTCGGGAGAATCGTATTTTTCCAGCGAAAGCACGAGTCCTTCGGCGCAATCCTCGACGTACAAAAATTCCCGGCTGACCGAGCCGGTGCCCCAGGCGGTGATTCGCTTTTCACCGGCGAGGCGGGCCTCGACGCATTTGCGGATCAGCGCGGGGATGACATGGCTGGAATGCGGATGAAAATTGTCGCGCGGCCCGTAGAGATTCACCGGCAAGAGGTAAATGGCGTTCAAGCCGTACTGCTGGCGATACGCCTGGCACATGACCAGCAGCGATTTCTTGGCGATGCCGTAGGGGGCGTTGGTTTCCTCGGGATATCCGTTCCAGAGTTCGCTCTCACGGAAGGGGACGGGGGTGAATTTCGGATAGGCGCAGATCGTGCCGACCTGGACGAATTTTTTGATCTTGTTGATTCTCGCCTGCTCGATGAGATGCAGTCCCATGGCGAGATTGGCGAAGAAAAATCGGCCGGGGTTGTCGCGGTTGGCGCCGATCCCGCCGACCTCCGCCGCCAAATGAACAACGACGTCCGGGCGTTGCTCGCGGTAAAGGCGTTGCACGTCGGCTTCGCCGGTGAGATCGAAATCCTTGATGAGCGGGATGAAGAGGTTGCGGTATCCGCGCGCGCGCAGGATTTCGACGAAAAATCCGCCGAGAAACCCGGCCCCGCCGGTGATGACGATCCGATCTGTTGGTGAAACGCTCATAGGGGTTATCTCACGTTGTTCCCACCTGTTCGGCGAGGATTCGCTCGCGCTTGGCCAGTTTCCAATCGGCATCGGCCATTAATCGCGACAATTCCTTGAAGGTGATCTTAGGCGCCCATCCGAGGGCGCGCCGGGCCTTGCCGGCATCGCCGAGCAGCGCGTCCACCTCCGCCGGGCGGAAATACCGCGGGTCCACCTCCACGTGCTGATGCCAATCGAGATTGAGATACCCGAACACCTCGTCGAGGAATTCGCGGACGCTGTGCGTCTGGCCGGTGGCGATGACGAAATCGTCGGCCGCGCCCTGCTGGAGCATGAGCCACATCGCCTCGACGTAGTCGCCGGCAAATCCCCAATCGCGTTTGGCGTCGAGATTGCCGAGGTAGAGTTTTTTCTGGAGGCCTTCCTTGATTCGCGTGGCGGCGCGGGTGATTTTGCGGGTGACGAAGGTTTCACCGCGCCGCGGGCTTTCGTGGTTGAACAGGATGCCGTTGCAGGCGTACATTCGATAGCTTTCGCGGTAGTTGACGGTTTGCCAGTAGCTGTAAACCTTGGCGCAGGCGTAGGGGCTGCGGGGATAGAACGGCGTCTTTTCAGTCTGCGGCGTCTCGACGACCTTGCCGTACATTTCGCTGCTGGAGGCCTGGTAAAAACGGATGGGCAAACCCGTGTCGCGAATGGCTTCCAGAAGATTCATCGTTCCCAGGGCGTCGACCGCCACGGTATAGACGGGTTGGTCGAAGCTGACGCGCACGTGCGATTGCGCCCCGAGGTTGTATATTTCGTTCGGCTGGACGCGCGTGAGAATTTCGCGCAAGCCCGTTCCATCGACGAGATCGCCATAGTGAAGGAACAGATGCGCGTTGGGATCGTGGGGGTCGCGGTACAGGTGTCCGATGCGGTCGGTGTTAAACGAACTGCTGCGGCGCACGATGCCGTGAACGTCGTAGCCCTTGCCGAGGAGCAGTTCGGCCAGGTACGACCCGTCCTGCCCGGTAATTCCGGTGATGAGCGCCTTCTTGCCCGCGGTGGGTTGCATGAGTATGCTCCAAAACGTCCCGAAAGTTACAGGCATCCGGGCGGGGTTGCAATGAGAAGCGAAACGATCGACGGAAATTCAACCGCCAAGACGCCAAGGGCGCCAAGAAAACGCAGTGCCAATCTCTTCTTGCATTTCTTGGCGCCCTTGGCGTCTTGGCGGTTATATCTCTTCGTTCTCGGGGGCTTGCTCGCCGCGCCAAGGGTCACGTCGGCGGATTCGCCGGCTGTGCCGTTTTATTATGCGACCGCGACCCCGATGGAGCGGCAGATCGCGTCGCTCCCGGTTGGGGTGAACGAGGACGTCGGCCAAGCCGTCGTATCGCAGGACCGCAAATACGTGACCCTGAACGTGGACCCCAGCTTGCTCGGTTCGGCGAGTATTCGCACGTTCAAGTATCAAAAGGGCGGCCTGGGATTTGTGGGCAGCGGCACGCCGCCCTCGCCGGCTCGGCCGGCGGCGGGAAACGGCCTGACTCCCTCGATCGCCGCCTCGCCGGGCGAAATTGCCCCGCCGCTGTCGATTCTCGATAAACCGGGCATGATTTTGATTGCGCCTCTGGAAAGGTGAACATGACACAGAATAATTCCGAGTCCGGGAACCCCGATCCATCGGGTAAGCCCGGTCAACCGCCGTCCGATCAGCCTACCGCCAAGCCCACAAAAAAAAAGAAACGCCGGCTGCTGCTCAAGACCGCCATCGCCCTGGTTGTCTTGATCCTCCTGCTTGTCGTCCTGGCCCCGTCGATCGTCAGCACGGGGATGGTGCGCGGCATCGTCGTCGGCCAGATCAACAGCAGCGCGCTCAACGGCAAGCTCGAAATCAAGGATTGGTCCTTCGGTTGGCTCAGCGGAGTTCACATTGAAGGCGTGAAGCTCGATGACGCGAACAACGAGCACCTGCTTTCGGTCGCCCAGATCAGCACGCCGATCTCGCTCCTGAAAGCGGCGACGGGGAACATCGACCTGGGGGACGTCACGATTTCGGGCGTTGATTTCAACGCGGTGATCGATTCCGCGGGGGAACTGAATTTCCTCAAAGCGCTCAAGCCCAGCAACAAGCCGCCGAGCAACCAGCCGTCGAAGCTGCCGAACGTCAAGGGGACAATCCATCTCCAGAACGTGACGGGAACGTTCCAGGACGACCCGAACAAGGTGACGGTGGGAATCCCGCAGCAGAATCCGCTGAACGTGAGCGTCACCATCAAAGACATCAACCAGCCCATCGAGGACAGCGTCGATCTGGGACTTCAGCTTGATGAAAAGAATTTCGTGTTGGTGAAGGTCAACGGAACGGTGTCGGCCATTCAGAACAACCTGGTGGACGCCGATCATCTGGCGGCCAATCAGACGATCGAGCTTTCGCAAGGCGATCTCGCCGCCGTGTCGCAGTTATTGCACTCGTATCATTTGAATCTCGACGTAACCGGCAAGCTGGACGGAAAAATCACCGCGACCGTCAACACGCTGGACAACGTTTCGGCGGACGTGGGGATCGACGTTGCGGACCTGTCGGCGGGGGGCAAGCAGCTTTCGGGGGATACCGTGGCGCTGCAGAAAGTGCGGATTGGGATCAAAGCGTCGCTTGCCTCGACGGCGGGGAAGAACGCGGCCATCAAGCTGGATATGCCGGTGACGCTTCACTCGAAGGGTGCGGCTCAAGCGGACCAGATCGCGGTACACGCGGACGTTCCGCAGGATTCGCTGCAAGGGATGGCGGACGTGCTCAAGGCGATCGCCGGGCGCCTGGCCAAATCGCCGGCCTCGGGAACGGCCGAGACGGCGAGCATCCCCGGCGCGGGCGACGTGAAAATCACCGCGGATTTGAACGTCGCCGGCCTCGTCAGCCAGGTCCCGCACCTCCTGCATCTGGAACAGGGCACGAGCCTGACCAGCGGGCGGCTATCGCACCAGACCACGATCACGTTGGCCAACGGCCAGGCGACCATCGCGACGCAAACCCAGTTGAATGATTTCAGCGGGACCAATGCCGGAACGCCCGTCCATCTGAACGATATCGCAACGACGGCCGGTCTGACGGCGGTGGGGGGCGATCATCCGGACGTCCGCGACGTCAAGCTGAGCTTCACCAGCGCATTCGCCAGCATTCAAGGCGGCGGCCAAACGCTGGGGAAAATCAAATTCCAGGGCAACAGCGATCTGAAGAGCGTTCAACAGCAGATCAGCCAGGTGATCGATCTGGATTCTCTTCTGCACGCCCCGGCGGGTTCGCACGTGTCGATGGGCGGCACGGTGGCGTTCAATGCGCATACGGACGGCGATCTGACGGCCGACCAGAGCAACGTCGGCTTCGGCGCTGATTTTAGCGCGACCGGCGTTCATATCGACATCCCCGGCAAGCGCACGATCGACGATCCCAAGCTGACGGCCGCCATCGGCGGAAATCTCCGTCACACGGCGAGGTTGTTCGTCGAAGGCGTGAACGGCCTGACGGTGGCGATCCAGTCGCCGGCGATCAATTTCGCGGCTGGGGGCGACGTGAATCTCGGGGGAAGATACGGCGTGTCGATCCCATCGTTTGCAATCTCGCAGGGAAGCGTGGACTTACGTCTGTTGCAGGAGGAATTCGGCGGGGCGATGTCGCTGTTCGTGCCGAAACCCGCGGATGGCCAGCAGCCGACGCTCGCGCAGAGACTGGCGGACAATTCGGTTCGCGTCGCCGCTGGAAGCCTGACGATTTCTGGCAAGGGCCGGTTCGGCGACAGCGGCTTTGGCTTCGACGAGCCTCTTCAAATCAAAGTGCAGCCGACCGATTTGACCCTGGTTGACGAGCTTGGGACGGCGCAGACGGCGCACGTGCCGGCGGTTTCCCTGGTGGTGGCCGGCAGCGGGGCGGTCAACGACAAGAACGTTGCATCGATCAAGAATCTGACGGTGACGGCGACGGTAGGGACCGCGGATGCCCCATTGCTGGCGACCGAGATTTCATCGGATGCGACCGTGGGAGAAACGATTTCGGCGCCGCGAATCGAGCTGACCAAATGCGATGGGGATTTGGCGGCCTTGCAGTCGGCGTTTGGGCCGCTGCTGCCGCTGGTGATGCCGCAGTCGCCGGCGATCACCGGGACGGCGACCAAGCCGTCGGTCTTGCAAATGGTCGCTCAGAATCTGCTGGTCTGCACGTCCGGCAAACTGACCGGCTCGATGCTGGCATCCTACGACGGGACCACCCTGACGATTCAAAAGCCCTTGGCGTTCTCGATTGCCAATCTGACGTTGGAGCAGCGGGGCTCGGGAGCGGTTGTCACGCCGATCAGCAATCAGACCGTGGCGCTGGCGATCGGCGGCTCGGTGTCGGCGGGCAGCGGGCAGATTCACGCGAATTTGCCGCAGCTTTATTTCCAGATGGGTGACGAATTGAAGGTTCAAGGCGACGCGCAGACGCCGCTGGATTTCGCCCTGGCCACATCGGGCACGATGGCCGCGTCGGGAACGATCCAACTCGCCCAAGCCGATTTGCCCAAACTGCTTGCTCTCGGAGCGATGGTGTTGCCGCCGGAGCAGATGGCGTCGCTGCGCCAGCTTAAGACCGGATCGGTCGCCGGAACGATCCGGCTGGAACGCGCATCGGCTGCCAACAAGGCCACGGCCGATTTTTCCGTGAATTCGTTGACGGTCGGCAATCTGTTGAACAATGAAAATGCGCATCTGCTGGCGGTCGCGACTCTGGAGGGTGACATGTCGGCGGTTCACGACGTAACCGTCGGCGTGGATACGTCCTTTGCCAAGAAGCTCAGCATCACCAACGGCCAGATCGTCCTGGCGACTCGGCAGGGCGACAAGCTCGTTCCGGTCGGGTTGTTCGACAAGTTGCAATCGGTGAACGTCGAGGCGGATGACGTGGATTTGGCAAAAGTGGATGCGCTGGTGAACCTGCTGTTCAATCAGGCCGCGGCGCCCGCGCCCGGAGAAAAAGTCATCGTGGCGGCGGCGCCCCCGCAGGTGACCAGCGGCTTGGCGACGCTGAAGGTGAACGTCTCGCGGTCAGGCAATTCCACAACCGCCAACGTCAGCGAGGCGCTGGTTCATAACCTGGCGATTAAATCGGGCAACAATGCCACGGCGTGGCCGAACGACATCAGCGCCCAATTGTCGGCCGAGGTGGATACGCGGCAGGATGCCACGGGCCAGATGCCGGTGATGGATCAACTGGTCCAGGCGTCGGTGACGGCGCTGTCGGTAGATACCGGCATCGGCACGACGGTGGGGCTGACGGATCAAAAACCCATCGTTGCGAACAACCTGAACGATCCGGCCAACATGTCGGTGCAAGGCGCAATTCAAATCAGCGGCGATCTTGCGCGGTTGGCCAGGGTTGCCGAAACATTCAGCGGAGCCAAACCGAATTCGTATCCATATCAGGGCCAACTCTGTCTGAATGAAGCGATTGCCAAGGCGGCGTCCGATCCACGTCTGCACGTGCGCGGCGGTGGGGCGATCACGAAATTCGTCGTGATGGGCCAGCCGGGGCCGAAGGGCGAGCCCGCGCCGGTGCTGTTTTCCGAGAACAACCTCACCATCCAAAATCCGCTGGATTACGATCTAAAAACGCTTTCGGTCCTCATCGACAAGGCGAATCCGATCGTGTTGGCGCTGAACTCCACCGGCGCCGCCGGCGTGAGCATTTCCGGGACGAT
Organism: Tepidisphaeraceae bacterium; assembly: GCA_050014015.1. Lineage (GTDB taxonomy): Bacteria > Planctomycetota > Phycisphaerae > Tepidisphaerales > Tepidisphaeraceae > PALSA-1353. Next base: position 39,044 of record JBEKEC010000031.1, read on the forward strand.
CGACGACATCGTGCTGCGGCGGCAGATCGCCGACGACAATCCCGTCTCCCTGCGGCTGTCCTACGATCTGGCCAAGTTGTGGCCGATCGTCAAGTCGCTGCTTTCGCCCGAACAGCAAAAGACCTACGCGGACATGGTGATCAGCGGGAAACAGTCGCGTGATTTCAAGGTGATCGGAAGCCTTCCGGCGGACAAGCCGTTCGGCCAGGCCGTCACGATGCTCAAGGCCGATGGCTATCTGACGATCGACAGCGTCTCGACTCAGGGAATCACGGTGCAGAATTTCGATTTGCCGATCGATCTGACCGGCGGAATCGTGCGGACGGTTTATGCGGATCAACCGGAAGGCGGCAATGCGCCGCACCCGGCGACGTGCAATGGCGGGACTCTGGATTTGGGCGTCGTCACCGTGGACCTTCGGTCCGATCCGATGCTTCTGTCCGTCAGCGGAGCCACGGCCGCCGGTCCGCATTACATTCTGAAGGACGTGTCGATCAACCCGACGATGTCCAAGAGCATCCTGGGCAAGGTGCTGAACAACCCGGCGTTCGTCGACGCCAAGCAGGCGCGCGGGCTGGTGACCGTGTCGATTTTACAGGTTGACCATCTGCCCTTGAGCGGCCTGATGACGCAGGATTCCCCTCTGAACAAGGGGACCGCCGAGGTGCAGTATTCCGTGAAGGAATTGCAGCTTGGCAGCGAATTGCTGGCGGTGTTCGGCAACTCCAGCGTCTCCGCCGAAATCGACGACGCCGACGTGAAGTTCGCGCGCGGGAAAGTGACGGAAGATACGACGATGATGATCGACGGCAACAAACCCCTGCGTTTTGCCGGAGTGGTGGTGCTGGCCACCGAGCAGTTCGCGCCGATGACGGCAACCATTCCAACGGCATTGTTTGCCCATTTAATTCCCGTCAACGATCAGCAATACATCCCCGATACGGTCGTCGTCCCGATGAAGGGCGACATGAACCATCCGAAACTGGAACTGGATCAGACGATCGCGCAACTCATCAAGGACGCCGCGAAAAAGGCGATTCTCAATGGTTTGTTCCAGGGCTTGCCGCACGGACATTGAGCCGGGCCATGGCGGAATTGATTGGTTACGGGCCTTTCGGCTCTCTCAATTCTTTATTCCCGCCCCTCCCCCATTGCATTTGTATTCAATTTTGACATTGGGCCGGCCCGCTCATCGCTTGCGCGCCACGACGAGATGCCGGTGGTAGTGCGTTCGTAGCCCACCCGTATCCCGCATTTCCTCGTGAAGATGGCGAAGGCGATCGAGATATCGTTCGACGCCGAAGTCGGCAATTTGCCAGGGAACAGCTTTAAGATAATAGACTATCGCTCCGATGTCCTTGAAGATTGACTGCGGCTTGGCTTCACGCCGCTCAAGCACGTCGAGTCCAAACTCTTCCAACGTCGGCGGCTCTGGGCTTCCTGGCGGAATCCAAACAGTGCGCGGTCCAGCAAGTCGGCTGTTCAGATCCGGATAGTTGTCTTCGCCGACGAGTTGCGAGATGAAAGTTCCCCCGGGTCGAAGCAAACGGGCCACTTCCTCGGAGGAGTATGAACCATGCCGGCAGATAATCAGATCGAAAGACGAATCTGCCAGCGGAAGGCCCCGTCTTGGATGTCGGCCATCCTGAGCGCCCGATGGCCCGAAGCAATTTTGGGTTTCCTCGTCGACTTGCACGACAACTGCACCCAGCTTTCGCAGCCGGTGGGACGCGATTGGAGCGTTGGGCGGGTAGGACTCCGTGGCGATCGTGCATTGCGGCAATGGGGCAAGGCTGGCCAGGCGCTCGCCTCCGCCAGTGCAGAGATCGAGCATCGTACTGGCTGCGGGAAGCTGCTGCCGAACGCGACGCACGTAGTCCCAGGGGAGCGGATCTTCGATTAGCCGGTCGCGTAGAAACCCAAAATCCCACCCCGAAAAGTTGGCCCGCTCTGCGTCGTGGATGAGTCGCTCGAAATCGCCCCGCATGAAGGGTTCCGTTCCGTTTCGGAAAGCGGGAATTGTCTTCCGGAGCGTTTCCTTACGCCAGCTTGCTGGACAACGACGACGATGATTCGCCGACCAGCGTATGCTGGATGATCTCCAGCCTTCGGCGAAGTTCCTGCATGTTGGCCCCCGATGCTTGGTGGGGGTGATGCGGCAGCGGGCGTAGGTTGGGCGTACTCGCCCACCGTTTGTTCTGCCATCGTTGATGCGCGAGTACGCCCTCCCTACGCCGGCTGAGTTTTCCGGCGATCCAATCATTTGGCGGATAGGGCAACCGCGTCCCCAGAGGCTTGAAATCCCACCAGCGGATCGAATTGGTCCGTAACCGGATCAGGTCCCGGCGCCATCACCACGTGCTGGCCGGAATCGGGCAATGCCTTGCCGTTTGCGTCGGCCGGAACAATGCGCTTGGCTACCAGCAGCGGCAGATGGCGTTTGCCCCGGGCAATGCTCTTACCCTTGACGATCACGGCTTCGCCATTGAAATCCCCCGCCGCGCCCGCGCAGGCGCGGACGTCCACCTCCACCGATTGCGCCGCTACCGGCGTGGCCAGGGCCCATGTGTCGTATGAGCCTTGTTCGCTGGGAACGTTGATCTCCATCAGGCAGCCGAATTGCTCCGTCTCCGTTGCCGTTGCCAGCCATGGCGTCAGGTCGCGCTCCGTGGCAATACCCGGTCCGGCAGGCAATGGGCCAACCCCTGCCGTCTGGCATCCGCTGGCGGTAAGCAGCAACAGGATGGCCACCGCTATTGGCCATCGGAGAAAGTTGGATTGCATTGCTCCACTACCCCGATGCGTGCCCATAGCTTCCCTCCATATCTGGCTGGATATAGTTGATGCGGTATTTGCTTCGGCACCGAATTGGGGGGTGTTCAATCAGTATTCAAGTTTTTTTTGGCAAACGCGATTCCGCCTCGCATGAGGAACGTCATACTCGTAACAAAGCTAAAATTTATCGAAGCCCCGGATGTACATCCGGGGCTACAGGAAGTGCAAACGATCTTTGTAATCGCTCTTACGCCAGCATCGCCGAAGACTGAGGTGTTCCCGTCAGGGTATGCTGGATAATCTCCAGCCTTCGGCAAAGCTCCGGCATATTCGCCGGACGTTTGGCGGGCGTAATCCGGCAACATTCCATCACCAGATTGGAAAGGTTCTCCGGCACCTTGGAATTGTATTCGTGCGGCGCCTTGATGGCGTCGGCGACCAGAAAACTGTTGCGGGACTTCTTCAGCGTGAAAAGCGTCGGCAGCTTCTGCCCGCTCAGCAGCCAATAGAACGTCGCGCCGAGATTGTAAACGTCCGTCTGCACCGTCACCGGCTCGCATTTCACCTGCTCCGGCGAGATGAAATCAGGAGTCCCCTGAATCCGCTTTTTCACCGATCCAACCGGACAGGCCTGGCCAAAGTCGATGATCTTCACCTTCTTGTCGGGCTTCAGCAGGATGTTGTTCGGCTTCAGGTCGCAATGGATGAAATTCTGCTGGTGCAGGGCCGCCAGGGCCGAGGCGGTCTGGTGGAGAACGTCCATCAGCACGCCCATGTCGGTTGGCGGGCGGGTTTCGCAACTGGTTCCCTCGACCAGCTCCATCACCAGCGCCGCCTCGGTCGCCTTGCGCAGGAGCGGCTTGGTCATTTTCAGGTCGATGCACCGGCGAAGCGCCGGGTGGGACACCTTGGAACCGACGTCGAATTCGTTGACGAGTTGTTCGATGAATCGCTGGTCTTTTTCCACCTTCACCACGACGTGCTTGATCGCGTAAAGCTGGTGGGTAATCGGATCGGAGGCGGCATAGATCACGCTGCCCGCCCCTTCACCCAGGAAGTCGATGACCTCATAGCCGTACAGACGGCTGGGAACGGTACTTTCGGGCCGGTCCATGGATTGGCCGTCGATGGCTGACTCGGTGTTCATCGCAGATGCTCCCCCCTCTGGACGGGAGGCATTCCAGGATTTCAATAAGCTCCCCAACATACGTACCGCGGCTTTCTCCAACATCTATACGCTGGAAACGCGGCTATATTCACAATTCGTCCAATTATATTCATGGGGAAATCGAATTATCGGTCAAAAGCGGGGCAGATTATTCCGTGGATGCACAACTTCACGTCTATCGGCCCCCTCGGAGCATTCCAACATTATAGGCCGCCCCAGATCAGCGGGGGAATTCCAAGAATCTTCAATGCGGGGTTATTTTTTCCAAATCCTGGATTTGAAGTCGCCCAGGGATTGCTTGAGCCTCGCCTCCAGATCGCGGGTCAATTCCGCCTTGGTTGCCAGGTCCTTGCGAAAATCCCCGGCGCTGGAGTCAACATAGGCCAGGAAGGCGGTCTGGAACTCCTGGATGCGCGAAATGGGGACATCGTCCAGATATCCCTGGGTGCCGGCATAGACCGCCATCACTTCCTGCTCGACGGACATGGGTCTGAATTGCGGCTGTTTGAGCAATTCCACGAGCCGGGCGCCGCGATCGAGTTGCTTTTGGGTGGCCTTGTCCAATTCCGTTCCAAGCTGTGCGAAGGCCTCCAGCTCCCGGTACGCCGCCAGATCGAGCTTGAGGCCGCCGGCGACTTTTTTCATGGCCTTGTTCTGGGCGTTACCGCCGACCCGGCTCACGCTGATTCCCACGTCGATGGCGGGGCGAACGCCGGCGAAGAACAATTCCGGAACAAGATAAATCTGCCCATCGGTGATGCTTATGACGTTGGTGGGAATGTAGGCGGAAACTTCGCCTTCCTGCGTTTCGATGAGCGGAAGGGCGGTCAGGCTGCCGCCGCCCTTGTCGCTGCTGAGTTTCACGGCGCGTTCGAGCAACCGGCTGTGTAGATAGAAGACGTCGCCGGGATATGCCTCGCGGCCGGGCGGCCTGCGCAGGAGCAGCGATAGCTGCCGATACGCCGCCGCCTGTTTGCTCAGGTCGTCATATACGCACAGCGTCGCCTGGCCCTTCCACATGAAATACTCGGCCATCGCGCAGCCGGCGTAGGGGGCGATATATTGCATTGGGGCCGGGTCGGCCGCGCCGGCGACGACCACCGTCGTGTATTCCATCGCGCCGTGGCTTTTCAGCACGTCCACCACCTGCGCGACGGACGATTCCTTTTGTCCGACCGCCACGTAAAAACATTTCACGCCCGTGCCTTTTTGATTGATGATGGTATCCAGGGCGATGGCGGTCTTGCCGGTCTTGCGGTCGCCGATGATCAGTTCGCGCTGGCCGCGCCCGATGGGGATCATGCTGTCGATCGCCTTGATGCCGGTCTGGAGCGGTTCCTTGACGGGCTGGCGCTCCGCGATGCCGGGGGCGACTATGTCCATCTTGCGCGTTTCGCTGGATTGGATGGCGGGCCCGCCGTCCAGCGGCTGGCCCAGCGGGTTCACCACCCGCCCGATCACCGCATCCCCCACCGGCACTTCCAGCAGCCGGCCCGTGCTCTTCACCGAATCCCCCTCGCTGATCGTGAGGTAGTCGCCGAAGACCACCGAGCCGATGGAATCTTCTTCGAGATTGAACACCTGCCCGATTGCGCCGTTTTGGAATTCGAGCAGTTCACCGGCCATGGCGTTTTGCAGGCCGTAGATGCGGGCGATTCCGTCGCCGACGTCGATGACCGTTCCGACTTCGTTGATTTGCAATCGCTGCTCGAAGCCCGCGATCTCGCGCTTCAGGATGCTGGTGATTTCAGAAACGTTGATGGCCATTCAAATTCTCTCTTTCTAAACCGGCCGGGCGTCCATAAGCTGTCGCCGCATTGCCGCCAATTGTGATCGGACGCTGCCGTCGATGAGCTGGTCCTGCACGCGAAGGACCAGGCCGCCGATGATTGCCGGATCCACGTGCTGATGAACCACCGCCTCGCGTTTCAGGACCTCGCCCACCTTGCGGCGCACCGCCTCCAACTGATCGTCGCCCAGACCCTGGGCGACGGTTGCGTCCACTTCAACGATGCCCTGCTGCTGGTCGAGCAAATCATCGTACGCGCCGGCGATAGCCGGGAGGAGAACCAGCCGGCCCTTTACGTTGACCAGGCCGAGAAAATGACTCATCAGCGCCGATGCGCGCCCGTCGAAAACACGGTGGAGCAGTTGCCCGCGCTCTTCGGTGCTGATCGCCGGATCGGCCAGCAACTGCGCGAACAGCTTGTCCGTCTCGATGATCTGCCGCAAGCCGCCGAGTTCCTCCCCGACCGACGCGGCGATGTTGGACTCGTTGGCCAACTGAAGCAGCGCTTCGGCGTAGGCCATTGCCAGCGGAGACTGTTGAGTGTCCTTGTGCATGGCTGATCAGTTCCGCCTGGCGTTCTGGAATTGCTCGAGGCTCTGGTTCACCAGATCGCGTTGATCGTCGGCGTTAAGTGTCCGGCGAACGATTTTTTCCGCGATGCTGGTCGCCAGATCGGCCGTCTGCTGATAAATCTCGGTCAGCGCGGTGTTCTTCGCGGCGTCGATCTCCTTGGTGGCGCGTTCCTTGGCATCCTCGGCCTCCACCTGAGCCTTCATGCGGATGCCAGTGGCGATCTTCTCGGCATCCACCGCGGCCTTGTCGAGAATCTCCCGAACCTTGTCTTCCGCGCTGGCCAGGCGTGCATCGTATTGGCGGAGGGTTTCCTCCGCTTTGGCTCGCGCGGCTTCGGCATCAGAGATGTCCTGCCGAATCCGCTCTTCCCGCGCCTTCAGGCCGACCAGCACGTTCTTCCAGGCCGTCTTGTAAAGGATGAACGCAACGACGAGAAAGAGAACCAAAATCCAGATCGCTTGCGCGAGGTTCGGATCAATCAATTCGCCTTCTGCCAGCAGAGTGGTGATTGGCATGATGCCTCAATCCCGGAAAAAGCCATCGCCGGCGTTGAGGCCGGCGGTGGCGGATTGCTTACAGCCCGTGGGCCAACAGAAATCCGAAAACGATCGCGCCGAAGGCCACGCCTTCGACCAGCGCGGCGGCGATCAGCATGTTGGTGCCGATGCGTCCGGCGGCCTCGGGCTGTCGCGCGATTCCTTCGCACGCCTGCCCGCCGATTTGGCCGATGCCCCGGCCCGCGCCGATGGCGGCCAACCCAAACCCGATCGCCGCGCCGCCAACCCCCACTCCTTTGTCGGAGATCAGCGGCGCCGCTTGCGCCAATAGGTTCAACATCTGCATGACGATTTCCTTCCGGGCCTTGCCCGATCCGAATGTATGCCGACGTTTTGTTTGGGAAGGCCCGGTCGTCGGCTAAACCGGGGAGGTCCGTCAAAATTTCTAATGCTCTGGCGCCACCGCGCTGGCGATAAACAACGTCGTCAAAAAGGTAAAGATGTACGCCTGCAATAACGCCACGAAAAGCTCCAGAAACTGGATCGCCAGGTGCAAAAATCCAATCGGCAATCCGATCGCCAGTTGTCCCCAAAACGTGGGCAACGCGACGATCAGGCTGATCAAAACCGCCATTACGGCGTGTCCCGCCACCATGTTGGCGAACAGACGCATGCACAACGCAAACGGCTTCACCATTGCCCCAACGAGTTCCAGCACAAGCAGAAACAGGAAAAACGGCACGTCCATTAGCCATTTGGCCTTGGACTCGCCGGGTTGCGGCTTGAACGGATGGGGCGCGAAATTCCAAAGATACAACGGAATCGCCAGAAGAATCGCCATCGCCGGCGTCAATTTCTTGAATTGCTGGTCATAAACGTCGGCGGCAGCCTTTTCCGCGGGACGCAGCCGGAATTCGTCATCGCGATAATGCTGCGTGGGATTCTTCAGGGCATCCGGGTTGGCGGAAACTTCCGCCGGCAATGCCTCGGCGCGCATGTGTTCCAGATCGTGCGCCGCCTCGTGCGGCGGATGGCCGTTGCTGCTGTGTTCCTGATGATGCCCCTGGCCGTAGGTTCCGTTCATTAGGGCGTGCGCCACGGTGTCAATGCCGTGAAAATGGATGAAGAAAAAGGCACAAATCGCCAGCGTCGCCGTGGTGTTGATCGATCCCGTCGCCGTCCCGCCGAGATGGTGAATGTGTCCGCCGCTGATTAGCTCGAAAAAGTCGGCGAACGGAATGCAGCCTAGAACGTTGCAAAATCCGATGAAAAAGAAAACGGTCCAGAGAAACGGCACGAACTTGTCGGTATGTTCTTTCAAAGCCGGGCGAAAAACTTCAATCCGCAGGAATTCCAGGATCGACTCGAAGAAATTTTTCGCCCCCGTCGGCGCCGAACTGTCCGGGCGGGGAAAAAGCCGCGTGAAGATCAGCAGCATCAGCCCCGCAGCCACCAGCGCCATGAAACTCTGATTGGTGAACCACCTCAGGTGGGTCCCGAACATCGGGTGGGAAACCACGTGCTCCAGCGGATCGACGGCGGCGAATATCGGACTCATCATGATTGTTGTACCTTCGCCACGCCGCTCGTAGTCACAATCCTCCGGCGCAATTCCCAGATCAGAGTAATCAGCGATACCCAGTACCCCGCGAAAAGCCAGCCGACGAACGGCAATCGCCCCGCGACAACGTGCATCGCGATGGCTGCGCCGGCGAATCCAATAGCGCCCGCCAGATGCAGCACCGTTCCAACCAACGCCAGTTGAATTACCCCCACGGGGTCTCTTTGCCGGCCCGCCAATATCGGAACCAACCCCAAAATTCCCGCGCCCGCCGAGATCGTACCGGCCGTCAGTGCCTCGCCCAGGAGAACGCGCACCCCGCAAACGGCCAATATCACCGCCGCCGCCGCGAAAAACGTCGCCACGACCAATGGCATGATGAACAGAGTCTTCATTTCAATTCGCCCGCGGTCAATTCTTGTTGGCGTTGATCGCCTCTTTGATCAACAGATACATTCCGGCCGATATTCCAAGAAGCGTCCCGATCACCACGCCCCACGGATCGCAATGAAATTTGCGATCGATCCACGTTCCGATCAGGGCTCCCAGACCCGCGCCGACGGCAATTTCCGTTCCCAAGCCAGCCAGGCGGACCCATTTAGAATCATCCTGCTTGGCCATCAAAGCGCTCCGCAGCCGACCTCGTGACATTTTGCACAAAGCCGTGCCGCTTACAAGCTTACCCGTTGGCACTTTCCACGCCGGCCAGGGGCATCGCATTTGGCGACGGGGTTCAAGGGTCAAAAGGTTCAAGGGAAATACGTTCCCCTTGCCTTGAACCCTTCAACCCTTGAACCCTTGAACGCCATCGCCAAATGCGATGGCCCTCCCCGCCGGCAAACCGGGTGGGTACGGTAGTGAAGCGCCGAAATTTGGTCAAGACGCCATTTGTCTTTACACTTTTGCCCATGCTCGAAAAATCTCGGCGGAGGCTCCTGGCAGGGGGATTGGTCATTCTGGCGGCGGTGGTCTTCGGCGCGGGAATCAATTGGGGATTGCCATCCCATGCGATCGACCCCGTCCTCTTCGGCGCCGGGCCGGACTCGGCCGCCGCGGCGCTGAATTCCTATCGCCTGACCGGTGTCGGCATCGAACGCCTCGCGGGCGATTGGGATGACAACGCCGATCTGCCCGCCGACGCGGCCGCTCACCCGATCGCCGACCGCTCAAATCCCGTCCCGCTCCTGGAGAATGTCCACGGCGCCACCGCGGATCAGCTTGTGCGGCAAGGCGATCAGGCGGCGGCCGCGCTTGTGGCCGCCGCGGATGCCGCCGACCGCCGATACGCCGCCCTGCGCCTGGGCGATGATGAGAAAGCCGCCGATAGAGCGCGCGATGCCGCCCAGGCCGCCCAGAAAAAGCTGCACCAATACGTCGAGGAATACAACCGGAAGAATTTCGGCGATTTGAGCGCGGCCAGCGCGCGGGACGACGTAAGCCGCGCCCGCATCCTGCGCCGCTATCGCCTTTACAGCAATCAACCGGATGAAATGATCTCGTTCCGCGCCCTGGCCAAGATGCATCCGGACAATTTCCAATTCGATCCCAAGTTGTATCAATACGGCGGATTGTGGATTTATCCGCTGGGGGCGATTGTGAAGGCGGCGTCGATGGTGGGGTACGTGACGGTGACGAACGACCCGACGTATTACCTCGATTCGCCGCAGGTCTTCGGGCGGTTTTATATCCTCGGCCGGGCATATTCCGCCGCCTGGGGCATCGTGGCGGTCTTGGCCGTGTTCGCGATCATGCGCCGCGTCGCCGGCGGGTTGCTCTTGCCCGCGCTGGCGGCAATCTGTTTTACGTGCATGCCCGTGGTGGTGGACCTGGCTCACGAGTGCAAACCGCACCTCGCGGGGACCGCGCTGATGCTGCTGGCGGTGCTGGCCGCGGGGAACTACGTCCAGACGGGGCGATGGAAATGGATCATCTGGACCGCCGTCGCTTGCGGCGCCAGTGCGGGAATGGTGCTTTGGGGAATTGTGGCACTGGTGGTTCTTCCCGTGATGTCGCTGATGCGGCGCGACCGCGGAGGGCGGTTCGCGGCGGTCTGCATCGTCGGGCTGCTTATTTCGGCGGCGATTTATTTTGCCGCCAATCCGTACGTCGCGATTCATCTCGCCGGGGACCGCGCGGTGCTGCTGGCCAATTTCTCCAACACCCGTGCGATGTATCCGGCCGGAGGCTTGGGATCGAGCATGGCCCATGCCGCCGTCCTCGTCGCGGCCGGAATGTCCTGGCCGCTGGCGATTATCGGCGCACTGAGCGCGGCGGTGCTGGTGGTCAGATGCGGCGAATCCGCCCAGCGGATCGGCTGGCTGCTGGCCGCGCCCGCCGCGATCGTTCTCATCGACTTCGCCGTCTTTGCCGCCGACAAACCGGGCGAATATGCCAGATTCGCCGTGTTCGCGGATACGGCCCTAATGCTCGCGGCGTTTTTCGCCATGGCGCGATTTAACGGCGCTCCGCCGCTTCGCGCCTATGCGGGAACCATCCTGCTTGTGATCGCCGCCGTTCACGGTGCAGCTTACGAGCGCGGGTTCTTGCGCGATTCATCATCGGACGATTCGCGCGCCCAGGCGGCCGCGGCAATCGACGGTCGGCTGTCAGCCGCCTCACAAAACCCCAATCTGTACGTTCAGGCGGAACCGGCCCCATACTGTTTGCCGCCGGTGAATCTGTTTCGCTGGCGGATCATTCTACTGCCGCCCGGCGGGCAAATTCCCTCTGTTCTTTCCCCGGGCGTTTTGGTGAAACCGGAGGATTCAATCAACGTTTTCGATCCGGCGTCCACGCCGATCAGTTGGGCGAACAAGGCTTTTGACGTGGCCGCGGCGCCGGGGAAATGATATCTTTGAGCCAATGCAAGGTGTAACCACCGCCATCGTCGCGTTCATATTCCTTTGCCTGGCGATCCCGTCGCTGATCAAGAACAAAAGCCAGTATTATGCGGCATTCATTGCGGTCGTGGCCGTCATATTCCTGGATGCGGTTGCGCACGTGTTTCCCGAAAGCGCGCAGAGCATCAAAGCGGTTTGTTACGTGCTGGCCGGTTTTATTCAGATCATTGCGGTCGTGATGCTTTTTCTGGCGACGGGCGGGTTGACGTTTCGGGAGCTCAGCGGAGACATGATTGAAGTGCTTCGCCGCGGCGAAGACAAAAAGGAAGTGATTATTCCCCTGAGCGATGAGGCAAAGCAGAAGATTCGAGCGGCTCAGGAGGCATCCGAGCGGCGCGTGAAGCAAGACGAGCAAGCTCCCAAGGTCTACACGATCGACGATCCCTCGCCGTCGGCGCCGGCGAATCCGCCGGCCCCACCCGCCAAGCCGCCCGACAACGGCCCGCTGCCATTGGCGTAATGTTTGGAACTCGTCGGCCTCTGGCCGTACAATGTTCAAGCTCTGGAGTTTTACTGTCTCTGAGGAGTGACGAATGTCGGTTGCCGCTTTGGCCGCAGTTCAGATGGGGGGATACGTCAATCCATGGAAGGCGGGGGCCATCCTGGTTGTGCTGCTCGTCTGGCTCAGGCTCCTGTCGTGGATTGACAAGGACGGCCCGGAGGCACGCCTGCCTCGGGAGATCGTCAACAGCGTCATGATGGCGGCCCTGGTCGGCGGATATCTGCTGTTTTTCTTTCTGCCGGGTTTTGGATTGGCGATTGGCGTGTTGGTTGGATTGTTCGTCGCGGACATCGCGGCATATCTGGCAATGCGGTCGCGCACCATCGGGCTTGGCGACCTGAGACAGCAATTTGCGGACTGGTGGAGTGGCCTGCTGAAGCGGGAGAAGAAGCAAAAAAATGTCAAAGCCGTCGCCGGGCAGGTGATGATTATGAACCAGAGCGGCGCCATGGAGGAAGCGCCGCCCTCGGACACGCCCGAGTCGTTGCGCTACGAATCCGCCCAGCAGTTTTTGACCAAGCCCCTGCGCCTGGGCGCCGAGCGGTTGGAACTGGTCGCGGGGGAGCCGACGGCCGCGCATTACATGGTCGACGGCATGCGCTATCACGGGGACGCGATGGATCGGAACAAGGCGGGAGCGGCGGTGCAATTCCTGAAAAGCGTTGCCGGGCTCGATATGGAAGAGCGCCGCAAGCCGCAGACGGGAACGTTCAAGGCCGCCGTTGACGGGAAGAAATATACGATTCAGATCACGTCGTTCGGCAGCGCGCAGGGCGAATCCGTGCGCCTGATCACCAATCCCAAGGACAGGCAGGATTTCAAGATCGACTTGATGGGGTTCAGCGAGGAGCAGCTGAATTCCGTTCGCGAGTTGGTGCAGGGCGGCGGGGGAGTCGTTCTGCTGGGCGCGCCGCGCGGGCAGGGGCTGACCAGTCTTTGCTATGGGATGATCCGGGCCCACGACGCCTTTTTGTTCCACGTCCATACCATCGAGCGCGCTCCGGAATTTGATCTCGAAGGCGTGACCCAAAACGCCTTGGCCGCCAATGCGCCGCCCGCCGAAGAGGCCAAGCAGGTGAACTGGGTCGTCAGCCAGGAGCCGGACGTCCTCATGGTGACTTCCCTGGAGGATCCGCACAGCGCCGCCGATCTGGCCCAATTTGCCGCGGGCGAACGGCGGGTGTACGTCGGAATGCGCGCGGGCAACGCCTTGGATGCCCTGCGGCAATGGCGCAAGCTGGTGGGGGATGACGCCCTGGCGATGAAGAATCTGCGGGCGATCATCGTCGGCCGGCTGGTGCGGCGGCTTTGCTCGGCGTGCAAGGTGGGCTACACGCCCGATCCCACCACGCTCAGAAAACTGAACATGAATCCCGATGCCGTTGGCAAACTGTATCAGGCCCGAAAGGAGCCGATGCGCGATGCCAAGGGCAATCCCGTTCCCTGCAATTTCTGCAACGATCTGGCGTTCAAGGGCCGGTTGGGAATTTATGAGGTGATGGTCATCGACGACGAGATTCGCAACGTGATCGCCGGCGGTGGGACCGATAGCCAGATCAGGCAGGCCCAGCGAGGCAAGCGCGGCCGGCTTTTGCAGGAGATGGCGCTGGCGCAGGTGCAGGCGGGGGAAACAAGCGTCGAAGAGGTGCTGCGCGTTTTGAAGCCCGATTCGGAATCGGGCGGTTCCTCGCGTCCCAAGAGCGGGGCCGGTCCGGCGCCGGCGAGCGGCCGGCCGCCGGCGAGCCCTCGGCCCCCGTCCCGCGGCCCAACGTCCAAGCCGCGCGAACGTTCCTCACAACCCAGACGCGCCGAACCTTGAGCCAATTGTTAAACGGATCGACCCATGATTTTCAGCCTCATTCTTTTCGCCTTGGCCGGAGTGATCGCCTTCTTCCACTACGTCCAGGGGTGTTTCAGCGCGACCATTTCGGCGATCCTCGCGGCCCTGGCGGCGGTCGTCGCCCTCGGATGGTACGAGCAGGCCGCCCCTTTGCTCTTCAACGCCAAAATCTACGACCAGGCCGCGTCCGTTTCCCTGGTCGTCATCTTTGCCGCAGCCTATGTCCTGCCCCGCCTGATCATCGACTCGCTGGTTCCGGGCAACGTTCGTTTGCCGGTGATCGTTGACAAAGTCGGCGCCGCGGTGATGGGGCTGATCGCCGGCCTGATCGCCACCGGAATCGTCGCCGTCGCCGCCGACGCCCTGCCGTTTGGCCCCACCATCGGCATGTACTCCCGGTTTGAAACCGCCGATCAGAATATTTCCGGCGGCTATATGGGCAAAAACGGCCAGAACCAGGACACCGTCAATTACGACGTGATCAAGGCCGACAAAATCGATCCCGACGATCCTTCCATATCGCACGTCTGGCTGAGGCAGGACGACTTGGTCGTGGGTTTGGAAGAACGCGTCAGTGCCCAGAACGGATCGCTGGGGTTTGACGATCCGTTTACGTCGGTCCATCCCGATCTTGTGGACGAATTGTATGCCCAGCGATTGGGGATACAGCCCGGCGCCAAGCACTCGGCCGCCGCGACGGACCAGACGGTTTCGCTCAAGGGCATTTATACTCCGCCCAAGCCGATTCCCCAGATCGACGGCGAGCCAAGCCAAATGCGCAATGGAGCCACGCCCCCCCCGCCCACCATCGCCGCCGACAGCAATCAGATCGTACTGGTGGTGCGGATGAACTTAAGCGGCAAAGACCTGGCCGACGACGACAACCTCCTCCGCTTTTCCTCCGGCGCCATGCGTTTGGTCGTCGGCGAGCCGGACAACGGCGCGCCGTTCAAAAATTATTACCCGGTCGCCACGCTCGACGACAAGGGCGTTGCCGTGGCGTGCAGGCCGGACGATTTCCTTCTCGCGGATATGGGCGCCCCGCGCACCATTGATTTCGTGTTCGCCGTTGACCGCGATCACGTCATGAGCGGCGAAGACAACAAAATACCCTTCCAACTTCCCCAGGGATCGTTCGTGGAGTTCAAGCGCTATGGGTTGGTCGATCTCTCCGGCAAGGCGGTGGAGTATGGACCGCCTCCCAATAAGGACAAGACTCCCGTCATCCGAAAGCCGGAGGTCGCCAAAGTTCTGGAGAAGACCGATGGAATCTGGACCGGAAGCGCCGCCGGCGAAAACCCCAGCCCCGCTCCCCAGGCGCAGGCCCCCGCGGCCGGCGAAACCGCCCCGGCTCAAGCCGGCGGTGGACATCCCCTCGGCGATTCCGGCCTCAGCTACGAGGACATCTCCGTTTCCAACAAGTTGGCCGCGCCCATCAACTGCGGCACCGGCAATGACAGCGGGGTGGTTCAGCTTGCCGCCGGCGTCGCCGGCCAGTTGGAACATCGTCAATGGTCGCAGCTTACTGTTTCGGCGAACACGCCCGTCAGCCAGCTCGGCACGCCCATCGACGACAATGTCAGCACCCTGACCGTCGATCCCAACACCGTGCTGGTGCAGGTCCACTGCTCCGGGCCGGTTTCAGGCTCCGCCAGCGCGATATGGGGATGGGGCCGGCGAGTCTCCGACTTCACCCTGGCGGATGCGACGGGGCATACCTATCCATGCGTCGGCGCCTGGGCGACCGTGCAGCGCAGCGCCAAACATTACCTCGTCGTCAACTACAGGAATTTCGACGACCAGAATCACCTTCAGGAAATCCCCGCCGCAAAGGGCCGGCCCGTGGACGTGTGGCTGGCATTCCAGGTTCCCGCCGGCACCCCGATCGCCGAAATCCGCTTCAGCGCCAACACGGTGATGGACAACCTGGATTTCAAGGCCCAGTGAGCGGGCAACGACGCGGTTTCCAATTGATTTCCCCGAACGCCCACGGCGCTGCCGTGGGGTTTCCCCGGCGCCCATAGCTTCTTGAAACAGCGTCAAACAGCCAATCATCCCGTCAATACGTCGGTAATGCATGCAGGCGCTGATGGAGTTCATCCATCGTGCCGTTCTCGTCCCCGTTGCCGGATTTGCCGTGCTCCTGCTGCTGCTCGGTGCGCTGGGCATTCTGCTGCATCTGCTGGTTTTGCGCGGTGGTGTTGCTGGGCGCCGGCGGAGGCGGGGGTTGCTGCGGTTTGGGCAGCGGCAGCGTTATTTGAACGTCGCCGCGCTGCACCACCAATTGCCCGTCCGACGTGTAGGCGTCACGGATGGCATCCTTCCCCTCTTGTTCGTTGGCCAATCCGCTAAGGTCCGTGCGGACCGTATGTCCGTCGATGGCGGCGATGACGACATCGTTGGCCCGCAGCCCAAATTTCAATTCCATCGGGCTCCCCGGCCTGACCTGGGTGATCTGGAGGTCTTGCAGCTTTCCGTCGCCGCGCATATCGGCAAACGCGGCGTACGTGTCTTCGATCCTCACGCCGTTCGCATCGACGCCGTTGAGTTGGTTGACAAAGGTTTCCGCTTTCTGCTGGGCATGGAGCGAAGCCTGAACGTCGGGGAGATAGATCGCGTGCATGAGCCAGGCGATGACCCCGATCGTTACCAGCAACCCCACCAGCCCGAAGGCCATTCGCATAAGCGCGTCTCCGTTACTATCCTATTATTAGCTTCCAGGCCGCCAATAGAAATGGGAAGCCGGCATTTTCCGTTTTTTTGCAGTCTGTTTCGGCCATTCGCGCATCCAAGATAGAGGCGGCATGGGCTAATTTGGAAAAGGCTGCCGGCAAGCCCCGGCATCGGAGGACTCATGCGATACATCATCTTACTGGGTATGGCTTTACTGGCATGTCTGCCGGCCGGCACGGCCTGGGCCGACGGGGCCGGGGCGACGGACCAGCCGTCCGCGGCGGATGCCGCCAACCAGTTCGCCACCGATTTGTATGCCGGTCTGTCATCGGCCCAGGGAAATCTGTTTTGCTCGCCGCTGAGCGTTTACGGCGCGCTGATGATGACCAGCGCCGGAGCGCGAGGCGGCACCGCCGCCGAAATGTCCGCGGTCCTCCACACTCCCCCGGGCGACGCCCATGCCGCCGTCGGGAAGCTCCTGGGGCAACTCCAATCCGCCGACGCCGATTTCCAGCTTCATATCGCCAATGCCCTGTGGGCGCAGAGCGGTTTCAATTGCCTGCCGGCATTTCAAAACGTTCTTTCCAGCGACTACCGTTGCGACTATTTCAACGTCGATTTTTCCAGCCCCGCCGTCGCCAGCCGGAGCATCAACGACTGGGTCGAGCGCCAGACCTCCGGGAAGATCGCGGAGCTTTTTCCACCCGGAACGCTTCCGTCCGGCGCGAAGCTGGTGTTGACCAACGCGATTTATTTCCATGCCGACTGGCAATCGCCCTTCTCGCCCGACGCGACCGCCCCGCGCGAATTTCACGTTCCCAATCAGCCCCAACCGCAGCAGCGCCCGTCGATGCGCCGGCGCGGCGTCTTTCCATTCATGCACGGCGATCAGTTCGACGCGTTGGAGCTTCCATACAAGGGAAACGACGTGGGCATGTTGATCCTTCTGCCGAATTCAGTGGATGGGCTCACGGCGTTGGAGTCCAGGTTTTCCAATAAGTTAATGAACGACGTGACGGCCGGCCTTCAACCGCAATTTGCGCAGGTGACGATCCCGAAATTCACGTTCACCCAGCAGGCCAGCCTGCCGCCGGTGTTGGAGGCGATGGGAATGCGCCGGGCATTCAGTTCTGGCGAGGCCGATTTTTCCGGCATCGACGGGAAGTCCGACCTCTTCGTGTCCGATGTTCGGCACAAGGCCTACGTCTCGGTGGACGAGAAGGGCACCGAAGCCGCCGCCGCCACAGGGGTCGTCATAATGCCGAGAATAATGCCCCCCAAGCCCAGCGTCACGTTCACGGCGGATCATCCATTCCTATTCCTCATCCGCGATCACCGTAGCGGCGCCGTGCTGTTCGTCGGGCGGGTATGGGATCCGGGGGCGTAAAAATCGCGTGCCGCACCCCGCTAAAAATGGTATTATCAGCCCTGGAGACGTGAATAACGAGGAGTCCATCCATGCGGGTTCACAACTCGTGGACGGCGGTGACCGCGCTTATGCTGGGTTGCTGCCTGGCGTCCGTTTGTTTAGCGGCCCATTACTGGGGACCAAATAGCGGCGGCCATTCCCACAATAACAATAACCCCCCGGCCACCGCGCCCTCCGCAGTGCCTCCGCCGGCACAACCGGCAGTTCCTTCCCAACTTTCCGTGGATGAGGCTGCCCAATCCGCGGCGGCGGACGAGTTCGCCAAAGATCAGCAGAATCTGAAGGCCCTGGCTGACGCCGCCTGGGACAAATTCCAACTGACCCCCGAATGGGCAACCGCTGCGGCGAAACTGACCAGCGCCAAATACGACCTGGATGCCGCCAAAGCCGCCGCCAAAGAGACTTTGGCCAACAATCCCGATTACAAGGATGCCCTGGCCGCCAAGAAGAAGGCCGTGGACGATCTGGCCGCCGCCAAAGCCGGCGGAGACGCAACGCCTGAAATCCTATCCCCGCTTGCCACCGCTTCGCTCCAGGCCTCCATAAACATAACCAAAATTGAAACAGAGGCCCTGGCCAACGATACGGGCGTTCAGTCGGCCTCGGGAAAATTGGAAATTGCCCAGCATGATGCCGACATGCTGAAGCTGAAGTTTCAGCAGACGTTATCTGCCGACAAACAGTACGCCGAGGCGAAAGCCTTGGTTGATGCGGCCCGGAGGCGTTTCGATGACGCCCATGCCAAGGTGGTTTCCGACAGCGGGAGCAACTGAGTCCATTCGGGCGTTGCCATATTCTGTGGCACGCTTCCCATCTTATCCCCCTCCCCATGTACTCAGGGGGAGGGTTGGGGTGGGGGTTCCGCAGCCATGCCACAAAGTATGGCCGCACCCGACCATTCGGATTTCCATGGAATTGTCGGATTTATTGCAAAAATTCTCGACATCCTCCCGCCGCGCTGTTATATTCAGGTCGCGGGTTGGAGTGTCTAAAGCGTGAAACCCGCGTCGCGTTCGATGTTCCCTTCAACGCGACGCACGCATAAAAAAAATCCGAAGACGTTTGGACATGGATTGTCGCGGTGTATGACGGTCGGTTGTTGTGGTGCCACTATCGCAAACAGTCTATTGAGTGAAATGTCGGCCGCCAGCGCCGATGGCCTCTGAAAAAAAAACGATTAATGTTTGAACAGCGGCAGCAGCCGGAGGGGCGGCCAGCCGCTGTTTTTTTGCGCGCTCCCCGTTCTCGATTACACTTCCCAGTTCAGATCATCGCGTCTCTGCCAAAGATTCAGGGAAAGCAGAAATTGAACCGCCAAGACGCCAAGATGAATTAGTCCAAATGATTTTACCTTGGCGTCTTGGCGGTTCAATCGCTTTTTTTCGCGAAAGAGCTGGCAGACCCATACCCGCGGCGCATTCCACGTTGCTCCCCGGCTCCCAATCCGCTATTTATTTGCCGGCAAAATCACCAAAGGAGTTTTCATGCAATATACCACCCTCGGCCGGACCGGTTTGAAAGTCTCCCGCCTGTGCCTCGGTACGATGAACTTCGGCCCGCAGACGCCCGAAGCCGAGAGCCATGGCATCATGGACAAGGCCATCGATCTGGGGATCAATTTTTTCGACACGGCCGACGTTTACGGCTGGAAGAAGGGGGAAGGAATCACCGAACAGATCATTGGGCGATGGTTCGCCCAGGGCGGCGGCCGGCGCAAAAACACCATCATCGCCACCAAGGTATTCGGCGACATGGACGTTGACGCCGCGGATGTCACCATGAAGCGCGGACTCAGCGCCGTCAAAATTCGCCGGGCTTGTGACGACAGCCTGCGGCGAATGAAAACCGAGTACATCGACGTCTATCAAATGCACCACGTTGCCCGCGAGGCGCCGTGGGATGAGATCTGGCAGGCGATGGAAGTCCTGATCCATCAGGGCAAAATCCTGTACGTGGGCAGCAGCAATTTCGCCGGCTGGCACATCGCCCGCGCCTGCGAAACCGCCAGCCGCCGCGGTTTGATGGGGCTGGTCAGCGAACAGAGCAAATACAGCCTGGCGGCGAGGATGGTCGAATTGGAGGTGCTCCCCGCGTGCCGCGCCTATGGCGTCGGCGTGATTCCCTGGAGCCCGCTGGACGGCGGATTGCTCGGCGGAGTTCTACAAAAATTGGAAAAAGGCCGCCGCGCCGGCGAACACGTGCAAAAACGCCTCGACAAGATGCGCACGCAACTCCAAGCCTGGGAAAATCTCTGCAATGAGCTTGGCCACAAGCCCGCGGACGTGGCCTTGGCATGGCTGATCGCCAATCCCGCCGTCACCGCGCCGATCATCGGCCCGCGCACCATGGACCAACTCACCGGCGCACAGACGGCGTTGGAAATCAGCCTCGACGAGGCAACGAATCTGCGTCTCAACTCGATCTGGCCCGGCCCAGGCGGCGAAGCCCCCGAAGCCTACGCCTGGTAAACGATCGATCTCCCGTTTAGCCGGCGAGCTTGCTCGCCGTATTGATTCAGCAGAACAAAAACATTCCAAAACGACCCACGACGCCCCTTCGATTGACGCTGCTGCGCCGACTGCATACCATCGCCAGCCCAGGCAGAATTTAAGGAGATGAATGTTCAACCTCGACCCGAATAAGCTGGATGGACGTCTTTTGGATCGCGCCGCGCGCTATCTTGGCGCCGATCCCTCCTCCATTCCCGTCAACATGCCCGTCGCCATGCCCGGTCCCCCGGGCGGCGGTTACAACCGCTATCGTGAAATGACCCTCGAGGAAATGCTCCTGGAAAACAGGGTCCTCTTCCTCGTCGGCGAAATCAATCACATCAGCGCCAGCAGAATCATGATGCAGATGCTCTATCTCCAGAGCGTCAAACGCGACCAGGACATCAACCTCTACATCAACAGCCCCGGCGGCGTCGTCGACGATACCCTGGCCATCTACGACATAATGAAATTCCTCACCTGCGAGGTGGCGACTTACTGCATCGGCCGCGCCGAGAGCGGCGGGGCCATCGTCCTCATGGCCGGCAAGAAGGGCAAACGCTTCATCCTCCCCAACGCCAAGGTCATGATCCACCAGCCTTTCGGCGGTGTTTACGGCCAGGCGGCGGATATCCAAATCCAGGCCGATGAAATCCTGAAAACCAAGGCAACGCTGATCTCGATCATGGCCCGCTGCACCGGCCAGGACATCGAGCGCATCCGCGAGGACAGCGAGCGAGATCGCTTCTTCGACGCGGCGCAGTCCGTGAAGTACGGCATCGTTGACGAGGTTCTTGGCGAGGATTCGCCCGCGGCCATTGCCGCCAGCGATGCGACCAAGCCGAAGTGAAATGAGAAAATGAAATGAGCCAAAACAGCCTGATCCCCATCGTCATTGAAAAATCCGGCCGCGGAGAACGCGCCTATGACATCTATTCGCGATTGCTCAAGGATCGGATCGTGATCCTCGGCGGGCCGGTCACCGACGACTCCGCCAACACCATCATCGCCCAGTTCCTTTTCCTCTCCAACGACGATCCGAAGTCCGACATCCAGTTTTACATCAACTCGCCCGGCGGCAGCATCTCGGCCGGATTGGGCATCATCGACACCATGCGCTTCCTCCGCTGCGACGTCGCCACAACCTGCATCGGCATGGCGGCCAGCATGGGGGCGTTTCTCCTGGCCGCTGGCAAAAAGGGAAAACGCGCCGTCCTGGCCAACAGCCAGGTCCTGCTCCATCAGCCGCTGATCGGCGGCGTCCTGCAAGGCCCGGCGACGGACCTCGGCATCGAAGCCCACCACATGCTTCGCATGCGCGACCGGATCTACAAAATGATGGCCGACTACACCGGCAAAACCCCCGAACAGATCCATCGCGACTTCGATCGCAATAAGTGGCTCTTCGCCGAGGAGGCGATCGAATATGGCTGCGCCGATCACATCCTGGAGCGCGTCCCCAGCATTGTGGCCGCAAATCGTGACGAGGATTCCGATGAGGCCAAAGAATAGCCGCCCGTTCATGGGCCTTGCGTTTCTGGCAGGCCTGATGCTGGCCGCGTGCGGCAGCGCCCCCGACAAAGCCAACATCGAACTCCGCAAGCAGAACCAGCAGCTCCAGGCGCAGATCGAAGACCTGAATCGCCGCCACGATGCCGATCAAGCCTCGATTCGTGGCCTACAGGCCGGCGTAACCACCGTGCCCTCCCTTCCCCAGGACCAGCTTGACGAGCTGTTCACCACCGCCGGTTTGAAATTCGGCATCCTGACCGGTGGATATCATTCGGACCCTAATCAGCCCGCCGACACCATGCTGAAGGTTTACGTCGTTCCCATCGACCAACAGGGCGACCGTCTCAAGGCCGCCGGATCCTTTCACGTCGAGTTGTTCGATCTGGCCCTGAAATCCGACACCCGCCTCGGCTCGTGGGATTTCGATTTGCCGACGGCCAAATCCGACTGGTACGACGGCGGCCTGCTGGAAACCTACGTTCTGGATTGCCCCTGGCAGACCGTTCCCGCACATGCCAAGTTGCTGGCTCGCGTGACTTTCACCGATGCCCTGACGCATCGCGTCTTCACGGTTGACAAGGAAGTGACCGTCGCGCCGCCAGGGAAGTAGTGATTACGGTCTGGCTATGGTCCACACCGTCTCGTTATCCGCGATGATAGCGGTGCTCGCCAGGTCGATGAACAACCCGGATTCCACGATCCCCGCCCGCGCGGAAAGTTTCAGATTCAAAGCCTTCGGATCGGGGATTTCCGCGAATCTGCAGTGAAAAATGTAATTGCCGTTGTCCGTGACGAAAATTTCCCCGTTGGCCTGGCGGCGAAGGGTTGGCACACAGCCCAGATCGCGCAGGAACCGCTCGCTGGCCTCCACGCCGAACGGCGTCACCTCCACCGGCAGCGGCGATTTGGTCCCAAGTTTTGTGACCAGCTTGCTCGCATCCGCGATAATGATCAATTTTGAAGAGTTCTGGGCGACCAATTTTTCTCGCAACAGAGCGCCGCCCATGCCTTTGATGAGCGTCAGGTCGGGTGCGATTTCGTCCGCGCCGTCGATGGTCAGGTCGATTTTCGCCGTCTGGGCAAAAGTGACGACCGGCAGCCCGGCGTCGCGGGCTAGTTTTTCGGAACCGACGCTCGTGGGGACCGTCCGCACGTCGCGCAACTTTCCCGCTCGGACCGCCGCGCCCACCGCCTCAATGAAAAACTTCGCCGTCGAGCCGGTTCCCAGGCCCAGGATCATTCCATCCATTACCTGCCGAAGCGCGGCTTCCCCCGCTCTTTGCTTTGCATCCATATCGCGAGGATAGTCGATGATGGCCCGATGCACAAAGCGGCAAAACGATGGCCTTAAATGACCGGGTGCGCGCCACTTGCCGCGAAGAATTTCCCCCTCCCCTTGTACTCAGGGGGAGGGTTGGGGTGGGGGTCGAAACTTTAGATGACCGTGATCTTCCGCGTTCCGCCGGTTTTGTGCAGCAGTCGGATCTCGCCGATCGTCATGGATTTGTCGATGGCCTTGCACATGTCGTAGACGGTCAAGGCGGCCACGGCCACCGCGGTCAGCGCTTCCATCTCCACCCCGGTCTTGGCGGCGATGCGGGCGATCGCCTTGATGCGAAGTTTCACCGGCCCCCGTCCGTCCGGGCTCACGTCGGGAAGATCAAAATCCACCTCAACGCTTTCCACCGCCAGCGGATGGCACAACGGGATCAAATCCCCCGTCCGTTTAGCCGCCATGATCCCGGCCAGACGCGCCGTGGACAGCACTTCGCCCTTGGGCACCTTGTCCTCGGCGATCGCTTTCAGCGTGGATCGTTGAAGGAGGACAAACCCCTCGGCCAGCGCCGTTCGTTGCGTCACCGGCTTGAAGCCGACGTTCACCATTTTCGCCTTGCCGGACTTGTCAAGATGAGTGAGGCGGGGAGGCATGGGGGGATTATAGGGGGTAAATTCGAAACTCGAAATTCGAAACTCGAATCAAATTTGAATGACGAAATTCGAAACGGGCCACAGTTTCGAGTTTTGAGTTTCGAATTTGATTCGAATTTCGAATTTCGAGTTTCGAATTTCCCATTCACCCCATCCCGCCGAGATCGAGCTGATACTTCCGCATTTTCTTGTAGAGCGTGGTCCGATTGATATCCAATTCCGCCGCGGTGGCCTGGCGGTTCCAGGCGTTGCGCTTCAGGGCCGCCTCGATGATCCGCCGCTCCGGCCCTTGCAGCGCCGTTTCCAGCGGCATGGGCGATTCCGGGATGTCCGCCGCCACCGCCGACGCGATGACCTTGGCGCCGGCCGTCGTTTGCAGGCATTCGGGAAGGTCCTCGATGTCGATCTGCGGCCGGCGGCACAGGACCACCGCCCGCTCGATCACGTTTTCAAGCTCCCGCACGTTTCCCGGCCAGTCGTAACGCTGCAAAGCGGCCATGGCCGCGTCCGTGAATCCCAGGATTTCCCGCCCGCTCTCCTTGCAAAATTGCGGCAGGAAATTCCCCGACAGAAGCGGAATGTCGCCCAATCGCTCGCGCAGGCTCGGCAGCCGGATCGTCACCACGTTGATTCGATAGTAAAGGTCCTGCCGGAATTTCTGCTCGGCAACCAGTTCCGCCAGATCGACGTTGCTGGCCAGGATCACCCGCACGTCCACGTGCTTGGTCTGCGTGCTTCCCACCGGCTCGAATGCACGCTCCTGCAAAACGCGCAAGAGTTTCACCTGCATGGCCGGGGACGCGGAATTGATCTCGTCGAGAAAAATCGTTCCGCCGTCGGCGGCGAGGAATCGGCCTGGTTTGTCCGCGACGGCGCCCGTGAACGCCCCCTTCACGTGCCCGAACAACTCCGTTTCCAGCAGCGTCTCCGGCAGCGCGCCGCAGCTCACCTCCACGAACGGCTTGTCGCGCCGCGGCGAGCGATGATGGATCGCTCTGGCCAGCAGCGATTTGCCCGTCCCGCTTTCCCCGGTCATCAGCACCGTCGTCCGGCTGTCGGCGACCGCCTCGGCGAGGTCGAAAATCTTCAGCATCTTGTAGTCGTGCCCCACGATGTTCTCGAACCCGAATCTCAGATCGAGCTGCTGACGCAGCGTCTGGTTCTCAAACATCAGCGATTGCTGCCGCACCGCCTTCTCCACCACCACGCGGATCTCGTCATCCACGATCGGCTTGGTGAGATAATCGTACGCCCCCATCTTCGTGGCCTCGACCGCCCCCTCGATCGACCCGTAACCCGTGATGACGACCGTCACCACCTCCGGAGCTCGCCGCCGCACGTCCCGCAAAAATTCCGCCGCCTTGATCCCCGGCATATTGATATCCGCCAGCAACACCTCCGTCTGCCCCCCCTCCAGCCGCGAAAGCGCCTCCTCCGGCACGTCGCACGTCCGCACCTCGTAACCCTCCCGGCTTAGGAACTGCGACAGCGATTGAAGGATGATGCGGTCCTCGTCCAGGATCAATATCCGCGGCTTATGGGGCGTGTTGGGTTGGAGCATGCTGTTACCGGCCAATGTTTCTCAAGATCAACGTCCGCTGTCTTTGAGCATCGGCATAAAAACGTGTTGACGGTAAGCCACGATTGAAATTCTGCGGGATTTTCTAATGGGGGGACGATTTTGTATCGGACGTAGGAACTCGGGCGCCACTGGTCGCAGCCATAATTTTTTGTGGAACCCGCCCTTTTCCCCCTCCCCCTGTACTCAGGGGGAGGGTTGGGGTGGGGGTTCTTCCGAGCTTGCAAAAACCCTTGGCCACGCCCGCGCCATTGGTCGCAGTGGGTGGCTGTATCGCTCCATTGCGCCGGTCGCGCCCTCACCCCCTCCCCCGGTATCCCGGCGCGCCGGGAGGCAGGGGTGAGGGTGATTTCGAACGACGGGCGGTGTTCGCCTCAATCCGGTGTTACCCCGGCGGGCGAATGAACCGCCGACCCAGGCAGAGTTGGAGGCGTTGCGCGAGCCGGTGCGTCGCTCACGGCCGTATGGGACGACCCAATGGACGCTGAAGATTGCCGGGGACTTGCCTCTGAAGTGGAGTTTGCATCCGCGCGGCCGGCCCGAAAAACTAAAGGCGGTAGAGCAAAACCATGGAAAAGAGCTACGTCGACTTTAATCAATCTGTGCCCCAAATCACGGCGTTTTGCGCCAGCATCCAGGCATTCTAATGCCGTCCGGAAAGCGATTCGATAGCGGCTTCTTCGTCCGCCGACGAGAGATCATCACCGGTCACCGAGGAAAAATAATGTATGCCCGGTGACACGTGCCCTGGATCACTGGGACCAGGCCCGAGTATACGGCTTTGGCCGTAAATGACGCCGGTTTGAATATCGACCAGAGTAACGACCTCCCAGACTCGATAACCCGGAATTAAGTTACCATCATCCAGCCGGATCATTCGAACTGTCTCGGTGCCCTTGGTAAAAATCACTGCCGTTCTGGGGCTCAAAGAGGGTAGCTCCTGTAGCGCTCCCCTTTCAAGATCATCAACAACATCGGGCGGGTAGAAATGATTGTACCACCATTGCCGCAGCCGGACCGGACCAATAGGACCAGGGCTTTTTGGCACTGCGGAACTCTCCAAAAACAGAAAAGGGTGTTCGGCGACATGGTGAGAGCCGGGGTTCTCCACTAAACGCTGGGCTTCCAGTCGCCCAATCACTGGCGCGAGGTCCAACTCTGCTGCCTCCACAATTGAACGGATTTTTGGGCCGGATCCTTCGCCCAGAAACAATGTGGCAAGGGGGGAAGTAAACATGAGAAGTATGCAAGCAACCATGCCGACGTTCTCAGCGGTACCAACCTCCCCCTTCTTGAGCAGCCCAAAAATCAAAAGGGGGACAGATTGATTAAAGGGGACGTAGCTCTTTCTTCTCGTCGCTTGCCATGATAGGCTATGGCAATGCCGCGAAAAGCGCGATCCTGCCCTGGCGGGTACGTCTATCACGTCTGGAACCGCGCCGCC
>JBEKEC010000032.1:0-65013 GCA_050014015.1 Tepidisphaeraceae bacterium
TGGCGAAAACTCAACGGCAGCACGTTGCTGCCGGAGGTGATCGCAGGAGTGGTCTTCAAAGATGGAACGAAGCTCGCCGCTTAAACTGTCGCGGCCATCCACTACTTTTGGGAATATCTCTGAAACTCTCTCCAAAATCGTCAAAGCGCGTGACCGTTATTTTCGCGCCCGAGAAAGCTGTGCCGGCAAATTGATGTCCAGCACCGAATACAAAACTCTTCGCGCGCAACTGGATCAAGATGGGACTGCCACTGAAAAAGTGTCGGCGCAATCGACGAAGGACATGGCTGCCGCAGATGAAATGGCGAACAATCCAGATACCGACGATGCACGGCAATGCGCATTACGACTTCACAAAGAAATCCAACAAATGAAGGATTTGCGCGATAAGCTCGGGACGGAATTGAACCAAGTAAAGCAGATGACTGATGCCGCAATGAGAGCCGACCCGACCCTTCAAAAGGCAAAGGCAGACTTTGAGTCGGCAATTGACTCGGCATTTCCCAACCCCTGATGCGAACGTATGCCGGACCGTTGGGATGTTTCCAGGCAATGAGGTAGGCCATTCGAGATTTCCGTCGCAACGGCCCATTTTCGCGCCTAAAGCGCCGTGATGCCACGCATGGTTCATATCGCACTGGGGGGAGCGGCCTATCCCATCCTTGACCGCGACAACTCCTCGTCAAACGCAACATTTCTAAAAATTTGACACTTTTTTCGCCGTTCCAAATCGGTTGGGAAAGCGGAATGCGATAACCATGTTCAGCAAGAAGGACTTACGGCTGTTTCGTAAACTAGCGAACGCTAAGTTAATTTTGAAAAGTGTAAAATGTGTCAAATCCCGCCTAACCACAGAACATGGACTCCGACGGCTAAGCTGCAACTTGCAAGCGGATGGTTCGGGTCATACCTTGGCTAAAGCGCGAGAGATATGCAGGAATCCACGACCAAAGATTCGGCGGCCGGTTCGGATAAGGCGACGCAAGCGCCGGGCGCTGGCAGCGGAGGCGAAGCCTTCCGCACGTTGTCGCCGGCGATGCGGCAGTATCAGCAGTTCAAGAATCAGTATCCGGGCTATGTCCTGTTTTTCAGGATGGGGGATTTTTATGAGATGTTCTGGGAGGACGCGAAGCTGGCGGCGAAGGTGCTGGGGGTGGCGCTGACCAGCCGAAGCAGGGGCGGGCTGGGGGCGGAGGATGCGATTCCCATGGCGGGGGTGCCGTTTCATGCGGTGGATGGGTATCTCCGCAAGATGATCGCGGCGGGGCACAAGGTGGCGATCTGCGAACAGGCGGAAGACCCCGCGCTGGCCAAGGGGTTGATTCGTCGGGAAGTGGTTCGGCTGATGACGCCGGGGACTTTGACGGATGATCCGCTGCTGGATGGAAGATCGGACAACTATCTGGCGGCGGTGGCGTTTGGGATCACCCGGGCGGATGGATATCGGGCGGGGTTGGCGTGGGTGGAGCTTTCCACGGGCGCGTGCGTGGCGATGAGCGGGAGCGAGGGGCAGGTGCGGGATGAGATCGCCCGCCTGCATCCGGCGGAAGTGCTGGTGCCGGAGTTGCCGTCCGGACAGCCGCACGAATTCGCGAAGCAGGTTGAAAGCATCGGGTCGATCGCGATCACCGCGCGGCCGGGCTGGCAGTTCTCGCCGCATCATGCCAAAGAGCAGCTTGCATTGCAGTGGAAGATCGCGACGACCGCGGGGCTGGGGTTTGCCGATGACGATCCCGGCGTTTTCGCTGCCGCGGCGATGTTGTCATATCTGCACGAGACGCAGAAGACGGCGCTGGCGCACGTGCGGCCGCCGCACCGTCACTTGGTTGAGAACCACCTGGCGGTGGACCCGGCGAGTTGGCGGAGCCTGGAAATCGAGCGGACGGTGCGAAGCGGCGGCACGGAAGGATCGCTGCTTGGGGCGATCGACCGCACGGGCACCGCGATGGGAGCGAGGCTGCTGCGGCAATGGTTGCGGACGCCGCTGGCGGAGCGGGAGCACATCGAGGCCCGGCAGTCGGCCATCGCGGCGATGCTCGACTCGCCGGCGGTGCTGTCGAAGATCGTCGAAATGCTCGACGAGGTGTGTGACATCGAGCGGATCATCGCGCGGGTGTCGCTGGGCCGCGCCAGCCCGCGGGATTTGGCGGCGCTGTCCCGGTGCCTGGGTTCGATGCCGGGTCTGCTTGATCGGCTCAGCGAACTGCCCGCGGCCAAGGACGTCGCGCCGGAACTGGTGGAATTGAGATCGTTCTGCGCCGAGCGCGCCCAATTTCTTGCCGGCGCGATCAAGCCGGATCCGGCGCCGCATTTGCGTGAGGGCGGCGTCATCGAAGCGGGTTTTGACGCCGAACTGGACCGGCTGCGGCAGATCGGGCAGAGCAGCCACGCCTGGCTGGCCGAGTATCAGGGCAGCCTCGCCGCCGAATCGGGGATCGCCTCCGTGAAGGTCGGCTATAACAAGGTCTTCGGATACTACATCGAAGTGACGGATGCGCACCGGGCGAAGGTTCCCGCGGCCTGGTCGCGAAAGCAGACGATCAAAAATGCCGAGCGATACGTCACCGAGGAACTCAAAACTTTCGAGACCGAGGCGCTGGGCGCCCAGGATCGGGCAATCGCGCTCGAACAGCAGCTCTTCGAGCGGGTGCGGCTGGAATTGCTGAATCACGTCGAGACGTTCGGTGAATTGGCGCAGGGCGTGGCGCGGGTGGACGTGCTGGCGTCATTGGCGGGACTGGCTCGGGAGCGGCGATATTGCCGGCCGGAATTTGTTGAGGACCGGACGCTGGAGATCGTCGATGGCCGGCATCCCGTGCTCGAACAGCAATTGGGAAGTGAATTCGTCGCCAACGACGTGCGGTTCGGCGCGGACGACACGCTGGCGCTGATCACCGGGCCGAACATGGCGGGGAAATCAACCTACGTCCGGCAAGTGGCGCTGATCGCACTCATGGCGCAGATCGGCAGTTTCGTGCCGGCAAAAAGCGTCAGGATGGGGCTGGTGGACCGGCTGTTTGCCCGCATCGGCGCCAGCGACGAAATCCACAGCGGGCAATCGACGTTCATGGTGGAGATGACCGAGACGGCCAATATTTTGAACAATGCGACCGATCGCAGCCTGGTGATTCTGGATGAGATCGGGCGGGGAACCAGCACGCTGGACGGACTCAGCCTGGCGTGGGCGATTGCCGAGCATATCGCCCTTGAGGTGAAGAGCCGGACGCTGTTTGCGACGCATTACCACGAGCTGACGGATTTGGCCGAGCGATTCAAGGGCGTGCGAAATCTGAACGTGGCGGTGCGCGAATGGGAAGACCAAGTAGTCTTCCTGCACCGAATCGTCGAGGGTGGAACGGATCGGAGCTACGGGATTCACGTTGCCCGGCTGGCCGGGGTTCCGCCGGAGGTGTTGGAGCGGGCGAGGCAATTGCTTTCGGAGTTGGCGGTGCAGCACGTTGGAACGGCGAAGGTCTTCAAGGGCCGCAGAACGCAGGATCAGGATCAGATGGAATTGTTCGTCGATCCGGCGAAGGAAATCGCCCGGACGCTGGCGGCAACGAAGCTGGAGGAACTTTCGCCTATCCAGGCGTTTGATCTGCTGCGCGAATTGAAAAAACGGGCGACATAGGTGGAATAATCGCGTGGGAAAGGGCAAAGACAAACGAAGGTTTCGCGCCATCGCGAGGCGGCCCTGGTGGGCCGCGGCGATGCCGCTTGCCATTGGCCTGGCGTGCCTGGGTGGAGCATCCGTCGTGCTCGGGCGCGCCGGCGGTGGTGAGGGTTTTGGCGGCGGAGGCGGCGGGGATGGCGGTGGCGGAGGGGGCGGGGGCGGGATTGGCTGGCTAATATATTTCTGGATCAGATTCTGCATTGAATATCCTTACGTTGGCCTTCCGGTCACCGGGGTGGTCCTTTTGGTCCTGTACAAAAGTCACCAGGGCGGCTTGGCGGCCTATCAAGGAAGCGTCATCCGCCGGGGGGCGGATGCCGCGGATGACAATCGCGTCGGCGAAGCCGCGGCGGCGATGATGCGGGCGGACCCGGGTTTCAGCATGGATCGCTTCGCCCAGCGCGTCCGGCTGGCGTTCATGAAGATTCAGAAATCGTGGTGCGGGCAGGACCTTGGCGCGGTCCGGCCGTTCGTTTCCGACGGTGTTTACGAGCGTTTTTCGTTGCAGATCGAGGAGCAGAAGATGCTGGGGTATCGCGACCAGATGGAGCAGATCGCGGTCGATGCGGTGACGCTCGTGGAATTCAACGAGGGAAACGTCTTCGACGTCGCCACCGTCCGGATCGAAGCACAGGCGGCGGATTATCGCGTTTCACTGCACGATGGCCAACGGATCTCCGGTCCGAGCGCGGTTGAGCCGTTCGTGGAATTCTGGTCATGGGTTCGGCGGCATGGATTCAAGGGTGATTCATCCAAGCCGGGGCTGATCGAGGGAAATTGTCCCAACTGCGGGGCGGCGGTCCAGATCAACCAGTCGGCCAAGTGCCAGAATTGCCAGGCGATTCTTCGCAGCGGCGAATTCGACTGGGTGCTGACGGAGATCACCCAGCAAAGCGAATGGCGGCGAGGTCGTCATGGGCTAGCGCCCGGCACGGCGGACTATCAGCAGAAAGATCCGGGGTTCAATCGGGCCGACGTCGAGGACAGCGCATCGGTGACGTTCTGGCGCAAGGCGATGTCCGATCGGGTCGGGAAAATCGATCCGCTGCGGAAGATGGCCACGGAGGAATTCTGCGCGGCTTACGCGGGCGGGCTGACGCCGCAGGCGGATGGATCGCGGGCTTATTTCGGCGACTGCGCGGTGGGCGGGGCACATTTGCTCGGAGTGGTGCCCGGTGCGGCGCAGGATTCCGCGGTTGTGGAGATTGCTTGGGAAGGCGAGCGCATGATTGCCCACGCCGGTCAAACGCCGCAAAAGACGGGACAACGCATCCAAACCCACAGCCTATATATCCTGACGCGAAAGACGGGACTCACCAGCGATCCCGGCTACAGTATTTCGTCGGCGCATTGCCCGAATTGCGGCGCGGCGATCACCAGTGATACGTCGCCCGGGTGTTCCTTCTGCGGAACTGTGTTGAACGACGGAACGCGCGGGTGGGTGCTGGCGACGATCACATCGGCTTCCTCCGACTTGGGCCGGCAATGGACCGCGGGGATTTCTACTGCCGCGGAAGGAACGGTTGCGCATCAAAAGACCATCTCCCGCGTGGGCGTGCTGGCCTGGACGGTGAAAATGGTGGCGGCCGATGGAACGGTGGACGCGAACGAACGGGAGATCCTGCGATCCCTGGCCGCCAAGTGCCACGTCGAACCAATACGGCTCGATCAGATGATCGAGATGGCGCTGGCGGGCCGGCTGGGAGTTCCCGACCCGCCGGACAAGGAGACGGCGCTGGTCTGGCTGACGACGATGGCGGCGACGGCGATGGCCGAAGGGCGGCTGCGGCCGCAGGAGGCCAAAATCCTCTCCCGGGCGGCGCAGCGGTTTGGATTCACCAATTCGGATGTCAACCGGCTTCTGCGGCAGCAATACGCGGTGCGTTTGGGCAGGGCCAGAGCGGAACTGCGCATGGCGCGCCAGCGGCAGGGGATTGAGCGATAAATTGGGTTTTGTGCATTTTTGGCTGGTTTTTGGGGGCGGTGACACAGTCGCGGTTTTTGATAGCGCCAAGTCCGATTGTGTCAGCGTCGGCGTGGGGAATTCACGGCTCGGATTATTTACCGCCCGCTTCGCTAGAGATCGCCGAGGACGCGGAGAAATACGTGTTCGCCACAAATGAAGACCGATGGACACGGATAATTCGAGTTGCAAGCTGCAGGTACAAGTTGCAAGTTAAGAACTTGCACTCCCAACTTGCACTTCTGATTCAATCCATGCGTGTGCATCTGATTTTCATCTGTGGCAAATATCCTCGCTCTTGTCTCAGCTTTGGTTGTGGCGAAGCAGCACTGAGTCATCCGCGGTGAGTCTGAATTCTGGGGGTGAATGAGCATCATAAAACTACTCTTGCGGATTTCGCCTTGGGGTGGTGGTGACAAAACCCCTGTTTTCGATGTCTTGGCGCGGGGTTTTGTCGCTGTCACATGGGGGACCCACTTGAAGGAGCATCGGTCGGGCGTTTTGTCGGCGTTTGAAGAGGAATTAAAACCACGGATTTCGCGGATGGGCGCGGATAAGAAGCGGAATGAACTTTCTTCTTCCCATCCGTGGCAGTCCGTGTAATCCGTGGCGAGTCTGCATTTTCTTGCTTGAATGGTAATCATAAAGCTACGGTTGCAGAATCGGCCTTGGGGCGCCGTCTACGAAACCCCGGTTTTCGACAGCGCCACAGGGGGTTTTGTTGACGTTGACGGGGGGCATGAGTTGAATTTCCCCGGCTCCGTCAATTTGTCGGCACCGCCTGTTTCCCGCCGAGCAAGCTCGGCGGGCTTTGGGAAAAAAGTACCTCTCTCTATATTTAAGGCCAACAGGTGAAGGTTTTGGTCGCATTTTTTGGGAAATCGCGGATTTTTTGGAAATAATTTTTTGACGGGGAGGGGGGATGTGGGGATATGGGCGGGGTTAATGGCTTGTAAAACGCTCCAAATTACGTTTGACCGCCGGCACGAGCGCCCGGGTTGCCTCTTTCAGTGACCGATATGCCCGCACGCTTTACGAATGCTAAACGTCGTTGCAAGTCGGTCATATTGTCAAAGACTATGTCCGCTTGGAGTCACGCCAATTGCTTTCGTCGTCGACCCATGAGGATTCCCACGCTGGCGATCAACAGTAGTGACCCGGTGGCTGGCTCAGGAACCTGGGAGACTCGAAACCCGACGGCGACGCTCTCGACCATCGGGGGTTCGTACCACCAGTCGCTGGACTGCAAGAAGTCTTCGTAGTCGCTGCCGGCCGACCCGCCCCGCATCTCACGAGCACTGTCACTGCCAATTATCGATTCGTTCCACTGAAACACGTCCCCGCCCTGGTCGTAGGTACCATAGGCGCTGGGTGAGGATGCGAATGCTCCAACCGGTGTCAGGTAATTCGTTGGGTCGGTGTAACTGCCGCTGTAGTAATTAGCGTTGTTGGTGCCGGTGGCCGACAGCACATTGCTCGGCACGCTATTGCTTTGCGTAGGGTAAAGATAATAGCTGCTGCTGGAGGGGTTGTAATACGCGGCCTTGTACCATTCATTTTCCGTCGGGATCACGTAATCCGCATTCGCGTTCCGCGTGATCGCCATCAACGCGGCGTCGCTAATCGCCCCGTTGAGCGTGTTAGGAGCCGGTTTCAGTGGTACCGTCGGCCTCGGCACCGCTCGGCTGGTTGTTGGTCAGCCAATTGCAGAAACGCGCCGCATCGCCCCATGTGACAGCGTTCACTGGATAATTGGGATTTCGGGTCGTGCTGTACGTGTAACTTCCGGGGCCGCCTGACTGCGTGATACCGCAGGCTTCATTCCCTTCCAAATGCGTGGACATATACCCGTTGTACAAGCCATAGGGGTCGCTGCTGGCCACGGCGTTCAAAAACGCGGTGTATTGCCCCGCGGTCACATCGTATTCGCCGATGTTGTAGCTATAAGCTACCGACCCAACGCCGGTGCTTGGGTCTGCCGCATTGCCGGGGTTGCCCACCGGCACCGTCGCAATGGTAACGGCCGCCGACGCGATGCCTGCCCCGACCAGCGGTACACTCAATGCCAGCGCCAAAGCTACACACAAAGTTTTGCGATTCATGGTTCTCCCATCCTTTCGTGCCCGAAACACTTCGCGGCCCGGTGACGATCAAAATGATATGGAAAACTGCCGGTTCAAAGATATGAAGTCTCAACGAAAAGGCAATGTAATTGTGCTCATAAATGCAAGTTATGGTGCAATTTATTGGCGCAGGGGCGTTCGCATTGTGAGACATGACTGTCGCCAATTGAGAATGGAGACTTTTGAATAACCACTACACCTGCCCACAGAAGTGGGCAGGCCGCGCAAGAATCGAGGGTCGATCGGCGTGACTGGGAGGTTATTCAAAGGTCTCGATTCTCGAATGCCGCAGCACGGCGGGCTGGCGCCGGATCGTTTGGCGACCCTGGTCAGCTAATTCGGATTATTCACCGCGAAGGTCGCGAAGAGCGCGAAGTAAGAAGGACAATCAGTTGAACCGGTTACTGCGCCGTGCGCAAACGCGAACCATTGAAACATAAAATAGCTTCCCGTCGGCGCTGATTCTTCGCGCTCTTTGCGCGCTTCGCGGTGAATAATGCCGGCTAAGAGGGCCCGCGTCACCTGGCCTTGGCAACTTCCACCGCGAACGCGTAGGACGGGCCGAACATATTCGAGCGGAAGATGATCCATTTCATGTCCGGCGTGAAAATGGGGTTCGGCTCGAGGGCGTAGTGGTGATTGGACATGTTTACAAGCCGCTCGGACAAGAGATAGCCGGGCTGGATCAGGTGAGAGGAATCGTAGACGTGCGGGGCGAGATTTTGGTCGAGAATCGGCCGGAAGAGAAAAATCCACGGCGAGCCGCTGATCCCATCGCCGGCGAAGAGGGAGCCATCGCGTGAGACGTTAACGTGAATGGACTCGGTATCGGGGGCGTCGTGATACCAGGTCCGCCGCCCCGTATCGAGGTTGTACCCGGCAATCCATCCCACTCCGCCATAGCCGCGGGGCGTTTGAAGTTGGTACCAGATGGTTCGCCCGTCGGCGGACCAAAATTCATGGCCCCAGATTTCGTTGATCATGGTGCGCTGGTGCACTTTCAGCAGCCCGGTCCCATCCGTCCGTATGATCCAGATGCGGTCGTTGAGGTGCCAGGGGCCTTCATGGCAATACATCAGCAGGTTCGGATCGGTGGGCGAAAACTGGAAATGATTGTCCCAGTCATTGCTGGGATTGAACGTTTTGATCTGGCCGGTCTGGACGTTCATGGTGACCAGGGCCATGGGCAGATGCTGCGCCCACCTCGTGTAAAGATTGATCCGTTGTCCTTGGGGAGGCCTCACCGGCCGAGTGGCCGCTCCGCCACGGCCGTCCAGGTACGAAATCGCCCCGGCCAGCAGCGTTTCGTCGCAATTGACCGTTCCAATATTGACGCCCCGCGGCAAAAGGCCGATCTCGCGCTGCGTTTTGGTTACCGGATCGATGCACCAGACAGAGCGCGAGGCCGAGGTCGGGTCGCTGGGGTCGCGGAAAACTGATTTGGTGAAGAAGATTCGCCCGGTCTTGCGGCCGGCGACAATCATGCTGATATGCGCGCCCCTGCTGCCCTGCGTGGACTGTGCCGTGTCGCCGCCAAGGATCAACTCGATCTTGCGGGTGTTCAGATCGACCTGGTAAATGCCGGTCGGCGATGTGAACGCCATCTTGTTCCCATCCGGAGAAAAGGCGTTCTGATGGAAATAAAGACTCTGGCTGTTCGGCTCATCCGTGAGGCGAACGACGCGATGGCCGGTGTCTTTATCAATCCATTCCCTGGGCGGCGGCTGTACGCTGGGCTGAACGGGATAAGAAGCGCCTGTGTTAAGATCGACGCCCGTGGTGGGTTGCGCCTGCTGCCGAACGGCAGCGGGCGTGCAAGCCGACACGATTACAAGTATTCCGATCAAATACCGCATGAGACTCCTCCCCGTTTACGGTGAAGGGGGCGAATGACGGCTGCGGTATTGTTGCAGCGCCATTTTGAGCGTATCGACGATGCGTGGCATGTGGTGGGCGGCGGTCATCACGCGGGCGGACACGGCGGCGGTGGGGTAGAAGCCGGTGATGAAATCGAAGAAGAATTCGGCCGGTGAGTGGCCGACCATGACGCTGTTGGCGTACGCGCCGCTGAGAAGATCATCGGGCAGTTTGAAGTTTTCATAAATCTCCGCGATGGTCGGACGTTTCGTCGGCGGCTTGGGCAATGCCGGCGGCGATCCGAAGGATTGGACGTATTTGTCGAGGTTGTCGGCGGAGGCGGTGACGATTTGTTCCATCACGGCCGGGACGACGACGATGCGGGCGACGATCTGATGCGGGCGCGTGAGGCCCTGAAGGAAATCGAGGACGAATTCGTTGGGGCTGTCCAGGACGAGCACGCCGGTGGTGAATGCGCCGCGGCCCAATTTTTCGGGTACGCGGGCGGCCACGGGCTGGTGCTGAAACTGCTGGGCGAACGTGCCCAGGTCGCTGATCGGCGGGTCGGGTTT
Organism: Tepidisphaeraceae bacterium; assembly: GCA_050014015.1. Lineage (GTDB taxonomy): Bacteria > Planctomycetota > Phycisphaerae > Tepidisphaerales > Tepidisphaeraceae > PALSA-1353. The sequence continues at coordinate 10,189 of JBEKEC010000032.1, forward strand.
TTTGTCGGCATCTTTGTTGGCATCGTCGCTGGCGGATTCCATGTATGCCAAAGGTACTGGCAGACGGGGAATTATTCCACTTGGAAGCCCAATGAAAAGACTGGCGCGAGGCGAACAGGCAAATTCGAAACTCGAAATTCGAATGACGAATCAAACTCGAAACTCGAATGACGAAACGGCATTGTTTTGAATTTCGGTCATTCGAATTTGATTCGTCATTCGAGTTTCGAGTTTCGAGTTTGACCTACCAACTGTGCTGTTGGCGGTGCTTTCGTTGAATGCCCTTAGAACCCCGTCCGCTTGAATTGCTTTTCCAAGTCGTGAAGCGTCAGGCGGAGGGTGGTGGGGCGGCCATGGGGGCAATTGCTGCTGCGGTCGATGAGATTGCGGCGGGCCAGAAGGGCTTCGATCTCGGCGGGGGAGAGGGGGTCGCCGGCTTTGACGGCGGCTTTGCAGGCCATCATGTCCAGGACTTCGTGGAGAAGTTCTTCGTGGTTGAGATCGAGGGCCTCCTGTTCGCCGCGCTCGAGAAGCTCGCCGAGGAAATCGGCGGGGTCGAGGCGTTCCAGAAAGCTGGGAAATGCGTGAACGGCGATGGCGTCGGGACCGATGGAAGAGGCTTCGATGCCGAGACGCGCCAGCAGGGGTTGAATCTGTTCGAGCAGTTCCTGTTGCCGATCGTTGGCGGGGATGGGCAGGGGGATGAGAAGGCGTTGGCTCTCGAGGGGGCCGCGGGATAAACGCGCGAGCAGGTCTTCGTACATGATGCGTTCGTGCAGCGCGTGCTGGTCGATGATGATCAGGCCGTCCTCGCTCTCGGCGACGAGATAGCTGTTGTGAAGCTGAATGGCGGTATTAGACAGGTGAACAGGTGACAGGTGAACAGGTGAGGGAGAAGAGGGGGCAGATTCTGGTGGCGGAGAAGAATCGGGGAGTGCGGATTTGAAGAATTCGGCTAGGCGCTGGCGCAGTTCGACGTGCTCGGAATTGGCGGGTGTTGGAGTCAGCGAGGGCGTTGCGATGGCTGAAGGGGCGAGATCGCTTCCCAGCAATTTTTCGCGGACGCTGGAGAGGATCAGGCCGTGAATGCGCGAGCTGTCGCGGAAGCGGACTTCGCTCTTGGTGGGATGTACATTTACGTCGACATCCTGGGGCGGGATGGAGATGAGAAGGATGGCGGCGGGATGGCGGCCGGGCTCGGTCAGGCCGCGATAGGCCTCGCGCAGGGCGTGCTGGATGAATCGGTCGCGGATGGGGCGGCCGTTGAGGAAAAAGAACTGGTGCTTGGCGACGGGGCGGGCCAGTTCGGGGAGTCCGATGAGTCCGACCAGTGCGATCTCGGCGTCGCGAACTTCGATGGGGAGTCCCAATTCGGCAAAATCCTCGGGCCAGGCGGAAAGCCAGCGGCGGCGGGCGGTGTCGACAGGAAGCTCCAGGGCGGTGCGGCCATTGTGCGAAAGTTGGAACGAAATTTCGGGATGGGGGACGGCCAGGCGAAGGAGGGCTTCGCTGATGTGGCCGAATTCGGTGGCGGAACCCTTGAGGAACTTTCGGCGGGCGGGGGTATTGAAGAATAGATTTCGCACCTCGACGACGGTTCCGACGTTGCCGGCTGCGGCCTGGGGCTGGTCGATCAGACCGCCGCGGTCGAAAATTTCGTAGGCGACTGGCTGATCGGAGGTTCGGCTGAGCAGGCGGGCTTGTGAAACCGCGCCAATGCTGGCCAGCGCCTCGCCGCGAAAGCCCATGGTTGCGATGTGGAAAAGGTCGTCATCCGTTTGCAGCTTGTTGGTGGCGTGCTCCGCGAAGGCGAGGCGAAGCTCATTGGCGGGGATTCCACAGCCGTCGTCGATGACGCGGATGAGCGCCCGGCCGCCGTCCTCGACTTCGACGGTGATATGAGTCGCCCCGGCGTCGATGGAATTTTCGACGATCTCCTTGACGACGGAAGCGGGGCGTTCGATGACTTCGCCGGCGGCGATGCGGTTGACCAACGCCGGGGATAATTGATGGATGGGGTTTCGAGGCACGGGGCGATTATACTTAAACAATCACCATGGAGCATCTGGAAGGGCGACAATCGGTATTGGCGGCGCTGGCGGCGCGGCAGAGGAAGTTTCAGGTCATCCTCGTGAGTCAAAGCGCGCACGATGAGAAGATTCGCGACGTGCTGGATGCGGCCGGCGCGGCGGGCATTCCGGTGAAGCGGGTGGCGGGGCGGGAACTGGATGCGATGGCCCATGGGGCAACGCATGGCGGGGTGATGGCCGTCTGTTCGGCCAAGCCGCGGACGACGGAGGCGGAATTGTTGGAGATATTGGAGGGGCTTTCGCGGCCGGCAATGTTGCTGCTCATCGAAGGGGTGGAGGATGCGCGGAACCTTGGGTTTACGCTGAGGAGCGCCGAAGCTCTGGGCGCATCGGCGGTGCTGATCAAAAAGCACGTGTGGGATTTCGATCCAATCGAAGTGGCTCGCCCGGCGTCGGGAGCGTTCGAGCGGTTGCCGCTGGTGCGGTTTGACGATACGGGGTTGATTGAGAAGCTGCGCCAGCGCGGAATGCGGCTGTTGGGCTGCATCGCCGGGGCCAAGCGGAGCATTTATGAGGCGGATTTGACGGATGGGATCATCCTGGCGATCGGCGGGGAAAAGCGGGGGCTATCCGGCACGGTGCGGGGAATGTGCGATGGGCTGGTGACGATTCCGACGCGCCAGGGGGCGGCGTCGCTGCCGCTGTCGCATGCGGCGGCGATTGTGCTGGCCGAGGCGAGCCGGCAACGGCGGGGAATTGGGTGACATAACCGGGGTCCGGCGGATATGATTGGATGGTCCAAGTTCAAGGAGATCTGAGATATGGCCAAGGCTAATGTAGATCCGGCGGAATTGCGGCGATTCGCGCAGGACCTGAAGCGATTTAACGAAGAGTTGCGTGGGTTGGTGGGAGGGGTGCACGCAAAACTGCATGGGTTGGAAGCCACGTGGCGCGACCAGGAACAGCGGAAATTCACGGAGGCGTTCGACCAGACGGTCAAGGCGATCGGCACGTTCCTGGAGAATTCGCAGGAGCACGTGAAGTTTCTAGCCAAGAAGGCGACGGCCATTGAGGATTATCTCAAGCAGCGCTAAAGCCCAGGCGGGTTGTGATGGGAGCGTTCCATGTCCACTACGGCACGGGTTGAATCGATCGACGCGATCAAGGACTTCCGAGTCCATCTGACGAAATTCCAGGAGATGGCGGGCCGGGCGCTGGGGGATGCGGATTCCGATGTTCACAGGACGGTCCGCTGGCTGGAAGGGGAGGGGTTGAATTTCTGGACATCGGCGATCCGCAAGCGGCAGGAGCAGTTGGCCAAGGCGGAGGAGGCCTTTCGGTTCAAGCGTTTGTACAAGGATTCCAGCGGCGCGACTCCCTCGGCGGTGGAGGAGCAAAAGGCGGTGCAGTTGGCGAAGAAAAGATTGGAAGAGGCGCAGACCAAGCTGGCGAACGTGAAGAAGTGGACGCGGCAGTTGCAGAAAGCGATCTCAGATTACCGCGGGGGAGTGGGGGCGTTTTCCAACGCGGTTTCGGGGGGAGTTCCGCAGGCGGTGGCGTACCTCGGCGCGTTGCTGGATGAATTAGACAAGTACCTGGAAGTGACGGCGGCGAGGGAGGAGGAGGGTGCGTTGGCGGGCGCCGGCGCCGGCGGGGTTGGACGGGAAGAGACCGGCGCTTCGATGGCACGGGCGGCGGAAGAGGCGGTCAAACCGAAGGAGGGGGTCGATCCGGCGGCGTTGCGTGCGGGAGTGCCGTCATCGCAGGCGCTTTTCGGGGCGCATCCGGCGGAGAAGGGGCCGGTGCAGTTGGCGTGCGGGCCGGTGACGGCCGCTCAGCAGAGCGAAGCGGCGAAATTCGCCGGCGCGGCGGTCCCGACCGACGGCGAGCGGATCGTCAATTCGGCGGCGATTGCGGGATCGTCGCGGGTTTATCTGGTTCGGCTGGATACGGCTGGGTTGGCGTGGTATCTGGGCTCGGTCGATGAGGCGGATACCGGGGTGTACAATACGGTGAGCGTGGGCGATTTGCGTGGTGGAAGGCCCGACGTGGCCGATTTGCTGAGGTTGCCGGTGGGGTATATTGCGGTCATCGGTCCCGGCGGCGTGGAAGCCATTTACAACGGACAGAACGAAAGCGTGTTTCAGGCCGGCTAAAGCGAGGAGTAAGTCATGGGAATGCAAGAGGGCCGCGGAGCCTTGCGGAAGGCGATGAAGGAAATGCAGATGCATTGGAGCGAGACGAAGTCGCAATGGAACGACGGCAATGCCAGCAGCTTTGAGAGCAGATTTCTGGCTGCATGGGAAGCGGATGCGAAGAGGGCGATAAGCGCCATGGATACAATGGCCACGATTCTGTCGAAGATCACGCAGGAATGTGAACCGGAATAGAAAGGCGTTGGTTGATGGACTCGATTTTCGATCAAGGCGATCCGCTGAGTTTCCTTGGTGGAGACGACCATTCAGAACCGCCGGAAAAGCCACCGGAACCACCGGCCGGCGACGGAGAGGGAGAAGAGGAAGAGCCTTCCAACGAGCCGAAGACCCATCGCGACCTTCAGCGTGGGGCGTTGCAGGAGTTGGTGGAGTTGGTGACGGAGTGTGCCGCGCACGAGGCGGAGGTTGAGAAGCAATTGCAATCCTCGCTGTCGGAGGCGCAGGGCAGCGGGCAAAAGAAACTGACGGACGCGGAACGGAAATACAAGAACCTCCAGGAGCAGGTCGCGAATAAGGTCCACGAAAAACAGTCGCAAATCGAGGGGCGTTACGAGCAGGCCGTCGCGACGCTGAAGTCGAACGATCAGAATCTGCGGAATCGCGTTCGCGTGGAACACGAGACGGCGCAGCAGCAGATCAAGAAGGACTACGATCAGGCGGTCTGGATTGCCGAGAGCGTTTTGGAGGCTGAAGAGGGCAAGGCTGCGGAGGAGTTGAAGAAGGCGACGGAACTGAGCGCGGCGCAGACGGAATATCTGAATGAGAAAGAGGGGCAGGCGGCGGCGTTGATGGAACGTTTCGGCCAGAAGCCGCCGCCGGGCGAGGCCCTGGCGTCCATCAAGGAGGCGGAGGGGTCGGTCGATCCGGCGACTTCGTTCAATCAGCATAAAGAGGTGATGGAGAGGCAGATGGGGGCGCTGGCGGCGCTATCGGTGCCGAGACTTTTCGTGGGCGCCACGCCGTATTTAATCGGGGCGCTGACGTTGATGATCGCGGCGGCGATTCCGCAGGCGATCAAGGGGACGTTGGAGCCGCAATGGCAGGGGTTGGCGATTTGGGTCGGGACGGGCGTGGTGGGGCTGATCGCATTTTTTATTTTTATGAATTCGCTGGCGAAGAAGCAGATTGCCGCGGTTTACGTACCGTTGCGCCGGGCGATGGATGCGGGCCGGATCGCCAACGACAACCTTTTGAGCCAGGCAACGGTCGAGCACGACATGAATCTGGCGAAGGCGAAGCGGCAAAATAAGGGCGAGCTGCAGGTGGCGCGGGACCGGTCGGCGCCGATTCTGGACAAGGCGACGAAAAGGCGGGACGCGACGCTGCAGGCCGCACAGGCGGAAATGCAGGCGAAGATTGCGCAAAACGAAGCGTTGCGGAAGAGCACTCTGGCGGAGTTGGAGCAATGGCGCGTCCGCAAATTGGAGGAGATCAAGAAGCTGTTTGACGCGGAAACGGTGAAGGTGGGAGACCGAGCGACGGCACTGTCGGCCGAACTGCGGCAAAAGCACGCCGCCGAACGCGCGGTTTTGGAAAAGAGATGGGCCGAGGGGCTAAAGAACATTCAGGAGCCGATCCGCGAAGAGGGCAACGCATATCCGGCGTGGGGCGATTCGATCTGGGACGACTGGAAGGGCCCGAAGAAGTTTCCGGCGACGATTCGGTTCGGTCAGCTTCAGGTGGATTTGAAGTCGATGGTTGCGGACGTGGCCAAGGAGGCGCCGTTCACGTTGCCATTGCCGGAGACATTCAGCGTGCCGGCGCTGATGGCGTATCCGAAGCAGGCATCGATCATGATTCACACGGATCGGCCGGGTCGGATGGATTCGATCCGGGCGATGCAGACGATCATGACGCGGCTTCTGACGACGATTCCGCCGGGTCGGGTGCGGTTCACGATGATCGATCCGGTGGGGCTGGGGCAAAACTTCGCCGGGTTCATGCACCTGGCGGATTATGACGACGCCCTGGTGGGGGGACGCATCTGGACCGACGGCGAGCAGATCGACCAGCGGCTGGCGAATCTGACCGAGCACATGGAGACGGTCATTCAGAAATATCTGCGGAACGAGTTCGCGACGATCGACGATTACAACGCGCAGGCGGGTGAGCTGGCGGAGCCGTACCGGTATCTGGTCATTTCGGATTTTCCGGTGAACTTTAGCGATGAGGCGATGCGGCGGCTAAGCAGCATCGCCAGCACCGGAGCTCGCTGCGGCGTGTACACGCTGGTGATGCGGGACACGCGGGTCAGCACGGCCGGGGGCACGATGCACGTCGACGACCTGGAAGCGCACAGCGTGAACCTGGTGCGGGAGGGGGATCGGTTTGTGTGGCGCGATCCGGTGTTCAACCGGTTTCCGCTTTCGCTGGACGAGGCGCCGACGGACGAGGAGTTGAGCAAGATTCTCCATATCGTCGGCAAAGGCGCGCGGGAGGCGAAGCGCGTGGAGGTGGCGTTCGACGTGATCGCGCCCAAGCTGCCGATGTTCTGGACGCTCAAGAGCGACGAGGACGTCGCGGTGGCGGTCGGGCGATCCGGGGCGACGCGGTTGCAGACGTTCCGGCTGGGAAGGGGAGTGGCGCAGCATGCGCTGATTGCCGGAAAAACCGGCTCGGGTAAATCGACCCTGCTGCACGCGCTGATCAGCAACCTGGCGATGTGGTACTCGCCGGAGGAGGTGGAGCTTTACCTGATCGACTTCAAGAAGGGCGTGGAATTCAAGACGTACGCGATGCACCATTTGCCGCACGCGCGGGCGATCGCGGTGGAAAGCGACCGCGAATTCGGGCTGAGCGTGTTGCATCGGATCGACCAGGAGATGACCCGCCGCGCGGAGTTGTTCCGGCCGTTCAAGTCGCAGAACCTTCAGATGTATCGGGAAGCTTCGGGCAAGAAGATGCCGCGGACGCTGCTGATCATCGACGAATTCCAGGAATTTTTCACGGAAGACGACAAGTTGGCGCAGGATGCGGGGTTGCTGCTGGATCGCATCGTGCGGCAGGGCCGTGCGTTCGGCGTGCATCTGCTGCTGGGGTCGCAGACCATCGGCGGGTCGTCGGGCCTGTCGCGAAGCACGATCGGCCAGATCGGCGTGCGCATCGCCCTGCAAACAAGCGAGGCCGATTCGCAAATGATCCTGGGCGACGGGAACTCGGCGGCGCGACTGCTGTCGCGTCCCGGCGAGGCGATCTACAACGATGCCGGCGGCTTGGTTGAGGGCAACAGCCCGTTCCAGGTGGCGTGGCTGCCGGACGAGCAGCGAGACCGGTATCTGGATGAGGTCAATGCCAAGGCGGCCGCGGTCGGGGAGAAGGTCGATCCGCCGATCGTGTTCGAGGGCAATGAGCCGGCGGATTTCAGGCAGAATCCGTTGCTTGTCGAGCAACTGAATGCCGCGAAATACGTGGTTTCCAACGCGGCGCCGATGATGTGGTTGGGAGATCCGGTGGCGATCAAGGCGCCGACGGCGATTCCGCTCCGCCGGCAGAGCGGGGCGAACGTGCTGATCGTTGGACAGCATGAGGAAAGCGCGTTGGCGATCTCGGCGCTGTCGATGATCGGGCTGGCGGCGCAGCTTTCGCCGAAGTCGGCGAGCTTTTATTTGCTAGACGGCACGCCGGCGGATGCGCAGAACCATGGGTATCTGGCGAGCGTGGCGGCCGTGCTGCCGCACCGGACGAAGAACGTGGATTACCGCGCGGTGCCGCAGGCGATCCACGAAATCGCCAGGGAATTGGCGCGGAGGCAGGCCAACGAATCGTCAAATCCGCCGTCGATCTTCATCGTGGTATTCGGCCTCCAGCGGTATCGGGCGCTGCGGAAATCGGAAGAGAGCTTTAATTTCTCGTCGAGCGAAGAGGGGAAAGGCCCCGATCCGGGCAAGGAATTCGCCGACGTGATGCGCGACGGCCCGGCCAATGGGATACACATCCTGGCATGGATCGATACCGCGACGGCGCTGGAGAGGGCGGTCGATCGGGCGTCGATGCGCGAGCTGGACAATCGCATTTTGTTCCAGATGAGTGCGACCGACAGCAGTAATCTGATCGACTCCCCCGCGGCGAACAAGCTCGGCGCCAACCGGGCGCTGGCGTACAGCGAAGAGCAAGGGTCGATGGAAAAGTTCCGGCCGTACGCCCTTCCGAACGAGAAATGGCTGGCGGAAGTGAAAGGGACGCTGGCGGCGAAATGCCAGGCCAGCGGCATCCAGCCGGGCGAGTTCCCGCCGGACCCAGCGGAGGCCCTGGCGGCGGAAGCCGCGGAGAACGGGGATGCGGCCGAGGAGCCGGATGAAGATGAGTCTGAGGAAAGCGCGGACAGCGATGACGATAAGAATGCGGCGTAGAGGTGCGATGGATCGAGGGGGAAGAAAAGATGGCGAAGGAGACGATGAACTGCGGCGGACGGGTGGAATGCGAAAAAGGGCAGAAAATAGCGGAGAAATCTGAATAATGGTTCGCGTCACCTTTAGTTCGTTTCGCGTCACCTTTAGTTCGTTTCGCGTCACCTTTAGTTCGTTCTAAATCAATCGCACAATCCGAACTTCACGAGGGCGGCGTGGACGCCGTGGTCGTTGTTGGAGGGGGCGATCCAGTCGGCGGCGGATTTGACGATGTCGCCGGCGTTGTTCATGGCGACGCCGATGCCGGCGGACTGAAGCATTCCCACGTCGTTGGGGGCGTCGCCGAGGGCCATCACGTTTTCCAGGGCGATTTGGTAATGGTCGGCGACGATCTGTAATGCGGCGGCCTTGCTCACGTTTCGGTCCATGATCTGGATCAATTCGGGATCGGTGCGGACGACGGTGATTTTGTCGTCGGACGTTGGCATGAGAAATTCGAGCTGGTCGATCATGCGTTTGTCGCCGAGCAGGATCAGTTTGGTGATGGGTTGATTGCAGAATTGGTCGAAAGGGGCGATGACGTCGGGGCGGAAGAGTCGGCCGGTTTCGGTGGTGTAGGTCTGATCGAAACGATCGGTGTGCATGCGGTCGAGGATTTCGCAGGTGGCCAGGACGGATGGGAAGCGGGACCGTGCGGTTTGGATGAGGCGGCGGACGAGGTCGCCGGACATGGGGCAATGGTAGATGACGCGTTTGGCGGGTTCGTCCCAGATGAGAGCGCCGTTGTAATTGATCTGCCAGGTGTCGAGGCGGAGCTGGTTGTAGACGTGCCGCACGCTGCGCGGGGGTCGGGCGGAGGCGATGATGACGCGGGCGCCGCGGCGGACGGTGGAACTCAGGGCTGAAAGAGTCTGGTCGCTGACCTGCTTGGAATCGTTGAGGAGGGTTCCGTCGAGATCGATGGCAACGAGGCGGATGCCGTGGATGGGTGGATTGAGCATGATGGGGGGAATGCGGCGTCGCGATACGGTCTGGCGGTTCATGGCAACCTGACAAAAAAGGACGGATCGTTTATCGTGTATTGCGAACCGGAAAACAAGACCCGCGGCGGCTAAGGTTGTTTGTGGCAGCGCCGGATTTTGCGGGCAATTGGTTGGGAGCCGTGCAAGACCAATTTCGCAAAATGGCCCACCCTAGCAGCGCGTGGTTTTAACCCGTTTTCGGCGGCGGGCGCGTGAACCTCAAGCGGCCAGGCGAATCGATGGCCGAATCGACTTTTCTCTCGCCACGATCATCCGCTGAGCGCCCATCGCCGCCACCACCCTCCACAGACCCAAAATCAGGTCGAAAATCGATGCAAAAAGCCCCTGTAGACGCCGGGGTTTGCCGATTCCGATCAGTCGGCGCATGACCAAGCTCAGGTTGAACCCGCCGACGTGCACCAGCAGTCGTTTGGCGATGTTATTGTGCTTCTTCAAGTGTGTGCGTCTCATCGCGCCGGTCTCGTAGTTGTGCGCGAAAGATCGTTCGATCAATTCGCCGCGCCGGCGCATCAACCGTTTGCCACGCACGCCGCGAATGCGCCGCCGGTTGGCGTACACCGCGGCCTGAGCCTGGGGCTTGTCCGTCCAATCCCGCCGGCCGCGGTCCGGCTCGGCGACGTACGAACGGATGCCCATCTCCTCCAGGTCCGTCATCAATCCGTTGGAGTGATACCCCTTGTCGGCCACCGCCTCGCTCATCCAGTTCTCGTCCAGCTTACTTTCCGTCCGCTCGTCGTCGGATACTTCACGCAGGTTATCCGTCGCCGCGATGATCGTCTGGACCACCGTGGTCGGATCGCCCAGGTCCGCCCCTTGCAGCGTCACCGCCAGCACCGCTCCGGTCTCCATGTCTCCCGGCGCGCCGGGACTCCGCCTTGTGAGCCAGATGCGTGCTGCCGTCCTTCATCTTGGTGATCTTAGCATCCGGGTCGTGCGGGTTCTGCCAATCATCATTGCTGGCCTTGTTTTTCCGGGTCCGATCCAGCTTCGCCAGGTCTTGCCGCGTGGGCGTGTGGATCCCCGACGCCTTGGCCAGTTGCGTCAAAAACTCCTGGTAATTCTGCTTGGTGTCCTTCCGCACGATGCTGCGCATCGCCGCGTTGGCCTCCAGCGTGGTGGCGTCGTAGCCCACCGTCTTGCCGCTCACCAGGTCGTAATCCGCCAGAACCTTCAGCACCCACTGGAACACCTCCCGATGCGTTTCCAGGTCGATGAGTCTTCGCGTCCGGCTGATCGTCGAGTGTTCCGTGCTCATCTCGCCGAACTTCCATCCGGCCAGCACCTCATTGAGCTTGGCATAAAACGGATGGGCCGCCGATTTTGTCACGCAGCCTCATCCTCTTCGGCCGGTGAAGGAGTTGAGTTCGGACGTGGTGATCTGCTCTTGGGACATGGCGGTGATGAATTCGGGATAGCCGGGGGCGCCCATTTCGGGGACGTCGAGTCCGGCGATTTCGATTTCGGGGCGGACACGGTTGGAGCCGGTCCAGCGGCCGATCAGGTGGAAAACGATGCCGCCGACAATGATGTTCCATGCGAGACAGGTGACGGCGGCGATGGTTTGGGCGAAGAGTTGATTGGGGGAATGGTCGCCGTAAAAGAGTCCGACGACGTTGCCGGCGACGTGGTTGTATCCGTCGCCGTAGGTTCCGTTGGCGAAGAGTCCGACGGCGAGGACGCCCCACAAACCGGCGGTTCCGTGGACGCTGATAGCGCCGACGGGGTCGTCGATTCCCTTGCGTTCCATGAACAGGACGCTGGCGACGACGAGAAGTCCGGCGACGACGCCGATGAAGAAGGCGGCGGGTGGGCTGACGAAAGCGCAGGGTGCGGTGATGGCGACGAGGCCGCCGAGCATGCCGTTGCACATGACGGAAGGATCGGGCTTGCCGTAGGTTTTCCACATGAAGAGGCAGGCGGCGACGGTGGAAGCGCCGGAGGCGAGCATGGTGTTGACGGCGATGAGGCCGATGCGGTCGGTCATTCCGGACAGCGACGAGCCGGCGTTGAATCCGAACCATCCGAACGCCAGGACGAAGGTTCCGAACATGACCATGGGCATGTGATGACCGAAGATGGGACGTGGGTTTCCGTCCTCGTCATATTTTCCGATTCGAGGCCCGATGGTGCGGGCGAGGATGAAGGCGAGTGCGCCGCCCTGGAGATGGACGACGGAGGAGCCGGCATAATCGACGGCGCCGTGGCCGAGTCCGGCGTTGACGCCGAGGGCGGCCAGCCAGCCGCCGCCCCACATCCAGCATCCGTAAGCGCTGTAGAGGAACGCGCCGACGCAGACGCTGAAGATGGAGAAGCTTTTGAAGCTCCATCGCTCGGCGAGAGCGCCGGTGGGGATGGTGGCGGTGGTGTCCATGAAGACCATCATGTAAAGGAAGAGGACGAGAGCGCCTGGGGAGATGGAATTTCCGCTGAGGGAGAATCCGCTGAGTCCGCAAATTCCCCAGGATTTGCCGGCAATGGGGAGATAGAGCATGTGGTTGAGCGTGTTGCCGCCGTAGAGCGAAAGCGACTGGGGCCCGCCGACGAGGGGCGCGCCGGAACCGGCGGGGGAGGCGTTGACGCCGCCCATCATGAAGGCGAACCCGCAGAAGAAGAATCCGATCATGCCAAGGGAATAGACCAGGAAGTTCATGCTCATGGTGTGTGCGGCGTTCTTGGCGCGGCACATTCCGGTTTCGACGAGCGCGAAGCCGGCCTGCATGAACATGACGAGGAAGCCGCAGACGAGTGTCCAGACGAAGTTGATTGCCCGGACGTGTTCGGCCAATTCAGAAGGGATTTCGGACATAGGATTCGACAACTTACAACGGTGGGGGCGCGGGAACAAGAAAGAGCCGGGGATAAAACAAAAACAGAAGCGGCCACCCGAAGGGGCGGCCGCTCCGATTAACGCGTCAAGCCGACAACGGTTCACGCGGGGGTGACCGCAGGCTTGGTGACAAAGACGTCCCGGCCAAGCTTCTTGCTTCGCATGAGGAAGAAGACGGCCCCGATGGCGCCCCAGATAGCACAGAATCCAAGAGCGATGAACGGCTCCTTCTTGCTCATGCCGGGCACCATAAACGGACCGATCAGGTAGAAGCTCATGCACGCCAGGTTCGCCAGGATGCCGAAGGCTGGAATCAAGATGTGCTTGACCGGATTGTGCATTTCGTGCTCGTGGAACGCCACCATGGCGCAGATGCAACTCATCATGTAGAGCAGGAACGTACCGAAGTTGCTGATGAGCGTGATGATGATGAGGCTGTTGGGAATGCCGCCGGCGGCGGCGAAGCTGAAGACGCCCTTGTACCAGAGGCTATGCGTCTGGTCGGCGGAAAGGTTGGTATCCAGCGAGGCCGAGGCGGCCGGACCACAGAGGTAGAACAGGATTCCGTAGATTCCGATGATGGAGGAAAGAACGGCCAGGGTCCAGATGCAGCGGTGGGGCGTGTTGTTCTTGCCATGCAAGACGCCGAAGTTGGGGATCTCCTCGTCACGTCCCATGGCATAGGTCACGCGTGCGCCGGTGTTGATGCAGGACAGGGTGGTTCCGACCATGGCCAGGAACACGGTAATGGCCTCCCAGAACATGAACCACCAGCCGGCATTGGCGGTACCGAAGACCCAGGCGCCGACAAGCTGCATCATGTCGCCGATGGGCGCCGACGATCCTGACGCCGTCACGTTGGTGTAGCTGGAACTCTGGAAGTAGTTGGCGGCAAAGTATTCAAAGAGGTAACAGAATCCGCCTTGAATCAACAGCGAGGCGACGATGGCGATGGGAATGTGCTTCTTGGCATTCTTGGCTTCCTCGCCCATCGATGAGACTGACTCGAACCCGACCAGGCACAGGATCGCGATACAACCCTGAATGATTATGTACATGGGGGCGTGCCAGTGAATAACGGACTTGGCGCTGTCGTGGTACAGGAAGGTCCAAACGCCGGTCTTGGGGTCCTGGGTCATGCCGCCCTTGTAGGAAGTGGTATTCCCTTCGGGAACGGCCTTGACGGCGCCGGCCTTTTTCTGGTCGGCGGTCAGGTCGGCGACTTTGCCGGTGGCGTCAGTCGCGACCACCATGGGATTTCCGGAGGAGTCGTTGATGACGTTGCCTTTGGCATCGGCGGCGTACATGACCCAGATGGGGGTCCCGTCGGCAGCGGCTTTAGGCGAGGTAGCGCCGCTGGGATCAGGAATCTGTTTGGTTGTATCGTTGGGGAACTTCGGATCCTGGACCATGTTTGGCGTGGTATCCTGCACGTACATTGTCGGCGTGCCGGTGGAATCCAAGGTCCAGTCCGGATCACCTTCCTTCACGTGAAGTCGGTGAGTGATCGCCATGCAGGAAAAGATGAGCAGGGCGGTGATTTGAATGATGTTGATGGCCACGTTGACGCCGGTGGCGCCGACGACGCCGCGGAAGGCGATGTACGAAACGCCGAAGGCGAAGATGATCCCGAAAACGATCATCAGAATTGGACTTCCCTCAGCGGTGGTGAACTTCGAGGGGAACAACTGTCCGGCCATGTATCCGATGAAGATCGAGGTGACGCAGACCATCACGCCCGGATAGACCCAGTAGTACAGGTGACTGGCCCAGCCGACGATGAACTTGTAGAGGCGGGCCCATTTATAGGCTTGCTTCTTGGAGAGGAAGGCTTGTTCGGCGAAGAAATAGCTGGAACCGGCGCCGGGATATAGCTTGGACAATTCCGCGTAAGAGACGGCCGTTGCCAAGCAAAGGAGCGTTGCCAGCAACATGCCCATCCACATGGCTGACCCGGCGGAGGGTGCTCCGTATGCCGACTGCTCCGAAAACGTCAGCCAGAGGAACGCTCCAGGCGCGATCAGCGCCATGGCGTTGCTGGTCAGCCCCGTGAGGCCCAGCGTTGGTTTCAACGTTCCTGATCCCGAACCGGTAGTGGACGGGGGAGTTTCTGTTGCCACAATCACTCTCCTTTTGCCGAATAGACTCAAAGCGCGTGGTTGTTGGTCAATCACAAACCACGTGCCAATAAGCAAAACTTGCATTTTGCAACACAAATGCCGGCTGAAAATCGTGCAATTTTCAATATTCGGCTATTTTCCCGGCGACTTTGGCTCCCGCAGGATCAAGCTTAAAAACTATGCAGATAGGTACGGCGTTGAAATCGGTAGCCGCTAATATGAGCGGTGATACGTGGGCTGTTGAAAAGTCTGGGTCTGCCAATTCTTCCGGGAGCAAAGACGATTGAACCGCCATGACGCCAAGACGCCAAGGTAAGATCATGCCAATGCGCAGTTTCTACCTTGGCGACTTGGCGTCATGGCGGTTCAATTTCTGCTCTCCCGGAAACTTTGGCACACCCAAAAGTCTGGTTGGAAGCACTGCCCTTGTATTGTTGAAGTGGGTATCTAAAATCGAGGTTTCAACCGCGCAATCGACGTTTTTCTATGCAGATATCCTACGCGGCTTTATCGACGGAGGGGCCGGTTCGCCCTAACAATGAGGATTCCATTGCCTATTGGCAGCCAAAGAACGAGGCCGATTGGCGGAATCACGGGGCGATCGCGGTGCTGGCGGACGGGGTGGGGGGGCAGTCGAGCGGCGAAGTCGCCAGCAAGCTGGCGTGCGAATCGGTTTTGAAGGTCTTCCTGGAATCCAAACCGTTGGCATCACCGGCGCAGATTCTTTTCCAGATGTTTGCCGCGGCCAACATCGCGGTTTACGACCAGAACATCAAGCACAACGGCGCGGGCCGGATGGCGACGACCCTGACGGTGAGCCTGTTTCGGCATAACGAGGTGAACATCGGGCACGTGGGGGATTGCCGCGTGTACGCTGTCCAGCAGGGGCGCATTCGCCGGGTGACCAACGACCATTCCTACGCGGGGGTGCAACTGAAGCTGGGATTGATCACGGTGCAGGAGGCGATGAACAGCGAAATGCGTTCGGTCCTGACGCGCACGGTGGGGCAGGAGCCGACGATCCGCGTGGACTATCATACGATCAGCGTTCACGGCGGCGACATCATCGTGCAGATGTGCGACGGGATGTGGTCGCAACTGACCGAAGGAGAGATACTAGATGCGGTCGGCAAGCAGGCGCCGGAGGAGGCATGCAAAATGCTTGTCCGGATGGCCGAGCGCCGCGGGGCGGACGATAACCTCTCGGTCCAGGTCGTCCAGGTGCAGGCGATCGAGCGGCTCAGCTATTACCGCGGATTGCCGACGTTTCAGAAAGAGAGTCCGGCCGTCATGGGAAGCGAATTGGAAGTGGGCCAGGTCCTGGACGGACGATTCCGGATCGTCGACGTCATCAGCCGGTCCGGCATGGCGTCGATCTTCAAGGCGATCGACCAGACGACCGACGGGGTGGTGGCGCTGAAGGTGCCGTTCATGCAGTTTGAATCCGATCCGGGGTTTTACCAGCGATTTCAACGGGAGCAGGCGATCGGCAAGGCGCTGCAGCATCCGTACATCCTGAAGATGATGGATGATGAGTCGATGAGCAAGACCCGGCCGTACATCGTGATGGAATATCTTGAAGGCCAGACGCTGGGGCACCTGATGCAGACGATCCGGCCGATGCCGGAGCCGGATGCGCTCAAGATCGCCAGCCGCATCTGCGAGGCGTTGCATTACATGCACGAGCACGACGTGGTTCACCGCGATCTGAAGCCGGATAACATCATGATCTGCAACGACGGGAGCATCCGGATCATGGATTTCGGGATCGCCAAGATGGAAAGCGCGCGGCGATTGACGTTCGGCGGATTCACGCCGGCGATGGGAACGCCGGATTACATGGCCCCGGAACAGGTCAAGGGCAAGCGCGGCGACCGTCGCACGGACATCTACAGCCTGGGCGCGATCCTGTATGAACTGGTGACCGGATCGGTTCCGTTTGAAGGCGCCAATCCGTTCATCATCATGAACAGCCGGCTCAGCGGCGATCCCGTGGCCCCGAGACAGCGAAACGACAAAGTTTCCCCGCAAGTTGAAGAGATCGTCCTCCATGCCATGGCCCGCAATCCGCAGGAACGCTACGCCACGGCGATGGAGATGAAACAGGAATTGGACCACCCCGAGACGGTGCAAGTCACGGGCCGATGCGATCGGCTGGTCACGCCCAATCCGGTGTCGGGAAACCTGCGGCGATATCGGCTGGTGGCGATTTGCGTGGCGATTCCGATTGTGGTGTTTTTAGTTGCGTGGTTATCGAAGCACGTGAGCTTTAAGTGAAGTGAGGGTAAGGCGATTGAACCGCCAAGACGCCAAGACGCCAAGGCGAACTCATCTCACACGGCGCATTTCCCCCCTTGGCGTCTTGGCGTCTTGGCGGTTCAATCTCTTTTTTAGAGCATTGCGGAATTGGTCAAAGCTGAGCGCCTTTGGGTATAGTTCAACCGATGAATACTGAACCGGACGAAGAATTGGATCGACTCGCACACGAAGTTATTGGCGCTGCCATCGAAGTTCATCGAATTCTGGGACCGGGGTTTCTCGAATCCATGTATGAAGAAGCCCTCTGCGTTGAGTTGAAGCTCAGAGGTATTCCGTTCCAGCGGCAAGTGCCAGTTCCGGTCAGCTATAAGGGAGTGGCAATCGGCCAAAGTCGGCTGGATTTGCTGGTGCGAGAGAAATTGATTGTCGAAATCAAGACGGTCGAAGCATTGGCTCCCATCCACACTGCGCAGGCAATTTCCTATCTGAAGGCCACCGGTCATCAGTTGGCCATTCTCATCAATTTCAACGCCGCGGTTCTCAAGGATGGAATCAAGAGAATCGTTCTTTCTTAACTGATTTTCTTCCCTTGGCGTCTTGGCGTCATGGCGGTTCAATTTTTTCTTTCCGGGAGATTTCTGAATCGTTCGCCGCTATTTCCACCCCATTCGCAAATCCGCGATTTGTCGGCATTGCTTCAGCAGCGGGTCCACGTCCTTCAAATCCAGCATCGTTGCCGCGTCGCTCTTGGCGTTTTTGGGGTCGGGATGACATTCGAGGAATAGGCCGTCCACGCCGGCGGCCACGGCGGCTCGGGCCAGCAATGGGGAATATTTGGGGTTTCCGCCGCTTTGATTGCCCAGGCCGGCGGGTTGTTGAGTGCTGTGCGTGACGTCGAACACCACGGGGCAGCCGAATTCCTTCATGATCGCCAGGCCGGTGAAATCGTTCACCAGGCGGTTGTAGCCGAAGAACGTGCCGCGCTCGGTGAGAAGGATCTGATTGTTTCCCGTGGATTTTATTTTTTCGATGGCATTGCTCATCTCGGCGGGGGACATGAACTGGCCCTTCTTCACATTGACCCATCGGCCGGTCTGGCCGCAGGCCAGGAGCAGGTCGGTCTGCCGCGCCAGGAACGCGGGGACTTGGAGCACGTCCACCACTTTCGCCGCTTCGGCGGCCTGGGCGGGTTCGTGAATGTCCGTCAGCACCGGCACGCCGATTTCGCGCTTCACTTTTTCCAATACGATCAGCCCGTCGTGTAGACCCGGGCCGCGAAACGTGTCCTTGCTCGATCGGTTCGCCTTGTCGAAGCTGGCCTTGAATATGCAGGCCAGCCCCAGCTTGTCGCAGATTTGTTTCAACTTTGAGGCGATGGTCATACAGAGCTCGGCGGATTCGATGACGCACGGCCCGGCGATGACAAAAAGCGGGCTACGATCGCGGTGGAGAATGTCGGGAGATTTGCTCACATCGGCACGATAAATGGCAGGCGGATGGGAAGCAAGTTTATCCGGGTGGGGGATTCCAGGGGCCTGTCAGCATTTCCGGCATTAAAAGCGATTGAACCGCCAAGACGCCAAGACGCCAAGGGGGAAATGCGGAAAGGCGTTGGCATGATTTTACCTTGGCGTCTTGGCGTCTTGGCGGTTCAATTCCAATTCTCCTCACGCGGGCACGATGAATGGCAGGCGGATGGGAAGCAAGTTGATGCGGGCGGGGGTGTGGCCGGCGGGGTCGCCGTCGATCTGGATTGGAACTTGTTTGGGGGATCGGATTTCGATTTGCTTTGCGCGGGTGTAAACGACGCCTTCGATGGAAAGCAGTTCACCGGCGGCGGCGTGGAGGAATTTGTGCAGGGCGTCCACGGGGGATTCGACGGGGACAACGCAGATGTCCAGCATGCCGTCGTCGGGCCGGGCGTGGGGCGCCAGCGGGAATCCGGTGCCGTATTCGCTGATGTTGGCCACCAGCGCGATCGCGGGGGCGGAGGCGAAGATTTCCTCGTCGTCGGCCACGACTTGCAGCGGCGGATAGCGGTAGGTGGCGATCGCCAGCGCGGCGGGGAGCACGTAGCTGGCAAAACTGATTGGGCCGCGGCGCATGCGATCCAACTCGTGAACGATCAGGCCGTCGATTCCCACGCCGGCCATGAGGATAAAAAGCTGGCCGTTGGCCTCGGCGGCGTCGAGCATGGAGATGGTTCCCCGCTGGAGGGACTGCACGATTCGCGGCCCCAGATCGGCGGTCTTCCAATGGATACCCAGATGCCGGCCCATGAGATTGGCGGTTCCCATGGGAACGGGAAGCAGGGCTGGGATTTTGCCGCCGCCGTCGAGGCATCGGCCGGCAACGGCGCGCAGCGTCCCATCGCCGCCGATGGCGACGATCGCGTCGGCGGAAATCAGTTGGTCAAGATCGGCGTTCAGCAAATCGAAAATGGCGGTCGTTTTCATGCCGGCGGCTTCGACGGCCTCACAAACCCGTTGCGCGGTGGCCCGGCCCTTTCCCTGCCCGGCGATGGGGTTGGCGACGATCGCAACTGTTTGGATGGTGGGCATAGGGAAAGGAAAGAACCGCGGATTTCGCGGATATCGCGGATGGGAAAATCCGTCCTGCTCTTATCCGTGACATCCGTGCAATCCGCGGTTGTTCTTCATACAGCTCGGTGCGGCAGTAATATCTACGGCAATCATGTTTGCGCTGTAAGCTAAATCCTTCCGACTACCCGCAAATTGTACCGCGGTTCAACGCTCCGGGGCAGCAATGCGGCCGGCCGAGGGTCGGGAAGGGAGCCAAGATCGTCCCCGTCAGCATTGAACGAGAATTGTTGACACGGGCCGACGCCTTCGCAAATCGGCACAAACTCAAACGATCCGAAATGGTCGCCCAAGGACTTAGACTCGTGATGGCAAACCAAGCTTAACGGCCGCGGAATTCTAAGGGGTCGGGAGTCTTTGATTGAAAAGACTCCCGACCCCTTAGAATTGTCGAAATCCAAGATTCTCGCGTGCCAGATTCCGCTTGGCGGTCTTTTTCGAGCAGGTCGAGCTTCTCTTCGATGTTGCCAGCGAAGGGTTGCGAGCAGTCTAGTGTCAGACCGGTTTGAAGATGATGTTCGTAGGGCGAAGGCTCTCGATTGCTTGCTTAAGGCCATCGGTCACGATGACATAGAGAGTCGTGGCCATAAAGAAGATGGACTGCCCATTCCACATTTCAGCCGTCATCCGAAACTCGCGATTCCGGCCAATCTCTGGCCGCCTGCAACCCGAACAAACGGATATAGGGGTTCCTCCCGGCGGAAATCCCGACTCATGCAGGACCACAACCTCCGAATAGCTGCCGACGGTACTTGGATCGTCAAGAAGGGGCACTTCGTTGATGATGTCCTCAGGTTCGCCCGTTGACGGCATAGGAGGTGGCAACTTCGCCTTGCGCTTACCGATCTTCCTCAATGTGACTGGGCAAACAGGGATGTCATTGACAGCCATCCTAAGAAGCAGGTCGCGGACACGATCCGTTACAACAAAGCTTCCCAAGCCTGACCAGAGGAAGTCCGCACGCGGTCGTGATGGTACGTCGAGAAAGCAAGGCTGAAAGTCATCTCCTGGTCGAAGATCGACAAACGGTACACCCTTGGTGCCAAGCGCCGTCATCAACTCGCGCTGAAGCTTGGCATGATCGGTACGAGAAATGGGCCACCGGTCACGAAGGTTCTTGTGTTGCGGAAATTTCGGCGGGCATTCTTGGGCGAGGATCCTGCTCCCGCCCCACGTCGCACCGCACACGTCGCAGCAAACGCCAGGCAGTGCAAACGGATGCTCAAGCGATCCGTTAATGTACGAGTGCTTGTAGTCGGAACGGTATTCCGGGTGGGCAAGTCGCCAAAATGTCGCCACGCTTGCAACCTTTCTGTCCAAACTTGGGCAGCGATAGTCGCTCGGTTGAACGGCCGTGTAAACACCAACGGCCCCGGCAGTTGCCGAGGCCATCGGAGTGACGGGATTCGAACTCCAGGCCCGTTTCAAGAGTGCGTCCGAATCTGGAATCATGGAAGCTCGCCTATCAATGGCGCCATCGTTGAAATCAGGGTCCATTATGCACACCCCGTCCCCGATTGCTTAGCTCGTGTGATGGCGGCCTGGAGACGTTGGTGAATCTCCTTTGGTCGGGCAATGGTTTGCCAGACGGCCGAGGGCATGGCTTCGTCGCTGGGGATGATTTCGATGGAGCCGACGGCGACGAGCTTTTCGCGAGCGGAGGAAACGATGCGGGCGCGAACCACCTTGCGCAAGGGGCAATCGAATATGTCAACCGTGAATACGCCGGTGATGCGGAGGACGCGCTGGTCGGTGAGGATGTAAATGCGGCCCATCCATTGCAACACGGCCCACATGAGCCGGCCGGTGATGACGAAGAGGGCGGCCTCGAGATAGAAATGATCGTGCATGCGGCGGTCGACCAGGGCCAGTGCGGCGGCGGCGACGGCGATTCCAATCGAGAAGGCCATGGAGTTGAAAATGATGAACCAGAGCGAGGGCTTGAGGATCATGAGGACCAGCTCGCCGTCGCGGAGGACGTGGGAGCCGAGCAGGGCGCCGAGCGAAGTGGTGCGTGCGGCGGCGGCGGCAGCGGCGGGGGTGGCGGCGGCTTCGGCCAGATGTTCGCCGGAGGATGGGGAAGGTGTCGGGGGCTTGGCGTTCATGGCGTGGGGATCTGTTCCTTTAACGTCACGATGTCCGGCAAATTGCGGTAGTAATCATTGTAGTCCAGTCCGTAGCCGACGACGAACTCGTCGGGGATCTCGAATCCGACGTAATCGACGTGAACGGCATGAACGGCCGGGCGGTCCTTGCGGAGCAGGACGCAGCTCTTGACGCTGGCGGCGCCCATCTCGCGGAGGGCGGGGACGACCATGTGCAGCGTGCCGCCGCTGTCGAGAATGTCGTCCAGGACCAGCACGTGATGGCCGCGAAGGTCGCCCATCTGGCTGGCCAACATCTGCGATCCATGAGACCGAATGCTGCGGCCGGGATAGCTGCTGACCGACATCAATCCGATCTTCATGGCGATGGGAATCTGGCGGATCAGATCGCTGGCGAAGATCATCGCGCCGGTCATGATGGGGACGATGGTGATGTCGCCGCCATCGTGATTGGGGGGCGAATGATCGAGGGTGATCTGCGCGGCCAGTTCCTTGACGCGCTGGGCGATGCGGTCGTGGGAAATGAGGATGCGATCAATGTTCATGGGCATATTGGGTTCATTCCTCCCAAACCGCGACGTCGGCGGGCGCCAACCGGGATGAACCGATCAGGAATTTCGCCGATGGCGCGGCGGGGGTTGGGACGGGTTGGTCCTGGTAATTCAGGGCGATGCGATAGGGGCCGCGGCGAAGGACCTGGACGCGTGCGGGCAGGGTTTGGGATTGCAGGCGGCCGGGGCCGATGAATTTGGCGAGGGATTCGACGAAGGCATCGACCAGGGGCTGCTCGCTGAACGCGCCGAAATAGCTGACGGTCCCCTTGCCGAGTTTGACGCGGGTGATGGCGGCGGCGCCGGCGTAAAACTGGTCGGAATAAGTGGCCAGGACCTCGGCGCCGGCCTTTGGCGTCACCTGATCGCCCCAAACGCCCCAGGAAAAGTCCCTGCCGTCAAAGCTGATCTTGCCGAAGCGATCGTCGCGAAGAGAGTCATATCCATCGATGGTTGCGGAGATGAGCGGGAGGATGGGGCTTGCCCAGGGTCCCTCCCAAAGCTGGCCGGTGCGGTCCATAAGGCCGGTGCGGCAGGTGAGCACGAGATTGCCGCCGGAGCGGGCGTAAGCATCGAAGCGTGCCATCAATTGATCATCGACCATTTGGACGCCCGGGGCGACGATCAGGGGCAGATCGCTCGGCCAATCGGCGCCGGGGCGGAGGATGCGGATTTGCGTGCCGAGCCGGCTCAGGGCGGCATACCAGCTTGCCAGCCAGCGCCCTTGATTCCATCGCCGCGCCTGTGGAAGCGACAGGTAATACCAAAGCTGCTCGAAATCGAGAACGAGGCCGACGGTTTGGCGCGGCCGGGGCGGTTCGTCGGCGAATGGGGGAATGCGCGACAGGTCCAGTTTCCGCATCTCCGCAATGACCTGGGCAAACTGTTCTCCACCCGGCGAGGGCGTGATGCCGTCGGTTCCCACCAGGCCGTCATGGAACAACTCGATGCCAAAGCGCGGCTGGCGGAAACGGTAGGTGGTGACAAACTCCGACCCGTGGGCAAACGCGGTCCAAATCCACAGGCGGATGGCGCCGGGATATAGCCGCACCGGAACCCCGCTCCAATTCACGTGGCCGGGCTGAAGCTCCATCAGCCCCCAGCGATTGTGATAACTGGCCATCAGGTCGTGAGACAAGCTGATATGCGCCGGATCGGCGATGCGATAGGTTTGGTCGTCCCCCTCTTTTTCGTGGCCGGTCACCGGATAGGAGTCCCACGCGATGAGGGAAAGGTCTTTGGCCATGTCGCCGGGGTCGCAGTCGGGATGAAGGCCCATGAAATTCGTGGTGAGGAAGCGGCGACCGATTTTGGGCTTGAGGATTTCGGCCTGGATGCGGTTGTACTTGGCGAACGCCCAACTCCAGAATCGCGAGGCATCGAGAGATTGATGCGGGTTGGCGTATCGGGGATCGCGCGACGGGGGGAAGAGAACCTGGTCGAAATCGGTGTAATAAGTGTTCCAGAACTGGTTTCCCCAGGCGCGGTTGAGTTCACTGATATTGCCATATTTGTCGCGCAACCATTGGCGGAAAGCGGCGTGGGTGATTTCGGATTGGTCGAAGGGATTGCTGTACTCGTTGTCGATCTGCCAGCCGATCACGGCCGGATGATCGCCGAAGAGGTCGGCCATGGCCTGGACGATCCTTCGGGTAGCGGCGTGGAAATCGGGAGAGAGGGGATTGTAATGCCGGCGTCCGCCGAACCGGCCGCGAACCTGGCCCTCGTAGACCGGCAGGGTTTGGGGAAACCGCTGGCTGAGCCAGATGGGCGGGGCGGCGGTGGGGGTGCAGAGGATCACCTCGAGCTTCCGCCGTTTGGCCAGATCGAGGCAATGGCTGAGCCAATCAAATTGGAATTCGCCGGGCCGCGGCTCCAGCTCGAACCAGGCGAATTCGGCCATGTGAACGATTTGGAGACCGAGCTTGGCGATGTTGTCGAAATCGCGTTCCCACTGCTGTCGCGGCCATTGTTCGGGGTAGTAATAGGTTCCGATTTTCATGGTTTGGATTGTCCTTCCCGCGTTTGCCAAATGATAGTGCAGTTGGATTAAAGCGAAAAGGCCGGAGCCGTTTCTCGTATTAACACCCCTGCCCGTCGAGCCAGGGCGCTTTGGCGCTTCCGCAACTAAACCCGCCTCCCGCTTGCGACGACGTTCAGTGCTGTCGGAGCAGGAAATATGGACGCATTAGCAATCGCGGCGTCGGGAATGCAGGCGGCACAGGCGCAGATGACCGTCGCGGCCAATAATATCGCCAACCAGAACACGCCGGGATACAAGGCCCAGGAAGTGAACTTGGTGGACGTCGCCGATGATGGCGGCGTGGAGGTGGCCGGCGTGCAATCGACCGGCCAACCGGTCGATCCCGCGACGGAGATGGCCAAGCTTCGCCAAGCCCAGTTCTTGTACGGGGCCGACGCCATGGTCGTGCGGGCGGCCGACCAGATGTACGGCTCGCTGCTGAACGTTCTGGATACCGATAACGAGGATTCTCAGCGGTACAATTGGTAGGTGGCATGGGCATCTTGCCCATGCGGGAGATATCCGAGCGGCGAGGACGTTGCGGTTATCCGATCCACGAAAACACGCAGGTATTTCGCAACCGGCCGCCGATGGCGACGCTGTTGTTGCGCAAGATGCCTTCGAGTTGAAACCCGGCGAGTTCGGCCACGCGGCGGCTCTTGAGGTTTTCGGCGTCGGTGCGAATCTCCACGCGCCGCACGTGGACATGGCTGCGGAGCATTGCCATCAGGACGCCGACGGCTTCGGTCATGCAACCGCGGCGGGTGTGGGCGGTGTGCAGCCAATAGCCGACTTCGCAACTGGGGATGTCCCAATTGAATTTGAACGCGCCGACGTTGCCGATGTGGCGTCCTTTCGGCCGTGACAGGATCATAAACTGAAGCTGTTCGCGGGAGAGGAAATTAGCGGCGGATTTGCGGCACCATTCCTCGCCGCGTTGCTGGTTGTAATCATCCGTTGCCCAGGGCATCCACTGCTTTAGCTCGGGCAGGGAATCTCGAACCGAAGGATAGACGATGGCCCCATCGCCGGCGCGCGGAACACGCAGAGTCAGCCGATCACCGTTTAATTCGGTCGGAATTTCCAGAAGAATCGGATTCATGGCGATTTCGCGGTTACTTACACCTTGCGATCCACCGCGGCGGCGATGCGGCGGATGGATTTCATCATCTCGGTAAACTGCTTGGGCGTGATCGACTGTGCGCCGTCCGTCAGGGCGTGCTCGGGATCGTTGTGGACTTCGACGATCAGCGCATCGGCGCCGGCGGCGACGGCGGCGCGGCACATCGAATCCACCAGGTAACTCTTTCCCGTCCCCTGGCTCGGATCGATGACCACGGGCAGATGGCTGACGCGATGCAACTCGGGGACCGCGGCCAGCGCCAGCGTGTTTCGGACGTAATCCTCGTAGGTGCGGATGCCGCGCTCGCAGAGCATGACCTGCGAATTGCCTTTGGACATGATGTATTCGGCGGCGAGGAGGAACTCCTCGAGGGTGGCGCTCATGCCGCGCTTTAGCAGGACCGGCTTGGCCTGTTCTCCGACGGCGTTGAGAAGGTTGAAATTCTGCATGTTCCTCGCTCCGACCTGAAGGACGTCGGCGTAACGATTGACCAGGTCAACCTGATCGATGGACATGACTTCGGTGACGACGGCCAGGCCGGTTTCCTCACGGGCGAGGGCGAGCAGTTCCAGACCCTTCTCG
Source organism: Tepidisphaeraceae bacterium (assembly GCA_050014015.1). GTDB lineage: Bacteria > Planctomycetota > Phycisphaerae > Tepidisphaerales > Tepidisphaeraceae > PALSA-1353. The sequence continues at coordinate 36,014 of JBEKEC010000032.1, forward strand.
CCCAGGCCCTGGAAGGAGTAGGGATTGGTGCGAGGCTTGAACGCGCCGCCGCGCAAGCCGACGGCGCCGGCTTCCTTCACGGCGTGGGCGATTTCCAACACCTGGGATTTGCTTTCCACGCTGCACGGTCCGGCGATGACGCCGACGGTTGGTCCGCCGATCTTCGCCTTGGTGCGGCCGCCAAGCGACACGACCGAGCGTTCCTTCTGAACTTCGATTGAGGCCATTTTGTAGGGCGCCAGGATCGGGACCACCCTGTCCACGCCGGGCGCGGATTCCAGCACCGAACGGTCCTTGAACCGATCGTCGCCGACGACTGCCACGACGGTTCGCTCCTGGCCGACGATGACGTGATCTTTGAGTCCCATTTCGCGCACCATTTGTATGACATGCTCGACCTGTTTTTGAGGCGAGCCCGGTTTCATCACGACGATCATGCGGCCTCCGCGTTTGAAAGGTCCTGGTTGTTATAGCTTCCCAACAAAAAAGCCCCAGGACTTTTGTCCTGAGGCCGTCGATTTTACGTTCTTTTTTCTCGATGAATCTCAGGACGCGGTATGGGTGGCCGGATAAAAGTATCCGCTAAACCAACCACGATACCGGGCGTTCTTAGGACTCATCGTCAGCAGTTCAATATACAATTCGGGTTTGGGATGTCAATTTGAAACTGGATGATTCGTCAGCGGAATTGTGCCGCATTAAATAGCCCCGAATGTACATCCGGGGCTTCGTCGTGCGAATCGTTTGTCAACCGCTCATTTGACTTTTCTAGAATCCGGCGCCAAGAATCCGTCAATCTTTCAGGGAGGTTTATTCATGCAGGTTCGTGGATTCGCCGCCAAATCAGCCAAGGGAAAACTTGAGCCGTTCGAATACGAAGCCGGGCCGCTGGGGCCGGAGGACGTCGAGGTTCGGGTGACGCATTGCGGCATCTGTCACAGCGACGTGGCGATGATCGACAATGATTGGGGATTCTCGAATTATCCGCTGGTTCCCGGGCATGAGGTGATCGGCACCGTGGCCGCCGTCGGCAGCGGGGTGACGCAACTGAAGCCGGGGCAGCGCGTGGGCGTGGGATGGAGTTGCGGGTCGTGCGGATATTGCGAGTGGTGCCGGTCGGGAAAGGAAATGTTCTGCGCCAACGAGAAGGCGACGATCGTCGGACATCACGGAGGTTTTGCTTCTTCAGTGCGGTCGCACTGGAAATATGTCATCCCCATTCCCGAAGGCTTGGATTCGGCGTGGGCCGCGCCGTTGCTGTGCGCGGGGACGACGGTTTTCACGCCAATGCTGCATTATGGCGTCACGGCACAAATGCGGACGGCGGTGGTCGGCGTCGGCGGTTTGGGACATCTGGCGGTGCAATACCTCGCGGCCTTCGGCTGTGAAGTTACCGCGATCAGCTCGACCCACAACAAAGAGCAGGAATCGCGAAAGTTCGGCGCCAGCCGGGTCATCGCGACCAACAATTCCGATGAATTGGCCAAGGCGAAAGGGTCCTTTGATTTCATCCTCTCGACCGTTTCGGCCGATGTGGACTGGCCGGCGCTGATTAGCGCCCTGCGTCCGCGCGGGCGGCTGGCGATCTGCGGCATTCCCGAGTCGGACGTCAAGGTGAACGTGATATCGATCCTCGCGGAAAAATCGGTCAGTGGCGCTCGAAGCGGAAGCCCGTCGGATACGGCACAAATGTTGGAGTTCAGCGCCCGCCGCGGAATCAAGGCGATGATCGAGCCGTTTGCCATGGGCGACGTGAACAAGGCGGTCGATCACGTGCGAGCGGGCAAGGCGAGGTATCGGGCGGTATTGGTGGCATAATAACCAAACCGGCGTCGGAGCACCGGATGTACATCCGGAGCCAGGCGCGGTATCTAAGTGCGGAACAGCGGGGCGTAGCTCAGCTTGGCAGAGCGTCTGGTTTGGGACCAGAAGGCCGTTGGTTCAAATCCAATCGCCCCGATTGGTATGGAAAACCCGCCGAGCGCTTGATTTAGCGCACCTGCCTGTGTCGGGCAGAGCGGCCTTAAATCCGAGAACCAAACGGGTAAATACCCGCTTGGGCTGGATTGGAGGTGTCGCTATGCCCCGTCTTGTTCATCGTCATCCGAAGTATCGTCCCCATCGTCCGTCTGGCCAGGCCAGGGTCACCCTCAACGGCAAGGACTTCTATCTGGGCCCTTGGAAGAGTGAGGCCAGTCATGCCAACTATGACCGCTTGATCGCGGAATGGATTGCCAATGGGCGGAGTCTCCATCGGCTCGAAAAGGGATCGACGGACTTAACGGTCGTCGAATTGTTCGACCGGTTCCTCATTCACGCCAAGGGTGAATACATGCGGTCGGATGGATCAATGTCAACGGAGTTCGGACTTTACAAGGATGCGATCAGGATCGCCAATGCCCTTTATGCCGATAGCCTCGCGGCTGGGTTCACCCCTCTTAGTCTGAGGGCCTGTCAATCAAAGATGATCGAAAAAGGATGGACCCGGGGAACGGTCAATAAAGCTGTCAGCCGACTCAAGCATATTTGGGGGTGGGCCGTTGGAGAGCAACTCATCGACCCCATGGTGCATCATGGACTTTGCTGCGTTCGGGGATTGAAGCCGGGACGATCCGAGGCGAGGGAATCCGAGCCGGTGAGGCCCGTCGATGATGCGATCGTTGAAGCAACTCTTCCCTATTGCTCTCCCCCGGTCAAAGCAATGGTCCAATTGCAGCGCCTCACAGGAGCCCGCCCTGGCGAGATTTGCCAAATGCGAATCGGCGACATTGATCGCAGCGGCAAGGAATGGATTTACAAGCCCCGTCGGCATAAGAACACTCATCGGGGCCAGGACCGCTCGATTTACATCGGACCAAAGGGACAAGAAATCCTGGGTCCATTCCTCCTGAAGCTGAACCCGGAAGCGTTCTGCTTTTCTCCCATTGAGGCTGATCGCCAGCGCCGCGAAGAAAAACATGCAAGACGGAAAACCCCATTGAATGCCGGAAATTCCCCCGGAACGAATGTCCGGAAAAAGCCGAAATGGCAACCCCGCGATCATTACGACACGGGCACCTATAACAAGTCCGTGCGCCGGGCTTGCCTGAAGGCATTTCCTCCACCACCCCCATTGGGACGGAATCCTGGCGAGACTTGGGAAGAATGGCGGACCCGAATCAAAGCCTCCCCCGAGTTAACAGAAGAATTGGCCAAATGGCAAAAGGAACATTGTTGGCATGTGCATCAACTCCGACATTCAGCGGCGACTCAGGCAAAGCAGGAGTTCGATTTGGATGCTGCAAGGGCGATGCTAGGGCATAAGCATATCAACATGACCGAGCGATATGTTGATGCCGATTCCACCTTGGCTCGGAAGGTGGCCGCGAAGATCGGGTAAGAGCGGTTTCAAAAAAAAAAGAACGATTTGGCCCTGAAAATCCAGGGCCTTTTTTGTTAGCAATGGAGAAAACACGTCCACTTCCCTTGAAATCCCCGAACAGTTTTCGATATATTTCGGAGAAGTCATTTCTGCGAAGCGACACGCGGTCGGAAGCCGGAGGCCATGATCGGGTGCACGCGGCCCCCCGGCGGGGGGCAGCTTCGGTGAAGGTCGCGGCGGTCCCGGCGGGGCCGAATTCCACAAAACCTTTTACCGAGGCAAGCAATGCAAGAACAGTCATCTTGCGCCCCCGAATCCGAGCGCCTAATTCCCCTCAAAGATGTACCGAAGCTCAAATGGCTCCCCCCACGGCGAGAAGGATCAAAGTTGTCCTATGCCTGTCTCTGGCGATGGTACTTGAAAGGGGTTAACGGAGTCCTCCTCCGCATTACCCGCGTCGGGAGCACTCCCTGCACGACGGAATCCTGGTTACGAGAATTCTTCGATGCTGTTGAAGTCGCCCGAAGGGAAGGTTCCGCCTCGACAAGCCGAACCCCCAATCGACGACAACGAGAAGTTTCCGCCGCGAAACGCCGGCTCGCCACCGCAGGAATCTAACGAAAAAGCCGCCGCAAGATTTCCAGCCAAGCGGCGGCTTTGAAGGAAATGAAATGTGCCAACTTTCTCCACCAATTATACGGGGTCTTCCAACACCCCGGCTCATTGCTATGTCGATTCCGTTTTTGCAATCATCGGGAAGGACACTTTGGGGCGAACTCGATTTAGGCGACTCAGGGGTGATTCTGGATATGCTGCCATCGAACGCATCCACCCCCGCCAGGGGTCACGGCGGAGGATCACGATCCACCAGCCGGGCGGAAAGGCATTTGCAATCATTGATCGTCTCGTTTGCGATGGAGCGGCCCGGATTACTTCCCTGCATTTCGCCTTCGATGTTCTCACCCGGAATCGGGGCGGGGCCGACCGGGTTGCCCATGCGATCACGGCTGGGCTGGATCATCCGTGGTCGCGTCGCCCGGCGGTCTCGGTCGAAACGACTCGGTATTCCCGCCCGCGAAAGAGTGCATTCAATTGGGTCGTCTATGCCGATCAGCCGTCCCGCATCAATGGGCTGCCATGCGTTCATATCGAACTTCGATGCCGAGGCTCCCGGAATGTCCGGAAACTTGGGCTGCGATCCCTGGCCAATTTCAACATCGAAAGAGCAATCCAAGCCCGCCTGCATTTGGTTGACCTCGCGGCCCCGCCGCTCATGCTTCGAGCCGCCCAAGAGGAAAATCACCCATGGGGAACGGCACAGGGTTTCCGAATGTTCTGCCGGAAGGCAGGGGTCAAGGCATCCAATTTCTTGCAGCCAATCTCGCTCGTGCGCCTGCTTAAAAGGTTGGGGGGGTGATTATGGTGATAAATGGCGGACCCTTGAATCATCTTCACTTCGCCCCGACGAATCCGAAGTGGAATTGACTTCTGCTGATTCGGGTTTTGACCTCTTTTTTTCCAATTTGATATTAGCAGACTCCAGCAACATTGCTGGAGTCCATCACCTTTTTTCCAGACAGGAGTTTTCGTATGCCAGACGCAATCGTGATTCATAGATTTGGATTTCAGCAAGGTCAGTTTTTGCCGGAGTCAATTCGCGGCGAGTATGGTCCTGCGATTGATGCCGCAAATAATGAGCTTACTGAAGAAGTCGAACGGTTCGGAAACGACCGTCTGTTCGTTTCCAAAGATCGGAACCTTTCCGATGAGGGTAAGGCGGATTCGCTCGGCACCATCAAGGAGGCGAGCCTCGCCAAACTGGAAGCAATTTCCGAAAGCTTCTCAAAGGCAAAGCTTTCGGAAGATTGGAGGAAGGCGAATGCCGCCATCCCAACTGCTCCGCCACCGAGGCCCAAAGACACAATGGAATTCCTTGAGCAACAGGAAATCCGGCAGCATCTCCGCAACAGACCCGGTCCCGAATTCAAGGCGATCCTCAAAACCGCCGCCGAAAAGGGCGCCACCGCGATGGTGGCCGCGGCGCTCTACGACCCGCTGGGGCAATTGGTGCCCTTCGAGTCCGACCGCGAAGCGCTTGCCGATTCATGGCGAAGGGCGACCTTTCCTCAGCAATTCAAACGGCTCGCCGATTTACAGGCCGTCGCCCAGCAACTTGCCTATAACAGGGACGCGGCCATGAAGCTCGTGAAATTTGCTTCGCTGGCCGGCGGTGTCAAGGTGTGATGTTTTTCCTTTCATCGTGCCCCCCGGTGGCTTTCCGCGGATTGTGGCTGACGCGGAAGGCACCGGGGGGGTTTGAGGGAGCGAATCCATGCGACGAGTGATTCCGATTGAACCAGCCCCAATTCAAAGGGGAGATAATGGCAACGGGCGGGATCGTCTTGGCCGATATGTCACGGGTCATCCCGGTGGGCCGGGCCGTCCCCGTGGATCGGAAGAATTGCGGCTCGCCTTTGTCGAAAGCTTCACTGTGCAGGACATTCAGCGGATCGCCCGCAGGCTGAAGGGCATGGCCCTGACGGGAGACATCAAGGCAATCCAAACGATCCTCGACCGGCTCATCGGCCCGGCCGTCCGCCTGTTTGAACTGAGCCTCTTGGATCGGGAAGTCCTCAATCCCGATGAACGCTACGATTGAAGGGAATGTTTATATGAATAGGGACCGGCAGCTTCTCAATGACTGGCGCCTTACGCTCGAAGCCGAACGGATATTAGACGCTGGGGATGCGGCAATGCTCAAGATTTGGCGGAATCGCGATATCCCACAGGCCCAAAAGAAATCTCCGATTCAGGCAATCGCCCGCGAAACAGGGGCCAAGCTGAAGGCGATTGGATTCAGCTCCCGGCGTCGAGTGAGCCCACCGCGATGAACGCGCTTCAGGCCCCAACGCTCGGTTCGGGCCACATAGCAAAAGCTCGGTAACGGCGATAGCATAGACACCATGGGCGCCGGTCATTCTTGCCGGTATTGTGGCTGGCCATCGGACGACTTGGACAAGACTTGCAAGCGTTGTGGTGCAATTCTACCTCCACGCCCGCCACCCGTTCCTCAGACACCGGCCCAGCCACCTCCGCAACCCACACCCCAAATTCAGTTTCAACCGATTATTAACGTTCAACTTCCTGCTCAACCAACGCCGCAGCCCGCGCCGATGCAACAATTAGGGGGCCGCTGGGTTTGGGTGGAAAGAAACCGCGGCCTTTTTCAACCGAGAAGTTATGAGTGGCGGTGGGTGCCAGACCGAAAACCTTCTGGATGTTTAGGTTGCCTGTTCGGCGTAGCGTTGGTTGTGGGGGCGCTAATTCTTATTGCCATCTTGGTAAGCTTCGTGCGATGACTTTGACTCACCCGCGTTTGGCGAGGAGTCGGGCGCTATAAAGGCAGGCGGGATTCAGGCTCTTTCCGGCGCAGGAGCGGTTCACCCCAACATCCCCGGATTGCCGGAAGACATCCCCGAAACCACAACTCTCCTCGCACAATCAGGACCGGTTTCCCCACTCCAATTCCCCTCCGTCCACCCCGCCTGAATCGCAGGCAAAGAAAAGGAAGGCGATTCAAGCCATCTTCCGGGAATGCCAGAAAAAGCTGAAGGCCATCGGATTTCTCAAACTGATCGGCCAAGAGAGTTGATCGGGGAATCCCCCTGTCCCTTCCATCCCCCGGAACCCCCTCCAAATCACCGGCAAACAGGCGAAACCCCTTTGCCCCCCGTCTCCGGTCCCTGAATCGCCCGAAAACCCGCCAGAATCGTTCCCATGAGGATCGGAAAGGGGGGTTCGATCCAAGGAAACCCCCTTCCCGGTATTTACCCGGTTGGCAATTGGGGATTTACCCTAAGTCCTTGAAAATACTGGGAATCCCTTGAAATCATTGAAAATGGCCCTGAAGTGGATAAAATGCAGGTAAGTCCAGCGGATTTAAGGACTTTTCGGCAGAGGCGTCCACGCCTTTGGGACCAGAAGGCCGCAGGTTCAAATCCTGTCGCCCCGATGACAAGTAAATTTAGCCGAATCCATATCTTAAGTGGGGTGTGGAGAACGAACTGTTACCACCCTCGGTCATCCAGGGACTAATGGCCATAAGTGCGCTCAAGGCCGGACGAACGGCCGCACCCGAAGGCGAGCCAATCAAACCCATTCGTGAAACCTTCGTTCAAGCGGTTTTAGGTCACGTTTCCGAACAGGTGCGCGCGATGATTAGATTACAACTGCTTACCGGAGCCAGGCCCGGTGAAATCCGCTGCATGAGAACGATCGACATAGATCGTCAGGGAAAAGTGTGGATTTTCCGCCCTGCAATTCACAAGACGCAGCATTACGGCTATCGGAGAGAAATCCGAATTGGCCCAAAGGCACAGGAGATTCTAAAGCCTTTCCTGAACAAGCTTGATCTGAGCGAGTACCATCCCGATAGTATCGCCACATCATGGCCAAAGTGCATAGCACGCGCTAGAAAAAGCGGCGGGGCCGGCGCAAGCCTTGTCGGCGGAGCGGAAAGCCGTTTGAATCTTCAAACTCGCACCGATGCGGGTAGAATCCATGCATGCCTTACTCTGTGCCGGAAATGTTAGGAGATGCGATGAGGAAGTTGATTTCAATTCCGTCCTGACGATGCGCATGACGGATTCGATGGCTGCCCAGCGAAGCCGCCTCACGATGGTCGCGCGGCGCCGGTCAGGCTGGAGATTTAAGGTGAAAGTTTGAGAGCACAAAGATGAAAATATTTTACGGGATTATCTTCCCAGCCGCTCTCGTCGTCTTGATCGCATGCGCTCCAACGATCGTGGTTGCGGATTCCGCCCGTGACGGCCGCGATGTTGAGCAGCGAATTAATGCCCTGATCGCCAAGATGACGCTTCAGGAAAAGCTGGGCCAGATGTCGCAGGCCGGATTTCCGGAAAAACTGACGGACAAGATTAAGGACGAACTGCGCCACGGCAGATGGGGATCGTTTTATGGGGGCGCGAGCCCATCAATAAAAGCGGAGGCCCAGCACATCGCAATGACGGAAAGCCGGCTCGGCATTCCGCTGATTTTCGGGTCCGATTTGATCCACGGATTTCGAACCACATTCCCAATTCCGCTTGGGGAATCAGCCAGTTGGGATCCAGAGTTGATGCAACAAGCGGCGCGTGCGACCGCCCGTGAGGCCGCCCGTGAAGACATTCACTGGACGTTTGCCCCGATGATGGATATCGCGCGGGACCCACGGTGGGGCCGGATTGCCGAGACGCTGGGCGAGGACCCGTATCTCTCGGGTGTATTGGCGACGGCAATGGTGCACGGGTTTCAGGGAAACTCGCTGGCGGACGCGGATTCGATCGCCGCCTGTGGAAAGCATTACGTGGGATACGGGGCTGCGGAGGGCGGCAGGGATTACAACACGACCTGGATTCCGGAAGCTCTCCTGCGGAATGTTTACCTACGGCCCTTTGCAGCCGCAAGGCACGCTGGAATCGCCAGCTTCATGTCCGCATTCAACGACCTCAACGGGGTGCCGGCCAGCGCCAACGCGTTCACCCTGCGTCAGGTGCTGCGGGAGGAATGGGAATTTGACGGTCCCGTGGTGAGCGATTTTGAGTCGGTCCAGGAATTGATTGAACACGGGTATGCGGCCGATTCCCGTGACGCCGCGATGAAGGCGATCGCGGCCGGCGTCAACATGGAAATGGTGAGCACCAGCTTCTACGACCACGGAGCATCGCTGATCCAGAGCGGTCAACTTGATCCGCGCCTGATCGACGAAGCCGTGCGGAACATACTGAGACTTAAGTTGCGGCTTGGGTTATTCGGCGCGAAGGGAGATCGCGCGCCTGAAGGCCGCACAGCTCCGACGCCAGAGGCGTTAGCCATTGCCAGGCGGTTGGCGGAACAAAGCCTGGTGCTGCTGAAGAATGAGGATGAAACGCTACCGCTTGCGAGGTCCGTCCGAAGAATCGCCATTATCGGTCCGCTGGCGGATAGTCCGAGAGATCAGCTTGGAACATGGGCGGCCGACCGCGAAGGTCCGTCGCGCACGCCGCTGACGGCGTTTCGGGAGGCTCTGGGTGAAGCACGGATAATGTATGCGCAAGGCTTGAATGACAGCCGGGACGAAAGCCGCGAACAATTCCCCGCGGCATTGGAAGCGGCTCGCGGCTCGGACGTGGTGATTCTGTTTCTGGGCGAGGATGCGGGCATGACGGGTGAGGCCAGCTCGCGGGCATATTTGAATCTACCGGGCGCGCAGGAGGAATTGGCGACGGAAATGGCCAAGGCCGGCAGACCGATGATCGCGGTGATCATGGCCGGCAGGCCGCTGACATTCCATGGTACAGCGCAAAAGATGAGCGCGGTCTTGTGGGCATGGCACCCTGGCAGTGAAGGTGGCCCCGCCATCGTGAATACGATTTTGGGAGATTCAATTCCCTCCGGGAAGCTGACCGTCACATTTCCCAGAACCGTTGGGCAAATCCCGATTTACTACAACCACATGAACACCGGACGCCCGGCGTCCGTGAGCGGACCCTACGCCGACGAAAAATTCACCTCCAAGTACATCGATGAGAGCTTCACCCCTGAATACCCCTTCGGATATGGCCTGTCCTACACCACGTTCAGCTATTCGAATCTGAGGGTTTCATCGCCTCGGTTGGACCTGGGTGCCCAAATCACGGTTTCCGCGGACATCGCCAACACCGGCCACGTTGAAGCCGATGAGATCGTCCAGTTGTACACGCGTCAACTCGTCGGCAGCCTGACCAGGCCCATCCGCGAGCTCAAGTCCTTTCAGCGCATCCGGCTCAAACCGGGAGAAACAAAGACGGTGGAATTTGTTCTGAAGTCCGACGACTTGGCCTATTACAATGCAAAAGGAACGCCGATAACGGAACCCGGCAAATTCGACGTCTGGATTGCACCCGATTCGGCTTCCGGACTTTCCGGTGAATTCACCCTTACAAATCGCGGCAACCACCAAGAATGATGGGAAAGGAGCGGCTCCGTCGGTAATCGCCGTCATCCTTTGATTCCCGTAGTGGCGATACCCTCGATGAATGTCTTCTGTGCGAGAAAAAATAGCAGAATCGCCGGCAAGATCACCAGAACGCTTGCCGCCATGAGAAGGTGCCACGAGGTTCCGCCCGCCTTGCTTTGGAAATTTTGCAGTCCCAGAACAAGGGTGAACTGTTCGGGTCTTTGCAGATAAACCAATGGACCCAGAAAGTCGTTCCAGATCGCCAGGAAGGCGAAGAGCGCGACAACCGCCAGCGCCGGCTTCGCCAGGGGAAGAATGATCCGCCAGAAAATGCCGAATTCACTGCATCCGTCGATGCGGGCCGATTCGGAAAGCTCGGTCGGAATGGTCAGGAAAAATTGCCGGAGGAGAAAAATGTTGAATGCCGAACCGAACCATGCGGGAACCCAAAGCGGCTTGAAAGTTCCGAGCCATGCAATCCCGGTGTAATCTCCGAGCCAACGAAACAGTGAGAAGAGCGAAACCATGGTAACGGGAAACGGCAGCATCATGGTCGAAAGCATTAACACGAACAGCACGTTTCTTCCGCGAAAACGAAGTCGGGCAAACCCATAAGCCACGATCGCGCTGGAAAGCGTCGTGCCCGTGACGCCCAGGACCTCAATCACCAGCGTGTTGCGTGTCCAGAGCAGAAAATTCGCCTTTTCCTGGCGGAACACGTCGGCGTAATTGTGCCATTGAATGGGACTTGGCCAGAACGTCGGCGGAAAAGCCGTCGTCGCCTGGAGCGTCTTCAGGCTGGTCGAGAGCATCCAAACAAATGGGAGCAGCGCCGCGATACCAATGCCGACCAGCAGCGCGTGAGTGAAAAGCCGTCCGCCTTGACCTTTTCGATTGCCACGACGAACGGCGCCCGAAGCCGCTTGTAAAGTCGATGCGTGATTTGGAGTATCCGAGCTCATAACGGTATCCGCAATTATTCGCCCCGTTCAATTTCCCGAGTAATGCACCCATTTCTTGCTCGACCAGGCCGCCAGGGCCGTCAGGGCCAGCACGATCAGGAGCTGGATCCACGCCATCGCGCTGGCGTAGCCCATTTTCAGATAGCTGAACGCGTTGTCATAGAGATACATCGTATAAAAGTACGTGCTCCGGGCGGGTCCGCCGCCGGTCATGATGTACGGCGTGGCAAATACCTGAAGCGTGCCGATGATCCCCATGATGAGGTTGAAGAATATGACCGGCGAAATGGAGGGGAGCGTCACGTGCCAAATTTGTCGCAGAGTGGAAGCGCCGTCGATGCTGGCCGCTTCGTAAAGCTCGCGAGGCACATCCTGTAGTCCCGCAAGATAAATGATCACCGTATTGCCGATTCCCCAGAAGCTCATCAGAACCAGGGCGGGCATTGACCATCGCACGTCGGTCAACCAGCCCGGGGGATTCGCCACGCCGATGGCGCGAAGCCCCACATTGATCAGCCCGAGCTTGGCATTGAACAGCCAGAGCCAAAGCATCGCCGACGCGGCCGTGGGAACCAAAGACGGCAGGAAGATCACCGTGCGGTAGATCGTCAATCCGCGAATTTTCACGTTCAGCAGCATTGCCACGCCCAGGGCCACCAGCATCCCGAGCGGAAGTGCCATCAGGGCGTAGATGGCCGTATTGCCCAAAGCCTTCCAGAAGACGGCGTCATGAACCAGCAGATGATAATTGGTAAGGCCTTTGTAGAGCGGCGGCTGTAGCAGAGAATAGTCGCAAAAGCTGTAATAGAGCGACAGCGCGATGGGCACGAGGGTGAAGGCAATAAAACCAACCAGCCACGGAGAGAGAAAGGCCAGGCCCCGCAATACCGCCCGAGTTTCAGAATGCAATCGTGCCATGGTATTCGACGCAGCGCGCCGGAGCCGCCGGTGATTTCCGTTCAATGCTCCATCGCCTTTCGCCGGAGCTGGTCCGCAATAAAGTCGTCGTATTTCTGCTGGAGGCGTTCCTGCACTTGCCGCAGACCTTCTTCGGGAGTCACCTGCTGAAGCGCCAGCCGCTGTGTAAAATCGTTCAATTCATCGTTCACTTCCGGCAGAATTGGAACCGGCTCGGTTGGATGGGCATTGGGGCTTGCGGCCAAAGCGTCGAAAACACGGATATACGGGTTATTGTGATGGTCCAGAAACCCCTCGCTGACTTTTGCCAGCGGAGAGATTTTGCAATGGAGATTCGCCAATTTCTCCATCTCGTCCTGCCGATTCACGAAGGCGATGAACTCGAATGCTTCGTGTTTATGTTTCGATCCGCGCGGGATCACGAGCACATCGCAATTGCAGTAGGTCACATCGCGCAGTTTTGGATCGTACGATGGAAAAGGAGCCGCGGCCCATTGGCCGTCCATGGACGGCTTAAGATGATGAATGAACCGGGCAAAAAAGGTTCCATGTTGCACCATCGCAACGGTCGGCGCTAAAAATGGGTTGGTCGGCGTATCGATGGCGCCGAATCCCGATTGGAATTCGGCCACCGCCTTGGGACCAAGCCGCTTGGAATAACTATTAATCCAGTTATATGCGCGGAGCACTCCGGGATCGGTGAATGTGAACTTGTGTTCGCCGTCATTCCACCAGCTTCCACCGAACCAGATGCAGGTGTAATTGATATACCAGCCTGGCTCGGCCGGAATATAACCAGCCAAAATGATCCGACCCGAAGGGTCGATCCGATCCAGAGTGTGGGCATATTCATCCAATTCCGCGATGGTGCCGGGCGCCCGTTCGGGATCGAGGCCCCGGGCTCGAAGGGCTGAAGCGCCCTCGGAATAGATGCTTTTGTTGTAGTACAGCGCGATGTCATAAGCGGTGCTTACAAGTCCATAGAGATGGCCATCGTAATGGCCTTCGTCCCAAAACACTTTCTTATATTTGTCCGCGGTGATGCCGCGTTCGACGGCCATGTCCTCGAGCGGCTCAAGAGAATTCATGGCGCCGAATTGGGGGATGTCCTGGTTGTAAAGTCCGGCCACATCCGGCGGCACACCGGCGGCGGCGGCGACCAGGGTTTTCTGCTCAATGTTGCTTGTCGAGAGGTATCGGACAAAAATGTGCTTGTCGCGGCCCACGGTGGAGTTGAAATCATCCACAATTTGCCGCATCGCCGCTTCCTCTTCTCCGGTCCACTTCTCCCAATAATCCACCACAACGCAATTCTTGGGCACTTCTTCTCCCGCGCGCGGGCCGAACGCGAGCAGCGCGGCAGCCGAAAAAATCAGCGCCGCGGAGACGACATATTTAAGTCCGCTAAAAACTCTTGTGCTGAAAGATGCCATGCTCGTCTCTGTCCGCGCTCGCCACCGCGATTAGACGCGCGGATGATGATTGCCCTGGCGAAGCTTGTGACCGGCCTTCTCTTCCGGATTGAGCACCCCGGCTGAAACGCTATCGCTCTGATTCTGATTCAGCAGATTTGCATCGGCTGCGTTGCTGATCGTGGGGGATGTGGCCGCTGCAACACTCGTTGGAGTGGGAGTCACTGTCGTCGTCAACCTCGACGCGACGACAACCCCGGCCCCGCTGACGGGCATTACGGCAGCAGCAGCGTCGGACTGCTGGCCAAAATTCGCTGCCAGCTCGGTGAAGTCGGCGGCGTTGACCAGGCCATCGTAGTTAAAGTCGCCTTGGTCCCAGCCGGTGACGGGTTGGTTGAAGTTGGCCGCCAGGATGGTGAAGTCGGCGGCGTTGACCAGGCCGTCCAGATTGGCGTCGCCGAGCAGCGTATATTTCACTTCGATCTGGCCGGATGCCAAGCCGGCCGGGTTACCCGGATCGGCCGAATCCGCATAGCCGATGCCATAGCGGGCAGAATTGTTCTGTGCCGCGGTGGACATGATGCCCGAGCCGGTCCAAGTTCCGCCGGCATATCCGCTGGTCAATTCCGCCCTGATCGACGCGATCGGGTCGGAAGAACTGCCATAATCAATCAACAGGGTGTTATTCTGCAAATTAAGCGTGCCGCTGTTTAAGAGGCTGCCGACTTCCAGCTCGGTGCCGTTGCCGGTGAGAGACGCCGTTGCCCCAGGCGCCAAAGAAAGCGTGCTGGCATAGGCGGAGTCGGCGAAGACGACGCTTCCGCTTCTCACCACATTGATAATCGATTCATACGTCACAACGCCGCCGCCGGTCTGAGTCAATGTGACGCCGGAGTTAATGGTCAACGGGTTGCCGATGATCAGCGTAGCGCCTGCGGCGACGTTAAAGATCGTGTTGCTGGCGAGGGTCGTCGGAAGATCGAGTATCACGGTCCCTTGATCGACTTCGACAACCGCGCCGTTTGAGCCGCTGGCTTGCAGGATCAGGGATCCGGTTCCGGTGAGTTCATATTCGTTGGCGCTGTTAAAGTGCACTGTGCCTTCGGTAATGGCGGAGTTGGTATAAACAGTCTGAGCCGGGGGAGTGATGTCCAGGAATTCGGCGGTGGCGCCGATTCCGTTGGGGATCGCGCCGGTGGTCCAGTTTGCGGCCACGTTAAAGTTGCCGCTGCCATTGACGGCCCACACGGGGGTCGTTGGGAATGCCTTCGCCACGGCCTGCTGGGCCGCGGAACTTTGCATGAAACTGTTCCATACCATATTTGAGCGGGAGTTCTCGGCGGCGATCAGCGTGGGGCCGAGATCGAGTCCAAGCACGAGCGAGCTTGTCCAGCCGTTGAGCGGATTGAGCGCATCCACGAGGCCGTATTTCTGGTAGACCGTGGAGCCGTAGGTCTGCTTCATATTTTCCAGCACGTTGATCGTCAGGCGCGGATCAAACTCAAGGCTGCCGCCGGGCGCGGTGGGCACGACCGTTCCATTGATCGGGCCAAAAGCGGGCGGGCCGCCCCAGACCGTGTATCCACCCTGCCCCTCGGAGGCCGTCAGCCCCCAGAGGTTCGCGCTGTAGTCGGAGTACGTGGAACCGAGATTGATCATGAACTGGCGCTGGGCGAGGGTTGCGGTTTGGGCATTCTGGTAGAAATTCAGCCCCGTTTTGTCGGTCAGGCCCTGAAGGTTGAACCAGTCCATGGGAAACTGCACCGTGAACAGCGCGGAATCGTCGGCGGTGACAAAGGTATACCCGGAGTACGACACCACGGGTGTCCGCGACCAGGAATACCAGGATGCGACGGACGTGGGATATGTCGGCGAGCCCAAACCAAGCAAGTAGAGCAAGGCGGCTTCGCTGAAGTCCCCGTAGCCGCCGGAGAATCCGCTTTCGGGAGTCCATGCGCCGTAGAACACGCCGCTGGCTTGCTGCATCCAGGGCCAGTCCACGCGGTCGAAGAGCGCCAGGGCAGTCGTCTGAAGCGGGGTTCCGGCCCAGTATTGCGCGACGCTCAACACGCCGGCCATGAGTTCGGCGGTATCGACGGAGGAAACTTCGCTGGTTCCATACCGCGCGCCGGTCGTTTCATTGAGAAAGTGATAGAAAAATCCGTTAACGTTGGCGCCGCTGTTGTAGAGGAAGTCGATGGTGGTCAGAGCTCGCTGATAGGCATTGGCATGCGAAAGCCAGCCGCGTGCGTCGCCGATGGTCAGCGCGGTCAGCCCGAAGCCGACCGCAGCGATGCTGGAATCGGCCGAGGGGCTGCCGCCGTTGGCGTTGGCGCTGTCGGGGACGAGTCCGGTGGCCGAATTGGTCTCATCCCAGTAGTACATCAACTCGCGGTCTTCCAGATCGTTCAGGAACAACTGGTCGGCGGAGCTGTAAACACCGGCGCCGGGCGGGGGACTATTTCCGATGCTGACACTGCTGATGGCGGCAGTGCAGAGCGCGCCGGTATTGTGGGACGTGACGGCCAGCCCCGCGAGTGCAGTGGAGTTGAGCGCAACGGTCTGGCTGGGACCGACCTGTAACCAATTGATGCCATCGGTGCAATAGTATGCGGTGAAGGTGTTGCCGGCGCGGGTTAATTTCAATCCCACAGGAGCGGGAGTCGGTCCACCGGCGGGGCTGCTTATTTCCTGGTTGGTAACGCCGCCGGCGGTGGATCGCCACTCGAACGTGATGCCGCTGGTTGGCGAAACCAGAAGCGCCGCGAAAGCCGATCCTGCCGTGAGGTCGTTTCGGATCATGACGCCGGCCTTGGCCCAGGCATTGGTATTGGCGATGGAATCGACGTAGGCGATCGCGCTGCCGTCGCCCGCCATTGTTGTACTGTTGAAGTTGAACTGGTCGGAGGTTCCCCAGATATCGGCTCCGCTGCCGGAAATCGTGGTCGTGTCACTGGGCGAGTCGTAAACGGCGGATCCTGCGATGGCGGGGGATCCGATGTCGGTGTCCGTCCAGCCGCCACGCGTGAGGTCGACGCTGGAAAACACCGCGGTATTGAGTGCGGAACTGTTATTTGACGACGCCCACAAACCGCCAAGCGTGATTGCGCTGGGCATGGTGATTGCCTGGGTGGTTCCGATCTGCGTCCAATTGATGTCGTCGCTGGAATAGTCTCCGGCGAAGTTGCCATTGGTGTCCGTGACGTTAAGCCAAACCGGACCACTGACTGATACTGGGGTGGAGGTGAACGCGCCCCCGCTGGACCGGCCGGCGAAGACGACGGTGTTCTGCGCCGTCAAATCCACTGCGGCAAAGAGCGATCCGGCGGTGGTGTCGGAGCGGATCATGACGCCGGCCGCGGCGGAGGAATTCGTGTTCGTCAGGGAGTCCACCAGCGCAGAGACCGAGCCGTTGCCGGTTATCGCGTAGTTGGCGAAATTGAATTGATCGGACGTGCCGCCCACGCCTGTTCCGCTGGCCACTATGGTGAACGTGTTGCTTGCCTGGTTATATCCGGCCGACCCGGGCAGGGGGGGTGAGCCGATGTCGTTGTCCGACCACCCGGACGGGAGGACGTTCAATTTGGAGAAGTTCGCCGTGGTCGCGATCGAATTGCTGGCGGAGTCGGCGGCCAATCCGATCAAAGGGCTGGAGCCAAGGGTAATGGTTTGACTCGATCCCAGTTGCGACCAGGTGACGCCATCGCTGGAAAAATAAGCGGTGACGGTGGAACCGGCAAGGGAGAGCTCGAGATATTCTGGGGCTTGGAAGCCGACGATGGTCGTCTGGCCGGCGGTTCCGCCGTCGGCGGTGCGGGTGACGAGCTCAATTCCGCTGCTGGGGGTGACGAACGCTCCCACCAAGGCGGAGACGGCGCTGGTGTCGTTGCGGATCATCAGACCGGCTTGGGCCGACGCATTGGTATTGGTCAGGGAGCTGACCTGGGTGACGAGCGTGACATTGCCCGAGTAGGTTTCATAGGCGAAGTTAAACTGATCCGAAAGTCCACCGATCCCAGTGCCCCCGGCGATAACGCTATAGGCGCCGTTGGAACAGGAAGCTGAACCAGCCTGAGAAGGCGAACCTATGTCCTGGTCAGCGGTAAGCAGACCAATGGATAGAAGCAGTCTGGTTTCCAGAGCTTCGATGACTGCGCGGTGAGCGGATGGCAATTTTTGACGGTTCCAAGGCACAAATCACTTCCTCAGAGCACATCCATTCCAGGCTGACGCTGCCGCCCCAAAATGCCAACATCTCTGCCACCGCCTGGTGTGCACTGCGACCAAAAACCAGGGGAGGCGCCTGATCACGCATTGCCCATGGTGGGACGATGCGGATCAGGCACCTCCTCCCAGTGTCGGAGGGTTTCAAGACGCCTTACTTAGACCGAGCTCTTTGCGCGGCGACGAACAAAGAGTGCAACACTGCCGAGTGCAAGCATGGAAAGGCTTGCCGGTTCAGGTACGACAGAGCTGATGTTGGTAAACTGCGCAAAGTTAGAATCAGCGGGATTGCTTGGGCTCCATTGAGTATAGAAGCCAAGTTGGAACGGCCCCGGGGGCGTATAGGCGAGATTCGGCCCCGACGAAAACAGCGGACCGCCGGTGGAGAGGTCCTGAGCGTAATAGGTCAGAGTGCCGGCCGTCGCGTTGTATACCTCTGCCATGTAGATCGTTTGACCGTTTACGAACGGAGCGCCGCTGCCGTTGGTGTTGTTGACGCCGCTTCCATTGTTTCCAAACAAAGCAAACGGTGCATTGCCTCCGAAGGCAACGATTTCACCGGCGTCCGTGTCGAGAATGAACAAACCATCATTACCAAGGCTACCGTCGGTGCCGTTGATGCGGATACCGGCCTCCTTACGAGGGGAGGTAAAACCGCCGTACAACGTCACGTCCGCGTTAATTTCAAAGCTTTGATTGACCGGAAATGTAGCCGCGGACGCGCCGCCATTCTCGGAAAACAAAAGATCGACTCGGTCTGTGCCGGTTGCCGTCATCTGGCTGTCGAGAACCGAAGCACCTCCGGTAACACCGTTGTAGGTGTTCGTGATGGTCAAGGTTGATGGATCAGCACCGTTAAGGATCTCGGCTCCGTACAATCCATTGACTTGAGCCATTGCCGATGTGGACAGCGCGCAAAGCGCCGCGCAAACTGAGCCGCCCATGAGAGCGGTTTTGAGACGTGAAAGACTACGCATAATGCCTCCTTATAATTGGGCGATTGTCCGGCGATTCGTCTCAAGCAAACATTACTCAAGTCCTTTCGCCTGACAGGTGGGTATTCATGAAAAGTCATGATACCGCAAAACGAGTAAAACGCATCGCGAAAAACGACAAATAGATTTCAAGCCACCTCCTTTCGGCTGGCCGCCAAGCCAGCCGCTCCATAGCCTTCAGCTTCAGCCGCCGCTGCCGGCGGTCTCATTAGAAGTATATAGAGACGTTGTCGGACGAGCGTCCGACGAATCATAAAGCCGCAAGCCCGCAGCCGTTAGCGCTGCACGGGCTTCAGGACTCGACATGAATGTTTGCCAAACGAACCCACTGCGGCAATTCTCCGCCATCAGCACGGAAGGACCAATATCGATTCCAAGGGCATCCGTGTCATACCAACCATTGGCAGGGTTAAATGCATCGACGAATCCATACTTCAAAAACCCTTTGACGCCGTACTGCGCGCGCATATTCTCCAGATCATCGAGGCAAAGTCGCGGCTCGAATGCAAGACTACCTGCCGCTGCGGCAGGGGTGATACTGCCATCGATCTTGCTGTCGGCCTTACGGGTGCGATCGGTGGGGGGGCCGCCCCAGGCGGTATATCCGCCTTCTGTGTCCGACGCGGTAAGCCCCCACAAATTTGGTCCGTAGGTGGGAAATTGGGCGCTCAAGTCATCTATGCTCCATTGCCGTTGCGAAAGAGTGGCCAGTTGAGAATTACGGAAATAATCGGCGTAGTCATCCCTCAATCCGCGCAGATCAAACCACACCTGTGGATACTGGTGCGTAAACAGCGGCGGACATTGCATGTACGTCAGACCGGCGTAGGTGACGACGGGTTCCCTGTGCCACGCGCGCCAGGCCGCCGGCGGCAACGGATGTGACCGGGAGCCCAGCCCGAGCAGATAGAGCAACGGCCCTTCGTTAAAGCTCCGCCAACGAGAGCCGTGGAAGCCATTTTCCGGACTCCACCCCATGGACAAGGTGCCGTCGGGGCTGATCATCCAGGGCCAATCCACGCGCTCGTATAGCTCGTCGGCGAGCTTTGCCAATTCCGTTCCCGCAAAATGCTGTCGCACGGTGAGAACGCCCGCCATCAGCAATGCCGTATCGATGTCGGAGACTTCGCTATTCCACGCCCGCTCGCCCGTGTGCATGTTGAGGAAGTGATAGAAATATCCATGCTCCTGCGGGCCGTGGTCGCGCAAAAAGCGGAGAACGCGCACCGAGCGATCGTAAGCTTCCTGATGCGCCACCCAACCGCGGTATTCGCCCACGCACAGAGCCGTTAGACCGAATCCCACCGAGGCGATGCTGGCAATCTTGCCAGCGCCGCCATTGGCCTTGGCGCGATCGGGCATGAGACCGGTCATCGGATCGGCCGAGTCGATATAGAATTGAATTCCCCGTGATTCCAAATCGTCGAGGAACTTTTCGTCCTTGGGCGTAATAGTCGATTTGCCGGGCGGAAACGCGGGGTTCTCGATGGCCTGGTCGCCCGCCGCCAGTTGTACGGCAGACAGGGCCGGTGCAGCGGGCGTGTTCGTCTGCTCGGCATCGGCCGGCACAAGGGGCACTCGAGCGATCACCGCCGCTACGAACGCGGCTGCGGCAACCCATCGAAATGTCGCATCTTTCAACCCCATTCTCTTCGTATGCTCCTATGGGTTTACGTCAATGTTTCCTCTCAAAAGATCGGTTGTCTGAGTGTTCGGATTATAGGTAAAGGACTGCACGTGGCCGTCCAACATCAGAGCGTTCGCCTGAGTGTTCCCATTGTGGCGAAATCGTATGTTACCCCAGTTGTTGGGGTCATCCTTATTGGTATCGCTCGCTGTGCTGCCCCCAATAGCCGAAACCACGTTAACCGGCTGACCCTGGTTTGTGTAATTGTTATCGATCGAGTACGCATTGGTCATGTCTGTGGTTTTGTTGCCCGAGGGACCCAATGCCACCAAGATATCTTCATGGTCGAGGTTGAATGCGACAGAGGAGGCATTCCAAACACCGGTTTGCATCGACAGCGATGCGTCGAAAACCACGGCAATATCGGATGCGTGTTGCACGCGCGCCAGTTTGTACGGCCTTTGGTATAGAGTGCCGGAAAATCTTGGGAAGCCCGACTGTTGAGTCTCAGCGTAATAATCCGGGTTGTAAAGGGTCGGCATAAGTCGCGGGTGACAGGAATAATTGGTCACGGGAGCCGTAATATTGCTTGGGTTCGATTGTGCCGTAGGGCAGATGAAGTATTGCCGGTAACCTTGATCGTTAGTGCTGGCCAACCCTGAGCCGGAATACCCCGCGTTGGCATTGGTACTTAGCTCGTGGGCCAAGAGCACTGTCCAGTCGGCGCCTGCGCTTACATTCGATGGGTTTCCAATATCATCGTAGATGTTGGGGTTCTTCGAGGGGTTGGCCGTGTCCGGCGCAATCTGATAGCCGTAAAAAACGAAGCCGAAAGGCATAATTCCCTGGTCATCGCCCGCATAAATCACAATCGCCTGGCCGATCTGGCGGAGATTGGACATACATTTGAGCGAGTTGGACTGTTCCCTCGCTTTGCTGAGGGCCGGGAGCAATATGCCAATCAATACCGCGATAATCCCAATAACCACCAATAGCTCTACGAGCGTGAACCCCTTATTCTCTAATCGGTGGGAACCAGACTTATCCTTGAATGCGCAATGAAGTGTTTTGGAGCGTACCATCTTATTCTCCGGCAGAATTCGCATACTCTCCGCACGCTACGTGGAAGGGCCGCGAACATCCCGGCACGCCCTTCCAAAACAGCTAACAATCGGCCCGCACTTAAACCTCTCCAACGGCACCCAAGTCTATTTCAATTTCTGGTCCAGGCCCGTTGATTTCTTGCCCGCGGACGAATGGCGGACCACCAACCGAACTTGAAGTCGATGCCCAACCTGTTTTTGACCATGATCTACAAGCTCCACCGCCCATCGCGCCGCCACCTGGCCCATCAACCGCATGGGGCACGCCACGCTGGTCAAAGACAGATGTTCAGCGGCATCCACGTTGTCATAGCCCGCGATCGCAACGTCGCCCGGCACCGATATCCCCGAACCATGGAATTTGTTGACCATGCCAATTGCCATGGAGTCATTGAAGCAGAAAATAGCATCGGGCAGCGGCGCCTTGGAATCCAGGAGTTTCCTCGCCGCATCAACGCCGCTCGTCATTGTGAACGCGCCCGTCCAGATCAATTTCTCATCAAAAGAAAGTCCGAGCCTTGCAAATGCTTGCCGGCATCCCAGCAGCCGCTGCGCGGAGTCGTAGTTCCCCTTCGGTCCGGTTAACAGGGCAATACGGCGATGTCCTTGCTCGAACAAATGTTCGATCATCGCCTCGGCGCCGCCGACGTTATCCATCCCAACCACGGGGAGATTGGAACCATTAATCTCGCGGTCGATGAGAATGATCGGCAACTGTTGAATGTCCTCGGCCTTCAGGTCGCGCGTGTCATCGAGGTTTAACACCAACAAGGCATCGGCGCGCCCTTGGCGAAGCAGCCTGTTGACAAGTTCCGGCCGGCTGCGACGATTTCCGACGAACGCCGCCAAAACGTCAAAATTGTTCTCCGCCGCGATTTCGTCGATTCCGGCCAGAATGTCGGCATAAAATCCGCTTGCGATTTCCGGAAGGATCGCACCAAGGGTGTGTGTCTTTCGGCCCGCAAGCGCCCTTGCGGCATAACTTGCCTCGTACGAAAGCTCTTGTGCCGCTCCCAAAACTCGGTTGCGAATTTCTTCGCTCACACGCGCTTTTCCGCTAAATACCCGCGAAACCGTTGCCGTCGAAGCGCCCGACAGCCGGCTAACGTCGTAAAGCGTCGATTGCTTCTTTCGAGAGGGGGCCGTCGAAATCATGTTTTACACGTCCAAAAAAGGGAACTCATGTAACCGCTTACATTTTCCCCCGTGCCTCTGAACTTGTCAAGCAAAATGTTCATTTTAACCGTCGAAAACCAAAATGATGCGGCCAATGATCTGCCGCCAAGGCAAACAACCAGCGGAAAATCCCCTGGCTCAGAACCTGTCAACAGAGGCCGTGACAACGCAAATCACGTGTCAATTTGAATAATGTTCTCAGTTAGCGCAAGTGCCGCTTCAAACTCGGCTTTCTTGATTCGGACACCTCCGGGCCGGTAACGGCTCTCCACTCTGGAAAATGAAGAAACCTCAACTCCATTGATCGAGATACGCTTGACCGACCGCGCGTTACCTGACCGCCTAAACTGGTAACGCACCT
Organism: Tepidisphaeraceae bacterium; assembly: GCA_050014015.1. Classification (GTDB taxonomy): domain Bacteria; phylum Planctomycetota; class Phycisphaerae; order Tepidisphaerales; family Tepidisphaeraceae; genus PALSA-1353. The sequence goes on from JBEKEC010000032.1 coordinate 59,129, forward strand.
TGCGGCCATTATGCGCCATTTCGCAGCAGATTCCGTTGAACTCGCGCGGCAAAACGGGATCAAATTCCATGCAATCGAAGTGTCGGCGTAATCCAAAGAGGTGCCGTATCACCAGATTCGCATAAACCCCGGGTCCGCTGGAATAGATCCGCCAACCACCCTCCACGGGGATTTTTCCCTCGCGAAGTTTGTCGTAGTCTCTGGAGGCTTCATATCGATCTTTGAACGCCGCATCGGAACTACTGAAATAACAATTTCGCTGTCGGGGCAGGGCGTTTTTCACTACGTCCGTCACGTTGATGGGGTTTACCAGCGCCAACGCATGCAGAAGGTCTTGTGAAAGCCCCATGGCGGCAAGGGCCTCTGCGTAACGCAAATGCGCATGGACGTATTGCAGCCCGATCTCGCGCCCGAAAAAGGCTGCGGATTCAGAGCGGTGGAAGACGAGTTCTCGGCCACCCTGGTAAACCGTCGGCCGGTCCATCAGGCGAGCTCCGTCCGGGAAAAGCAGGTGTTTTTTCACCAGGCCCATGTGATGTTTGGCTTGCTGGGGCGAAAAGATTCCGCTGAGGATGCCGCGGGTAATCGAAATCAGCCTGTATTGAATTCCCGTTTGCGAATCGGAGGGATGCAGCAGGTAATGGGGGGCGCGAGTCGGATCCGGATCAAAAATTGCAAAACCCGCGACCACCCCGTCCGGCATCAAATACCGCTGAAAATCGGCCTTGATTTGAGCGGCCGTCTCGGCTGCCATCGCCGCACGCTCTTCTTCTCCAAATCGCGCCAGCGCCGCGGCGTATCGACGCAGCGTGTGATACATCAGGGCCACGGTCCAGGAGCTTGCCATTCGATCGCCGAGGGTGGGGGTGGTCGGTTGGAGCGAATCGTCCCAATCGCCCTCGCCGTAGCGGGGCAACGACAATCCGGGAAGGAACTGCTCGTGCATTCTCTGCATCAGCCGGTCCACGTGCTGCACGATCGTTTCGCGCTCTTGGCCTCGTTCGAACGTCTCGTCGTCGGTGTAGGGCGCCGTGTGCTGAAGGACGTCGCCATCGTTGGTGTGTTCCAAGTAATCGCACAAAGCCTTCAAGGGCCAGATTAGAATATCGCCGTGAGAGGTGCTGGCTTGGATCTGGTGGAAGGGGGGAAACATGAACCACTGGGGCCAATCCCCGCGGCGGCAATATTGTTGTGAAAACAGCTCGTGGATGATGTTTTTCACGACATCGGCCCGGTCATAGCTGAGCAGGAATTCCACCGGACCCTGACAGACATCGCGCACGCCCCAGGCGCCGCCGTTCGCCTGTTCCAAGCCGCGGGGGACGCTAAGATGAATGATTGCATTGTGGGCGAACCAAACCAAGGCGTCCTGAATCTCGGCAGCCCTGGCCGACGATGGGGAGAAAATGCGGATTTCTGGAGCAGCGTTCTTCCAAAATCGGCCGGAACCGACTGAGTGGAGCGGTGATTCAGTTGCGACTGATTCGTATTTTGCGCACAACGAGTTCGCGCGGCTGGTGTCGTCCATCATGCCGAAAAAACAGAGGGAAAACGAAGCTGTTGGACGGGAGCGTATCGCAAAATAGGGCAGCGGAGGCGATCCCTGAGCCCGTTCGATCAATTCTTCGCCGCCGATCGTGTCAATTGCCTGCCGCGTGGAGCTGACCGCATGGAACGCTATGGCCGGCATTCGTTCGGCCAGAAGCGAGCGGCGATCCGGCAAAATGATGATCCGCGCTCGCTGGGAGTCGATCGACAACGATGGAGACGAATCGTATTCGTGGGGACCGGCCGATATTTCGCCACAAAACAGCAATTCCACCGTGTGCTTGTCCGAGTGGACAGAAAATATGAAAGCGGCATCTTCGTCCGATGCCTGGCAGGTGACGGTCAAAAGGTTTCGGTTGCCCTTGTAATACCAGCGGCAAAAATTGAGCCCCATCTCGTAGGCAGATGGCACCCCTAGGAGCTTCCAGGGATCGGTTGGGCGCTGGCGTACGAATATTCGCAGGCCGCAGGATCGGACGATGTTGAGAGAATCTCGAACGCCTGACAGGAACTTGCCCAAGACCGTGTTGCCCAAGGCCATTTGCCCAGCAAAAATGCCGGCAGCGTAGCTCGTGCAGGACATGACTTCGGCATCAGGCATTAGCCCTTGCCCTGAACGCATGATATGTCCATGGGGACGAACACTGACCAACTCCTTGGATTTGAGCACGACATGTCGAGAATCCGCGCCGAAGAAGAAGGAAAGTCGTCGGCGACCGTCAAATTCCTCGTGTCGGAGCGGGCTGGGGAAGCATTTGCGAATCTCGCCTTCTTCGAAGTCCTTTGCCTGAAACAGCTCTGCCGTGTGAAAGAGACCACGAATTGGCGTGCGCGCCGGGACGATTGTCCGATCGGGAGCGCCGGCCATTTTTTCGCACGCCAGGCGTAGTTTTCGCAGCGCGCGACCGTCGATGTCGGCCGCGGATGATGGCTGCGGATGGTCGGCGGAAAAAAAGGCGAAGAAGCTCCAGGAATGCGAATCGCCGGGGGAGATTTCAACAGGGTTGGATTGAATCGCGGCACATCCCGCCTCGTATTGCCGAACGCACTGGCCGATGGTCTCCAACGACAGGGCCGTGGGAATGCCCGTGGCCTTGTACGTGACTCCAAAAAAATCGAAGGCATCTGTACAGAACCCCGCGCACGCGGGAAAACAACCGTGAAGAAGCCACGGATGCTTGTTTTGGCCTTGGGGAAGGTTCTGCCGGGTCATCAGCAAATGACCCAATTCGGCATGAGGAACGGCAAAATGATCCAGATATTGGGAGATGTATCGCTCGTTGTTTCGCACCTGGGCGCGTTCGGCCAGGCCAATGTCCTGAATCAGTACGGCATCGCAATTGACGGCATTAGCCGTGCAATTCTCAATTGCAACTTGAAAAACCCACGCGTCGCCGTGAGGCACCCAGCAAGTGCAGCGATAGTGGATCCCGCGCCAGGCCCCTGTCCAGAGGAATCGATCCCGACTCGCGGCAAAATCGCCGCGCGCGCCAGGCCCAATGATTTCCACAAATGAATAACCGCCATTTTCACGGATTCGCAGGTAAATTCGGTGGATTCCCCCGGCAACCGGGCTGGCCAGGACCTGGTTGATTAGAATGTCGCCGCGCTCGATCGCATAGATGCAACCGTTCGGCAGCGCCTTGATGGTGACGCCATCTTCAGAGCCAAGGACATGCGCGTGAAAGTCGGATTCATCGGCAAGCTCGAACTGCCCGTGCTCCGGTGTAATCGCCGGCGCTAGATCATCGATTGATATTTCGCCCAATGGGTAACTCCAAACCGCGGATGCTTAGTCGATCGCAGCGAGGCTTTTTCTGATATTCCAGATCAAGCCTCCAATTCAACAGGATCGAGTTGAGCGGCCGATCGGCAATTCTAGGCTAAGGGAAAGCGGTTACAAGCTAATTCATCATTTTTGCCAATGCGCCGGTTCTCACCGATGCGGCAAGGGAGAGCGGGGCCCGGATCAGAGAGTCGTGGGACCGAGCACAACACGGTGGTCGGAAGGATTGCAGACGGTTTTTCAGTGGAATCAGCATGAATTGGAAATCTGGGGGGAGCCCGGTTTGTTCTCCGGTGACGATGCGGCGCCGGCCAATTTGCCGAAATATCGCGCGTCCGATAATTTTTCCCTTGACAGAAGATCGCGAAGTGAGAAAATGAAAGCGGTTACATTTGTACAATGAATGCGGTGAGAGAAAGTGTCAATACGGGCGTGCGTCGCACGCTGGAGATTCACATCCAATAAGAGCAGAGGAGGCATAATGCGTAATCGTCTTGGAAAGAAAACCGAATTGCTGGGCGGTGCGGCGGCGCTCGTGGTTTCCACAATGGTTTTGCCGGCTGGCGCGACTAATCTTCTGGTTAATCCCGGTTTTGAAAGCCCGACCAGCAACACCAACCCCAACACGGCGGTTACGGATTGGACACTTTATGGGAGCGAGTGCCGGGCGAACTACCAAAACCACACCGCCGGCGGCGAATGGAGTATTTGGGAACAGACATTTGAGCCGTTCGGTGGCGTCCAGCAGGTTGTCGGCAGTATTACTGCCGGAACCGACTACACTCTGAGCTGCTGGGAATATTTTGAGGCTAATTATCCGACCACCGGTGCGGTTGGGGACCTCGAGTTGACGTGGTATGGCCCCGGGACGATTGGTGGGGGGGCACCGCCGATTGGCACACCGGCCGAAACACTCATTCAACCGAATACGGTGACGACACTTACTTGGACTCAATATTCCATCACCAACGCAGTTGCTCCGGCTGGGGCGACCCAGGTGTTGGTGAGTTTCGACTTCACCAATGGTAGCAACCAACCCGGACAAATTGGGGGTTTCGTCGATGATGCGGACCTCGAAGGCGCCGGCATTCCGCCGACCACCGCAGAGTGGGCCGTTAACTCCAGTGGCGACTGGAACGCCTCGGGGAACTGGACCACCGGTTCGATACCCAACGGGGCTGGGCTGGAAGCCGATTTTTTCAGCGCGATCACCTCGAATACGACCGTCTATACCAACGTTCCAATCGTCGCGGGCACGCTGCATTTTAATAACGCCAACGAATATGAGATCACCGGAACTGGTAATCTGACGTTGCAAGCCACCGGTTCGAACAGCGCGATGGTGGAGGTCGATCAAGGAATGGACGAGCTCGATTTGCCGCTGACCATCGCCAGCAATACGGTGTTCAATGTCGCCCCCACCGCAACCCTGGTAGTTGGCAATCCGGTGACGATCAATTCTGGCAAGACATTGTCACAAGAGGGTACCGGGACGGTGACTTATCAATCGATCATCACCGTGCTGAGCGGCGGCGCCCTCGTATTGAGCGGCTCCACCCATGCTCATGAACTCTCGCTGGCTTCGACGGCCACTGCCAGCATCACCAGCCCCAATGGCGGCGTAGTGTTGACGGTGGACAACCTTTCCAACAGTGGAACCCTCAACGTCGCCAACAATGAATTGATCGTGAACTACGGCGCCGGCGCCGATCCGATCACCTCGATCATAGCGCAAATAAAGAGCGGCTACAACGGCGGCCACTGGAACGGCACGGGGATCATCTCGACGTCGGCACAGATCGAGCACAATGGCCTGGCGTACGGCCTGGGCTACGCGGACGCAGCCGACGCCGGCAACCCCGCCCATCTCTCCTCGGGACAGATCGAAGTGAAGTACACTTTGCTCGGCGATGCCAATCTGGACGGCATAGTCAACGCCGCCGACTTCACCATTCTGGCGGCGAACTTCAACCAGCCGGTCACCGCCTGGGACCAGGGCGATTTCAACTACGACGGCCTGGTGAACGCCGCCGACTTCACCGACCTGGCGGCGAATTTCAACCAGTCCGCCAGCGGAGCGGCATCGGCCGGCGACGTTGCGGCCTTGGACGCCTTCGCCGCTGCCAACGGCCTGTCCTTACCGACGTCCAGTGTGCCGGAGCCTGCCTCATTGGGTCTTCTGGCCCTTGGCGCCGTAGGCGTACTTGCCCGGCGTCGTCGGCAGTGAAACGTTGGAGGAAGTTAACTCCTGACAAACCGCCGAAAGCCCCCGCTGCCCTGCGGGGGTTTTTTGCATCCATATTTAGCAGGCCGCCGAGGCACGGAAACGTGCCGTCGGCTAACCATATTGTCCTGCGAAATCAGGAACTCGCGTTCATTTTCAGTCGGGATACGCCATCCCGCATCCGCTTAACTGCCTTCTTCCGTCGCGCACCAATTCCGCCACATCTGCCGATACGCCGCTTCGACGTTGCGGGCGAAACGCGGGGCATCCATCAGCGGGGATGCTTGCATCCGCCCGCGCAACGTCCGGCGCAGCTCGGCCAGCCGC
>JBEKEC010000033.1:0-59884 GCA_050014015.1 Tepidisphaeraceae bacterium
GGCTGGGTCTGAGATTGCCGGAGCGATTAAAGATGCCCGAAATGTAGTGAAGACTTTCGACCAAAATCGGCCCTGGCGCTATTGCCAGGGGCGATTCAGCTCCCTAACTGACGAAGTTGGGCTAGCGTAAATTCACGACTACGGTTGGAATCGCCTTCCAATCCCTCGCGGGACAGAGCAACTCGGGAACGCAAGTCCCTCGGCCCGTTGAGGATTGGCGTAGAACGGTTGACATAAATGGTCGCCACCGCTGCGGATTTCACCGGGATTATATCATTTCACCGCACGACTGCCGTCTATTGACAATGTTCATACCGGCTCATTTCCGACATCATTCGGGTTTGGCGGGTTGCAGAGTGTTCCCCAGCGGTAATCGGCCCCGTAATCGATCACGATCAATAGCGCAGTGTGGATGAGCATTTCCAGCATCGACGAACATTGTCGCAGCGCTGCGTGATTCGATTTTCCGCGGCACGCACGGTTCCGTGGACGATCTGACAGCGAAGCAAACGGATTCGCTCGACGGCTCGAGCTGTTCGCACGGCGTGGGTTCGGCTGCGATCCGTCGATCAAATTGATACATACGTTGGAGAGCATCGCGAGGATCAAGTGCAAGGCAATCGCGCGACAACCGGGATGGACGCACATTGAAGCCGTTTTACTCCTCAAGGTTTCGCCATCTTTCCATGGATTTGGCACGAATGCCATAAATCTGATCACAATTATTGGTCGTGAACGGATTCATTTATGGTAATGTTCCGCCCGAATTGAGCGGCCTTGTTGTGGGCGCCGTGGGTGTTACGGGCGCTTGGTTCACCAAATCTGTTCCGCTCAGGTCCGGGTATCGAGAGCGAAATATTGGCTGATCTTTATGGGCCTCTGGGGCTCTAGCTCAGAGTACGGGATGTCGTTGGCTCATCTCTTTTGAGGGCAGAAAATGAAAAATGCGCAGAACGACCGTGGAATCGACGCGCCTCGCGGCGAGCGGTTTTCACGATTGCGGTTGAAGCGGAATAGGGCACTGGCGGCCGCGCTGGCGGCTGGAGTTGGGTTGACGCTGGGCACGAGAGTGCATGCGGCGTCGGACACGTGGATCGGCAACGACGGGGCCACAAATAATTGGTCGGATGGAGTTGACTGGGGCGGTAGCGCTCCGGGTTCAGGCGATTCGCTGAACTTTGGCGCCGCCGGCAGCAGCGGAACGGCGCTCAACGACGATCTGGGCGCGGGATTCAACATTGGCAGTATCTCTTTCCTCAACGGAGCCGCCGCTTACACCTTCAGCACCAACAACGGCTCGTCAATCAGCCTGGGCAACGGCAGCACTGCCAGCATCACCAACAGCAGCACGAGCCAGGAAACGATTTCCAACGTCAACCTGGCTCTGAATGGCAACCTGACGGCGGACACGGCGTACGGCAACCTGGCGATCAGCAGCGTAATCAGCGGAAATTTCAATTTGGTGAAATCCGGCGCGGGGACGCTATACCTCACGGGAGCCAACACCTACACCGGCACGACCACTGTCGGCGACACCTCAGTTGGCGCCGGCACGACGGCGACCACGAATTTCGGGGGCGGAACGCTGGACCTGAACTTTGGCGCCGCCGGCGCGCCGACTTCGAACATCCTCTACAACGGCGTCACCGCGGGCCAGCTCAACATGGGCGGCGGAACGCTCGAAATCGACGGCAAGGCAGGCGCGGCCAATTCACAGAGCGTCGGCGTGGTGAATCTTTCCGCGGGATTTTCGACGATCGATCTCAATCCCGGCAGCAGCGGCACGCTGTCGATGAGCACGGGCAACTGGACCGCGCCGCCGGCTTCCCTGACAAACAACAACGACCTCGCCGGGCAGATGAACATCATTCTGCCCACCGGCGCGACGATGACGACGACGCAGGCAAACGCCAGCAGCAGTTCGAAGGTGAACGGGGTCCTGAGCTTCGGAAATATTCTGGCGAACGTGACGGTCAACAGCACGAGCTGGGCGGTCCGCAGCGGCGGGCAGGTCGTCGGCCTGCCGACGGCTTCGTATTTCGCAAGCACCACCTTCGCGGTGGGAACGGCGGCCCAGGAAACGGATATCGTCGCCAGTACCGCGCTCATTCTTACCGCGGCCAAGACCAACACGATCCGCTTCAACACCGCGGCAAACGATACGGTATCCCTGACCATTGCAAGTCTTACTTTGGACGGCGGCGGGATTCTGATGACGCCGAACGTCGGCGCGCATACGGAGATCATCTCGGGGGCTCTGGGCGACATTGTGGGCGCGCCCAGCGCGGGTCTGACGATCTTCCAATACGACACGCTGGGCATGCTTGAAATTAATACCGCGATTGACACCAATGGCTCGGGAAACGCCTTGACCATTGGCGGGGGTGGAACGGTGTCGTTGACAACGACAGCTACCAGCCAGTTCACCAACAGCACGACGATCGACGGAGGGACGCTGATCATCGCGCAGAACACGAACCTGGGCGCGGCGGCCACCGGCGCGGCGGTGAACGTCAACGGCGGCACGCTCGAAGCGAACGCGACGTTCGGCCTCTACAACGGCTCGGCGGGGACGAACAACCGGTCGGTGGGCATCGGCAGCAATGGCGCGACGATCGACGTGACGGGAACAAACACATTGACCATCGCCGGAGCGATTGTCAGCCAGAATCTTGCCGGCGCGGGCAACCTGACCAAAACGGACACGGGCGTGCTGAATCTGTCCGGAACGAACACGTATAACGGATATACCACGGTCACGGGCGGGATATTGGAATTGAGCGGCGCCAACGCATTGCCGGGCGGCGTGGGCGCGACCGGCGGAACGAGCGCGCTGGTCATCAACGGGGGCGAGGTGGGTTTGACGACGACCGTGGCGGCGTTCAACCGCGGCGTGGGCACGGGCGCGAACCAGGTGCAATGGACCAATTCCGGCGGTTTCGCCGCAATCAGCGCCAATGCGACAGTCGATCTTGGCGGAGCGCTCGGAACGGTCAAATGGAATACCGCGGGATTTGTGCCGACGGGCGACGCGCTGATCCTGGGCGCGACCGCGGCGACCAAGACGGTGAATTTTCAGAATCCGATCGACTTCAACGGGGCGGTGCAGACCGTCCAGGTCAACCGGGGCACGGGGACGCCGGACGCAATCCTCAGCGGCGTGCTTTCCGACGGCGGATTCAACAAAACCGGCACGGGAATTCTTGCCCTCACCGGCACCAGCACTTACACGGGCGCGACCAACATCAACACGGGAACTCTACAGCTCACCAGTGGCGGCTCGCTCGGTAATACCACGGTGTCCGTCAATAGCGGCACGGTCCTGACCACCGTCGGAACCGCGAGCCAAATCGCCGGTACGGTCATGGTCAACAGCGGCGGTGCGCTGGACCTTCGCGATGCGGCCGCAACCGATACTCTGACGATAGGAACCTTGTCCCTGGCGGGCGGCGGCTCGCTTGGTTTTGACGTCAACGGGAACCACGTCAACGACTCGTTGGTCATCACCACCTTAAACAACACCGGTGTGACCACCCTCAATTTCGCGTCTCTTGGCACGTTGGCCGCGGGCAACACTTACAAACTCATCAGCGGCGTATCGGGCATCAGCACCAGCGATTTCGCGTTCAATCCCAACCAGTTTGCCGGCTTTACGCTGACGACCACCGCGACCGGCAATAACAACCTCACGCTGGTCGTCAACGCGACCGCGGCGGCGCCTGCCACCGCTTATTGGAAGGGAACCGTGGATAACGTCTGGAGCGATGGCAGCGGAACATCGACCAACTGGGTGGACGTCAACGGCAACGGTGTCGCAGTCCCGGGCAGCACGACACAAGTCGTCTTCTCGGCGAGCAGCCCCTCCAATGATGCAAGCACGACCCTGGGCACGATCACCGCCGTCGCGGGCATCACGCTGAACGATCCGACGAGCCTGACGATCGGAGGCGGATCGCTCACGATCGGAACCGTGTCGGGGATCACAGTCGGCTCCACGGCCGGAACCGATGTCATCGGGACGAGCACCATCGCGCTGGGAGCGGCGCAGACGTGGTCCAACAATTCATCGAATCTCCTGACCGTATCCTCGGTCGTCAGCGGCGCCAGCACCAACGCGCTGACCATCAACAGCAGCGGGACCGGCGACATCCTGCTGACCGGCGCCGACACTTATTCCGGCGGAACGATCATAAGCAACGGCACGCTGCAAGTCGGCAGCGCCGCGGCGCTGGGCACGGGCGGAATCACCATCAACGGCGGGGCGCTGGACCTCAACGGCCACGCGATCACCCTGAAAGGAATTGCCGGCAGCGGCGGAACGATCACCGATTCCATCGCCACGGCCGCTGCGATCACCGACACGATCACCACCTCGACGATGACCTACGCGGGGTCCATCACCAACGGCGCGGGCTCAGTGGCCCTCACCGTGGCCGGAACGGGGACTCAAGTCCTCACCGGGAGTTCCAATACATTCACGGGCGGCACTACGATTTCGACGGGCACGCTGGTGATCGGCGACGGGACGGCCAATACCGGATCCCTTCCGGGCAATGTCACCGACAACAAGACCCTGATCTTCAATACTCCCGCTTCGGACACCGTGACTTACAGCGGCAACGTGAGCGGCACGGGGACGTTGTCCGAAACGGGCGCGGGCACGGTCTATCTGAGCGGCGACAATACGATGAGCGGAGGCGCGAGCATCACGGCCGGATTCATGCAGATGGGCTCCGCCACGGGCCTGGATAACGTGCCCGTGACACTTGCGGCCGGCAGCACTCTGGATCTCAACAGCTACAGCGTCACCGTCAAATCGCTCAACGGCGCATCGGGGACCACTGCGCTGGTGACGAATAGCAATGTGGCCGCGACTTCCACGCTGACGGTCACAAACACAAGCACAGCAACCAGCACCTATGCGGGGCTGATTAACAACGGCGCGGGACTGACGGCGCTTTCGGTCGGCGGCGGAACGCTCATCCTGACCAATGCGGCCAACGCGTACACCGGCCCGACGACGATTGCCAGTGGAACGCTTTCATTGAAGGCCGGCGGCTCGCTGGGGAACACGGCGGTGGCCGTGAACAGCGGCGGAATCCTCAGCGCGGTCGGCGCGTCCAACACCACGACCGACACGACGAGCTTCGTCGGCGGCCTGGTAACGGTAAACACCGGCGGCGCGATCGATCTTCGCAATGGAGTGGCGGGCGATGTTCTGACTCTGAACGGCGGCCTGTCGCTCACGGGCGGCGGATCGCTTGGCTTTGACATCGGAGCAACCAACAACCTCAGCGACTCCCTGGCGGTGAGCAGCTTCACGGATGTCGGAACAACGGCGCTCAATTTCGCGGAAATCGGCGCTGTGGCGGCGAACAACACGTACACGCTGATCAGCGGCGCCTCCGGAATCAGCGCCAGCGATTTCACCTACAATCCCGACGCATTCCCCAACTTGACTTTGGACGTTTTCGCGTCCGGCAGCAGCCTGATGCTGTCCGTGAGCGGCCCTCCGGCGCCGGCCGCCATCGCATATTGGAACGGAAACCTGAATAGCGTGTGGAGCGACAGCAGCGGCAACTCGACCAACTGGGTGGATGCCAACGGCAATACCGTCGCCATTCCCACCAGCGCGACGCAGGTCATTTTCTCCGCCAGCGGCGCCACCCGGCAAGCCAGCACGACGATCGGGGCAGTCACGGCGGTCGACAGCATCACGGTGAACGACCCGACGAACCTGACGATCGGCGGCAGCGGAACGCTGACGCTGGAAGGAGTTGCGACCGGCAACGGGATCGTGATCAACAGTACGGCCGGAACGGATGTCATCAGCACCACCGGCATCGCGTTGGGCGGCCCGCAGACGTGGTCGAACAATTCCTCGAACCTGCTGACGATTTCCTCGGTCGTCAGCGGCGCCGCCGCCAACACGCTGACCATCAACAGCAGCGGGACCGGCGCGATTTTGCTGAACGCCGCGGATACCTATTCCGGCGGAACGATCCTCGCCAATGGAACGCTACAAATCGGCAACGCGACGGCGTTGGGCACCGGCGTCACCACGATCAACGGCGGGACGCTGGACCTGAATGGCCACGCGCTGACATTGAGAGGAATTGCCGGAAGTGGTGGAACGATCGCCGACTCCAGCACGACCGCGTCGATTCTTACCGATACTTTCGCATCGGGCACGATGACGTACGCCGGGTCAATCACCAACGGCGCGGGCTCGGTCGGCTTAAATCTCACCGGAGCAGGGGTCCAGGTACTTACCGGAAGCACCAACACCGCCACCGGCGGCACGACCATCGGGACCACCAGCACGCTGGTGATCGGCGACGGGACGGCCAATGCCGGTTCGCTTGCGGGCAATGTCGCGAACAGCCACGTCCTGATCTTCAACACGCCCGCCACGGATACGGTGAGTTACGGTGGGAACGTCAGCGGGACAGGAACATTGTCCGAAACCGGCCTCGGCACGGTGAATTTGAGCGGCAACAACACCATGACCGGGGGCGCGACGATCTCGGCGGGAACGATGCAAATGGGGTCCAACACGGGCCTGAACGGTGTGCCGGTGACCTTGGCGGCGAATTCCACGATGGATCTGAACAGCTACAGCGTTACCGTCAGCCAGTTCAATGATGCCGCCGCTACGACCGCGCTGGTTACCAACAGCAACCCAGCCGCCACATCGACGCTGACGGTGCTTGGGACAAGCACATTAACCAGCACATATGCGGGCGTGATAAGCGACGGGGCCGGGCAGACGGCACTTTCCCTTGCGGGAGGGACGCTCATCCTGACAAATCCGGCCCATGCGTACACCGGCGCGACAACGATTTCCAACGGAACATTCGTTTTGAAGGGCGGGGGTTCCCTGGGCAACACGCCCGTGGCGGTGAACAGCGGCGGAATCCTCACCACGGCCGGCGCGACTACCGGCACGGCAGGCACGATGAGCGTCATCGGCGGCACGGTCACGGTGAACAGCGGCGGCGCGATCGACCTTCGCAACGGCGTGGCGGGCGACATGCTGACGCTGGGCGGCCTGTCGCTCACCGGCGGCGGTTCACTTGGTTTTGATATCGGCGCCACGACCGCCGTCAACGACTCACTGGCGATCACAAACTTCAGCGATGTCGGAACAACCGCCCTCAACTTCGCGCAAATCGGGACGTTGACGGCGGGGAACACTTACACTTACACGTTGATCAACGGCGGAACGGGAATCAGCACCAGCGATTTCTCGTTCAATTCGGGCGCCTTTTCCACCAACACCAACACGTTCATAGCCTCTCTCAGCGCTCCGGGCGGCACGAGCCTGGTGCTCACGGTCGCGGCGGCGCCGCCTCCGCCTTTGTTCGCATATTGGAATGGAGCCGTAGATACCGTCTGGAGCGATTTTGGCGCTGGCGGCGTAACGACCAATTGGGTGGATGCCAACGGAGTTAGCGTGGGCAACCCGGGAAGTCCCACGCAGGTCATTTTCTCCTCAACGGTAACGACGGTCTCGAACGAGGCCAGCACCAACGTTGGCTCGATCACCTCCATCGACAGCCTGACGCTGAACACCGCGACGAACCTGACCATCGCGGGCGCTGGGACGGTCACGATTGTAGCGGCGGCCACGGGAAACGGGATCGTGGCCGGCCCCAACGCCGGAACGGATGTCATCACCATCGCCGGCCTCACACTGAACGCGCCTCAAACCTGGTCCAACAATTCGTCCAACCTTCTGACGGTTTCCTCGGTCATCAATGGCGGGACGGCCAACACACTGACCATCAGCAACTCTGGAACCGGCGACATTCTGCTGGCCGGCAACAATGCGTATGCCGGTGGAACGATCATTGCCAACGGCACGCTGCAAATCGGCACTACGACGGCGCTGGGGACGGGTTCCCTGACCGTGAACGGCGGCACGCTCGATCTCAATGGCCAGTTGATCAGCCTCGATGGAATCGCCGGCTCCGGCGGGCTCATCACCGACTCGACGGGTACGTATGCCGGGATCACCGACTCGCTGACCACGGGCACGATGACGTATGCGGGCAATATCACCGACGGGGCGGGATCGGTGTCGCTGATTATCGCGGGAGCCGGGCTGCAAATCCTCACGGGGACAGGCAATACTTTCAGCGGCGGGACGACGATCAATTTGCTTGACACGCTTCAGATTGGCGACGGCGCGACCAGCGCCGGGTCGCTGACCGGGAATGTGAGGAGCAATGGGACCCTGGCTTTCGACACACCGGGGGCGACCACCCTGACGTACGCCGGCAACGTCAGCGGAGGCGTCGGAATCATCACCGAGACAGGGACGGGCACGGTGGTGTTGAGCGGCGACAACACGGTCGGTTTGGGAATCGACGTCGTTTCCGGCGAGGTCCAGATGGGATCGAGCAAGGGCATCGACGCGGTGCCGTTGGATCTGGGCGCGAATTCCACGCTCGATCTGAACAGCTACAGCATCACCGCATCAACGTTCAACGCCGCCGCCGCGGCGACCACGGCAGTCGTGACCAATAACGCCACCGGAACGACGACCACTTTGACCGTGACCGGCGGAGGCACGTACAACGGCGTGATCAACAACGGCGCGGGCGGCGGCGTGATGGCCCTGACCGTCACGGGCGGGACGTTGACCCTGGCAAATCTTGGCAGCACTTATTCCGGTGGAACGATCATCACCGGCGGGACTGTCAATGCCGGCAACGGCGTGACGCCCGCGACTTTTGCGCCGTTCACGGATAACGCATTGGGCACCGGCGCGGTCACGGTTTCCAACGCCACCGTCAACCTGAACTCCCAGGCGGGAACGGGCACGGGAGGCACGGCCTATATTTTCAACCTCAGCAACAATTTCACGCTCAACGGCTCGGCTACCCTGGCTGACGAGACCGGGATCGATGTGATCGGATCGCTGGCCATCAACGGCACGGGAAACGCGCTGACCGTCCAATATGCCCAGATGCCGCTGGAGATCGGCGGCAACCTATCCGGCAGCGGGAGCGTGACGGTGAGCGGAGCCAGCAACACCAATCCGCCGAAGAACGTGGAGTTCTATGGCGACGGCACCAATTACACGGGCACGATGACGTTGAATGCCGCGGCCGCCCAAATATTCGTGGGCAACAGCACGGCTTTGATCAACGCCAATCTCGACATCAACGGAAACTATACGGCGGCCCCCAACGATACGGCCGACATCTATTATCCGAATTCCGTCGGCAGCGCCCTGGTCTTCTCTCCGAGCGGCACGAACAACATCGTGAGCATCGGATCGATCACTTCGGTGCACCCGGGCGACGGCAACATCATTCTCGCCACGAGCGACGGACAAAAGCCGGTGTATCTCACCCTCGGCAACAACAATGGCAATTCCAAGCTCTCGGGCATCCTGAGCGACACTCCTGCCGGCGCCACACCGGTGGGCGGCGCGATAACCAAGGTCGGTACGGGCACGGCGACCCTTTCCGGCGCCAATACCTATACGGGCGGCACCACGATCGGCAACGGCACGCTGGTGGCGGCCTACGACACGGCATCTTTGACGGCCAGTTCCACGGGTACGGGCAATGTCGCGCTCAACGGCGGTGTGTTGGCCAGTAACGCCGGCGCCACCGCTTATGTCCTTGGCAATGTCATTGCCGGTAACACCACCAGTCAGACGATCGCACCGGGCGGAATGGGAACGATCGGCAGCCTGTCGATCGGCGGATTGACCACCAGCGATCTCACCACCCTCAACTTCGACCTTGGCACGGGGTCCGGCGAGATTACTAACGGCGATCTGCTCACCCTCGGCTCCGGAACTGTTTCCATCGCATCCGGCACTGCAATGACCTTCGGCGGAACGCCGGTCGCGGGAAACGATTATCGGCTGATCGGCGACGGCAGCGGCGGCACGGTGGTCGATGCCATCAATCTCTCGAACTTCACGTTGCCCAGCGGGTCCGGAGCAACGTATGCGCTGAGCAATTCCGTGGACGCGGGATTCATCGACCTGGTCGTCACGAGTACCGGTCCGGCCACCATGACGTGGAACAACACCGGCGCCGGCTCGCCGACCGACGGCGTGACCTGGGACACCACCAACAACAACTGGAATAACGGTAGCGCCGCAACGACCTACAGCGACGGCGCTGCCGTCACCTTTAACGACACCAACAACGGCCACTATGCCGTGACGTTGACCAGCACCATCAGCCCCGGCTCGGTGACCGTCAACAACAGTTCCAACAACTACACCATCAGCGGCATGGGCGGCAAGATCGTCGATGCGGGAGCGTTCACAAAATCCGGCAGCGGTACGCTGACCCTCGGCACCGCGTTGAGCGTCGGCAGCATGAGCATCACGGCTGGAACGTTGAAGCTGGCCACCGGCGTCTCCGGCGGCACCGGCCCCGCCGTCACCAGCCCCATCGACCTCACGTCCCTGTCGATCACCGGCAGCGGCCAGTTCGATGTGAACAACAACCACATCATCATTACCTACGGCTCCAGTGATCCGTTCTCAACCATCGCCGGGTACATTCAGTCCGGCTACAACGGCGGCGGGTGGAACGGCCCGGGCATCATTTCCTCGGCGGCACTAATCAAGACCAATGGCCTGTCCTACGGCGTCGGCTATGCCGACGGCAACGACGGCAAGGTCTCCGGCCTGGTCTCCGGCCAGATCGAAGTGGCCTACACGCTGCTGGGCGACGCCAATCTGGACGGCCTGGTGAACGCCGCCGACTTCACCATCCTGGCGGCGAACTTCAACCAACCGGTCACCGGCTGGGACCAGGGCGACTTCAACTACGACGGTTTGGTGAACGCCGCCGACTTCACGGACCTGGCGGCGAACTTCAACCAGAGCGTGAGCGGCGCGGCCGTGTCGGCCGGCGACGTCGCGGCCTTGGACGCCTTCGCCGCCGCCAACGGATTGTCCTTACCGACATCCAGCGTGCCGGAACCGACGTCGACGGGATTGTTGACGCTGGGCGCAGTCGGCGTCCTGGCGCGGCGGCGACGTAAGCGTATGGCAGGGGGATTTCAGGCCAACCTCAAATAAAGGGAGTTTTATGAATCGCATGGAACGCCGCGGTTTTACATTGGTGGAATTGCTGGTGGTGATCGGGATCATCGCGCTGCTCGTTGGAATTCTCCTGCCGGCGTTGAACAAAGCCCGCCAGGCCGCCGAGCTGACGGCGTGCGCGTCAAACCTTCGCCAACTTGGTGAGTCCTGCTTCGAATACCAGTCGGAAAACAACGGGTACTTCCCACCCGCGTGGACATACTGCGTGCGAAAAGCGCCGGCGGGGACGCCCGATCTGACCAATACCCGGTCTCCCAGCCTGTACAGCCTATTGAGCATTCCGGTGGCCAGTTTGGTTCGATGCTGTCCTGCCGTGCTGAACGACATGCCCCACACGCAGATCAGCGATCCCACTGCGTATGGTCTGTTTACGTACAAGTACAGCGCCGTAGTTGGCGGAGTCGCGATAGAAAATGTCCCGGCGGCAAACGGTGCGCCTCAGTCCCCGAGCGTTGGATTCCCGTCGCTTGGCCCGGCGCCCCGGGGTTACAATCCATTTAACGACACGGGCAGCGTGTATTGGGCGCAGCCGCTCAAGAGGGTTCCGTTCTCTTCCGAGACGATTCTCTTCGGCGATTTTCCGCAAGTGCAAACTTTCTGCGTGGCCCAAGCTACCGCAACCTTCAATCCGGCGAGCTATGGCTTTACGCAGCAGGGGAGTGCCAACGCCACCAGCGCAGTTGCGGCGCTTCTCAGTCCTTTTTATACGACGGGTTCCGGAGGGTCCGGGTTTATAGACAGATATACGCCGACCCAAACGCTCCATCAGACGATTGGCGATACCGCTCCCGTGCACTATGCGACAGTTGCAAAGGGCGGCGCACTTGCGTTTTCCAACAAATCTTCCGCGATGACCGGAGAAATCAACGTCTGTTATTGTGACGGGTCCGTGCGTTCGATCACCGTTACACAGGGCTTGTTTCTCGGCAATGGATACGCTACGCCGTGGATCGGCATTAACAATAACGCCACGGGGACGCTCGGAGGTTATACGCAGACTGGCGGAATCGGTTATTGGGATAGCAGCCGACTAGATCCGAACGTGACGCCCTGAACGACCGATCGCGCTCATAGGTGACCGGGATCAGCCATTGTCCGTGAATGCGGCTTTGACGGGGAGAACACGTTTGGGGGCAGGAGCGGTTCGCTGGAGTTGGAACTGGTGTCACTCGGAAGCGGGGGCGGGTTGCGCAATTCGAGCGTGCTTGTGTAGGGGATAGAAGAGCTGGTCGGTGAGGGAGTCGGGGAGCTTTTCTTCGGTGCCGTAGGCGGTGGGCCATTCTTTGGGGAGGTGATGGGTGCCGAAGACTCGGTCGAGCCAAGGGAGGGTGGAGGCGTAGTTGTGGTTGATGGGGCCGGAGAGAGTGTGGTGCCAGTGGTGGAAGGCGGGGGTGGAGATGAGCCATTCGAGGGGTCCGAAGCGGAAACGAAGGTTGGCGTGGATGAAAAAGCCCCAGGTTGTGGTGATCAATGTGGCGAGGACTGGGACCAAAGTTCCGGAGGGGGTTTTCGGGCCGCCCAAGCCCAGGACGTAGATGGGGACCAAGGCGCAGAAACGGCTGAAGACCAAGTCGATGGGATGGGCACGGGTGTTGACTAAGAAGTCGATTTCCTCGGCACTGTGATGGATGGAATGGAAGCGCCAGAGGAAGGGGATTTCGTGGCTCAGGCGATGGGCCCAGTAGTAGCCGATCTCGGAAAGGACCAGGGCGGCGACGGCTTTGAGCCAGAGCGGCCAGGATGCGGAGATGGCTAGAAAATTATTCGGAACGGCACGATGGATGATCCAGGCAAGCACACCGATTGGACCGGCGAGCACAGCCGCGGGGAGAAGAGTACTGATGAAAAAGTAGATTAGATCGACGCCGATTCCTTTGCGGAGAATTTTTTGCGGATGGACGGCGAAGAGATGCTCGAGGGGAACGAAGATGACGACCAGAGTTGCCAGCCAAAGGGAGAGGCGGAGAATCGTAATCAGCATTGCGTGGAATTGTGCGGCCATGATAAAAGCCTTCGATCTGACGTTCACCCCTCCCTCTCGCGGCGTACCGCGAGAGGGAGCAAGATTGAGCGCAGTCGCTTACGCGGCCACGTTGGTTCGATACGCATGCAGACGGCGGCCCAGTCTGCCGATAGCGATAACCGTACCGACGCCGGTAAGCAACAGGAAGGCGGAGGGTTCGGGCACGGTTGACTCCAGGTCAGGGTCAGCGAGAAAGACCATCGGCGGCACTCCGCCGCTGCCGACAGACAGAAAGCTCAGCACCTCCGACGTGCTGCTGGCCGTGAACGGCAGCGTCTGCGCCTGCCAGGGGAAGACACCTGCCGACGGAACAGACATAAGAGCCGAATTCTGTGTCTGGCTGCCCAAGCTGACCTGCCAATAATCGGATGTGGCGCCATAATCATTCAGTTGCTGCCCGCCCGCCTGGTAGAACGATAGGTTGTATGTCTGCCCGACGGTCAAGCCATTGATTGTCTGGGTGACGGGCTGCGACAGGCCGGAGCTGCCGTCGTCTTGGAGAAAATTGCCGCCCAACGGGGGGTTGGGGAACGGGCCCCAGACGGGTACCCAGGGCGCGAGGGGATCATCCGCCGTGTTCGGAGCATCAATGGAGGCGTAAGAGTTGCTCGCCCAGTCGGTGGGTTGAACGGTGCCGAAGTAGTTTTTGGGGGCGGAGACGTAGGAGGAGAAGTCGCCGTTGGTCACCAGATTATTCGCCCGAGCCAGGCCGCAGGTAAGCAGGGCCAAGCCAATAACGGGAATTACGATGGATGATAATTTTCTCGAGATCATATCTTTGCCTTTCTGGGTATAGGGCACTTGTACTGTTGCCGGACCGCGAGGCGCGGAGTGGCCGGCGTCCCGCCGGAGCTGGGATTCACGCGCTTCGCCGTTGACGGCGGAGGAAGAACATGCCGGCGGCCAACAGCGGCAACCCGACGGGCTCGGGAACGTTGTTGTAGTAGAGAGAAAACGCCAGGTCTTCCGAGGGCGCTGCCACGCCGGTCGCCCCAAAGCCGTCGATGGCTGGGTTATTGCTGTAGAACAGCGGTGACATATTGGTTTCAATCAGATCCTGCGGGGGCGGGGCCTTCGGCAGGTACGTGACGTTTCCGGTGACGGCGTCATCCAGGTATTGATAGACCGTCTGCCCAACATCATTGACGCCGAGGTTCGAATCGCCCGGAGGAGCGGCGAGGGGATCGGAAATCGTGTAATCGCGGTTGTGCCATCCCCATTGAACGGGTGCGGCACCGGGCGTATCCAGAGCGACGATTTTCAGCCAGTAAACCGTACCGGCTTGTTCAGGGAAGGGATTCGTCAGCTCGGCGTTATATTGGTAAATTTGTCCGTCGGGGCCGCCGGCAACAGTGGGTTGGGGCGTTTCGGTGAAAGTTCCGGAAGCTGGCGCGAGCGCGCCAAGAGTGACGACTTGTGAACTCAACGATTGGCCGGGCTGACTGAAACCTGAAGCCGAGGTGGCCGGAACGTTCGTTTCGAACGAGACGAGGAATTGCTGAACTTGGCCGGGCGCGGCGGAGTTGGGGAGATACGAACCCCACCACTGGACATCGACGATGGGGCTGCTGACGTTGTCGGAAAAATCGTCTGCCGCGAAGGTGCCGCTATAGCCCTGCGATGCGGTGTTTAAAGAGGCGGTGCTGAGTTCGTCATGCCCGGGGAACCGGGAAGCTGGATTTGTCGCCAGGTCGCCCAGCGGCAGCTGCTGGAACTTCAACACTTCGCCTGGCAGCGGCTGGGCCGAAGCGAACGATCCGATGCCAAGAGAGACTGAAAGTCCAATTGTTGTAATTCCAATCGAACGACGTTGAAGAGTGTAGCAAGTCATGGGAAGCTCCTATGAGTTAGTGATCTTCGATCGCAGTCGACACACGTCGACTGGCGCGGGTGATTTCCTTTTTTTCAAGCGGTTTTTCGCCTTCGCATTCCCAGCACGCCGATGCCCGAGGCCATGATCAGGCCAGCGGATGCCGGTTCGGGGACGGCGGTGGCGGGCATGCGGAAGAGGAGATATTCATTGTCATTCACGTCCGGGTAGAACGGAGCATCACCGCCGCCGGTGCCGGGGATTTCGTACCACATCCATTGGGAAGTGGGCGAAATTTGGGGCACGACGATGCCTGGGGAACCGTAGACGTCGGTATAGACGCCGCCCTGCGCGTTATCGTAGGTGGTGTAATCGGTTGGGGTGACCCATCCGCCGGAGGGGTCGGTTGCAGAGTTGGCGGCGGCGATGGCGTTGGCGAGGCCGGGGTCGCTGAAGTAAACGTCCGGAGGGGGCGCGCTTGCCGGGAGCAACATGCCCGTCGCCGCCACCTGCCACTGCCCGGCTCCGATGGATCCGCTCGGGAGCAACAGGTTGCCGGATATGGAGGAGGAGAGATCGACCAGAAGCCCCGCCGCGCCGGAAAGGTCGCCCCAGGTGGCGACATAGACGTAATCGTTGGCGGCATTCAACGTGACGTTGTAGGACTGGGCAACGTGTAGTTGGCTGGAGAGGGAATTGTACTGGTAGCCATAGAAAGTCGTGGCAGTGGTACTGTTGCCGGTATATAGGGCGTAGTCGTTGTCGGCGTCGACGGTCACGGTGTATTGTGCGCTCGCCACGGCTGGAGACAGCGTAACGATCGCGATCAGGGTGTTTGTCGCTAATTTCATGGTAGCAATTCCCTTCTTTGTTCCTTGATTCTTCTTGGGAAAGGTTCGGGAACCCTTCCACAATTACGGGCCGAGTCATTTCAAAGTTTTAGTTCGCATCCATGTTTACCTCCCGTAAAGACTTAACCGTATTCACATCGATTGAAAGTGAAGGCGGACCGAGGATTGACTCCAGTACTTGGCCCAGCCGCTGTTGAGCCTCATTGGCACAGATGTACAAAGCGCCCGCCTGGCGCAGCACGGATTCGCTCCATGGGTCGTGCAGTTCGGCGATGGCAATCACGATCGGGAGCCCTGCTGCCAAAAGCCGGCCGATCAGTTTCGATGCTCGACCGATGGCGTCGTCTGGGCCAACCCACACCAAAACGGCGCGGGCGTCCATTCGCAAAATCGAACGGAACTGAACCGCGAACGGACCCTCCGGCACAAACCGCCAGCAAAATCCCGGTGGCGTCGGAGAGCTGTGGTCGCTCGGCGGTTGCCAGTGCCGCGGCACGTTGCCGATCACTGTCATGACGATTATGGGCATCATCTGTGGGTCCCTTGAATCGCCGCCTGATGTAACCGGACTTTGATCCACGGAAGGAAAGGGACGAAGACCCTCTATCTCCGGGGGAACGTAAAACAGCCGCTGACGACTTATGGATTCAAGCGGCCTTGCAGTGTGGGCGCCTGGGCTCCGAAGCCGCACGAGCAAGCCGTTGGTAGCCGTCGGCTTGACGCGAATGGATCATTTTGAAGAGTTCGTTGCGGATGCTGTTGGCAACCAATCGATCGCCGTTCAGTTCCGCGGCTCCCAGCAGGGTTTCCAATATGGCTTGTTGCTTGCTCATAACTTTCTCCTATCCAAAAAGGGGGCCGGTTTGTTCTGTTCCGTCGGCACGCGCCGACAAAACCTCGCGCTTCAAATTCGCCGGTTACTCCGCGCGTTTTCAGCTGCGCGGATGAACCGTAATCGCCGGGCGTTTCGTTCATTAACGACCGGTTCGACGTGAGTTCAACGAGAAACGCATAGCTCCCTCAGAGCGAAGGGCGCGCCCGCCGCCGGTGGAGCGACATATTTCCCGCAATCGGTTTGTAGTTGCGGAGTTGCGATGGAATTGCGACACCGACGCCACGGCGTGAAAAACGGGTGATTTTGGAATGTTTTGTTCCAGGCTTCCGTTTGATGCCGAGCGTGCGAAGGGAGTTACGTCCTGCTGGAGCGCGGCGTACCAGTTGGAATGTTTTGTTCCAACCTCTGCGGCGGAGATGGCGCTTTGAGTGGCTGCTGCGGGAAGACAATCAATGAAGGAGAGTTTGCAGCCCATGGCGGCGAATCATGCGGCCGAGCCGATGACGCTCGACTTGCAGGGCCAGGGCCGTACGGGATTGGTTGCCGCCGTTGGCGCGCAGGGCCGACGCGATCACTTGTCGCTCCGATTCAGCAAGCGACACGATCGCCTTGGCCAGGGTGGGGACGGATTCAGCCGACCGGGTGGTCACCTCCGACGGCAGGTCCTCGACCGTCAGGGTCGCATTTTGGGTCAGGGCGCAGGCACGCTCCAGGACGTTCCGCAGTTCGCGGACGTTGCCGGGCCAGTCATATTCGAACAATCGCTTCATCGCGGCCGGCGAGATTTTGTGAGGGGGTTCGTCATAGATCCGGCCCATGTCGCCAAGAAACTGCTCGGCCAGGAGCGGGATATCGTCCTTGCGATTCCGAAGCGGTGGGATTTCCAGGGCCACTACATTGAGACGGAAATACAAGTCAATTCGAAACGCGTTCTGCCGGACCATTTCCGCCAGCGGGCGATGCGTCGCGGCGATGACCCGCACATTGACGGGGATCGCGCGAAACGTTCCCAGGGGGACTACGGCGCGTTCCTGTAGACATCGGAGCAATCGGGCCTGCGCTTCGGGCAAAAGCTCGCCGATCTCGTCGAGAAAAATGGTTCCCCCGTCCGCGGCGCGGAAAAATCCCAGGGTGTCGCAGGCCGCGCCGGTAAACGCGCCGCGAACATGGCCGAAGAGTTGGGATTCCAACAGGGAGTCGCGGAGAGTTGAGCAATCGACGGGAACAAAAGGCCCGGTCGCGCGAAGGCCGGCCAGATGAACCTGCCGCGCCAGCAGTTCCTTACCGGTGCCACTCTCACCGCGAATGAGCGTGGTGCATTCCCGCCGTCCCACGGCTACGACCAGTTCGCGCAGCCGCCTCATGGTCGGATGTTCGCCCACCATCGGAGTGTGCAGGGTTTTCTCCATCAGCTCCGCCGTTGCGCCTTCAGTCGCCGGCCCCTCACGTCAATCGCCTTGAGACAAAGACAAACTTCAAGCCGTAAACTTCGGGCATGACGCCCCTTACGAGCGCGCAGGTAAAACTGGCAAGCTTATCCGGAAAATCTTAATCTAAAACGCATCCGACTTGTGTTCACCGCATTCGCCCGCTTCCCGCTTTTTGGCGTAAACGGGGGATTTCCCACACGGGCCGTTGCCGAACGCGGTCGGCTATTCTGCATATAGGATATCGAGGTTTAGAATTTTGGCAATCTTTATTTGCTCGCATCTTTTTGGCTCGCCGCTGCCTCAAACGCCGAGCTTTGGACGGTGATCGTCACCATCGTTCGCGAAATGCGCGGGCGCGAGATGGACTTCCTTATGAGATTCAAGCGGTCGCGTCGGTCGTGATCCGGCCGTCGCGCCGGATCGAGTTCGGATCGGCGATCATACTGGCGATGCCGCAGGCCTGAATGCTCACGCAGACGCGCATGGGAAACTCCGAGTACTTCGTGTTCCCGCGCCAGCGGTTGTGGCTCTCGGCGGAAAGGTAATAGGTTTCCGGATCGCCGCGCAGCGTTTGGAGCATTTTGTCCAGGTTCTCGGCGCCCAACCCAAATCCCTCCACCATCATCCGCAGCTTTGCCAGATGCTGGGCATCGCCTTGCCCCTTGTGCACGTGATCGATTGCGTGGAGGTTCAATCCGGCGTTTTTCAGGAATTTTCTCAGTCCCGCAAGAAGTCCCGGCAGCAATTCGGCCGGTACGTGCTCCAAAACCGAGATCGAGTAAATGCAATCGAAGCTTTTCTTGGGGATTTGCAAGCGATCGGAGAAGAGATCGCGGACAAACCGCAGCCCCGGATATTCTCGCCTAAATCGCTCGAATTCCCGCGGCCCGTTGCCGGTCCCGTCATAAGGATCGACGATCCACACCTCATAGCCCAGGCGCCGGAGCAAATCCGCGACCAACGGCTCACCGGCGCCGATCTCCAGCAACTTTCCACCGCGCGGGACGCGGCCCAGAATCGCCTTCAGCACCCAGGGGCGCTGAACGTCCTTCAAATCTCCATTGGCCGTCGCCAATGTCGGCAAATGGTCGACGCTGTCGCAGAAATCTGAAACTGTCGCATAGCTGAGAGGCGGGACCTTGAAATTCATCTCGTATTTCGCCGCCACGGTCGCCAACGTGGCCGGGTCCATCCAGACCGGGGACGTCCCCCCCGGCGTCGTCACAACGTCGATCGGCATATCCGCGACCTGCACTGCCTCGGTGAACGTCACGTCGCCCGGGGTAGAGACGCCCGACGCGGCCATCCGCCGGATATTTTGGATGATCGTATCCGCAGTGGCTTTGAACCGCCGCCGGCGAGCATCATCCGCGATCCCCAGCGCCAATCCGCTAAGGGTCGCTTCCAGATTTGCGCGTCCATGCCATTGGTCGGGCTCCAGATGCGCGCCCTCGGCCCATTCATTCCACGAGTTGATGAACAGGAGGGGCGCCTGTCCCGGCTGGCCGAGCGTCTGGCCGACCGTTTGCCGCAGCCACGCCTCGTAGACCCGAGGTGAAGAATGGACGTATATATGCGCCGACTCAAGCCTGCGCGGCGTGTTGTCCCAGCCGGGCATTATGCCGCGATACCACGGATATCCCACCGCCGGACGCGTGACGTATTCTTCGGCCGTCAGCGTGTAGTCTTCCAGATAGCCCGCGAAATTTGGGTTCAAGTCAGGCCAGGAGCCGGGGTCGATGACGTTATGCGGCGCATGGGGCGGGAATTCCACGGCGGCATCAAACCCGTAAACGCGCGGATCGCCAATCCCAAAACTCTGCACCGCCGTCAGGTGCAACCCGGGCAATCCGTTCTCCGTCGCCACGCGGCGCCAGTGCTCGGCCATCTGTTTGGCGTCGGGAAGCTGATCGGCGCGGTAGACCATCAGCAGCGGCTTGCCGTTGACGCGAATATAGCGCCGATCCCGAAAGAACGGCATAATGTCCCGGATGAATCGCTCAT
This sequence comes from Tepidisphaeraceae bacterium, assembly GCA_050014015.1. GTDB lineage: Bacteria > Planctomycetota > Phycisphaerae > Tepidisphaerales > Tepidisphaeraceae > PALSA-1353. The sequence goes on from JBEKEC010000033.1 coordinate 20,040, forward strand.
CGGCGTCATTGGAGTAGTCCTGGTGCATCAGCACGTCGGATTCCTGTCCATCCCAACGCCGCGTCCAGTTCTCGTTGGCCCAACAAAGGCAGAATGGGAAATCCGGCTGTCCGCTGGCCAGCATCCGATCCACCGGCGCCTCCAATAGCCGTTTGCCGTTGAACCAGTAGTAGTAGTAACAAAATCCGAATATCCCGTGCTCGCGAGCCAGCTTCGCCTGCTTTTGCAGCACCTGGGGATCGCGCAGATCGTAAAATCCGAGGTCGGTCGGCAGATTCGGCTGCATGTGCCCCGCGAAATTCGGTTTTGCCCGCCTGACGTTGGTCCATTCCGTGAATCCCGGTTCCCACCACTTGTCGTTTTCGGGAATCGGATGAAATTGCGGCAGATAAAACGCGATGAGCTTCACCGGCAGATCCGGCGGATATTGCGGTGATGCAAATTGGCGCGAGCGAGCGGGCTTTGACGTTCCATCGGCCAAAATGCGCTGGTAAAAGTCGTAAATCGGCGGGACCGTTTTTTCCCAGTTCAGCTTTTCCATCGCAAACTTCCGCCCCGCCTTGCCCAATCGCTCGGTCAGATCGGGGTCCTGGGCGACCATGCGAATCTTCCGCGCCAATTCCGTTGCCTGACCGCTGTCGAGCAAAATCGCGTTCTCTCCATCCGTAAGAAAATTGCCCAGGTTGGTGCGAGGCAAAATGACCGGCCGGCCGCTGACCAGATATTCCGGCAATTTTGAAGGGAATCGATAATCATTGAACGAATTGGATTCGCCCGGCTGCACGAGGACGTCGGCGGCGGCGAGCAATTCCGGCATGCGCTGCCGCGGCAAGAATCCCAGTTCCACCACGACCGATTTCAGTTCTTCCAGCCCATCCCAGGGCGCGGGGGCATAACTCGATCCCGTCCGAAGCAGCTTCACGCGCATGCCCTGCCGCCTCAGCAGCACCAAGGCCATCGCCAGGCTTTGAATCTCCGGAAGATTCGACCAATGAACGTTGCCGGTATATACCAACGCGATCTCATCATCCGCGACGCCGAAAGATGCGCGCGCCGCCTGCCGCGACGGCGGCTCGGCAAAAATTGCGTCGTGTCCCGGCCAGAAGGTGAGGTGAGGGATTCCGGCGGGCAGGTGTTCGGCGAGCCGATCCATCAGCAGAGTCGCCCCGGCGGCACGTTCCAAAAATCGTCGCGCCCGCGTCGGATGCGAGCGGTGGTGCGCCACCATCACGTCGATCAACCCTGGCGGCGTCCCATGCCAATCGCGACGACGGTGATCGAATAATTCATCTTCGGTCACGGCCTGCTCGTTGTCTTCCAGATGAACGACGTACGGACAGGCGAATCGCGCCGTCACGTGCTCGGTTAATTCCCGCACGTGCTCGCGCGGCGTCCAGGCATGGACGAGATCGGGACCTCCACCGCCCGAGAAACCAAAATCTCCCGCCAAAGCCTGGGGAAATTCGACCGCCCTGATTTTGACGGGGCCGATTTCACCCAGCGCCGCCGCCGAGCCCGGTACGGCTACGACGGCATCCACGCCCCAATCCGACAAGCCCTTGGCGACATGAGAGACGTGCAGCACGTGCTGCGATCCCACGGCATGATGGATTAATAGCGCCTTCATATTGCGATTACTGATATCCGGAGCCAACCCGGCTGAAATTCGGATTGTGAAAAGGGTCGCCGCGCTGAATTATCTTATGACACAAATCGGCGAACAACATGGCGTCAATCCGCTGGGCCTGGGCTGCGAGCGCGTCGGCCGGCGGCGACGTCGTCCGCCGCAGCACCGCCCGCGGCGCGTACAAATTCCATCCCGATTGCCCGCTCAAACATGCCGATCGATGCGCCATCCGATGCCAGCCGCTCTTGTACGCCTCTTCATCCGGAGCGCGCTTGAGCGCCGTCTGGCGTGAGGCCATCACGCACCAGTCGGAAACCGCCGACACCTCGCGCAAGCACGTCAATGAACCCGCGTGTCCGTCGGATTCCGCCAACCAGCCTCGCAGCGCGGGTCCGACCGAGCCGCCCAGCCCCAGAATCAAACCGGCCTCCTCGACGGTTATGCCGCCCGGCTGCAACAGCAGCGGACAAACGTACATCGCCCCTGGCAGCGACGCGGCGAAAACCATCTGCCTCAGCCAGTCCGGGGAGAGGATTTCCAACTCGGCGCTCAGCGAAACCCAGAAATCGCCTGGAATACGATCGGGATTGTCGATTCGATCCAGCATCGGATCGGCCGGCAGGGTCTTGACCTTTTCGCCGAACCGGCCCAACGCATCGGATGGGTGCTGATCGCCGACGACAAAGACCTGGAACCACTCGTAGCGCGTTTTGGAAAAAATCGAATCCAGGCAACGATTCAGCGCCGCCGCATCGCCGCAAGGGCGGACGAAGACGCTGATCGGCGGTTGCGCGGCGTTCTTCGCGGGGCCCAGTTGCAACCGATGCGCATGGCGGTCGTTGGGTTCGGCGATGGCGTTGACGTTTATCCGCCGCAGATGGGCGTTGACCGCCCGGGCCTGGAGCGCCGGGATGCCGCTCTTGGCATCGCCCTTGCGCGAGACGCTTCCGTGGGCGCGGCGCCAATAATACAAAATCTCCGGGACGTGGCGGATGCGGCGGGTTTTCTCGCTTACCCGAAGCATGAACTCAAAATCCTGCACGTTGTCGAATTGAGGATGGAATCCGCCGACCGCGCTGGCCAGTTCCCGTCGCACGACCAACAGATGCCCGACGAACATCACGCCCCAGAGCAGGCGCGGCGACCAATCGGGCTTGAGAAGCGGTTCCTGCTCCTCGCCTTGCGCCGACAAATAGGCCTGGTCGCTGTATAGAACGTCGACGGTCGGGTCCTGGTCGATCGACTGCACGATTCTCAGCAGCGCATCGGGTAAAAGCTCGTCATCGTGATCCAGCATGGCGATGTAATCGCCGCTCGCCATTGCCAGAGCGTCGTTGCTCGCCCGCGAAATGCCGCCGTTGGCGGCGCGGTAGCTCACGCGAATTCGCCGCTCCGGGCCGTGTTCCAGTTCCCGCAACGCCGCCCGCGTCGATTCTTCCTGGGAGCTGTCATCGCAGATGCATAGTTCCCAATTGGGATAGGTCTGCGCCATCACCGACTCGACGGCCGCCCGCAAATATCTTTCCGGCGTATTGAAGGTCGGAATCAGGATGGAAATCAGCGGGCACTGTTTCAAGTTTGCGCCTGTCGCGGTGGAGTCCGAGCGCGTCGGGCGCAAATTCCGGCGGAGCGGCGTGGGTCGATTCCAATACCTTTCCGTCGCCCGGCCCGATGCCAATTCCGTCACCCAATGCATCAGCGGATTGACGCCCTCGGCGACCAGCCACGGGTGTTCCTGAAGGTAATAGTTGGTGCTGAATATCGGCCCGGCGTCGCGTCCCTCGGCCGCGCCCCGGCAAAGATAATGCTCCAGCGCGTCCGCCCTCGCCACCGCGACGTCCGGATAACGTTCCAGATACCAGCAAACGTCAAACCACGGGTTGGGATTTCTCCGCTCCGACAATCCCCATCGCAAATAGTGCAGCAGCGGATTGAGCTTCGCCTTGGCGACTTCGGGATATCGCCGCAGGTAATACGCGCCGTCGAACAGCGGATGCGGATTTCGATTTTCCAGCCAACCCGTCAGGCAATAATGGTGTAGTGGATTCATCCCCGCCGCAGCCACGTCGGGGTAGCGCTGCAGGTAATAATGGGAATTAAAGAACTGATTGGGCGAGCGGCATTCGCTGGCGCCATATTCAACGTAATGCAGGAGCGGATCAATCCCGGCTGCGGCCACATCGGGATACTTTTGAAGATAAAACTCTGTATGGAAAAGCGGATGGGGATCGCGCTTTTCCGCCATGCCGAAGAGCACGTAGTGATCCAGCGGATCGATCCGGGATGCGGCCACGTCGGGATAGCGCGACAGGTAATATTCGCCATCGAAAAGCCCCGTCGCCGCCACGCGCTGGCGGGCCTCATGGAATTGGCTCTTGGTCATCCCGTAAGCCCCGCGCGGTCCGCGGTCGGGCCTCAGCGCCTGAACCAGTCGTGCTCCAAATCGAATCGGGGCGGTCGCCCGCCACGACAAGGAGGCTTGAAACCGATCCATCTCGCTTCGAAACGCCGCCAAATCTCTTTCCCGAGTGGCGGCGGCATCGCGCAATTGGTCGGCCGCCGCGCGTTGTGCGTCCAACTTCCGCGTCAATTCCTGGTTCAGCCGCCGAACGTCGGCGACCTGCTGCTGCACCACGGCGATCCGTTGTTGTGCTTCGAGGGCTCGCTGCTCGGCATCTTCCGCCTGGCGCAGCGAAGCGGCGATCCGTTGACGGACTTCGAGGGCGAGCTGGTCGGCATGTTTGGATTGGCGCGCCAGCTCGCGGGCAGTCTGCTCCGACTGCTCGGTCATCGACTTGCCCTGATCCTCCGCGACGCGGCCCGCTCGCGCCAGCGCCTCTTGCTGAGCCTTGACGACCGGCACAAAGATCGCCGCCGCGCGGTCGATCTCCGCGGCGATGTCATCCAATTCCGCGCTGTCCACGGCCTCGCCTGCCACCGCGCGTTCCCCCCACGCATGAGCCCGCCGAACCGACGGTGAAATATCCGATTCCTCCCACGCCTGCGCCGAGTGGCGATGATGACGAAGCGCCGGCTCTAAGAATTCCCTGATCTGTGCCTCGGTCTGGAGGCCGGGGGGGGCAAGCCCCAGCGACAAATCCTGCTCGATCCGCCGGACCGTCCCCTTCCAGTTCTCCAGCAGAGCGTCATAACTGGCAAACGTACGCGGCAAATCGCGCGTATGACGCTCGGCATCCAGGAAATGACGGAGCCACAACACCAGCGACTTGGCGATGGGGAATTTATTTCGCACTTCCAGCGAAGCGGCAATGTCCAGAGGGTTGCGGATGGCCAAAACACACGACGGCTGGGCCCCAAACTCCGCCAAAATCAACCGCCACAGCGGCATCAGGCGGCAGAGGCGCGGGTCCTTGATCACAAACTGCCGGCTCTGGCCCAAATCCTCCCGCAGCGCCTCCAGAAGTCTGGGGCGATACTCGGCGGTTTCCGCTCCCACCAGCCGAGAGGTTGGAATTGCGCCCAGATCGTCCCAGCTCGACCCCAGCGCCTGGAGCATCAGGTCGTGAAGGCCGATGATCTTCCTCGGCTCAAAAAAACCGCGATGGTTGTCGGGGAACCCCGGCAAGAGATCGGCGGGCAAATCGAGGCCGCACAAATTCAACACCTTGGTCAGGGCGCTGGTTCCGCTACGGTGCATCCCCAGGATGAGAATTGCCCGCCGCGGCGTAACCGCGTGGCCGAGTTCCACCCGCACCGGGGCCGATGACGCCGAATCCGTATTGACGACAGGGTGATTCATGAACGCCCGGCCCGCCCCTCCCCTGATCCCGCCAATTCCGCAGCCTCTTGTTTGGCGGAATAGTGTACCAACTCGACGTTGCTTTTCGATGGAACGGCCGAGAAATCCACGTACCCGCTGACCAGCGGCGGGCTGTCGCCCACCACTCGAAACATCAACGCATCCAAAATCCGATGCAGATAGGTTTCCTGCCCCTGCACCAAGCCCACGATTCCCGCGTTAAGGAAATACACGCCCGGCGCCAGCGCGGCTCGAAGGCGAATCCGCACGGCGATCTTCGAGCCGGCCTCGACGCAATCGATTCCCTGACCCAACTGATGGGACATCAACCCGCCGATCTCCACGCCGGTGATCGACTTGACGAACATCCCGAACCGCACACCGAACGCCGGAGCGGTGAAATTCGCGGTGTACGCATACACGTATTCCACATTGCTGCGCAGCACGTTGACTTTTCGGCCCGCCGAATCGAGGAGCATGAGGTCAACGATCTCCGCGCCCTGGCTGACGTAATGGGTTGTGCTGGCCGGTTGCAGCGACGGATCATAAAAGGCGAAATCTTTTTCGGCATCCGGTTTAGCGGCCGCTGCATTCGCCGCCGTCGCATCCGTGGCAGCGGCCGGCGCGGGCGATGCCGTTCCCTTGTCCATGTCGAGGATCGCCTGGCGAATGGCCGCACGCTGGTCGAAAGGCGCATACGCCAGCTTTTGATATTGACCCACAACCATCTTGGGCTTGCCGGTCAGCAGCCTTTGGCCCTGATCCAGAAGCACGGCGCGGTCGCACAGCTCGATGACGTTTCCGGCCGAATGAGATACGAAAAGCACGCCGGCACCGGAATCGCGAATCTGTTCGATCCGGGCAAAGCACTTGCGTTGAAAGGCCTCGTCGCCCACGCTCAACGCCTCGTCGATGATCAGAAGGTCCGGATCGACGCTGATGGCGACCGCAAACGCCAGCCGCGCATACATGCCGCTGGAATACGTTTTGACCGGCCGTTCGAGGAACTGACCGATGTCGGCGAAAGCGCAGACCGCGTCAAACCGCCTTTCCATGTCGCGCCGGTCCAGACCCAGGATGGCGCCGTTGAGAAAGACATTTTCACGGCCGGTGAATTCGGGATTGAATCCGGTGCCCAGCTCCAACAGGGCGGCGACCCGGCCGCGCACGTCCAATTCGCCGCAGGTGGGCGTCAACGTGCCGCAGATCATTTGCAGCAGCGTGCTCTTGCCCGATCCGTTTCGGCCGATGATCCCGACCGTTTCACCCCGGTGCACTTCCAGGTCCACGTCGCGCAGCGCCCAGAACTCGCGATAGAACTTGCGGCGCTTGCCGAACAAAAGCTGCTTGAGGCGGTCCTCCGGCCTGGAGTAAATCTGGAACATTTTACCGAGGCCGCGCACCTGGGCGGCGAGGTTTGAATCAGACGACATCGGCAAACCCCCTCTGGGCGTATCGGAACCAGGCCAACCCCAAATACGCCACCAGCCACGCCACCAAGGCGTACCCCGTCCATTCGATCCAGTCCGGCGTTTGATTGAAAAACAAAATCTGGCGCAGCTCAATCAGGGGAATCGTCAATGGATTCAGCTTGATCGCCCGCGCCACCCACGCGCTGAAATGCGAAAAAACAGTAAACGGAAAAAACAGCGGGCACATGAAGGGCAGGGCCGTCAGCACCACCGCCACCACCTGCCGCAAATCCCGCAGATAAACTCCCAGCGCCGCGACGAACCACACGAGCCCCAGGGTCAACAATATCAGTGGCATCGTCACCACAGGCAGCCACAGCGCCGACGCGGGCGGCAATCCCAACAGCAGCACGTAAATCACAAAAAGGACCGCCAAACTCACCACCGCATCGAACAACGCCGCCGCCAGGATCACGAACGCCAAAATGTCCAACGGAAAAACCACCCGCTTGATGTAGGCCACGTTTCCCAACACCAACCCCGGCGCCCGGCCCAGACATTCGCTGAATATGTTCAACAGGATCAGGCCCGAGAACAGAATCAGAAAAAACGGCGAGTCCGTCCCCTCCCAGCGCGTCTTGAAAATTCCCTTGAACACGAAAGTGTACACGCCGAGCATGAGCAGCGGCATCAAAAATAGCCAGACCACTCCAAGAATTGATCCGCGATATCGAGCTTCAATTTCGCGGCGAGTGAGGCGATAGATGAGTTCCCGCTGCCTCCATGCGAGCGCGAAAACCGCGAGAAATCCCACGTGACCCAAGGCTAGCCGACTCGCAGGATTTGCTTGTGCCCTGGAGAAATTGCTGTTCATCAAAACGACCGGCTCCGGCGTACAACACCGAACGCAATCTAACCGGCCCCAACGCCCATTTCAAGCGTTTGGCCGATCTGGCGCGGCAAAAGATTCCGGAAAATCAGGGGCGATTCTTGATCCAAAGGGATAACGCCTCAACCACTGTCGAGATGACGCTGTCCCAATCCCCGATGTGGGGCTGGCGAAACAATCGCATCGTTGGATACCAAGGGCTGTCCTGACGCTTCAGCAGCCATCGCCAATCCGAGGCAAATGGCAACAGCGTCCAGACGGGCTTGCCCATGGCGCCGGCCAGATGCGCCACGGCAGTGTCCACCGCGATAACCAGGTCCAGATTGGAGATCAAAGCTGCCGTGTCGGCAAAATCCTTCAGCTCCTGTGTCCAATCGATCAGTTCCATGCCCGGCGGCGGAGTCTTGGCTTCGGCGCCAGCCGCGCCCTTTTGTAGGCTGAAGAGGCGCACGCCGGGAACCTGTCCCAACGGCGCCAACCTCGCCAGCTTCATCGAGCGGTTGCGATCGTTCTTGTGGGCTGGATCTCCCGCCCATCCCAGGCCCACCTTCACAAGTGGGGAATGGCCGGCCAGCCGGTGTTGCCACCTTCCGGCGTCCTCGGCATCGGCATGCAAATAAGGCACGTCTTTGGGAATGTTGGCCAAATTCGTCCCGAAAACCCGCGGCAGACTTAGCAGTGGACAGTGAAAATCAAAGACCGGCAGGGGCTGGCTTGGGGCCACGATTGGGTAGTTCCCGGCCATTGTGCGGAAGAGCCGTTGGAGTTCGGTATCACATTCAACGATAATTCTCCCGCCCCGCCGGGCCACCAGCGGCAGGTAACGGATGAATTGAATGGCATCTCCCAAGCCCTGCTCGGTGTGGAGCAGAATGGTGCGATTTTCCAAGGGATAGCCGTCCCATTGCGGCTGGGCGAAGTTTCGCGCGGGGGACGGAAAATCCTTGCACTTCCATCGCCATTCATGCTCTTCCCAACCTCGTTGAAAATCCCCCCGCGTCAACAGCGCCAAAGCTAGATTGTTATGCGTTCGGGCGTCATCAGGCTTGAGCCGAATAGTTTGCCGATAGGAAGCGATGGCCTCGTCAAGTCGCCGCGCGTCTTTGAAGGCGATTGCCAGGTTGTAGTGTGCTTCAGAATAATCCGGATTGATCCGAACGGCCCGGCGATAGGCGGCGATCGCCTCGTCAAGCTGCCCCTTGCGTTGCAAGGCGATGCCCAGGTTGTAGTGGACATCGGCAGACTCAGGCTGAAGCCGAACGGCCTGCCGATAGGACGCGATCGCCTGGTCAAGTTGCCCCAGTTCCGTCAGTGCGTTGCCGAGATTGCCGTGATAGAACGCATTGGTTGAACAAATCGCGGTTGCCCGCCGGATTAATTCCACAGCCAGTTGCGACTGGCCCACCTGCACGGCCAGCACCCCCAAAAGATTTAATGCGTCCGCATGATTGGGCTGCCGGGCCAGGACTTGGCGATAAATCTTCTCCGCCTCCGCCAGGCGGCCCGCCTGGTGATGCGACCTGCCGGATTCGAATTGCTGCTCAAGCGTCATGCGACCGGGCATTGTAATCCCGAATCTGCGCCGTTTCCGCGTCGGATTCACGTGCGGCGTTCCCCAATTTCCGCGATGTTCTCAAGTCCCCGATGGCAAAGGCTGATAAATCCTCAAGGGCCTGCCAAGGGCTCGGAGGTGGCGGAACCCATGGTGGGAATGTTTCAACTCGCCGGCCGGATGCGCGGCGCCTTGCGCGCCTTGATCCCCGCCGCGCTTAATATCGCCGGCAACAACCGCGATTTCGATCCGTTGGAGCGCAATGGCCTGTGCGCCCGCTGCCTCCGCGACTGGCCCGACGATCCTGATTTCCTGCCGCGCTGGAACGAATTGCTCGCCCGAAATCCGTGGGCTACCGTTTTCCTCTGCCCGGCGTGGCAATCCGCCGCCGTCAACGAATTCGTCTCCGCCGGCCAGTTCCGGCTCATCACCGTCTCCCGGCAACAGCAGCTCCTGGCCGTTCTTCCTCTGGCGCTGAATGCCTCGTCCATGCTCGAAACACCGGGAGGCTGTGTCACCGACTATCTCGATCCGCTGGTCGATTCGCAGGCTGGGCCCGAATGCTGGGAGATCATCCTCCGCTTGCTTGATGAATTGTGGGATTGGTCCATGGGCGGGGTCTTGCTTCATCAGATCCACGGCGATTCGCCGCTTCGACAGATTCTTCCGGGTCTGGCATCCAACTTCGGATTCGAATACAGCGAAACTCTCGCCGACAAAGCGCCGTACATCATGCTGCCGAAATCCTGGGATGACTATCTCGCCTCGCTCGACTCCCACGAACGAAAGGAAATCAAACGCAAAATCCACAACGCCCGGACCAAGGCGCATCTTCAATGGCTCACGATCCAACGTGAGGAAGAATTGGTCCCCGCTCTGGATCGTGCCTTGGCCGCCATGCGGCAATCGGAATCCTGCAAGGCCGACTTCACCGATGAAGTCCTGGTCGGATTCCTCCGCCGGCTCTGCCCCATCCTGGCCCGCCAGGGCGATTTCTTCCTCCAGGAACTGTGGCTGGAAGGCAAGCCGTCGGCCTGGCTGCTGTGCCTCCGCAGCGACCGCGGTCCGATGATCTATAACACCGGCTATGAATTGTCCCAACGCCGATGGAGTCCCGGCATCGTCAGCTTCAGCCTGGCGATTCAGGACGCCATCGCCGCGGGGTCGCCGGTTTTCAACCTTCTCCGCGGCACGGAAGAATACAAAAAACGCTTCGGCGCACAGGACCTGGATTTGTTCGATATTCAGCTCCTGCCAAGGTGAGCATAAACGACATAACGGCATTTAATCTGGACGGTGGAAAACCGCCATGCTAGAGTTGGAACAGCATCGTTTTTTGGATGATTGACATGGGTACTACCATCACGCTCGACAAACGGCATTTCAAGGCGGCCGCTGAAAAGGCGCGCGAGTTGGGCAAGACTCCCGCGACATTCGTCGAGTCTCTCATCGACGCCGCCACTTCAACGTTCGATGAGGTCTTGGCGCCGGTACGCAAGGAGCGGCGTCACCGAAGATGAACTCGACGAAGCGGTCACCGAAGTCCGCAGGGCCTTCCACGCCCAATCCCGGCGGAAATCGCGCAAATGAACCCATCTGCCGACCGACCGCGCGTCGTTTTTGACTGCCACACGTCTGTCGGCAGTATGAAGCGCAAACGTCGTCGCCTTACTTTCCCAAGAGAGACGCAATCTTCCCGAATAAAGTCGACGTTTTAGCACCTTGCCGTGAACTCGCCGCTTCGGCTGAAAAGCAAAACAAATCAATCTATTGTCGTCCTTAACGCCGTCGGTGTAGCAATTAGCTCACCGAACAACTGTCTCTCGAGGTCAATTGCCAAATTCCCCAAGTCCGGAAAAATGTTTGAGAGGCGCAAACCTGCAAACAATAACTCCAGCGATAAATGCCTACGAACAGCCTCAGGCACTATAAATCGCACCAGAAATTGGTCTGCTTCTGGCAACTCCTGCAATGGGGTAACAAGTCCATGAATCGTGAAACGACTCTGTTGAAGCAACATCCTCATATCGATTTCCGCAGAATGAACTGCAAATACCGATTCTGCAACGCAGTCATAAAATGCTCCTCCCAAAACTCGCTCCACCATCGGCGATGACATGTCAAACATTGTCCGCTCTACCTTGCCGAACAGCTTATTGAGATCACAGGGTGACAAAGCCCAAATATCTGCGGGACCCTTCACCTCATCGTCATATCCAACCGCGAAAAATGCGGCATTCAATGGGGATTCTGTCCAATCGAGCAACCGGGTCGCGAGCCCGTAATGGCGCATTAACGACAACCAACCTGCCAAATCGCGCTGATCTGGGCACGAAGAATAGCGCAACCTCGCCTTTTGGATTAACATAGATGCCAAATTGTGCTCAACATTAGGCGGTATCCCCTTACGGTGAACCGTCGATTGGAGCTTAAAATCGGCGTTGGAATGACCGCGAAACCAAACAACTGCTTGCTCAAACGAAGTGAACGTTTTACGCACTCCATCCAATAAAGAGTCAATGTTATGAACTTCAAAAGTCTTTATGGCCACGACCCACGATCCTTCCTTCCCTCCGCTCTTTTTTGGGTTGTTCGATATACGAATCGACCTCCGAAGATGGAACGCACGCCTTTCCTCCAACCTTGACCGGCTGCGGGCGTTCAATACGTGCCCCAAGTGATGCGATATGCAATGACTTTCATGCGCGAGCCGGGGCGTCCTCGCCCCGAAGAATCGTTAACTGGACCCGCTTGGCTTGTTCGGCATCCCTCACGTTATCGCTATGACACGCGGCTTTTTTGCCTTTGTGGGCGAGAGCCATAATCTGGTCGGGGGTGAGATTGGCGCGCTGCTTGAGCAGTTCGATGCCCGCGGCGGTTAGGCCGGGGGATGGGGCGGCGGTTTTTGGGGGTTGCGAGGATTCATCCTTGCCGGAATAGAAATCGGTGATTTCCTTGCTGATGCGGACGGAGCACCAATCGTGTCCGCACATGGCGCAGAAATCGGTGTCCACTTCCAAATCCTCATCGTGATAGGCGCGGGCCAGTTCCGGATCGAAGCTGAGATCGAAATGGCGTTGCCAGTTCAGGGCGGCGCGGGCCTTGGTGAGTTCGTCGTCGCGGTCGCGGGAGCCGGGGATGCCGAGGGCGACGTCGGCGGCGTGGGCGGCGATCTTGTAGGCGACGCAGCCTTGTTTGACGTCATCCATTTTCGGCAGGCCGAGATGTTCCTTGGGAGTGACGTAGCAGAGCATGGCGGCGCCGTGAAATCCCGCGGCGGTGGCGCCGATGCAACTGGTGATGTGGTCGTAGCCGGGGAAGATGTCGGTGACCAGGGGGCCCAGGACGTAGAAGGGCGCGCCATGGCAGAGTTTGCGTTGGAGCTTCATGTTGTATTCGATCTGATCGAAGGGGACGTGCCCGGGTCCTTCGACCATGACCTGAACCCCTTTGGCCCAGGCGCGTTCGGTGAGTTCGCCGAGGGTGGCCAGTTCGCGGAGCTGTGCTTCGTCGGAGGCATCGGCCAGTCCGCCGGGGCGCAGGCCGTCGCCGAGGCTGAAGCTGACGTCATACTGGCGCATGACGTCGCAGATGTCGTCGAAGATTTCGTACATGGGGTTCTGCTTGTTGTGGATGAGCATCCACTTGGCGAGGAGGCTTCCGCCGCGGCTGACGATGCCGATGAGCCGCTTTTTGACGTAGGGAAGATGCTCGCGGAGAACGCCGGCGTGGATGGTGAAATAATCGACGCCTTGGCGGGCCTGGTTCTCCAGTTCCTTGAGGATGACGTCATAGGTCAAATCCTCGATTTTGCGGCCGATGATCATGGAATAGATGGGGACGGTGCCGATGGGAACGGTGCTGTTTTGGATGATGGCCTGTCGGCAGGCGTTGAGATCGCCGCCGGTGGAAAGGTCCATGACGGTGTCGGCGCCCCAGCGTTCGGCCCACTTGAGCTTTTCGACTTCCTCATCGGTGCCGCTGGAAACGGGGGAAGCGCCCATGTTGGCGTTGATCTTGGTGAGAGAAGCGCGGCCGATGCACATCGGCTCGAGCTTGTATTGAAGATGGACCTTGTTGGCGGGGAGGATCATCCGGCCGGCGGCGATCTCGGCGCGGATTTGCTCGGGGGAAAGATGGGGCTCGCGGAGCGCGACGCGTTTCATTTCGGCCGAGACGACGCCGGTGCGGGCCTGCTCGAGTTGGGTGCGGCCATCGCGATCCTGGGGGCGGGCGAAATCCATGGCGGTGAGTGCGGAGACGCCAGGCATGCCGGGGGTGTCGGGGGAGCTGAAGGCGTAGGGGGTGCCGACGCGTCCTTTTTGGGCAAATGAGCCGGGAGTGGTCCCCTGGCGGTCGGTGGAGGGATTGTCGCCCAGGGGCGGCAAATTGTAGGAACGATCCATCGTTTGCTCGGATTGGGGCATTGGAGTCTCCTTAAAGGGGGGAAGGCTGGACGTGAAGGAGTCCATTCGCTTCCCTACGCCGGTATCATCCGGATCAGGTACCAAGGGTGTGTTCTCAGATCGCGGTTTGGCGATCACCCCTAGCGAATTACAGGGCAAGTTTAGAACTACGGTCAGGGTTTGACAAGGTGTAAATCGCGATCTGAGCTTTAGGAGCCGATGGCGGAGACGAGGAACTGCCGGATGGCGCGGCTGACCTGCTGAGGTTGCTCGATGGGCGACAGGTGGCCGGCGTCCTTGATGATGGAAATCGTCGAGCCACGGATGGACTGTTGCATCTCCTCGGCAACGGATGGCGGGGTCATGGCGTCGGAATCACCGACGATAATCAAGGTGGGTGCGGCGATGCGTTCCAGCGTTGGGCGATAGTCGGGGCGGTCGCGCATGGCGGCCAGGGCGTGTTGGATGGTTTGCGGCGGGCAGCCGTCCATGATGGACTTCAACTCGGCGACGAGGTCCGGACGGCTTTCGACGGCGCCGGGGGCGAGTGCTTTGGGCAGCATTTGTTCGCCGACGGCGGCGGATCCGGCGGTTTTGGCCAATTCGATCATGGCATCGCGGCCGGCCCGGACGTCGGGGGGATCGCTGGCGGCGCGGGTGTCGATGAGCATCAGGCCGCGGAGGGTGGAGGCGTATTGTTGCTCGTACGCCAAAGCGACGTAACCGCCCATGGAGAGCCCGCCGAGGACGCAGGGCAGGGCGCGAATCTGAGAGAGCAGGAGGTATAAATCTTCGGCCAGGGAAGGGATGGTGAATGCGCCGCCGCCGACGGATTGGCCGAAGCCGCGCAGATCTGGAGTGATGACGCGGCAGACGCCGGAGAGATCGTGGACCTGCTTATGCCAGATATGGTGATTGAGGGGAAAGCCATGAAGGAGGACGAGGGGCAACCCGCGTCCGGCTTCGTGGTAAAACAGAGTTGTTCCGTTAACGGTGCGGGTGGGCATGGATTCTCCAGCGGTGCAAGATTTTCGCGTTGCGAAATGCAATTGTCACTCAAAGAGGATTGATTTCAATACGGGGGCTGGCAAATTTCGGTCGGGGCGCGGGGGCGTTGATTGCATGGGGCGGGCGTCTACAATTTCACCCCGCCTCCAAGGGACGGGAGGCCTTGGAGACTCGATGCCTGCTGTTGATCCGGATCGCCTGAAACTAACGGATTTCATGGACCTGTCGACGTTGCAGGAAATCCAGGACGGGTTCGCGGCGGTTGCCAATGTGAAGGCGACGATCACGGACGCCGACGGCAACCTTTTGACCCAGCCGACGCCGACCAGCGATTTTCTCAAGCGCCAGAGTGTGATCGCCGAGGCACAGCAGGACGGACCCCAGCGGGAAGGCGGAGAATACGTCGCGCCGATCATCTTGAACAATCATAGATTGGGGACGATTCGGATGGCCGCCCGTAGCGTCGCCCCCCCGCCGGACGAGGGCCGCCTGGCGGCGTTGAGCGAAAAGCTGGGGGTGGACGTGAAAGAACTGAAGCAGGCGGTGGGACAACTGACGCGGACGCGGGGCGCCAAGCCGGCAGCGATCCAGTTCCTGTTCCTGCTGGCCAACGCCATTGCCAAGCTGTGCTACCAGGAGTTCCAGCTTCGCCAGCGGATCAACGAGCTGACGGCGGTTTACAACGTGACGATGATGCTGGCGGATGCGCGGGACCTGGGGATAGTGCTCCAGAGAACGGTGCGGGCGGTGTGCGAGGTGATGGAGACCAAGGCGTCGTCGCTGCGGCTGATCGACTACGATCGGGACGAATTGGTGATCAAGGCGGTCCATAACCTGTCGGCGGAATATTTGGGAAAAGGGCGGATTCGGCTGAGCCAGGCGGCAATCGACCAACAGGCGATGGCGTCGAAGGGGTATGAATACGTCCGGAACATGGGCCAGGACCCTCGGGTGCTGTTTCCGCAGGAAGCCAAGCGGGAAGGAATCGTTTCGATGCTGTCGGTGGGAATGCGGTACAAGGGGAAGAACATCGGGGTGTTGCGGGTTTACACGGCGCAGGAGCAGACGTTCACGCAGTTTCAGATCGATCTGATGAAAGCGGTGGCGGCGCAGGCGGCGGCGGCGATCGAGCATGCGCGGCTGGTGCAGGAGACGATGCAGTCGCAGGCGTTGGAACGGCAAGTCCAGATGGCGGCGCAGGTGCAGCATCGAATGATCCCGCATCAGCCGCCGGCGATACCGGGGGTCGATCTGGCGGCGGTGTACGTTCCGTGCTACGAGCTGGGAGGGGATTTTTATGATCTGATCGAGTTGCCCTACAACAACCTGGGAATGGTGATCGCGGACGTGAGCGGCAAAGGGGTGCCGGCGAGCCTGACGATGGCGGCGGTGCGGGCGGCGCTGCGGGCACAGGTGGATAACGTCTATTATCTGTACGAGGTGTTGCGGCGAATCAACCTGATGCTCTGCCGGGACAGCAGCCCGGGGGAATTCGTGACCCTTTTCTACGGGGTGCTGGACGGGCGGAACCGGCGGCTGACGTATTGCAATGCGGGCCATCCACCGGGGATGATCCTGCGCGATGGAAAGATCATTGAGTTGAACAGCGACAACATGGTTTTGGGGGTGGACGCCGAGGAGAAATACGTCCAGTCCCTGGTGGACCTGCGCGTGGGGGATACGCTTCTGCTGTACACGGACGGTCTGATGGATGCGATGAATTTCGAGCACGAACGATTTGGGAAGCAACGGATCATCGAGGCGTTCGCGCCGGGCGGGCCGAGCGCGGAAGCGATCGTGCAAACCATTTTGTGGTCGCAGCGCCGGTTCACGGGTTTGGCTAAACCGACCGATGACGTGACGATGATCGTCGCCAAGGTGAACTGAGGTGTTGCAATCTCCACCCCCCAAGCCTGAGCCGCGTGTGGGACTTGGCCAATATTGGCGAGGCGTGGCGGCGTGCGTGGTGCTGCTGGGGGCATACATCGCGGTCATCATGCTGCTGCAGACGGAGACGGCGCGGCGGTCCACGGCGCCGCCGTGGTATTCGTGGCTGCGGTTGCCGCCGACGCGGACTCGTTGGCAGAGCGCGTTGCTGGCGCTTCCGGCGGTGGCGTTCGCCGGCTGGGCCGGGGTGGTCAGGCGATTGATTGCCAGGCCGTTTCCCCAAGCGTTGGCGCTGCTGTCGGCGTTCGTCTTCGTGTTTGCCATCAACGTCACGACGGCGATGATGGACGGAAGCGCCAAGGCGATCTGGAAGCCGTTTGATTGGCCGGGATCGGAATATTTCAGCGACGTTCCGGCGGTGCGGGGAGTCGGCCAATTCCTGCACGGGTACGTGCAGAACCTGTATCACTACAGCATTCACTCGCGGACGCATCCGCCGGGCGCGGTGCTGGTTTTGTATTTCGTGGGGCGGGCGCTGGGACCGGGAATCGGGACAGCGGCATGGTCGGCGGTGTTCATCACCGCGACAGGGGTGGCGCCGTTCTATCTGTTGGCTCGCCGGCTGGCCGGGCGGCAAACCGCGTCGATCGCGCTGGCGCTGTACGCGACGGCGCCGAGCCTGGTGCTGTTCGGAGCGACTTCGATGGATGGGGTGTTTCTGGTGGCGATGCTGTGGTCGACGTATTTCTTGCATCGCGCGATCGTGGAGCCGGGGACGGGCATTTCGATCGTCGCGGGGTTTGTGGTGGCGGCGAGCCTGATGCTCAGCTACGTCACGGTCTGCGTCGGGGTCATGACGTTCATCTACGCGATCCTGGAACTTGCCGTAAGCCCCAAGCGGATCGGGCGCGTTGCCGGCTCGTTTGCGATTTGTGCAATGGTGATCTTTTTGTGCCTGGCGATTCTCTACGGGCTGACAGGATTCAATTATCTGGCGTGTTTTCGGGCGTCGCGGTTTTACGACCATTACGCGATGAAGACGTTCAGCATTTCCTTTTTCCGATATGTGGACGTCAGCTTCAGCAACCTGATCGCGTTCCTGATCGGCGTGGGATTCCCGGTGATCGTACTGTGGTGGAAGCAAACTATTCGTTCGGTCATCGGGCGTACGCCGGCGGATCGCTTCAACATGGCGGGGGTGGCGTCGGTGCTGATTTTCAGCTTCGCCGGGCTTTTCACGCACGAAACGGAGCGTATCTGGCTGTTTTTCGTGCCGGTCGGACTATTGGCCGCCGCCTCGTGGATCGGCCGGGCCGGCGGTAAGGGCTTCGCCCTCCGCGGGAGCATCGAGCGGCGATTGCTCGAATGGACGATGTCGCTGACGTTCATGCAAACCTGGCTGATGCAACTGCTGCTGTTCACGATCTGGTGAATTGAAGAGATTACCAAACCTTCAACCAGCGGGCGTAACGGCGGATGGAGGTTTGGACGCGGCGTTTGAGGCCGATGACGTGGAGACGGAATTCCAGGCGTTGCAGGGCGATATCGCGGGAATCGCGGCGGCGGGCCTGGCGGACCCATTCGACGGCGGCGTCATGCTGGCCGAGGCGCTCGTGCGCCAGGCCGAGGTTGTACATCGCGGTGACGTTTCCGGGATCTTTGGCCAGGGCGGTCATGCAACTGGTGATTCCCTCGCTGTAATGTCCGCGGGTGAATTGTGCGACGGCGAGGTTAAGCCAGCCGCTGACTTCCCGGGGGTTCATGGCAACGAGCCACTTGAGGCAAGCGAGTGCGGCGCGGCTTTCGCCGGTATCCATGAGGAGGTTGGCGAGTTCCAAAAGGAGCTTGGGCTGGTCGGGGCGAAGCTGTAGTTCGGCGCGGAAGCGGTTTCGGGCGGCGCCGAGGTCGCCGCGGCGGAAGCTGATCCGGCCCAACCCCATGTGGGCGCCGGGGAAAGTGGGGTCGAGGCGCAAGGCGGTGGAAAAGGCGCTGGCGGCGTCATCGTCGCGATTCATGCGCAACAGCAGCCGGCCGTGATGGTAATATCCTCCGGGTTCATTGGGCGCCAGTTCAATGGCGCGGCGGAATTTTTCATCGGCTTCGGGGAGCCAGCCCATGGTCACGAGCAATTCACCCAAATCGAGAAGGGTCTGGGTCCGACCGGGATTCAGGCGCAAATCGGTGAGGAGATGTCGGCGGGCGCGTTCGAGGTCGCCCTTTTTGCGATAGGCGTGTCCGATGCGGACATGGACGTCGCCCTGAGCGCCCTGGAGATCGAGAGAGCGCATCCAGCAGTAGATGGCCTTGTCGTAGAGGCCGCGGAGGTCGAGGCTGCAACCCATGTTGTAATAGCAGTGGGGACAATTCTCCTTGTAGAGGCGGGCGGTGTAGAACATTTCCTCGGCCAGCTCGTGGTCGCCCCGCTGGGCATAGGCGATGATGCGATTGCAGTAAGAAGGCTCGAAGGAGGGGTCGATGCGCTCGATCTGGACAAAAGTCTCGATGGCCTTGTCGAGCCGGCCGGTGCGGAAGAGGTCAACGCCGATATGATTGAGGGTATGCAGATCATTAGGATCGATGGCGTCGGCCTGGCGGTAAGCGTCGAGGGCCTCCTCAAAGCGGCCCAGTTCGTCGAGGATGAGGCCCATATTGAAGAACCAAATGCAATTGTAGGGATTGATGTTGGTAGCCAGGCGGATCTCGCGCAGCGCCTCGGACCACTTGCGCTGCTCGAAGAACTGCTGGGCCTTTTCGACGCGGCGCTCGGCATCGCTCCAGTCGTTCATAATGCACCCAACCCTGGAACCGGGTGACTTCCGGCGGTCAAGAGGCTAATTTAGCAAGCAATTTGATTTCCTGGCAAGATGCCGGGCGGAATTTTTCAGGTAATTTTTGTTCTTCATATCGTTTGGCAAACGACTTTGCGACGGGTGGTAAATACGGTAAGTTCGCGGGGATCGACGATAAGGGCTAGAGTGATTCATCATCGGTGGATCAGGGCGGTATGGTGGTCGGCCGCGACGGCGGCGTTTGCGCCGTGCGCGGGGCTTGGGCAAAGCCTGCCCACGGAGGCAAATTCCTCGCCCCTTGGGGCGAGCGATGCCCCGGCCCCGGATCCCCGGGCGGAACTTGAGGATCCTAACGTTTCGCAGAGTGCGGCCGACCTGGCGGCCATGCGGGTGGTGGCACAACACGATAGGGCGGCGCATGCACTGGTTTTAACCCTTCTGAAGACCGGCCCGGAATCCGCTAAGGTCGCATTGGCCAGGGCTTTAGGGCTGGTCGGGTGGCCCGACCCGGATTTCGTCGATCCGCTGATCGGGATGCTGCGGGGCCGCCAGCCGGCCGCCGCCGCTGCCGCGCCGCAGGCACTGGCGCAGTACCCTGGCAACACCTTGGTCTTGCAGGCACTGGTCGCCGAGGCCAAATCCGACCGGACGGACATCCGCCAGCCGGTGATTCGGGCATTGGGAACCTTCAGCCAGAAGCTGGCTGCGCAAACCCTGCTCGATTTGCTGCATGACGATCAGGACCAGATCAGCGAAGCAGCGGGCGATGCGCTGATCGAAATGACGGGCCGGACCGATCTGGACCACGATTCGGACAAATGGGCAAAGTGGTTTGGGCAATATTCGGGGTTTTCAGAAGAGGAATTCGGCAAGGCGATCATCCGCGGGCGGGGCGAGGCATTCGAGAGCCAATTGGCGGACCAGAGGACATTTCAGAACGCGGCGGACGAATTGCTTCGCGGAGATTTCTGGACTGCTTCGCCAGCCAACCGCGCCGGGATCCTGCTTGCGTATTTGCGCTCGCCGGCGCCGGAAATACGGGAGTTGGGAGCGGAACTGGTGCATGAGAGCCGGACGGCGACCGGGGCGCCACCGGGGACGATCCGACAGACGCGTCTTCTGCTGTCCGACCCGTCGCCGGCGGTTCGCGCCGCGGCGGCGACGGCGCTGTCGGGGGACGTCGACTCAGTGGGCGATCTGGTGGGGCAACTGGCGCGCGAGCAGGATGATTTCGTTCGGGTGCGGCTGATCACGTCGCTGGCGCCTCTTCACGACCTTCACGCCATCGAACTGATGCTGAAACTGGTGGTGGAGGGTCCGTCGAGTTCCGTGCGAATCGCGGCGGCGGACGGCATCCGCCAAGGAGGCGAACTCATCAACAACAACGCGGCGCTGAAAGCCCTGGCGATCGACGCGCTCAAAGCGGCGCTGGCGGGGACGGACGCTCCGGGCCAGCAAGGGCTTCGCAAGGCGATCGTGGGAGCGTTGGCGGCGATTCATGACAACTCGCTGTCGGACATTTTCCAGCGGTTGCTGTTGCCGGCGGAGCCGCTGGACGTTCGCGCCAACGCGCTGGTCGGGCTGGGGAACATGCCGGATGCCGCTCCGTTTGCGCCAGCAATTGCCCGGCACCTTCATGACGATGAATATCAAATGCGTCTGGCGGCAGTGGAGGCGCTGCGTCCCCTGCCCGATCCCACGCAATATATTCTCGCCGTCCTGGATCAAATGAACAAGGATTCCAACGACCAGATCAAGGTGGCGGCGTGGAACGTGCTGCAATTCTGGGTCCAGTTGCCCAAGATCGACGAGCAAAGTCTCGTTGGGCTTGCCGACGGATTGACGTCGCAGCCGGCGAAGGAGCTGCTGGTGCGGCAGAAATTGTGCGAACGGCTTACGCAGGACATCAAGAACGCGGCGAACGATGCGGCCGGCGGTCCGGCGAGGCAGGAACTTGCCGAGGAGGAGCAAAACGTGGGTTCGCTGCTGGTGAACCCGGCCATTGGCCAGCCGCTTCAGGCCGCCGACGAATTTCGCGCGGCGCTGGACTACTGGAAGGCCAACCGGGGCACGTCGGGCGCCGTCATCAACGCGCTGTGCAAGGAGATTGTCGATGCGCTGTTGGCCGCCAAGCATTGGGACGATGCGGCGAGCTTTGCGTCGAGCATCATCAAGCAATACGGCAACGATCCGGCATTGAAGGTGACATCGCAGACGGTGGCGACCGAGTTTGTCAATGCGGCGGGAAACATGGAGGACGCAAATTCGTACGGGGATGCGATGGAGTTCTTTGATGCGGTGCAGAAGATGGACCCACCGCTGCCGCCGGATTACCCCGACCGGCTCGCCAACAAGCGGGCGCTCATCGAGGCGAAGCACGCCGCTTCATCCAAGCCGAGACCGTGATCGGCCGCCCCCCCACCGCACGACAGAACCCCACGGCAGCGCCGTGGGCGTTGGGGGCGGATCAACTGGATTTGAAATGCTTCTTTAACCCTGCGGGCCTTGTTGGGGGGTGATGAGCGGCTCAATCCTTTCCAGTTCGGACCTGGCCCATTGAATCTCGCGTTCGGTGTGAAGGCGGGCGAGGGCGCGGAGCAGAAGCTGCCGGGCGCGATCGTAGCGATGCAAATACCGCGCATGGATCACCCCGAGCATCAATTCCACCTGCTCGATCTGCTCGAAATTGGGATAGTGCGTGAGGAATTGCTCGTACGCGTCGGCGGCCTGCTCGAAGAACTGCTGGCTGGCCAACTGGTTGGCGACGTCCAATTGGGCCTGCCTGGAGAGTATCTGGGTTGGATCGAGTTTTTTCAGTTCGAGGAAGAGGTAGGCGGCGTGCGGAAGGTTGTGATGGGCGATGGCTTCGCTGATCTCGGCGCGCATTTCGAGCATTTTTAACGTTCGGGAGTCAAGCTCCTGGGGGCGGACGTCGACGGGTTGGGGCGGAACGTAGCCGAATGGGTTGTAGCCCTGACTGACCATGCTGCGGTACTGGCGGCGGCGGTTCCATCGGGCGAGCAGCGAGAGCATGTCGAATTGATCGCGCGGGAGCAATCGCAGGCCAAGAAGGAGCAGACAGAGCACGGCGCCGAAGAGGGTTCCGGTGATGTGGGCCATGTGGGCGACGGATTCCGAGGCCCGGCCGCCGAGCAGTTCGGGCCGGACCTCCCCGAGCACGTCCTGGAGGAAAGTGAAGAGGACGAACCAGAGGCTGGAGATTTCCAAGGGTCCGATGTAAATGAAGAAGAACAGCAGCGTGATATTCGATCGGGGCAGAAGCACGAGATAAGCGCCGGTAACGGCGGCGACGGCGCCGCTGGCGCCGATGACGGGGGAGGGATCGAAGGCGGCGTAACCGATGCCGGCCATGACGCCGCCGGCAAGGTAAAACCCGAGGTATCCCAGGTGTCCCATGCGGTCGTTGATGTTATTGCCGAAGATGTAGAGGAACAGCATGTTCCCCAGCACGTGGAGCCAACTCTCGTGCATGAACTGGTAGGTGAAATATTGCCAGAGCGCGGGGTTCTGGGGATCCAGGGCCAGGAGGTCGCGGACGGCCTGTCCGTGATAGAGGGCCAGCGGCCCGTGGGAGCCGTGATCGCCGGAGATGCTGGTCACCATGAAGACGGCCAGGTTGAGCGCGATCAACGTCCAATTCATCCAGGGAACGCGTCGCAGGGGACAGTCAGTGTGCAGCGGGATCAGCATGTCGTCGAATGATTGTAATGTCTTTCCACCGTCCGGTAGGGAAAGCGGGTTTTGAGGGGGGGTCAGGCCCTGGGAAGAACGTCCGGCTCATTTCGCTTGACCATGCGCACGCGGCGGCCGCCATGGCTCCATTCGACCTGGTTCATGTAGGCTTCCATGAGGTGGATTCCCCTTCCGCCGCATTTTTCGAGGTTTTCCGGGAGCGTTGGATCGGGGACGGCGGCGCGTTTGAATCCCGGGCCCTCGTCCTCGATGACGATTTCGGCTTGGCGCGGCGTGACGGTGGCTTCGACGTAGACCTTCTTTTTCGGATCGAGGCGGTTGCCGTGCTTGTTGGCGTTGATCATCGCTTCCACCAAGGCCAGCTTGATGGCAAAAACGGATTGGTTATTAAACCCGCGGCGATGGACCTCGTCGAGGATTTTTTTTTGCACGGCGCGGCAGGCGGCGTCATCGTTGGAGGAAATCGTGAATTCAAACCACGCGGCGCCGTTGGCGTCCGGCCGGGACGATCCCGACCGCCTGTCCGGGCCTCGATCTTTCGACCCCGCCTCGTCCATAACAATCGTTCCGACCGGACAAGCGAAAAAGACCTATTGGGAAAAACTGCTCAAAGCCTCGGATCGCGTCGGCAGGATTTTCAGAAGCTTGTTCAGCTTTGTGATAACGAACACCTCAAATATCTGCGGCTTTATATTCGCCAGCCGCAACTGGCCGTCCTTCTGCCTGATTATATTGTTGACTTTGATCAACATTCCCAGCGCCGCCGAGGAAAGATGCTCCACGTTGGCGAAATCCAAAAGCAGCTTGGGCTTGGCGACTTCGCCGATCAACGTGACCAGCGTTCCTTCGATATTGCTGATATTTCCTTCGTCCAAAATCTTGTTGTTGGTGAATTCAACAACGCGGATGTCTTTCTGACTGGTCACGGAGACCGGGGGAATTGACTCGGCCATGAGGGGCAAAGTACGGCGGGGGGAAAAACCTGTCAAGATTGGAAGCCGTTGCGCCATGGCGGCTTGGGTGACTTGAAGGCAACGGCCGAGATGCAAATCAGGCCCAATGCGGCCAAAAACAACGGCGCGGCCAAAGGTTTGGCGGATGGATTGGCCTCGGCAAGCGATGTTGCCGCGGGCAAGGGGGAAGGGGCAGATTCGTAGTTCTGGCCGCCATCTTCCAGCCAATCAAATACGTTGCTCCAGAAGATCACGAAATCCGGATAATGCGAGAATTCATCCGATTGAAATCCGACCCAGACCCGCTTGACGGGCTGCTGACGGACGGCGAGGACCGTCACACCGGCGGCGGTGACGATCGGCTGCCAATCCCCGGGCGGCGGCGATGAAACTCCGGCGCGGCTGAGGATTTTTTCCCAGTCAACGGACTTGGTCAGGGGACTATCCAGCACTGCCGGGGGTTCAAGATTCGAGAGCGCCGTGGTGGCGGCGGAACCGTCGGCAACGATCGCGGCCGGCTCCTCCTGGGGCGCGACGGCGGAGGCGCTGAGCACGGCGACGTGTTTGGATCCTTCCCCCGGCGGCCGATGGCGGCCGTAGACGTCGATCATCCGCCGCAACTCCGGAGGCAGCGGCGTTGCGGCTTCGACGATCGGCCAGGCCGCCCACCGCGTGGCTCGGACGCGATGATCGATTCTGGCGCCATCACATTCCACTTCGGCTTCGACGGCCGATGCGGGCACGGGAACAATCAGAAAATAATTGTGCGTCTGGCCTCGGGCGGGCAAGGTGACTTGATCGGTGCGCAGCTTTTTCCCATCGGCACGGATCGTCAGCTTCGCGGTGGAGAGATCGCTCTGGTTAAGCAGGCGGACCATCGCCTGTGTCGTCGGTCCGGCGCGCACGGCCAGGCAATCGATTTTCACGTCGGAAGGTTCCGGCGGGGTAGCTGGGGGATTGAGTCCAATCCGAACCATCGGCCCGGCGGCGGCGGCGATCGCGAGGAACATCGCCGCCAGCAGCGCGATCAGCGCCAGCGGCGGCTTGGCCCAGGCACGGTTGGGCTTGCGATGGTGGGTCGTTTCATCCCGCCACAATTTCAGAAATGGAACGCCCCGCCGGTCCAATTGTCCCCAGAGCAGCCATAGCGTCAGCCCGACCCAGGGCGCCAGCAAGACCAGCCAAATCGGCCAAGCGAGAAACATTTAGAACTGCCGATCCGAATCGGCCATGACGACGACCTTTTGCAGGAGAATGTAATTGCGTCCGCGGTATTCGGTGACCACGCCGGTCACGCGAAATCGGGTGTCGTGAAGACCGCCGGAGGCATTTTCCAAGGCCGTCAACTTGAGATTGGGCAGCACGATAAGGGGCGGATCCTGGAGCGCGGCGCCATCGGCCTCAAGGGTTATCTGTAGCTGCTGGGGGTCGACGCCGGGACTCAAGCGGCATACGCGATCGAAGATTTGCGACTGTTCGGGCAACAGGGTAAGAAGCGGCGTTTTGGGCGGGAGGGCGCCGGAGCCGGTGGTGAGATCATTTTGCGGCGGCGCGGACCGCGGCGGCGCGGAGGGCGACGGACCGTCGGCGGCGAGCATCGCGCTGAGCATTTGCTCGGCCGGCGCCGGGCCGTGCGCGCCCGCGGGAACAGAACCGGTCGAGGGCGTCTGCCGGCTGATTTCGTCCGGGCCGGGCTCCAGCAAAATGTAGTTCTTTCCTCCGTATTCGGTGATAATTCCCGAAACGGTGAACTTGAGGTTCTGGCGGGTCTCCGACGCCGCATCTTCCATGGACATGAGCTGCAAGTTCGGAAGAACGAGCATCGGTTGAATCGGGGACAGGCTCGGTTGTTGGTCGAAGACGAACAGGGGATAGTGTCCTTCGGGGGATTTTTTCAGATGACCGGTCCTGGCGATGACGTCGGTGCCTTCACGGAGCAACTGGGAATTGTTGGACTTGGGGACGTATCCGGATGGTTCGAGCACCGGCGCCTGCCCCGGCCGCGTCGTGGGCGGCGCCGCCGCCGGGGCCGGCTTGAGCATCTCGTTGAGCATCCGCTCGGCCGGCGACGGCGCGGTTTGACCGTAGACCGCCGCGCCTGTGGAGGCGAAGCCTTCCACGGCCCATAAGAGCAATACGCATCCGACGAACGAGTGCCGCATCTCGTGAGCTCCCTCGTGGAGGCGAAGCCCTCCACCGCTTATGTTGTCCGCGCCCCCGGCAAAGTATCGGCCCGCCGGGCCGCCTTCGCCAAAATCTTGGGGTCATCTGGCGGTCAGGTTATAGCGACGACCAGGTTATTGGACGAACGTTGGCTATGTCTTGATTGTATTATAGCCGGGGCTGGCCGCCCAGTTCAGTTTTGCCGCCAGGGTGTGCCACTCGCGCGATTCGGGGTTTTCAACGAGCAAAACCGGCTCGGGGCTTCGGCGAATGACGATTCGCTCGCCGGCCACAAGGTTCGTGCTTTCCTGGCCATCACAGAAGACGGTGGTTCCCTCGTTGACGAGAATCGCGGTGATGACCACGGTGGATATGGATGAGATCACCACGGGGCGGAAGGAGAGGCTATGAGGGCACAATGGGGTGACGCAAAAGGCATCGACGTTGGGGCTGATGATGGGTCCGCCGGCCGAAACGTTGTAGGCGGTGCTTCCGCTGGCGGTGGCAACGATGACCCCGTCGCCGAAATATCGAATGCCCGCCCCCTTGCCGTCACCGGGGTTTGGGCCGTTGGCGGCGATTTCCAGTTCAATCATGTGGAACGGAGCGCCGGCGGTGACGACGGCGTCGTTCAGCGCCGTTGAGACGAACCTTCGGCGCTGGGCGAGGTCCGCCGGATCGCCCAATCGGCAATGGATTCCTGCGGGAATCACGGATGTTTCCAGAGCGAGCCGAGCCGTGATCGGCAGTTTTCCCGCGACAAAATCGGGGAAATGCTGGTCGAACTGTTTTGGGGTGAAGCTGGCGAGAAATCCGAGTCGGCCGAAATTCACGCCAAGGAGTGGAATCTGCCGGCCGCGCAGCCGGCGGGCGGCCGACAGAAGCGTGCCGTCGCCGCCGAGAACCAGAATGACATCCGCATCGGCGACGATGGCGTCGGTCTGAGTTTCGGTGTCGATGCTAACAAGCTGACCGATCTGGGCGATGGCGGGAACAAGGCGTTCCAGCGCGGCGGCGACCAGGGGCTTGGACTTATTGGCGACGATCAGGACTCGCATCGGCCAGCCATCTTAACCACGGGCGAGCGGCGAAAGCGAACACCGCGAGGGAGGCAAAGCCTGCCGCGCATCGCCAACTCGTTCCGTCTTTTGCCGTACACGATCACCGTGAAGCAATCACGACTGGCGCGCCGGTCGCGGATTGATAACAATTTGCCACTATTTTCGTTATCGTGAGAAACGTCATCCGGCACATAAAATACGTCACATCCGACGGGTTTTAGGGCATATTTTTAGATTCTTACTGAGCAAACAGGCCTTCGAAAGCGATCCCAACGGAGATTTAGCAATTTATTTCCTTGACAGTGGGGGCTGCGGGGATAATTTGGACACTCAAAGGACGGGTAAAAAACCTGTCCATTTTGACCATTCGGCAAGCCTCATTCAGGAGCGGAGAGTATTCAATCGGGGATACAAGCGACATTGTCATGGTAAAGACGGACGCTACGCAGTACGACGAATTCGGAGACACGGCCCTCATCGATGGGGGCGGCGTGACAGTGAACAGCTTGGAACTGGTGCCGGCGCCGATGTCGCTCGGCGTGCTGGCGGCCGGCGGAGTGATTTGTGCCGCCCGCCGATCGCGCCGGCGAATCTAAGGCACGGCGTTCGATATGACCCTTCCGTTTCCCAACCGGGCGTGGGCGATTGTGTCAGAGGTCGTCGGAAGCGAAACGGCATTAATACCAATGCCGTCGGAGCGTGGAGTGGGAAGTCCATGCCAAAGATGAATGGGAAATGTGCTGATGAGACGGCGATGGCGGAGGAGCCGTTGATCGGCGATTCGCCCGCGATGGGCTGGATGAAGGAAATCGCCGCCCGTGCCGCCAAGCGGCCCTCCACCGTCATGATTCTGGGGGAGACCGGCAGCGGCAAGGAGATGCTGGCCCGGTACATTCACCATCGTTCGCCGCGAGGGGATAAGCCGTTTGTGCCCGTTGATTGCAGCGGATTTTCCGAAACGCTGTTCGAGAGCCAGTTGTTTGGGCATGTCCGCGGCGCGTTCACCGGCGCGGTGCGAGACACGCTGGGATTTGTTCGCGCGGCCGACGGCGGGACCCTGTTCCTCGACGAAATCGGAGAGTTGTCGCCGGCGCTACAGGCGAAAATGCTGCGGGTGCTCCAGGATCGGCGCGTGGTTCCCGTCGGCGCCAGCCGTTCGTATCCCGTCAATATCCGGGTGATCAGCGCAACCCACCGCGATCTTGGCGCGATGGTCGCCGCCGGCCAATTTCGACAGGATCTATTGTTCCGCCTTCAGGTCATCGCGATCAACGTTCCATCGCTGCGCGAGCGGCGAGAGGACATTCGAGCCCTTGCGGAGGACTTCCTGATTCGACAGGCCCAGATAAATCGGGAAACCTTCAAGCCGCTATGCCCCTCGGCGTTGGCGGCGTTGGAGAGTTACTCCTGGCCGGGCAATGTCCGTGAACTTTTCAATGCCCTTGAGCAGGCGAGTGTGCTGGCCGACGGCGATGAGATCACGTTCGCGGATTTGCCGGCGCCGATTCGGGCTCCCATCCAGCGTCCTTCGGCCTCCGACATGAACCTGAACGAAATGATCCGCCGGCAAATCACCGAAGCGCTGACGCGAAGCCGCTACCGCCGCGCGCACGCGGCAACCTTGCTTGGAATCGAGCGTCGCCGGCTCAATCGCTTCATCAAGAAATTCAGAATCCCCGTTTCCTCCCGCGACAGCGTAGCTTGGCTGCGCCCAACCAAGACTCCGTAACCGACCCCAATCAGCCATGTGTTGCTTGCCAGCGCAGAGGTCCGCCGAAGTGCGACGCCACTTTTTCGTTTGTCGAATGGCGCGACCATAATGGTCGCAAACCGGCCAGAATGGTCGCGCGGGACGTAATCACCTACGTCAATTCCGTTTGTCGCGCGCGGCGTAAACATCAGTGATCCAAACTGGTCGCGCGGCGGCGGCGGCGCGTGCGGCCCTCCGAACTCCACAACTGACTCGTGGCTATCCAGTTGCGATCAATCCGGGCGCCCTCCGGCGAGTTGGCACCCGGTTCGTTATGCGAACGGCATGACAGTTTCATCACGAGATCGAATGTGGATCGAGGATCGCAGCGCATCAGTCGCGGACATTTTGCTGGTGCGAGTATCCCCGGCGGCGATCGTCGAGTTGCCACCCGATTCCTTCAGCCAGGCCGACAGCGGGGCTGAAGCGCTGGCAATGCTCAGGCTATTGCGCTTCCAAGTGCTGGTGGCGAGCCTGAACGTCCCGGACATGCAGCCGTGGGAATTGTTTCTCAAAGCGCGGCGTGCGCAGGCGCGGTTGCAGTGCGTTCTGCTCGACGAGCGGATGACGCTCGAAGACGAGCGGCGGGTTCGGCAAGCGGGGGCCGGCGCGTTCGCGTCCAGCGACCCGGCCATTTGTGCGGCCCTCGTCCGGTCCTCGCCGCGAACCGTCCGGGCAAAGGTCGGTGGCGCCGACAACGGCATCAATTCATTAGCGCCGTCGGGGCCAGCCCGGGCGCCGCCTTAGCAAATGATCGCCCCCGCACCGGCGCAGCCCGCGCCCGGGCATCCGCAAATTGGAAAATTTCATTCGAGTCAATCAACAAGAGTCCGTTTACTGCGAGGTAAAAATGAGCAAGCGTCAAGCCCTATTGGAATCCCTTCTGGGAGCGGCGGAACTGAAGGGCAATCAGATCATCGCCAAATGCATCCGCAACGACATCTCAAAAATGACCAGCGCGCGGGAAGCCGATGGCTATCAGCGGCTCGCCCGTGAGGCTTTTGAGCCGAAACGCCCCCGTTGTCTGGCCGCTTAAATCAACTGTCGCCTGAGCGGCTGTTTGCCGCGGCGGCGCAGCGGATCGCGTTGTGAAGAAAAGGAGACTCGACGGTTGTTTTTCGGACCGATCGCATCGGCCTCGACTGCCGAGCGAAAACCGGAACCGTCGAATCCCGCAAAGCGAGGTGGAATATGCGAAATAGCGGATGAAATTGTGAATGGCACTTTATGTCTACTCATTTTTGTCAATTAAGCGGCCGACGCGCGTCTGTCGGAGGGATTGGAGCCGCCCTGAAATGCGCTCCGAAAGAGAAAGATGCAATGAAAACTTCTAAAACCAATTTCCGATTGGTCGCGGCTTCGATGGGAATCACCGTGGCGCTGTCGGCGTCGGCATTTGCGCAGGTCACGACAATCTCAGGCACCAATCTTTCAGCTTTGACCTACAGGCCTAATGGTGGTGTTGCGCAATACGTTGCGCCGGCAGGACCCACGCCGGCGCTGGCCGAGCTTTCCACCACCGACTCTGGTGAAAATGGTGCGGCCCCGGTCGTCTACATCAAGGCCGCGAACATAGGACTTACGTCCCTGGGCTCTCTCGACAACTTTAGCGCGAGTTACGATCTCTACGAAGGATTATTCACCGGTCCCGCCCAGCCTTACTGGCTTACGTATCTCAACGACCCCAACCCAGGCGGTGGCTACATCGGTGTCCTCAGCATGGGTGGACCCGACCTGAACGGATCAACGCCCATTCACGTGATTTATGACTTCGACGGAAATCCCCTGACCTCAAATACCTACTGGGGTGATAGCCTCTCCCAACTCGACAACACCACCTATGGGATTACCACGTTTGGGCAGATGACGGTCTACGAATCCGGTCCTGAGATCGGCGATTGGGACAACGGCGCAAGCGTAATCCCTGCGTCTGCCAACTTCGATTCGATGACGGTTAGCGTGCCCGAGCCGGCCGGTTTCAGTCTTCTTGGCATCGGCGCGCTGGCGCTGCTCCGTCGCCGGCGTCGGGCACAGCAATGAACTGCGGAAAAGCCTCGCAGTCGCCCGGCCTCTCCCCGTGTGCCCACGGGCAGAGGCCGGGGTGAGGGGATGAATTCCCCGACATGCGATGGGCATGGATGATCGATGTTTTATTTTTTCGAGGCAGTGAACTTCCATTCCAAACTTTTTTTCCAAACTGAAAGAGAGAGAACCAATGAAAACTTCTAAAACCAATTTCCGATTCGTCGCGGTCTCGCTGGGAATCACGGCGCCCCTGCTGATGCTCGTGCCGGGGCTTGAAGGTTCTTCCAGAGCGGCCACGGTTGTCGTCAGTCCAACGACTATGAACGGGTGGGCACTCGTGACCACGGACGAGAACGGCAATACGCCCGGATATGCCGGCGCGGTGGCGCAGATGGTGACCGGGCCCGAAACGCCTCCGCTAGGGGTGGGAAGCGCGGAATTGGCGACCGCACCGCTTCACGGGGATGCGTCTTCGCAGATTGCCACCGACCAATTTGATGGAACTCCCTTGGCCGACATCACCTCCCTGAGCTATGCGACATACGACGTGGCGAACAACGGCCAACAGCTCCCGTATCTCAAGATATTCCTTAATACCAACGCGCTTTCGCCGGCCCCGGCCACCGAAGCGATCTACTTTGAGCCGCCCTATCAGCAGCCTACAACCGGCAATCCAAGCCTTCCCGATCAAGGCGCCACGGTGATGAACACCTGGCAGGTTTGGAATGCGGAAACAGGCGGCTGGTGGGATGACAATGGACTGGCGAATCCCGGTACGCCGGAACCTCCGAGCACGCCCGGTGTGGAACCTCTTTCGACATTTCTGGCGGCATATCCGTATGCGACCATCGCGGCAGGTGGTGTTGGCGGCGTGTCTCTCCGGGTCGGCTACGCCAGCGCCGGAGACAACTTTCAGGCAAATGTTGATGACTTCACCATCGGCATCAGCGGCACGAACACGACCTACGACTTCGAACCTGCCGCGGTTCCCGAACCGGCCAGCTTCAGTCTTCTGGGCATCGGCGCGCTGGCGCTGCTGCGTCGCCGGCGGCGGGCGCTGCAATGAACGGCGGAATCTCGCAGCCGCCCGGCCTCTGTCCGTGTGCCCACGGGCAGAGGCCGGGGGGAGGGGACAAATCCCCCAACGTGCGATGGGCATGGATGATCGATTTTGTTCGAGCTAATCGAACTTCCGTTCCAGAGCTTTTTCCCAACAGAAAGAGAGAGATGCAATGAAAACCTCTAAAACCAATTTCCGATTCGTCGCGGCTTCGATGGGAATCACAGCGCCGCTGTGGATCATGTCCGTATCCAGGGGCCAGACCTACAGCGTCACCGACCTGGGCAATCTCGGCGGCGCCAGCTATGCCGATGGAATCAACAACGCCGGGCAGATCGCCGGCTATTCCTACCTACCCGATGGAACTGTACACGCGTTCGAATACTCAGGCGGCACCATGACCGACCTCAACCCCGTCGTCGGCGGGACGAACAGCCTCGCCTACGCCATTAACGCCTCCGGAACGATCGTCGGTACTGCTTGGACTACCGGTTATGCCGACCAGTACTCGTTCACCGATACGGCTGGCTCGTCCACCACCATAGCCCCACTACCCGGTTATACCGGCGGCTATGCCGCCGCCATTAACAGCTCCGGGCAGGTTGCCGGCGAAGCCTTTACCTATAATGCTACCTCCGGACAATTGTATCCCTTCGAAGCGTACGTCTACTCCCCCGTCGGTGGCGGGTCGTTGACCGACGTGGGGAATCTCGGCGTCGGAAACAGCCAGGCCGCGGGCATCAATGACAGCGGACAAGTCGTTGGAAACTCCTGGACGACCGATGGATCCGACCGCGCGTTCCTCTCCACCGGTGGCAACTTATACGACCTGGGCCAGATTGGCGGCCCCGGCGGCGCCAGCTACGCCTACGCCATCAACAATCACAGTCTGGTCACCGGCCAGGCCTCCGGTGGGATCGGGGGTAACTACGACGCCTTCCTATATACCGGCATGCCAGGCATCGACGGGAACATGTACGATCTGGGCAATCTCGGCGGCTCCAGCGAGGGCTGGGCAATCAACAACGCCGGGCAGGTCGTGGGCGATTCCTACCTGGCCGACGGCACAACCGATGTCGCGTTTCTTTACTCCGGCGGCGATCGGATCACCGACCTCGGCGGAACCATGATCGACCTCAATACCCTCATCGCCAACGGTTCCGACACCCAAACCCTCGGGGACTGGACGCTGGAAGCAGCCTACGGGATTAACGACAACGGCGACATCATTGGCTACGGCATCAATCCGAGTGGACAAACCGAGGCCTTCGAACTCAGCGTTCCCGAGCCGGCCAGCTTTAGTCTTCTGGGCGTCGGCGCCCTGGCGCTGCTGCGTCGCCGGCGGCGGGTGCTGCAATGAAGTCCGAAATCCTCGCAGCCGCCCTGGCCTCTCCCCGTGTGCCCCACGGAGAGAGGCCGGGGTGAGGGGACAAATCCCCGAACATGCGATGGGCAGGAATGATCGATGTTTTATTTTTTCGAGGCAATGAACTTCCGTTCCAAACTTCTTTCCAAACAGAAAGAGAGAGATCCAATGAAAACTTCTAAAACCAATTTCCGATTCGTCGCGGCCGTGCTGGGAACAACCGTCATTTTGCCAGTTGCCTCAGCGGTGGCCCATGCCGGAGTCCTCTATTCCAACGGCTTTGAATCCGGCGATCCGGGCGCTGCCGATTTCTATGATTCCACAACCAACATTCAGGGCCCGAATGCTGGGTCGAATATCACCGTGGTTCCGAGTGGCGGCGGAGCGCTTGGTTTGACGCCCGCATCCGGGAGCTACTACGCCGAGATCACCAATACCGACAACGCGTACGGATACTCCTGCGGGCAGTCGGTCTACACCGATTACGGCGCCCCCAATGGGATCGCCATCAACGGTCCGTTTTACGAATCCACCGATTACTACATCAATACCAGTTGGGCCGCGGCCGGGCCGAACACTAACTATGAGGGCTTCTGGATCGATACCAACCCCAACAACACCGATAACGATCCGACGTGGGGGTATTATCTCGACGAAACGAACTTCCGGATCGTCGACACGGGCAACGGCAATATTGGAGTGGAATTCGTGGGTCTGAACGGCATCGGCTCGACCACGATTACATCGTCCGGCTGGTACACCTTCAAAACGACCTTCGAAAACGATGGCGGCGGAAACGTCCTCAACAACATGTCCGTGACCGATTCGTTGGGAAACGTCGTCGGCAGCTACGCCGCCGACTCGTCGCTCCCGTTTGCCGACCTGACCGGGACGAACTACGGTGATTGGACCACCGTTTGGGAAGACGGCTTCGCCAACGATGTGCTGGGAATCGACAATGTCGAGGTGGGGACAGTGCCCGAGCCGGCCAGTTTCAGTCTTCTGGGCGTCGGTGCGCTGGCGCTGCTGCGCCGCCGGCGTCGCGCCTGAGAGAATTCAGCGGAAATACCTCGCGGACCAACCGAGTGAAAGCTCGGCGGCCCGCTTTTTTTGCGACTGGTGCTGATTTCCCAACCCTCTTCAGCGCCTCCCGCCCGCGCGGACCTTCAGCTTGAATGACTCCGTTCACCTTATCGCGTTCTCCATCAGAATATGGCGACAGGATGAAAATGGCGAAGGTTTTACGCCAATGCGGTTCTCTCCAAATACGTCAGGATAAGCCATCAATCCGACGCCGGAACGGGCCCGACATCCTGTAAACTGTCGCCAAATAAAATATTAACGAGATTAAGGCTGTATTTCGCTTGCCGATAGCATGGTTATTCCGATACAATATCTTCGATTTCAATACATCGATTATCGAGGGTTGGTGGTTCAGTTGGCCGATCTTGCTTTGATGCACTTTTTAGCCGGCTAAGGAAGAGGAGAGCAAAATGCGTATTACATCTATCGGAAAAATGGTCTTGATTGCCGTCGCAACCTTGCTGGCAAGCAGCGCGTCGCAGGCGGCGATGATCGATGGTGCCTTCAATATCCTTCCGTTCAATGGCGGTTCGTATACGGGGCCAAGTCTTCAGGACGCTACATCGATGACCTTTGCCCCGACAGTTTACGCCAGCGCGGGAGCGCGCGATTTATCCTCAATCACTTTTCCTGACACTGTTACCTTCGCGACGCTGCCCACCTTTGCGGCAACAGGCAGTTTGGTTACCGAGCCAGATGTCGTTCCAAGTCTTATTGAACTCCCCACTAACGGGGCGCCGTCGAATCGATTTCAATTTGACCTGAGCAGTCTTGGTGAAATATATAGCGGCGGGGGACTGGTCCTTTACGGAACGGGAACGCTTCGGGATACCAGCGCGGTTTACAGTCCGACGCCCGCGGAGTTCACCGGCAACGGTTTCGTCGATAACGGCAACGGCACCTTTGCCAGCGGTTCGTTTTCGTTCGCCGCGATCCCCGCCGTTCCCGAACCGGCCAGCGTCGGCCTCCTCGCCACTGGCGCGGCCGCGCTGCTGATGCGTCGCCGTCGCGCTTGAGCAATCGTCGCCAACTGAAATTCGTTGCGGACCACTGATATTAAAAATCGGTGGTCCGTCTTCTTGGCGGGCTGGGGCGCATGAAGAAAACCGCCCCGCAAAGCGGCCGGGGGGACGACGGCACAAAGCTGGTGACACTTAGGGCTGCTTCCTCTCGGACCTGACCCGGTTCGCGGCCAACCCTTGCATCGGACCCGGCCGCCTTGCAAGGCGGCTCATCTTGGTTTTATCCGATTACGCGCGTTTTGTCATTTGGCCTGGTTGGACATGATCGAGGCGTAGGGATCCTTCTGCGCCGTCACGGGGAAAACCTCGACTTTGGTGATCGACACCGGATGATCGGGCTTTTCCTCCTGCACTTTGGCGGCGGCGATGGATTTCACCGCGTCCATGCCGTCCACGACAATGCCGAACGCGGTGTATTGGTGATCCAGTTGCTTGGTGTTGGCGTAATCGAGACAGATGAAGAATTGGCTTCCCGCGCTGTTGGGATCGCTGGCGCGAGCCATGGAAAGAACGCCTTCGGCGTGGGGCTTGTCGCTGAACTCGGCGATGATGGTATAGCCGGGGCCGCCCGTCCCTCTTTTTTGCGGATCGGCATCGGCTCCGAGCGGGTCGCCGCCCTGAATCACGAAACCGGGAACCACGCGGTGAAAGACCAAACCGTCATAGTAGCCGCCCGACGCCAACGTGAGGAAATTGTCGACGGTGTGCGGCGCGGCATCGTAATAAAAAACTTCGGTCAACGGGCCGGATTCCGTCGTCATCACCGCATATTGCAGCGGCAGGACGTGAGTAACCACGGCGGCCGACGCCTGCTGCTGTTGGGGCAACACCTCGATCACCAGGGGCGTGCCGAGAAAATCCTTCGGCGGACCGGATTGCGACGGCGAGGAACCTTTCGCCAAGGCGTACAGCACGAACGTGCCGGGATTGCTGATGTCGGGGAAGATGGTCTTCAGGTCCGCCGGCTGCGAAGCCGCCACGTCCGCCGAGCCTTTGGCCGCGATCACCTTGCCGGAGAAATCGGTCAGTTCAAGCGTGACGTCCCTGTCGGATTTGATGGTGACGGTCAGGGGCTGGCTGGGCGCATACCACGTTTTCTGCGGAACCAGGACCGAAAACAGCAAGGTGAACAACGTGACGGCTGAGGAAACCATGATCTTACTCCTTGAATCGAAAATTATTGAAAGTCACTTTTCCAATGATACGCGATACAGCCCCGCCCCGTGAGGCACGACCAGCGGCTCGAACGTGTTGGAAAAAACACCGAGGTCGCGCCCTTTCCAGAGGTCCCGCACCTTGCAAGGACCGTCAAAACCGATGTCCTTCAACGATACGGAAACGGCGGCGGGCTCAGCGCCTGTTTCATCCCGCGCGTTGAAAACGGCCAGATACTTGTCGCTCGAATCGTCCGCGTCGGCGGTCCAGGCGATCAAATCGCCATTCCGAAACAATTGCCGGCCCCCGCTGCTGTGCTGGTCAACGGCCAGCACATCGTCATTGGTAAGCAGCGACAGGGTGAACGCGTCGGTCTGGGGCAAATCTCCGCCGAAAATCAGCGGCGAGCGGCAAATCGACCAGAGCGTCATCAGCGTGTATTGCTCATCTTTTGTGAAATGCGTGTGGGAACGTTCGGACGCCCGGATGGTGCCAAGCGGCAACATGTCCGCATCGGGATAATGTCCGCCGCCACTATAGCGGGACCAATCGGCGCAGCGTTGAAATTGCTCCTTCAGCAGGTGCCAGTTGTCCCAGAAATCATCGGAGATTCGCCACATATTGGCATTGGCGGCGATGTCGGCGGCCTGGTCGAGCGGAGTCGCGCCCGGCGACGTGCTGAAAACAATCGCCCGCCCGCTCTTGTCGATCGCCCGGCGAATCGCGGCGATCTCGGCCTGGTGATAGGGCCTGGAAAGATCGTCCACCTTGACAAAATCGATGCCCCATTCGGCGAATTGGGCGAAGATGGAATCGTAGTATTCCTGCCCGCCCGGTTTGGTCACGTCCACGCCGTACATATCCGTATTCCATTGGCAGGTGCTGGTCTTATCGGCGACATCCGCCGCGCGAACGTTCGTGCCCAGGATCGGCGTATTGGCGGCAACCGCCTGCCGTGGAATCCCCCGCAGAATGTGGACACCAAATTTCAGGCCTTTGTCATGGACGTAATCGGCAAGCGATTTGAAACCGCCCGCATCGGCGGCGGATGGGAAACGATTGACTGCGGGCAAGAGCCGGCCGTTGTCGTCCATTTCAAGCTTCGCGCCCGGGCGATATTCCCACCCTTTGGCGTCCGGCTCATACCATTGGATATCCACGACGACGTATTGCCAGCCGTGTTTGGCCAGGTTTTCAGCCATGTAGTCGGCATTGGCTTTGGTTTGCGACTCGGTGACCGCGGCGCCGTAGCAATCCCAACTGTTCCAGCCCATGGGAGGGGTCGGCGTCCAGTTCAGGAAACTCTTCACGTCGTCTCCCTTCGCCGCTTCGGAAAGAAACAGGCAAACACAAACAAAGATTGCGATCGTTTCCAAAGTCCGCATTTGAACCACGGTGGGCCTTCGCCGCTTTCTATTTCGCCGCGTGCGATTCCGCCCATCGGACCAGGGTTCGCACACCCCAGCCGGTGGCGCCGGTGGAATAATAGGGCAATTCCTTCTCTGTATCACCCACCCCGGCGATGTCCAGATGCGCCCAGGGAACGGAATTGTCATCGGGGACAAAATAACTCAAAAACGCCCCGCCTTGGAGGGGATGGCCTTCCCTGCCGGCGGCGTTCACGATGTCGGCCGATTCGGACTTGATAAACTCGCGATGCTCCTGATTGAGGGGCAATCGCCAGATTTGTTCGCCCTCGGTTTGTCCGGCGTCGGTGAGTTCTTTGACAAGCTGGTCGTTGTTGCTCATGACGCCGGCGATGGAGCGGCCGAGGGCGACGATCACGCCGCCGGTGAGGGTCGCCAGATCGACGACGGCGGCGGGCTTGTAGGTTTGGACGCCCCACGCCAAGGCGTCGCCGAGTACCAGGCGGCCCTCGGCATCGGTGTTGGTGACCTCGACGGTTACGCCGTTGTACATGCGAAGGATGTCGCCGGGGCGATAGGCTTTGGAACTGAGTACGTTTTCGGCGCTGGCGAGAAGGCCGACGATGCGGACGGGCAATTTCAGCTTGGCGGCGGCGTACATCAAACCCAGGACGGCCATGGCGCCGCATTTGTCGAAAATCATTTTCCCCATTTTGTCGGCGGGCTTGATGGAAATCCCGCCGCTGTCGAACGTGATGGCCTTGCCGACGACCAGGAGCGTTTTGTCGTTTCGTTTGCGGAGGGCGAAGCCCTGTCCGCGGGCCGGCCGATGATCCAGAACGATCAAACGCGGCGGGGCGTGAATGCTGCCGCCGCCGACGGCCAGGATGCCCCCCATTCCCAGCCGGGCCAATTGTTTTTCATCCATAACCGTGCAGCGCAGCCCGGCTGCCCGAGCCATGGCCTGAGCTTGTTTTGCCAGGGTAGGCGGGTTGACGTCGTTGCCCGGCCGAGAGGCGATGGTGCGGGCGAAATTCTGGCCGGTGCAGACGATCCTGGCGCGCTCAACGGCCGCGCGGGCGATCGACAATCCATCGGCAACGATCGAAATCGCGATGGATTTGGCGGTCTGCTCGTCGCCGTTGTCGCCCTGTTTTGATGCGGTTCCCTTGTATTGGCGATAGTCGAAGGCGGCGAGGAAAACCCCGGTCGCAACAGCGTCGGCGGCGGCATCGGTCGAGATTGACTTTACATCGGGCAGGACGATCGCCGCCCGGGTAATGCGCTGCTTTCGCAACGCCCGTAGCGCGGCGCCGGCGGATTGACGGATCGTCTCGGTAGATATCTTGTCGGCTTTGCCCAGGCCGGCGACGAAGATGCGCCGCGCGGAACGTCCCGAGCCCACAAGATCGAAGACGATTTCCTTGGCCTTTCCCCTGGCGACGCCGGAGGAAAGGAGCCGATCAACGCTGGCGGCGACGTCTTTGCCGGCTCGCCTCGCGGCCGGCGGCGCGGACGATTCATTTTGTGCAATGAAGACCACGACAGCCGACACATTTGTGGGCAGCCGATCGGCCACGGAAATCTCCACGGGAGCGCTGGTGACAATCATAATCGCCGCAAAGTAGCCCAAATGACCCGCGGCTTCAATTCGGAGAGGCGATTGGGTTTCCCCCGGGTCTGAGCCATCAAAGTAGGTGGGTTCTTACGCCGCCAGAGGGCGTTGACTCCAAAATTCCTCCCATTGGTCGTTGAGCCATGCGGAACGCAGCGACAAAACGGATTGCGCGCCGGAT
>JBEKEC010000034.1:0-58689 GCA_050014015.1 Tepidisphaeraceae bacterium
AATCCGGCGCGCAATCCGTTTTGTCGCTGCGTTCCGCATGGCTCAACGACCAATGGGAGGAATTTTGGAGTCAACGCCCTCTGGCGGCGTAAGAACCCACCTACTTTGATGGCTCAGACCCCGGCCGACGTTTGTGCAGATGGCGCATTGCGGGAGGGGCGCCCCGGGCGGATGATTGACGGTCCCGAATCAAAGGTTACAACAGTGTTGTCATGGCGGACGCGCAAACTCCTGACGGCGATAGTGTCGCATCATCCCAGTCAGAGGGGGGGGTTGGCTTCAATCCGCTGGAATTTGGCATGACGCCGCACGGCCCGCGAATGCTCAGCGGGTTCTCGGCATGGATTTCGCACATTCCGTTCGCATTTGTGGCGATGGAAATAATCCGGCCGGCCGTGCTGGTTGAACTGGGGACTGCCGGGGGCGATTCCTATTTCAGTTTTTGCCAGGCGGTCGTCGAGCTCGGACTTCCGACCCGCTGCACCGCAATCGATACCTGGAAGGGTGATCCGCACTTCGGGTACTATTCCGAAGAACTCTTCCTTACCTTGAGAGGTTATCACGATCCGCTGTACGGCGCGTTCTCGCGGCTGCTGCGCGGCGAGTTCGATCAGGCGGCCGTTGAATTCCCCGACGGCAGCATCGACCTTCTGCACATCGACGGTTGCCACACGTACGAGGCGGTCAAGCACGATTTTGAAACGTGGCTGCCGAAACTCAGCCGCCGCGCGGTGGTGTTGTTCCACGATACTCAGGCCCGTCACGAGGGGTTCGGCGTGTGGAAGTTTTGGGCAGAAGTATCCTCGGGATATCCGAATTTTGAGTTTCACCATGGATCCGGGTTGGGCGTTTTGGCCGTGGGCGCTGAAGTATCGCCGAATTTCCTGGCGTTTTTGCAAGTCGCGCGCCAGTATCCCGAGGTGATGCGCGCATATTTTGCCTCGAAAGGAAGCGGCATTGAAGCCGAGAACCGGCTGGTCCGATTGTGCTTCGAGCTGCGTCACCAACATTCGCTCATCGATGAATGGGCTCGCACTGCCGGCCAAGCCGGCGCCGCTCCGGCTCCCGATCCGGCGCTGGCCCAATCCAAAACCGTTGAATACGCGCGCCGGTTGTCCGAACGGCTCAAGGCCGTTATCAAGGCCGACCTGGATCTTCGCCAAACCGTTTCCCGCCAAGTGCCACCCGGTTATCCCTCTTGAGGCCCGTGTCTTCCTCGTTTCAAACCATGCTCGCCTGGATCGCCACGCAACGGCCCCACATGGTCCGGCGCGTGATCGATTGGTCGAACGTCAACAGCTATTCGTTCAACGTGCCTGGCCTGAAGCAACTGGGCGAGATCATCGAGCGGGAATTTTCGGTGCTCGGGGGCGTCATTCAATGGCACGATCTTTCGCCGGCAGTGGTTATCGACTCGCGCGCCCAGCCGATTCACTTGCCCCTGGGGCGGGCGATGACGATTACCAAGCGGCCGGGGGCGAGGCTGCGGATTCTGCTGAACATTCATCTGGACACGGTTTATCCGCCGGATTCGCCCTTCCAATCCGCCGGCCAAGAGGCGGGGAACGTCCGTGGGCCCGGAGTCGCCGACGCCAAGGGGGGATTGGCGGTGATGCTGACGGCCCTGGAAGCGCTGGAGCGCAGCGGGAAAGGGGAGGGAATCGGTTGGCAGGTGCTGATCAATCCGGACGAGGAAATCGGATCGCCCGGCTCGGGGGGGTTGCTCGTGGCGGCGGCGAGGGACCACCAGTTCGGGTTGCTGTTTGAGCCGGCGCTTCCGGATGGCGCGCTGGTGGACCGTCGGCGGGGTTCGGGGAACTTCTCGATCGTGGTTCGCGGCCGGGCCGCTCATGCCGGCCGGGATTTCGCCGCCGGACGCAGCGCGCTTCTGGCGGCGGCGAAAATCTCGCTGAAGCTTCATGCGATCAACCAGACGCTGCCGGGCGTGACGGTCAACGTCGGCGCGATCGACGGCGGCGCGCCGCCCAACGTCGTGCCCGATCTGGCCATCTGCCGAATCAACGTCCGCACGACTCAGCTCGCCGACGAGCAAATCGTCACCAATGTCGTCGAGAATCTCGTATCGGAGCTGAATTCATCCGACGGCATC
The DNA here is from genome assembly GCA_050014015.1 of Tepidisphaeraceae bacterium. Classification (GTDB taxonomy): domain Bacteria; phylum Planctomycetota; class Phycisphaerae; order Tepidisphaerales; family Tepidisphaeraceae; genus PALSA-1353. Next base: position 2,111 of record JBEKEC010000034.1, read on the forward strand.
TCCGCCGAGTTGCACGGGCAATTCGCCTCTCCCGCGAAAATCCCGGACGAACGTACGCTGCGCCTTTTGGATGCGATCGTGTCCTGCGGAAAGGAGCTGGGCATGACGCTGGCCACGCGGTCCTCGGGCGGCGCATCGGACGGCAACCGCCTGGCCGCCGCCGGCCTGCCCAACGTCGACAGCCTCGGCGTTCGCGGCGATCTCATTCACACCCCCAATGAATACATGATCCCCGACAGCCTGGTCGAGCGTGCCCAACTGGCGGCCCTTCTCATGCTCAAAATCGCCGTCGGCGATATTGATCCGACCCCATTTTGCCGATGAAACGAGATGGGAAATTGGATTTGGACGGCGCATAAAATGAACGACGAAATTCGAAATTCGAATGACGAATCAAATTCGAAATTCAAAGCTCGAAATTCGAAACGGAAAAACAGCGTCGGCCGTTCGAGTTTCGAATTTCGAATTTGATTCGTCATTCGAATTTCGAGTTTCGAATTTCCGACTCGGTCGCTCTATGGTCCTCATCCGCCCAGTTTCGCTCGCCGACCTCGATCAGCTCGTGCAGCTTGCCCAGCAGGCGGGGGTGGGGCTGACGACGTTGCCGGGCGACCGCGACACGCTCAAACGCCGAATCCTCAAATCCCAGCGATGCGCCGAAAACGTCCCCGATAAACCGGGCGGCGAAAGCTATCTGTTCGTCATGCAGGATGCGGAGTCGAACAAAATCATCGGCGCCAGCGGCATGGTCTCGAAGGTGGGCGGGTTCGAACCGTTTTATGCATATCGCATTGTGAATCAGCGGCTGGATTCGGATTTGTTGAAGGTCCACAAGCAGATCCCGGTGCTGCACCTGGTCCACGAGCACGATGGGCCGGCGGAGGTCGGGTCGCTGTTTCTTTCGCCGGACTACCGGAAGAAGGATTACGGGCGATTCCTGCAACTCGTGCGGTTTCTGTTCATCGCGGAATATCCGCAGGCGTTTGAGCCGGTCCTGGTATCGGAGCTTCGCGGCGTGATCGACGCCGAAGGCCGTTCCGCATTCTGGGACGCGGTTGGAAAGCATTTCTTCGAAATTGATTTTCCCCAGGCCGATTACCTGTCCGTGGTGAACAAGAAATTCATTGCCGAGTTGATGCCGACGCATCCGATTTACGTTCCGCTGCTGCCGGCGGAGGCGCAGCGCGTGATTGGCAAGGTGCACGAATCGAGCCTGCCGGCGCTGAAGAACCTGGAAGCGGAGGGGTTCACGTTCAACGGGATGGTGGATATTTTTGATGCGGGCGGCTGCGTGAGTTGCGGGCGGGACGACATCCGCACGGTGCGCCGCAGCCGGACCGGGGTAGTGGAGAAGATCATCGATGACGAGATCGAGTCGCCGACGTTCATGATCGGAAGCTTTTCCCCGGCGTTCCGGGCGACGATCGGGGCGTTGCGAACCGGGGAGGACGATCGCGTCCGCGTCGAATCGCGCGTTGCGTCGGTGCTGAACGTTTCCATCGGCTCTTCCATTCGTTATGCCACGTTGCGTCCGGAAGCGCCCTTCCGCCGCCCCATCGAAGAAATTCGCCAATGACTCCCACTGACGAACCCGAAATCTCGCGCATCGTCGCCGCCGCTCGCCAGGCGTTCGGGGCCTGGTCGAACGCGCCGCTCGAGCGGCGCATCGCCCTTTTGCGGAAGCTCGGAGATCATTACCGTGGCGAGAAGGAAACCATCGCGCGGAAAATCTCCGAGGAAACCGGCAAGCCGCTATGGGAATCGCGACAGGAAGTCGATTCCATGGCCAACAAAATCCCCATCTCCATCGACGCGTATCACGAGCGTTGCCGCGAGCAGAGCCGCGCCCTGCCCGATGCCACGGGCGTCACGCGATTCCGTCCGCACGGCGTTCTGGCGGTGCTGGGGCCGTTCAATATGCCCGGGCATCTGCCGAACGGGCACATCGTTCCGGCGCTGTTGGCGGGGAATACGGTCATCCTGAAACCCAGCGAACTGACGCCCCGGTCGGGCGAGATTTTCGCCGGCGCGTTCAGCGCGGCCGGTTTCCCCGCCGGAGTCTTCAATCTCGTTCAGGGCGGAAAGGAAACCGGAGCGAAGTTGGCGCGGCACCCGGACGTCAACGGCGTTTTGTTCACCGGCAGCACGGCCGGCGGGATCGCCATTCGCCGGGACTGCGCCGATCAACCCGGAAAAATCCTCGCGCTGGAAATGGGCGGGAATAACCCCCTGATTGTTCACGAAGCGGGCGATCCGGCGGCGGCGGCTTATCTGATCGTCCAATCGGCTTACGTCACCGCGGGGCAGCGGTGCAGTTGCGCGCGGCGGCTGATCGTCGTCGGCAGGAAGGAATGGGATGCGCTGGCGAGCCGGCTGGTGGGGATCATAAAGAACATTCGCATTGGTTTGCCGAGCGATGATCCGCAGCCGTTCATGGGGCCGGTGATCTCCAGTGGGGCCGCGGAGAAACTACTGCACGTTCAAGCAGAGTTGATTCGAGGCGGAGGGATTGCCCTGGCGGAGATGGCGCGCTCGCCGCGGCATCCGGCGCTGCTTTCGCCGGGGTTGATCGACGTGACGAACGTCGCCAATCGACCGGATGAGGAAATCTTCGGGCCGATTTTGCAAGTCATCCGCGTGGACGACTTCGATGCGGCTATCCGCCAAGCCAACAACACGTCCTATGGCCTGTCAGCGGGATTGATTTCGGACAACGCCCAGTTATATGGCATGTTCCTGCGTGAAATTCGCGCCGGGGTAGTGGCATGGAACCGGCCGCTGACCGGCGCGAGCAGCCAGTTGCCGTTCGGCGGCATCGGGCAATCGGGGAACCATCGCCCCGGCGGATACTTCGCGGCGGATTATGCGGTCTATCCCGTCGCGGCGCTGGAATCGCCGAAGGCGCTGTTGCCCGAAAAGTTGCCGCCGGGGATCGGCCCGCTACTCTGAGTTTCGGAAAGAATCATGCCCACGGCTGAAACCAACTTCGACGCGATTCCGGGGCCGACGCACAATTACGCGGGGCTTTCGGTGGGCAATCTGGCTTCGCTGTCGCATACGAATCAACCGTCCAATCCGAAACAGGCGGCGCTAGAGGGGCTGGCGAAGATGAAATTCGTGGCCGATCTGGGCGTGTCGCAGGCGGTGCTGCCGCCGCACGAACGGCCGGACGTTTGGACGCTCAAACGACTGGGATTTTCCGGGTCCGATGCGCAGGTTTTGGATGCCGCCCGCAAATATCCGGCGCTGTTGGCGGCGTGCGGGTCGGCGTCGGCGATGTGGGCGGCCAATGCCGCGACCCTTTCTCCCAGCGCGGATGCCCGCGACGGGCGGGTCCATTTCACCCCGGCAAATCTCGTCACGCAATTTCATCGGTCGCTGGAGCCGGCGACGACCGCCGCGGTTTTGAAGGCCATCTTCGCGGATGAAACGGCGTTCGCCCATCACGATCCGCTTGCGGCTTCGCCGCATTTCGCCGATGAAGGGGCGGCCAATCATACTCGGTTGTGCCCGGCCCACGGCAAGCGGGGACTGGAAATTTTCGCGTTCGGCCGGCGGGCGTTTGACGGCAATCCATCGGCTCCGGAGCGTTTCCCGGCCCGGCAGACGCTGGAAGCATCCGAATCCATCGCGCGCTTGCATGGGCTTGATCCGGGCCATGTGCTGTTTCTCCAGCAGAATCCCCGCGCCATCGATGCCGGAGCGTTTCACAACGACGTGGTGGCCGTCGGGAATCTGAACGTGCTGATGTACCACGCCTCGGCATTTGCAGGGTTTGAACCCGGGATAATCCGGAGCCGGCTCGAAAAAGATGAATGTCCCCTTATATTCATCGAGGTGCCGGAATCGCAGGTCCCGCTGGGCGACGCGGTTTCATCGTATCTTTTTAACAGCCAACTCGTTTCGCTGCCCGATGAAACGATGGCGCTGATCGCACCGACGGAATCGCGCGACAATCCGCGGACGCGGAAGTTTCTCGACGATCTCTTGGCTGGCAACACTCCCATCCGACAGGTGCATTTCGTGGACGTTCGCCAGAGCATGAACAACGGCGGGGGGCCGGCGTGTCTGCGTTTGCGCGTCGTGCTGACGGAGCGGGAGCGCTCGCTGGTGAATCCGGGCGTGTTATTCGGCGACGCGCTTTACGAATCGTTGAAACAGTGGATCAACCGCCATTATCGAGACCGGCTCACGCCTGGCGATTTGGCCGATCCCCAACTCCTCGACGAATCGCGGCGGGCGCTGGATGAATTGACGCGGGTGCTTAAGCTCGGATCGATTTATCCGTTTCAGGGGGGCCCGCAGCGGCCGTTCCCTCCACGCCGGCCATGAGTCGCAGGACGCGGTCCTGGCTCACTTCCTCCCGTTTCAGTTCGCCGACGAGTTTCCCCTGGCGCATGACCAGGATGCGCGTGGAGAGATTCAGCAACTCGGGAAGCTCCGACGAGATCAACATGATGGCGATGCCCTGGCCGGCGAGGTTGTCGATGAGGCCGTGGATGGCGGCCTTGGCGCCGACGTCGACGCCGCGGGTCGGTTCATCGACGATCAGGAGCCTGGCGTTTCTGCCGAGCCATTTGGCCAGGGCGATCTTCTGCTGATTTCCGCCGCTGAGGCCGGCGACGGGGGTTTCCAGCGACGGCGTTTTCACGTTGAGCCGGTCGAAAAAGGTCTGGGCGGCGTTTCGTTCGGCGCGTTGGTCGATGATCCCCATGCGGCGGAATCGGCGGAGCATGGCCAGGGAGAAGTTCTGGCGGCCGCCCATCTTGAGGACTAATCCCTGGTGCTTGCGGTCTTCTGGAACCAGGGCGATTCCACGGCGCATGGCCCGGCGCACGCTTCCCAGAGCGAGGGGCTTGGATTCGAAGGTGATCTTCCCGACGGCCCGGCGGTCGAGGCCGAAGACGGCCTTGGCGATCTCGCTGCGGCCCGCGCCGACGAGACCGGCGAATCCGACGATTTCACCGGCCTTGACGTCGAAGCTGACGTCGCGGAACTTGCCGGGTGAGGAGAGATTCTTCACGGAAAGAATCACCTTGCCGGGGGTTTTGTCGAGATGGCGGGGGAAATAGGCGTCGATGCTGCGGCCGATCATCATGCGGACGATGGCGTCGGGAGTGGCATCCGCGCGGTCGAGTGTTCCGGCGCATCTTCCGTCGCGGAGGACCGTGACGCGATCGCAGAGCCGAAAGACTTCGGGGAGGCGGTGGGAGACGTAGATCATCGTGACTCCGCGCGACATGAGACGCCGGATCAGGGCGAAGAGGTTTTCGGCATCGGGTTGGGGGAGGGAGCTGGTCGGCTCGTCAAAGACGAGAATGCGGGCGCCGGTTCCGACGGCCCAGGCGATCTGCACCAATTGCTCGTGGGCGGTGGAAAGGGCGCGCATGTTCTGTCGCACGTCGAGGCGAGCGCCGATGTCGGCCAGAAGCTTTTGGGCGCGTCGTTCCATTTCGCGGCGGTCGATCAGAAAGCGGAATCGGCGGGGGTAATTTCCCATGCAGAGGTTTTCGGCGACGGAAAGATCGGGGCAGAAGGCCAGTTCCTGGTGGACCATGCCGATCCCCGCGGCGCGGGCGTCGGCGGGCGAGGAGAAATGGCGCTCGGCGCCTTCGATGGCGATGACGCCGGAGTCGGGGCGGTAGATGCCGGCGAGGAGTTTTCCGCAGGTGGATTTACCCGCTCCGTTTTCGCCGACGAGGCCGTGGCATTCGCCGGTGGCGATGGAAAAGGAGACTGCGTCCAGCGCGGTGACGCCGGCAAAAGTTTTCGTTACGGATCGGTAGTCGATCATTGAAACAAAGTGCAAGTTGCAAGTTGCAAGTGCAAGTTAAGATTAAATTCTTCCCAACTTGCAACTTGCAACTTGCACTTGCAACTTCCCTCTCATTTTTTCAGCCATTTGTCCCAGTATCCGGCGAAATCATCGACGGCCATGCGTTGGGTATTCGGTTCGACGGGGAGCGTGGAATCAGGTTTGTTCAGCGTGACCAGCGTGAGAGGATTGGGAATCGCGTGAGTGTCGGGATTCACTCCGTCGGGGTCTTTGCCGGTGAGGATCTTGTCCACCAGAATCTCGACGGTGCGATGGCCCCAGCCGTAACAATCCTGGGAAATCAATTCGTTGACATATCCATTGCGGATATAAGTCAAACATTTGGGAAGCGCGTCGCAGGAGACGACTTTTATGGAGCCGGGGGGTTGCCAGTTGAGCGCATTTTCGGTGAACAAAGGCCAGCCACCGATGAAGATCCAGCCGTCGATCTTGCCGGGGTTGGCGGCCATGGCCTGGCTGATTCTCTGTGCGGCGGCGCCGGGCTCTTCGGCGTGATAGAACACGCCGTTGCCGCCGTTCAATTCTTGCATGTTGGGATGTTTGGCCAGTTCCTCGCGCACGGCCTTGATGCGGCGCTGTAGATTCGGGCCCGTCTGATTGCCGCCGAGAATGGCGATGGTTCCCTTGTCGCCCATATATCGCGCCATTTCGGACATGAGGAGGTGGCCCAATTGGATATCGTCGGTTCCATAGTCGCACAACCGCTTGCTTTGGGGCGCATCGGAGTCGAAGCACACGACAACGACGCCCTTGTCCACGGCGTCGTTGATCGCGGGCGTCAACATTTGAGCGGCCGAGCACGAAACGGTCATGCCGTCGACTTTTTGGTTGGCCAGGGAATTGATGGCGTTGACCTGGGCGGCGGGGTCTTCATCGGGCGGGGTGCGCCAGTCGATTTCGACGTTGACGCCGTATTTGTCGCCAAGTTCCCTGGCGGCATCGGTGGCGCCGGTGTGCGCGGCCTGGAAGACGTCGTTGGCCTCGCTCTTGGCGACCATGCCGATGCGGATGGTCCGCTTTTGTCCGGCGGCGGCGCCGGTGTCGGCGGCCTTTTTGCATCCCATGGGCAAAAGCGCCGCGATGAGACAAACCGCCGCCAATCCCCCCAGCATTCGTGTAAATCCGCGCATTGCGATCCTCCGGCTCTGGTTGAAGTATTCCGCTACACCGACGCCTTTGCGCCGGCCAACCGGCGCTGACGAACGTACCCGCTGATCGAGTCGATGGCCACCGCGATAATGATGGCGCTTCCGACGATGATCAACTGATATTCGGTTTTCCAGTGAAGGGTGATGATTCCGTCCTGAATCATGGCGATGATGATGGTTCCGAGCAGGGCGCCCAAGGCGGTTCCCTTGCCGCCGGTGAGGCTTGCACCGCCGACGACGGCGGCGGCGATGACGGTCAGTTCGTATCCCGTGCCCGATCCGGTGGAGGTTGCGCCGAAGCGTCCGAGCCAAACCATGCCGGCGATTCCGGCCGTCAGGCCGGCGACGGCGTAGACCCGCAGCTTGATCCATTTGGTTTGCAGGCCGCTGAATCGGGCGGCCTCCTCATTGCCGCCCACGGCGTAGATTTCGCGTCCACCGGCTGTCTGCGAGAGGTAAAACCCGCCGATGGCCGTGACGATGAGCATGACGACCATGGGCATCGGCCGCTGACCCCAGACGTTCAGCCGCATGAAATGATCGGTGAAGGCGGCGGGGATCTGGTGGTCCTGCATGGGGATTTCCTGGAGCCGGGTGGTGACGACGGTGATTCCGCGGAAGATGCTCATGGTTCCGAGGGTGACGATGAATGGGTGTATGTTGAGGCTGACAATCAGCGCGCCGTTGAGCAATCCGCAGAGGAGTCCGACTCCCATCGGCAGCAGGAAAGCGGCGGGAAGGACCTGCCAGGCGGGGGCGCCTTTGGGAAAATATTGCAACACGCGGGCGGCGGTGAAGGCACTGAGGGCCATGGTCGATCCGACGGAAATGTCGATGCCGCCGGAAATGACCACCAACGTCATTCCGACGGCCATGATGGCATAATAGGAAGCGGGAGTGGCGATCTCTTCGAGCAGATTGCCGGGATTGAGGAAATGGTTTTCCTCGCCGGGCGCGGCCTGGACATAGCCCCAGATGCTCAGGCCGAGGCCCATGACGAGAATGACGAGCACCAGTCCGAGTTCCTGCAACCGCGGCAAGCCGCGGCGCGGAAGCGCGGGCGCGATCGGCGAAGCATATTCAAGCGGAATTTCGGTTTTCATCCGTCGGGGCGATTATAAGCGGGGCCGGTTGAAAACTCGAAGATGCGAACAGATCGTCTGTCCCGGATTTGAACGCCTCGGCTGAAGTCTCTGAGCTTCAAGCTGAGCGCAATGGCAGTTACTCACGGCGACGACGGCGGGCCAATATGCCGACCGAGCCGAACGTGAACAGGCCCAATGATGCCGGCTCAGGCACACTGCCAAGGCTGATGCCGTTTGCAGCGGCGAAAGCGTCCAGCGCCGCAACGTCGCCGGCCGAGGCCGCGCCGCTGACGCCCTGGTTGAAGTTCACCGCCACGACCATGAAGTCGGCGGCGTTGACGACGCCGGTGTAAGTGAAATCTCCCTGGTCCCAGCCGGTGACGCTCTGGTTGAAGTTCGCCGCCATGATGGCGAAGTCCGAGCTGTTGACCACGCCGTCGAGATTGGCGTCGCCCAGCAGCGTGTAGGCCACTTCGATCTGGCCGGAGGACAGACCGGCGACGACGCCGTCTTTGCCGTCGGCATAGCCGACGCCGTAGAGCAGGCCATTGGTCTTCGTTAGTGCCGCCGTGGAAATGATGCCTGGGCCGTTCCACCCGCCGCCGTTGTAGCCGGACTTAATGTAGTTGGCGATGGTCGAGATCGGATCGCTGGAGCCGTAGGTGATGATGAGGTGATCGTTGTTCACGTCCAGCACGCCGTTGCCGGTGATCGACAGCGCCGTGAGGTCGATGGGGCTGGTGACGGCGGGGCCGGAGACGCCGGAGACGCCGGTGGCCAGCTTCAGTGTTCCGGCGCTGATGCTCATGCTGCCGACGCTCAGGGCGGCGCCGACGGTCAGCGTACCGCTGCCGGTTTTTACGAACGACCCGAAATCGGCGATTTTCCCGGCGCCGGTGATCGTGTAGTTGCCCAGGCTGTTGTTGACGGTCACCGAGCCGGGGCTGACGGTGCTGGTCAACGTCACCGCGTAATGGCCGTTGTTGGCGTCGTTGAAGGTGACATTGCTGCCATCGGCGTAACCCGTGGCGGCGGTGCCGTTGTTCCAGTTGTTGTTGGTGGTATCCCAGGTCTTTCCATCGTTCGGGATGATGCCGCCGGTGTTGTTCCAGGTGAGATTGCCCGGTGCGGGGACGGCCGCAAAGTCATAGGCGAGAGCGTAGGTTTCGCTGTTGGTGATATCGCCCTGGCTGCCGATGGCGCCGCCGGCCTTGAAGACTTCCAGGTCGTAGGTGTCGCCGGGGGTCAGGCCCACGTCGTAGAGTTCCTGGACGTTATCAACGGTGCTGTTGCTGTAGTCCAGGGGCGTCGTGGTGTTCCGGGTCGCGTCATATAGGAACAAGTCGAGATTGTTGATCGGATTGGAGGTGATGTCGGTCTCGTAAGGCCTTTCCCACACCAGCGTGGCTGTCAGGGTGTAACTGCTCGCGTGGCTGGAGGTGGGAACGAGGTAATGGCTGTAAACGTCCTGCGTGGAGGAGCTGGAGAATGTCGTAAAATTCCACCCGGCGAGGGCATTGGCGTAGCCGCCGCTCAGGGCGGAATGATTGCCGCCCAGCGCTTCGTAGGAGGTGACGCTGGGGCTTTGCTCGCCGGCCTCGAGTTGGACGTAGGAGTTGTACACGTTGAGAATGCCCGCTCCATAATTGACGTCGAGTGGCGCGGTATGGGTATGGGTCCAGCCCGAAGGCTTGACGGCGCCGTTGAGAAGCAGGGCCTTGATGGTACGCGGATCGGTGGCGCCGGCGGACATCGTGGCGCCGGCCTGGAGAAGCAGGGCAGCGGAACCGCTCACGAGAGGGGTGGTCCAACTGGTGGCGGAACCGGGTGCGACAATATCGGGTTTGGAGCGCCCGTTATCGACGGTCGGACCGGTGCTCGACCCGCCGCCGTAGTCTCCCACCCCAATGCTATTGTACGCCGTCGCCGGCGCATTCACCTGGCCGCCATTGCCGACCGCGGAAACGAAAATAGTCTGATACGTCGCCACGTAATCGTCATAGGTAAGGTCGGCGTCCTGCTGATCGGCGACGGTGAGTGGCGTGCCGCCACTCTCCTGGAAGATGAAGCATTGGTTGACGATGGCATCGCTGATGGCCGTGCCGTTGCTGATGATGCTGCCGGTGAAATAACCCGCCGAGTAGTTGTCAACGTGCTGCACGCCGGGGGCGACGCCGGTGCCAACGCCGTAAAAATTGGCGGCGACGGCATTGGCGTGTCCGGACCCCTCGGCGGAATTATACGTGGACGTCATCGTGCCGTTGTCATTGTAATACGTGAAGAGGCTTTGCGGTTGCGCGACACTGGCGGGACTGACTTCAAAGGCATTTGCAGCCCCAGCATCGGCCTCGGCCTGCCCGACGGTGACGCCGCTGCCGGTTAGGGAGGGATTCAAGCTTTGCAGTGCGGTGACGCCGATCTGATTAAGAACCTGAGCCCGCGCAGCCGCGGTAATCGCTCCGACGGCGATGAATGCGCCGGTTCGCCAGCGATGGGTCGATAGTTTTCTCCAAGCCCTCCGTCTCATCCAATTCCTCCTGCAACCCGCCTGGAGGAAGAGTATCGCCCGGGATTGCCCGTTCGACCTTCCGCCCACAACCTTGGCGAGCCGTTAATCTGAATGATAACTCATTTCCCGTGCTCCGAAACAGCATTCTTTGGTATTAAGCATTAACTTTGGGGTAACTCGACCGGCCATCTTGCCCATTTTGACATGCCCGGTCTTTTCTTAATCATATGCGAACAGACCTCACTCATTTGGTTTCCAGGATGACTTCGGCTGTTAATTGGCCATTTTTCGCCGCTGCCTGATCGGCATTCACATCGACCGCAAAATGCTGGTAAGCCGGGTCGTAGGAAACGTCTAGCGCGTGGCCGGCAACGCTGGCTTTGACCGGCGATGGGCAGCATCCGTGCAGGCGAACGTTCTTTTCGCCTTGGGCGAAGGTCACGTCCACGGTGAGTTTTTTCGGCTCCTGTTGCAATGACGCGATGCGCTGTTTGCCGCTGGAGACGAATTTCCCGGCGTCGCCGAAGAGGGCGATGCCGCTGGTTCCCGGCTCGGCGATGACGTAATAATTGAAGCCGTCCTTGCCCAGGGCGGCGCTGAACGTCGCGTCGGGATCGACGCGATACACTTGCTGATTGAAAAAATCGTAGACGTAGGCGGACCCCTCGACGCCGATGGCCCGCATCGAGAACGCGGCATCCTGAACGTCGGACGGCTCGGCGGGAGCACGCTGCTCTTTGCCTTTCAGATCTTCCGGCCCGGCGTCCTTGCTTCTCCTGTGCCCCGTGGGGACGCGGTACGCCAGAACATATTCAGTTCTCAGCCCGCCATGGTCGCTGAAGGTGCTTGCGACAAGGGCCCGAGATTCACCCTGGGCCTCGGCGATATAGGCGGAATCCAGGGGCACGATCGGGGCGTCGGGCTTGACGATGACGCCGTCGGCCCGCACGGCCCTGAGAATGTTTTCTTTGTCCTCCTTGCCGATCTCGTCGCCGAAGCCCACCATTCCGCCGGACAAATCTGAAAGCAGGACGTTATCGGCTTCGGAGCTGAGATAGACATCGGTCCAAGGCCAGATTCCGATTGCCGAAGCCAGGCGCGAGCCGTAAAGAAAATCGTGCCAATGGTCGCGGAGAAGCCGATCTTCACTGGTCCGGATCGTGGTGAGGTTTGAATAACGGCTCGCTTGGAGAAAGTGGAATGGAAAAGGCATGCAATACTGCATGGTCATACCGTCATCACGGCAAGCGGTGGCCATGCCGGTCAGGAATTCGTCGCCGGCATCGACGGTGGCGGCCAATTGCGGCGAATGCAGATAGATTTCGCTGAGCCAATCCTGTTCGTAGGTGAACGCTCCGGCGCCGTGGACGTATCCGATGATATCGTGCCAATAGCGCGGGTCGGTGGCGGCGAATCCGGCGATTTGATAACTCTGGCGATAGGGGCTGGCCGGATCGATCCACCGGTTGTGGGTCATAATCGGCAGGCCGAGCTTTTGTTGAAACGCTTGCAGTCCCTCGGGGAAGACGCCCGGATGGGCACGGTATTGCATCAATCCTCCGTAGCGGTTCCATTCGCCCGGCGGCATTTTGGAGTTCTTCGTTTTGCCCGGCTTTCCGTCGGGGCCCGTCAATGATTTGTAATACCACCAACTGTCCAACTGCAGGTATTTGACGGGGATGCTTTCCTGGCGGAAATGTTGGGCCAATGCCAACAGCGTCCCGCCATACCCCAGCTTCGGATCGAAGTTGTAGTAGTAATACGCTCCGTTGTCGGTCCAATATCCGAGATATTTCAGGCCGATGTCGCTGTCGTTCGCCGGGCGCGTCTTGCCCTGTAAGTCGGTCAGGGTCCGACCGAATTCGTCCCAGGTGCGGTTGATTCCCTTGCCAAAGGCCACCAGGGTTTGTTGCGTGAATCCGGCCGGGATGTTCCTCACGGTATCGCGCAATTCGCCGACGATATGAGTCCGGGCGTCGCCGCCGATGCTCTGAATCAGAAAATGCGATGCCGGCGAGATGATGAACGTGTCCGCATCATCGTCGAAGATCATCCACGGCGACCCGCTGTCCACGGGCTCGAACGCGACCGGCGAATGGGACTTTTGACGAAAACTCATGACGTGAAAATTCTTCGGCAACTGGTCGAAGTCCGGGAAGGCCAGAAGCGGCTTGGCCGCGGCGGCTTCATAGGTCAGGGCGAACATCGCCAGCGGTTTGTTTTGATACGAACGAATTTTTTCCGTCAGCGGGACGCCGTCGCTTTGCAGATGAATGGTGGTATCGACGTATTCGCCGACGGCGTCGGCGCCTTCGACGCTTTTATCGCTTGATCCCGTCCAGCCGCAGCCGAGCGCCCAGTCGGGGTTGCCGGGGGCGGCGATGACGTAATTGCCGGTTTCCGAAGCATTCGCGGCCGCCGCCAACAGGGTTAGACCCAGGATTATTCCGAATTGAAAAAACGCCTGACGAACCACCGTTACCTCCCGGCCAATTTCGCTTGAACCCATGATACGGAAGCGGCGGGAGATTCACCATGGCGGTTGAAGTGATCGCGGTTTGCACCTATCGTCAATCGAGCCCACGAAGGAAGGCAAGGAATTTCAATGGCAAATCCGATTTCAGATGCGGCCCTGGACGTGATTTTCCGGCAGGCCCGCACGTATTCGGCGTGGCTGGCCAAGCCGGTCGGCGACGATCTGCTGCGGGCGGTGTACGACCTGGCGAAGCTGGGTCCGACGTCGGCGAACACCATGCCGATGCGGATCGTCTTCGTCAAATCGCCGGCGGCGAAAGAGCGGCTGAAACCCGCGCTGGATGCGGGAAACGTCCAGAAGACGATGGCGGCCCCGGTGACGGCGATTTTCGCGGACGATCTGCGGTTCTACGAATACATTCCCCGGCTGTTTCCGCCGGCGCCGGGGTTCCGCGATTTTTTCGCCAAGCCCGAGAACGCCGAACGCGCCAAAATCCACGCCTTCCGCAACGCGACGCTGCAAGCGGCGTATTTCATCGTCGCCGCCAGGGCGTTTGGGCTGGATTGCGGCCCGATGTCGGGTTTCGACAACGCCAAGGTCGATGCGGAATTCTTCCCCGATGGCCGGTTCAAATCCAATTTCATTATGAACCTTGGATATGGGGATGCCGAGAAGCTGCATCCGCGCCTTCCACGGCTGGGGTTTGACGAGGCTTGCAAGATTGCGTGAATCGAATTTCGAGTTTCCAATTCCAATTCATGGTTGCGTCGTCGGCGGATTTTCCTTCCACGGCGCCCATCCGTCATCGCCTTTGAGGAAATTCTCCTTCGAGAATGGCTCAGCTTCGGATTGGGTGAGTTGTTTTGACCAATCGACGCGTGCGTCGCCGGCGGCGCCGGGGCCGGAGCAGGCGTATTCCGCGTAGAAGGCGTGCATGTCGCTGTCCGTGGGCCGCCACTTGAGCCAGCCGGCGGGCTGAATTTGCGGGCCGAGCTGGCAATGCAAATACACGACGCGCGCGTAGGGCCGCCAGGGCCGGCCCAGATAGACCGAGCCATCGGGCACTGTGTCTGCGGCGGTGAGCTTGCAATCGACCAGGACGTATCCGGTGCTCTGCTTTTCGTCGGTGCGGGATTGGGCCGTCAAATATCCCTTGCCGGTGCTCTGAATCTCGCATTGGTCGAACACCGCGGTCGCGTTGCCGAAGATGAAATCGACGTCGCCGCGGATGAGGCATTTGTAGTAATACTGCCGTCCGGAATTGGCGTAGAGCGTGTCCTGATTGGCCAGAAAGCGGCAGTTGCGGAAAACGGCGCGATCGGAATCCACGCCGAGTGCGACGGCCTGCCCGACGGTCTTGCGCGGAGCGGAGGGGTTCTCGAAGGTGACGTTGTCGGCGGCGAATCCCTTGGCGCGGACCGTGACGCTGAACGATCCGAAGGTGCCGAGTTCCTTGCCGTCCGGATTTTTCTTCCGGGCGTAATCGTCAAATGTGAGGATGGTTTTCTCGGCGTCCTGGCCGAGGAGGTGGACGAAGGGCTGGGTGATGCGGATCTTCTCGTGATAGGTTCCGGGCTTGATGCAAACGATCATGGGCTGGGCGTTGCCCTGGGGAATCGAATCCACGGCTTGCTGAACGGCTTTGAAATCGCCGGTTCCGTCGGCGGCGACGATGATGACGGCGGTCATGCCATTGACCGTTCCGCCGGTTCCCAGCGCGGTTCGTGCGTTCAGAAGAAGCCCAAACAATATCAATCCTGCGATGCGGTGGTTCATGGCATAAATAATAGCCGATCAACCGGGTCCTGGCGGTGGCCCACCGGGTCCACCCGGCCCCATGGGCGGCCCGCCGCGTCCACCGGGTGGCCCGCCGGGCTCCATGGGCGGTCCATCCCAACGGTCCAGCCGGCCTCCGCCGGGCGGCGGCGGCGGCAACATCCGGCTGCGCACGCTCTGGAATCGCTCGGCCCATCTCTGGTATTGCGCCGGAGTCAGAACCCCCTTCATCTGCTGATCGAGCTTGTCATATTCCGCCTTCAATTCCGGACCCATCTTCTCGCGGATCGCGTGCAGGGCGTCCTGCCGCTCCTTGTAAATCTGGCGCACCTGCGTCACCTGATCGTCGCTCAGCAGCAGCTCATAACGCAGTCGCTCGACCAGGTCATTGGCGGGCGGCTCCGGAACGAGTTCCATCGACATCGGCGGCGGCCGGTGAAGCAGCAGGGCAAGGCCCCAGCCGGCCGCGCCGCCGCAAACGAATATGACCGCCGCCAGCATCAGCGCCTTGATCGCCCGGCAGCAATTACATCGGGACGTCAAGCCGGCATCGGAAATGGGTGGGTTGGTTTCGGTCATGGCATCTGCACCTCTGCCGCGTTGAACAGCGGCGTGATGGGATCGACGGTTGTGGATTTGTTGGAATGGAGCGCCAGGGTGAGGATGGCGCAGGCGGCGAGCGCGGAGACCGCCGCGGACCACGCCAACGGCGTCAGCCGCCATGGCGGCTCGGCGCGGGCGGCCCGCAGCACCGCGCCGACGTTGACGTCGGTTTGGGGCGGCGTTTCGGCCCTGGCGCGCCGGGCCAGGGCATCGACTGCTTCAAGTGGTTCCATGGCTGATCCCGGTTAAGAATTCCGTCATCCGGTTCTGTTCGATGATCCGCTTCAGGCGCTTTCGCGCGCGGTAGGCGCGCATCTTGACGAGCGTTTCGTTCCAGCCGGTGCGTCGGGCGATTTCCTTCATGCTGCAATCCTCGAAATACATCAGCGTCAGCACCAGCCGGTCGGCCGAGGGCAGTTGGGCCAGAAGACGGTGGAGCGTTTCGGCCGCGGCGGTGGGGTCGATCCGATCGGCCGCGGTCGCGGCGGCTGGATCAAAATCGTCCAGCGGCAACATCCGGCGGCGGCGCGCCTGGGCTTTCCAGAATTGATACCCGACACGCGTCGCGATCCGAAAAAGCCAGTGCTCGAACGGCGCTCTGTGGGGCCGAAAACGCGGCAACGAGAGATACACCTGGACGAACACTTCGTGAACCAGCTCGGCCTGCGTGCCCCGGTCGCGCGTGAAACGCCACATCAAACGCGCAATACGCGCCTCGTGCCGCTTGAAAAGGTCCGCGCAAGCCTGGTTGTCTCCGGCCAGAACTTGCCGGCATTGAAGCAAATCCAGTTCGTCCGATTCCTTCCCGCCGGCCGAGAGACTGGGCATTTCCGCTAGCGCCACGCGCTCATCTTCCATCCCTCGGGGCTGGGAGACAATGGTCATTGGCTCATTACCCTTTACGGTTCCAGTGGCGGCGGGCCACCCTCATCGCCCGGTCGCCGGCCGCATCCCGCCTGGTTTCCACCACCCCTACATTGGCGCGATGCGGGCAGAGGTAACGGGATTTTTCCGGCGTTGCGTTTTCCTCCTCCTCCGGTACGGTACCCCGGGAGAGGGCCGCGGTGAGGGCATTTCGCAAATTCGTTCAAACCGAAATCCCCGCCTTTTGCATGGTGATGATCCACGGCGGCGTCCGCGCCAGATACTCTCGAAGATGCCCGCCGCGCGAATGGTAATACCACGCCATGCCCGCCTCCACCGCCGCCGCGGCGATCAGCGAGCCGTAAAGCAACAACATTGCTTCGTGCGTGATGCCGAGAACCGAAGAATCCATTTGCCCAAGCAGCTTCGCGTCGGACGGGCTGAGATCGGGAAAATCCGAAACGGGATGAGCGACCTCCGCGTGCAGGTTCCACAACGCATACAGAAGGATCAGCACCGCCAGCGACAATTGATTGATGGTGAGCATGCGGACCGCTCCGGCCTCGAGCCGGCGAAGCCGGCTGGCGCCGACGATCTCCACGATCCCGATTCCCGCCAGCACCGTCCCAACGAGCACGCAGGCGAAGCTGTCGGTGTTCATCAATACCGTCAGCGCCCCGCATATTGCAACGCTATACCCCTCAAACCGCGCCGTACTGACAGCCCGCCGGATTTTGCTCAGCGATTTCCGCGCCGCCTGCAACTCCCGCAGGTTCTCCTGACTAAGCTGCGGAGGTTGAGGAGCCGCCGATGTCATAACCATTCAATCGGCTCGCGCCGGCAAAAGCGTTTGCGGCAAACTTTGCAAAACCGCCTGACAAACCTGCTCCGCCGGCAGCGACGCCAGCGGCTGGCCCCGCATCACCCCCACGCGCGGCCCCAGCGGCTTCCAAACCGCCGGATCGGTCGGTCCAAATAGAATGACGCTCGGCAACCCGATAATCCCCGCCAATTGCCCCGGCCCGCTGTCGTTGCCCACGAACGCCGAACACGCCGATAGTTCCTGGAACAAATCCAAATACGTCGCCGGCTGCACCGTTTCGTCCGCCGATTGCAGCCGATGAATCTCCTCTCCCGGCCACCGTTCCATCTCAACCTCGCCGAGAAAAATCCGGCACCGATGCCCCGCATCGTGCAGCCGGCCGATCAGCTCCAGATACCCATCCAGCGGCCAGCATTTCGCCGGCGCTCCCGCGCCCGGATGAATGCCGACCGGCCCGGCCTGCGGCGGCCCGGGAAAATGAATCCCCCTATCCGCGATGGATGCCATGATCTGCCCCACCGCCGCCCGCACCGCCGGAACACGACTCAGCGAACTGGCAATCTGTCCGGCGGTCCCGGCCTCAACCGGAATCATCTGCGCCCCCGGCGCAACCGATGCCGCCGCACGCATCCACGCATCCCCGGGCCTTGCAATAAACGTGAAGATCGAATGTGCCGACGCCAGCTTATGCCGGCAGACTTCAGGCAATTGCGCCGCATCCCCGAAGAGATGATGCCATCCCAACTCGGTATCCATGAATTCCAGCCGCAGCACTTTCTCCACCAGCACGCCCTTCTGCCGTTGCGTGACGTAGATCACGCGGCTCTGCGGAAAAAGCCGTCCCAATGCCAGCCCGAGCGGCCACGTCTGAACGAAGTCGCCCAGAGCGCCCGAGTGGAAGATGAGAACGTTACGGGGAAACATGGGGAAAACGCTAAACTCGAAACTCGAAATTCGAAACTCGAATCAAATTCAAAACTCGAAATTCGAAACTAAATCCGATTCGCCACTCGAATTTTGAATTTCGAATTTGATTCGAATTTCGAGTTTCGAATTTCGAATTTACACTAACGCCCTCTCAATCCATCCCCCTCCCAACACCACGTCCCCATCAAACAACACCACCGCCTGTCCCGGCGTGACCGCCGACTGCGGCTCATCGAACCGAACCACGATCTCACCCTCGCCCGCCGTCACCGTCGCCGGCTGCGGATCGTGGTTGTAACGAATCTTCGCCAGGCAGGAAATCGGCCGGCCGGTGATCGGCGGACGGTCGGTCAGCCAATTCACTTCCCGAGCCGTCAAACCGCCGCGGCGCAGCGTTTCCTTTTCGCCCAGGGTGACGCGATTCGCCTCCGAATCAATATCGACGACGTAGATCGGCCGCCCGAACGCCACCCCCACGCCCTTTCGCTGCCCGATCGTGAAATGCTGGTGCCCTTCATGCCGCCCCACCACCGCGCCGTCCTCCATCACCAGTTCCCCAGGCCGCACGGCCTGCGGACTTCTCCGCCGAACCAACCCCGCGTAATCCTGGTCCGGGACGAAGCATATTTCCTGCGAATCCGGCTTGTTGTAAACCGGAAGCTTCATCTCCTGCGCAATCGCCCGAACCTCGTGCTTCTCCATGTCGCCAATCGGCAAAAGCGTATGATCCAGCGTCTTTCGGCTCATGCCGAACAGCACGTAGCTCTGGTCCTTCCGCCGATCCCGGCCCCGCAGCAGCGACCTGTGCCCCGTCACCGCATCCACCCCGATGCGCGCATAATGCCCCGATGCCAGGTAATCCGCCCCCACCGCTTCGGCATAGCTCGCCAGCCGCCCGAACTTCAGCCAATCGTTGCAGCGCACGCAAGGATTCGGCGTCCGTCCCCGGTTGTACTCATCCACGAAGTAATCGATGACTCGCGAGAAATCCTCCTGGAAGTTCAGCACGTAAAACCCAACCCCCAGCATATCCGCCACGCGCCGGGCATCCGCCGCATCCAGCACCGAGCAACACCCCTGCTTGCTCTTGCCCGAATCCGCCGGCGATTCATCCGAATGGTTCTCGACTCCCGCCGGCGTCCCCAGCCTCAGAAAGACCCCCACCACCTCGTACCCCTGCCGCAGCAGCAGCGCCGCCGCCACGGAGCTATCCACCCCGCCGCTCATCGCGACGACGACCTTGCCTCGGTTTGAGGGCATGGAGGGATTATAGGAGGCAATGAGGGAAAGCCGAAATTGGAAATTCGAAATTCGAATGACGAATCAAATTCGAAATTCAAAACTCGAAACCAAGGCGTTTCGAGTTTCGTCCTTCGAATTTGATTCGAATTTCGAATTTCGAGTTTCGAGTTTCCGCCTTCAAGGTGTATTCTTTGGCCCAATGCCCCCCGACCTCACCGAGCCCGCCGCCCGCCTCCGCGGCGCGATCACGCGTTCCCTCACCCGGTTCGGTTTCAAGGACGACTCCTTCCTGCTCATCCTCGCGGTCATCGTCGGCATGGTCACCGCCGCCGCCGCGGTTGGATTCCACGAACTGATCCTCCTCGTCCGCAACCTCCTCTATTTGGACACGGGCGAAAGCCGCCTCTACCGCGGGTTCGGCATGATCCTTCTGGTGGCGTTCCCCGCCATCGGCGGGCTCATCGTCGGCATCGTCAGCCGATACCTCTTCCGCGTCCGCGAAGGCCACGGCATCGTCGATGTCATGGAATCCGTCGTCCGAACCAGCGGATTTCAAAGCCCCCTCGTCTCCCTGGAAAAAATCCTCACCGCGGGCGTGACCATCGGCAGCGGCGGCTCCGCCGGCGCCGAGGGTCCCATCGTCCAGATCGGCGCCGGCATCGCCTCCGGCATCGGCCAATTCTTCCGCATCGCCCGAAGCCAGATGCCCGTCCTCATCGGCTGCGGTAGCGCCGCAGGAATCAGCGCGATCTTCAACGCCCCCTTCGGCGGCGTCCTGTTCACCCTCGAGGTCATCCTCCAGGATTTTTCCATCCGCGCCTTCACACCCGTCGTCGTCGCCAGCGTCATCGCCCAGGTCAGCGAACTCCTGCTCTTCAAGCTCATCCATCACAGCCAGGAATTCCACCCCATCTTCGACATCTCCCCCGACGCCATCCGCACCCACGAAGCCCTGCGCTGGGGACAAGTCGGAAATTTCGTCGTGCTCGGACTCATCTGCGGCCTGGTCGGCGTCACCCTCATCCGCCTGATGTATAAGTCCGAGAGCTGGTTCAGCCGATTCAAAATTCCCCCCGTCTTCAAGCCGGCTCTCGGCGGTACGCTCCTCGGATTGCTGGGGATTGTTTACATCCTGGTCTTCGGCTGGCTCGTCCTGGGCGTCACCAAGCCCGTGCCATTCAAGACCTATCCCATGCCGGCATTCTTCGGCGACGGTTACGGATTCATCGAGCAGTTGCTTTCGCCCGTTTACTATACCTCGCCCAGCACCGGCACCGAAAAAATCCTCATATTGCTCGCGTTTCTGTGCGCCATGAAGATGATCGCAACCTGCCTGACGCTCGGCAGCGGCGGCAGCGGCGGCGTCATCGCCCCCTCCCTATTTCTCGGCGCCACCGCCGGCGCCGTTATGGGGTCTCTGCTCCAACGCTCGCATTTATTCGCCTCCGTTCAGCCGGAAGTCTATGCCCTGGTCGGAATGGGCGCCGTCCTCGCCGCCGTCGTCCACGCCCCGCTCGCCTCCATTCTCATCTGCTTTGAAGTCACCGAGGATTACAAGGTCATGGTTCCCGCCATGCTCGCCTGCGTCGTCGCCACGGCCACCGCTCGGCTTCTCTACCAGGATTCCATCTACACTTTGGGTCTCCGCTTGCGCGGCATCCGAACGGGGACCGCCGGCGATCGCGCCGTTCTCCGCCAACTTACCGTCGAAGACGTCACCCTCGAACCCGCCAGCGTCGTCCATGCCGCCGATCCATTCCAGAAAATTCTCAATCTCACCGCCGCCGGCGGCGCGGCCAACTTCGTCGTCGTCGATGAACACGGCGCCTACGCCGCCATGGTCGTCGCCGCCGACATCCAGATGGCCCTGCTCGATCGCGACGCCGTTCCCCTTCTGGTCGTCGCCGAATTGATGCGAACCGACGTGCCGCTGGTGAAACACACCGACGATCTTGGCTCCGTCCTCGAAGCGTTTTCCCGGCACGACGTCAGCCATCTTCCCGTCACCATGAACAGCCGCCCCAACCACGTCATCGGCCTGATCAGCCGCGCCGGGTTGATGCGGAAGTATCAGCAAACCTTGGCGGATTCCCGATGAAACTTCACCGGCTCTTTAGCTTCAAAGACAATCCGCTTGGCATCTTGCTCTTGCTTCTCTTCCTGGCTCCCGTCTCCTCGGCCCTCGGCGCCGCCCCCGCCGCCGATTCCCTTCGGCAAGATGCCGCGGGATTCACGCTGAAATTGAGCGTCGGCATCCTTCGGTTGCAAGTGTGGTCCGACCGAATCGTCCGCGTGACTTACACCCGCGCCGATAATCTTCCGCCCGACAACAGTCTTTCGGTCATCGCCAAGCCGGCGCCGGCTCACTGGGATCTCCTGGAAGCCGCCGATCGCGTCACGCTCAACACAACATTGCTGCGCGTTCAGGTCCAGCGAAAAACCGGAGCCATCGATTTCCAAGATTCCGGCGGCAAATCTTTTCTCGCCGAGCCCGCCGACGGCGGACAGTCCATGGAGGCGGTCACTCTCCAACGCCAATCCACCTTCAAGATCAAGCAGGTCTTCCAATTCCCCAGCGACGAAGCGATCTTCGGTCTCGGCCAGCATCAGGATGGCTGGATCAACCTCGCCGGGAAGAAAATCCACCTCCAGCAACAGAACATGCTCGTGGGAATTCCCGTGCTCATGTCGTCTCGCGGCTACGGATTCTTCTGGGACAATCCCTCCATCACGGATGTCGCATCTGGCGCGGCTGCCGACAAGCCCGGTACGATCCAATGGTCTTCCGAGGCCGGCGAATCAATCGACTACTACGTCCTCTACGGCCCCGATCTGGACCAGTCCATCGCCGCCTATCGCTTCCTGACCGGCTCCGCCCCGATGTTCGGCAAATGGGCCTGGGGATTCTGGCAATCCAAGGAACGCTACGCCTCCCAGGACGAGCTTCTCTGGATCGTCGATCAGTATCGCACCCGCCATATCCCCATCGACGGCATCATCCAAGATTGGCAATACTGGTCGCACGGACCGTGGGGATCGCACAAGCTTGATCCGTCGCGCTATTACGATCCGAAGGGATTGCTGCAAAAGCTTCACGCCAACGATATCCACTTGCTCATTTCGGTCTGGTCAAAATTCGATCCCGACGGCGAGAACTACCGCGAATTGCAAAACGCGGGCGTGCTGTTTCCGCGCACCATCCCCAGCGTCTTCCCCAAGGGCCAGCAGAAATGGTATGACCCTTTCAACCCCAGGGGCCGGGAGATTTATTGGAGGCAGATTTCTAAAAATCTCTTTTCCGTCGGAATCGACGGTTGGTGGCTGGACGCGACTGAACCGGAACTCAGCGGGAAATGGGGTGAGTTCCGCGATTATGCCACCGCCGCCGGTCCGGGCGCCAAAGTCTTCAACGCTTATCCCCTGATGACCACAACGGCCGTCTATCAGGGCCAGCGCGCCGAATCCTCGGATAAGCGCGTTCTCATCCTCACCCGCTCCGCCTACGCCGGCCAGCAGCGAAACGCCGCCATCACCTGGTCCGGGGACATCCACGGACGCTGGGACGTCTTTGCCAAACAGATCCCCGCCGGCATCAACTTCTGCCTCACCGGAATCCCCTATTGGAACACCGACATCGGTGGATTCTTCGGCAGTAAACCAGCCGATCCTACCTACCGCGAACTCTTCACTCGCTGGTTCCAGTTCGGCGCGTTTTGCCCCATGTTCCGCGTCCACGGTACGGACCAACCGAAAGAAATCTGGCGATTCACCGACGATACCTCCAAAATCCTCGTCAACTACGACCAGCTTCGTTATCGCCTGCTGCCCTACGTCTATTCCGTCGCCTGGTCCGTCACGCACGACGATTCCACTATGATGCGCGGCTTGGTCCTCGATTTCCGCAACGATCCAAAGGCGTGCAACATCCCCGACCAATATATGTTCGGCCCCGCGATCATGGTCAATCCGGTCACCACGGCCGGAGCCGCAACCCGCCCGGTTTATCTCCCGGCGGGCAACGTCTGGTTCGATTTCTGGACCGGGAAATCGCTCCCCGGCGGCCAAACCATCGTCGCTTCGGCTCCCATCCAGACGATTCCTCTTTTCGTTCGCGCCGGCTCCATCATCCCCCTCGGTCCGCCTGTGGAATCCGCGATGGGACATAAAGCCGATCCCATCGAGCTGCGCATCTACCCCGGCAAGGACGGCGCTTTCAACCTCTACGAAGACGAAGGCGACAACTACAATTACGAAAAGGGAATCCGCGCCGTCATCCCGATCACCTGGAACGATTCCCGCGGATCGCTCACGATCGGCGCCCGCCAGGGTGAATTCCCCGGCATGTTGAACACCAGAACTTTCCGCATCATCCGCGTCCGCGACGGCGTAGGCGCCGGCCCCCGCCTCCCGGAAAAGGCCGACGCGGAAGTCTCCTACCGCGGTCAAGCCGTTGACGTTCAAATGCCTCGATGAGTTGACGAAAGAAAGCGGCGGGGAACCCGCATGACTTACCCAATCCGTTCCCGCCCATTCAGATGTGGCCGGAGCGCTTCCGGAATCGTCACCGATCCATCCGCGTTCTGATAATTCTCCAGGATCGGAATCAAAATCCGCGGGCTGGCGACCACCGTGTTGTTCAACGGAATCCAGGAGGTGAGCGCGTAACGGGTCATTCCGTAAGCGCTCAAGCCACAATTCGCCCTCAGGCCCTCCGCCCATCTGTCGCATTTCGGACGCACGATGTCGCGTTTCGTCCTAACCGTCAATGAATCCATATAAGCAATTGTCCTACAAGTACATATCGATTTCATGCGACACGTTACAAGCTCGCAAACCGCGGACAATTCACCAACCTTAGCATTTGGCAGTATCATTTTGACGCGTTTTTCCTTGTCGTAAGAGCATCGAACCGTTAGACTTGCCATATTCTTGCACATAGTTCACGCCGTCCTTGGGAGGCTGGAAAATTTGTTTTCGCAAATCACAAATATACAGCACCTCAAAATTAGTCGCTTCTGGGTCCGTTCTCTACGCCTACAGCCCAACACAGACCTTCACCTACTGGACCCTTGTCTGTTGCCCGCGACGGTCGCGGGCGGGAAGTCAAATAGGAGATTCCGAATGAACTTTCAACCACTCGATTCAACCCAAGGGTGAAAATCGTGAAAAGGACGAATTGCCTGCAACGCTCGGTCCTGGTCATCGCCACGGTGGTCGGATTTGCCGCCGGCATTGCCCGGGCGCAGTACACCCTCACGACCCTGGCGTCATTCAACGGCTCCAACGGCGAATTCCCAGAAGCCGGCCTGAGCCTCTCGGGCGACACCCTCTACGGGACGACTTGGGAAGGCGGGGCCGACGGGTACGGCACGGTCTTCTCCCTCCCGGTCACCGGTGGTTCGCCCACCATGCTGGGGTCATTCAACGGTTCCAATGGCCAGTGGCCAGAGGCCGGCCTAACCCTCTTGGGCAACACCCTTTACGGGACGACTTATCAAGGGGGGCCAACGGCTGGGGCACGGTCTTCACGGTGCCGGTCACAGGCGGGTCGCCCACCGTGTTGGCGTCATTCAGCGGCTCCAACGGCGAAGGCCCACACGGTCTCACCCTCTCGGACAACACCCTCTACGGGACAGCGGCATGGGGCGGCTACCGCTGGGGCACGGTCTTCTCGATCCCGGTCACGGGCGGTTCCCTCACCGTGCTGGCGTCATTCAACGGCGCCAACGGCCAAACCCCAGAGGCTGGCCTGACCCTCTCGGGCAACACCCTCTATGGCACAACGACTGAGGGCGGGGGTGACGGCGAGGGCAATGTCTTCTCTGTCCCGGTCACCGGCGGGTCGCCCACCGTGCTGGCGTCATTCAACGGCTCCAACGGCGAATACCCATCCACCGACCTGACCCTCGCGGGGAACACCCTCTATGGGACAACGCCTGACAGCGGGGCCTATGGCCTCGGCGAAGTCTTCTCGGTCCCGATCACCGGTGGCACGCCCGCCGTCCTAGCGTCATTCAACGGCACCAACGGGCAACAGCCCGAAGCCGGTCTGACCCTGTCGGGGAGCACCCTCTACGGGACAACGGTTGTTGGGGGGCCCAACGGCGTAGGCACGGTCTTCTCAGTCCCAGTCACCGGCGGATCGCCCACCGTGCTGGCGGCATTCAATGGCTCCAACGGGGAAAACCCGGTCGGCGACCTGACCCTCTCGGGCAACACCCTCTACGGGACAACAGATGGGGGCGGGGCCAACGGCGGCGGCACGGTCTTCGCCCTTTCTATTCCCGAACCGGCGACAAGTTCGCTCCTGCTGGTCGCAAGCGCGGGCATTCTCCTGCGTCGGGTACGCCCTCACCCAATCCGCTCCCGTCCATTCAGATGTGGCCGCAGCGCCTCCGGAATCGTCACCGATCCATCCGCGTTCTGATAGTTCTCTAGGATCGGAATCAATATCCGCGGGCTGGCAACCACCGTGTTGTTGAGCGTGTGCACGAACCGAATCTTGCCGTCCGAGCCTTTGTACCGCAGATTTAATCGCCGGGCCTGGAAATCGTACAACCGCGACGCCGAATGCGTTTCCCCGTAGCCGCTCGCCGGGTTCTTCCCGTCGTATCGGCTCGGCATCCACGTTTCGATGTCCATCTGCGACGCGTTCTTCACCCCGATATCCCCGGTGCAGCACTGGATCACCCGGTACGGCAACTTCAGTCTCCGCAAAATCTCCTCGGCATAACCCAGCATTTCCTTGTGCCAGCGCTTCGATTCCTCCACGTCGTTCCGGCAGATCACCACTTGCTCGACCTTGTCGAACTGGTGAACGCGATAAAGCCCGGCCGTATCTTTGCCGTAAGTCCCCGCCTCGCGCCGGAAGCACGTGCTGGCCGCGACGTACCGCCGCGGCAACGCCGATTCTTCCAAAATCTCCCCCAGGTGATACGCCGTCAATCCCACCTCCGCCGTCCCCGTCAGAAACAGATCGTCCTCGGTGACGTGATACGCCTGCTCCCGGCTGGCGGGAAAAAACCCCGTCCCCTGCATCGCCACCTCCCGCACCAGCACCGGAACGGTCAATTGCGTGAACCCGTTCTCCCGCGTCATCATGTCCAGCGCCAGCCGAAGCACCGCCTGATGCAGATCGGCGCCCAATCCTTTGAGGAAATACGACCGCGTCCCCGCCAATTTCACCCCCGCCTCGAAATCGAACAGGTCCAGCGCCTTTCCCAGCTCGATATGGTTCTTCGGCTTGAACTCAAACCGCCGCGGCTCGCCATGCGCGTAAAGAACCACATTGTCCGCCGCATCCTTCCCCGGCGGCACGTCATCATCCGGCGGCTGGGGAATCTGCAACAAAAGCTCGTCCCGAGCCGCCTCGGCCGTCTTGCGCTTCTGCTCCAATTCCTGAAGTTGCGGCTTCATCGCCGCAGCCTTGCTCTTGATCGCTTCCCGTTCCTCCGCGCTCTTCGCCTTCCCGATCTGCCTGGACAATTCGTTTTGCTCCGCCCGAAGTCGGTCGAATTCCTGCTGGGCGCGCAGGCATTGCCCGTCCAGGTCCAGCACCGCCGCTATGTTCACGGTGACGTTCTTAAGCTCCGCCCCCCGGCGGTACTTCTCAGGATTCTCGCGCAGGTCCTTGACGTCTATCATGGATCACCACGCTGACATCCTCTTACCAAGCGAAGTGTGCGAAGGCCTTGTTGGCATCGGCCATGCGGTGCGTGTTTTCTCGCGTCGACATCGCCTTGCCTTCCTTTTTATATGCGGCCATCAGTTCATCGGCGAGCCGGTCGGCCATCGGCCGCCCGGTCGCCCCCCGGCACGCGTCCAGCAGCCAGCGAAACGCCAGGCTTTGCTGCCGCCGCTTGTTCACCTGCATCGGGACCTGGTAGTTCGCCCCGCCCACGCGCCGGCTCCGAACCTCCACGTACGGCTTGATGTTGTTCACCGCCGTCTCGAACAGCTCCAGCACCGGAACGTCCTTCACCTTCTTGGCGATTTGATCCATTGCCCCGTACACCACCCGCTGCGCCACCGTCTTCTTCCCCTGCCACATCAGGCAGTTGATGAATTTGCTGACCAGCTTGCTGTTGTATCGCGGGTCCGGTTTTAGAATGTCCTCGCTGGCTGTGAATTTCTTGAATGCCATTGCTGAATTACCTGCTCCGTTTCACTTTGACCTTATCCACGCTTAAGCCACCAGATAATCGCCCCGATGCCGACGATGAGCATCACCAGAAGCGAGATCAAAAATCTCAGGCTCGAGCCCCACGATCCCGGACTCAACTCGCCGTCGAGAAGAAACCGCAGAACGTGCATTGGACCTTACTTTCCGGACTTGCTTCCGTATTTGCTTCGCCCGCGTTTTCGTCCTTCGACGCCCAATGCGTCCAGGGTCCCACGAACGATGTGATACCGAACGCCCGGCAAATCGCGAACCCGGCCCCCGCGAACCAGCACGATGCTGTGTTCCTGAAGGTTGTGCTCCTCGCCCGGAATGTACGCCGTCACCTCGCGCCCGTTGCTCAGCCGCACGCGCGCGATCTTCCGCAAAGCCGAGTTCGGCTTCTTCGGCGTCATCGTCTTGACCTGCAGGCAAACCCCACGCTTCTGCGGGCAAGCCTCAAGGTCCTTCACCTTGTTGATCCGCGGCAGACTCCGTCGCGGCCTCTTAATTAACTGATTAATCGTCGGCATCTTACTTTTGGTCCTCGCTGCAAAACACGGCTCTCCGCCTGAATTCAGGAAGCCGGGCATCATACGGCCAGCCCCGGCGGTGTTCAAGTGGATGAAATTCCCGGTATTGGGTTACTTTCGCCATCCAAAGCCCTGGGAGCTTGCTCCCTGGGAATCCCAAATCGCTTCACCATTCAGATTGACCCACCACCAAATCCCCGCCCCTACGGCCCCACCGCCGATTTCATCCACACCCCAGCCCCATACGTCACGCACCCCAGCGTCAGGAACACCCAATAATCCCTGGGCATGATCCACCACCAGTTCGGCCCATGCCACCAGATGTGCTCCCGCCGGAACCGCCGGATGCCGTAAGCGGGATTCAGCACGAACCACAAAAAATCCTCGACGATGAAAAAAACGATCACGAACCCGACGATTCGCAGCTCCCCAGCCCACGACCAGGGCGCAAACTGCAACGTGAACGGCAAATGGGCCATTAGAAATACAAACGTCTGAAGCCAGAAATGGTAGCCCGTCAGCGGCCGGTTGCCGTAGAACAGTTTTGTCCACCGATTGGAAATCCGCCAGGTGGGAAGATTCGCCGCCCACCCATTCGGCCCCTCGATCTCGATTTCCACCCGCGCGAAAGTAAACGCCAGGGCGATCAGAAACGCGGCCAGGATCAGATGCTGCATAGGCGCCGTCCGTTGAGCCGCGACCCAAACGGGAGCGCTCCTCTGCTCTTTCTAAACCAAAACGGGATGATGTTGCAAGAGTTGAACGCAGCTTGCCGCCACGTCGTGCGCCGCCCCGGGGCGCGCACAACGCGTCGCAGCCGCACGCATTCTCTCCAGCCGCGCCGAGTCTTCCAGCAGCGAGGAAAGCTTATACGTCAGCGACGACAGGTTGTTCACCTTGATCGCGCACCCGTTTTCCAGCAGGAAATCGGCGTTCCGATCCTCCTGTCCCGGAATCGGCTCGGCGATCACCATCGGGCAACCGCTGGCCAGCGATTCCGCCGTCGTCAATCCCCCCGGCTTGGTCACCACCACGTCCGCCGCGCGCAGAAGCTCGTGCATCCGCATGGTATACCCCAGGATCTTCCGCCGGTGCCGGGGATGATGGTCCACCGACGTCAGCGCCTCGGCCGCGCCGCTGTTCCGGCCCGTGACCACCACGATTTGCAAAGGGCGCTCGATCTGGCAGATCGACCGATGGATTCGCTCGATCGATCCGATCCCGAATCCCCCCGCCAGTTGCAGCACGATCGGCCGGTCCGCCGCCAGTTCGTTCCGCGCGATCGCCTCGCCGCGGTCCAGCGCCCCGTTGAATCGCGGATCGATCGGAATGCCCGTGACGCGAATGTCCCGATCCTCGACTTGCAGCGCCGCCAGATTGGCTTTCGCCTCCTGGGTCGCCACGAAGAACCGTTCGCACGGCCGGGTGATCCACATCCCGTGAACGTCGAAATCCGTGACCACCACCGCATGGGGAAACTGCACCAGTTCCCGCCGGCGCAGCCGGGCCAGCAGCGCCGCCGGCAGAAAATGCGTGCAAATCGCCAAGTCCCACGGATGTTCCGTCAGCAGCCGCGTCAGCCTCGTGAAATTCAACCGCTCGAACAATTGCCGCGTGCGCGTCGCCGCTCCGCGATCGTTCGGATGATCCAGGAAATCGTACATCCATCCCACGAATCGCGGGGCGCGCTCCACCGCCCGAAAATACCCCGCCCCGTAAGCGCGCCGAAATGCTCCGTTGGTCAAATCCAGCGCGTCCACGTGCGCGATCGTCGCATCCGGCAGCAATTCCCCCAGCGCCGACTCGATCGCCTGCGCCGCCCGCACGTGCCCGGCGCCCACCGACGCGGAAAGAATCGCGATCCGCGGCTTGGCGCCCCGCCAACCGTCCGCCTCCGCCGTCTGGCCGTGAAAATCCGGTGTCATCGGCATCATGCGCGCATCGCCTCCCTCGCCGTGTTTTCGTCCTCGCTCTCCCGTCCCCGCGCAGCGCGCACGCACGCATCCCAAACGGATTCCAGCGGATCCTCCGCCGGCAAGCGCCGCTGACGAATCCCCGAAATCTTCGCCGCGCCCTGACCCATCGTCAGCACCTTCGCCGCGCTTCGGTACAGCCATGCCACGTACGCTTCCAACGCCGCCGTCAGGCGATAGTCCCCACCGGTCATTTCCTGCATGCGCGCCGGCAGATCATCGTGGCACACCGCCACCATCGGCGCCCGCAGCATCTTCGACACCAGCCAGCCGCACAGCCCCATCGGGCCCGCCGTGTTCACCAGGATCACGTCAAACTGCCGCCGGTCCGACCATTCCAGAATCTCCAGCACCGGCGGAATTTTCAATTCGGCCCCAAGCCCCGCGATCTTCCGGTCGATCACCGGCGCGAAGCTCCGCCAATTCTTCGCGGATTTGGGCGCTTGCGATGCGAAGTGGATCGTCGCCGGCAATCCCCGTGATTCGGCGAACCGTCCCAAATCCCCAACGAATCGGCCCGCGACCGTCGATTCATCCGCGCTGTCCGTGAACACCCCCACGCGCGGAAAATCCCCGGCCCCGGATCGCGACCGCTTCGATAGCCGGTTCAGCAAATCCCGCTCCTGGTTCTGGTGAAACAGCGCGAAGTGATACGGCAACAGCAATGCCTGATGCGCAATCACGGTCGATATCGCGTCCATCACCGCCCCAAGCTCGCCGTCGTCGAGCGCCGCCGCCACCGCGTCGAAAATCCCGCCCGCCACGTCCCGGTCCACCCGGCAAACCAAATCGAACATCGAGCGGTGTTCCGCCAGCGGAGATCGCCCTTCCTTCAACGCCTGCATCAGTGCCCCCGCCCCCGCGGCACGCTTCATCGCCGATGACAACAGCAATTCCCCCAACAGCTTCGTTCCCCGCGCCGGTTTGCCGATCCCCAGAAACCGGCCGATCTTGCGGGGAATCCCGCGCGCGTAAATCCCGCACGCCGCCGCCGCCGCGGACAACCGGCTCGGCGGCGCCTCTTCGCCCAGCATCCGCCGCATCATGCGCCTGGGCCTTCCCCTCTTCGATTCCGCCAACTGACGCGTGTAGTACCGCATCCCCACGCCGAAGAAATTATGCGCCAGCTTGATGCTCGATCCCGCCTCTCCGCCCGGCCGGCATCGGCCTTGCCTCAGGCATTCCAGCACTTGATCCACCGTTCGCGCCTCCGCCGGAAATTCCGTCCACGTCCGGCCGATGTTGAACAAGCCATGATCGTCGCTACCCGCCGTCCGCGTTTTGATCCACGGCTTGGCCCACACCGCCTCCAGCCGATGCGCCCGTTCCAATCGCCGGATTCCCGCCGCATCCAGTTCATCCAACAACGGCTCGAACACTTCCCGATGCGTCATGCTGTGAGCGCCGTTCAGACATTCGAATCCGTTGAAGATCAAAATCAACCGCTCGACGTGCCGCCGATCCAGCACGCCGTTCTGGCGATACAGCGGATGCGCCACCGCGTGCGCGATCCGATTTTGCCCCACGTACCGCGCCACCGCGTAGATATCGTCTGCGGCTCGTTGCAGCGCATCATGATCGACCGACGTGATGCCCCAGACCAGCAGATGAATCTTGCAGCGGTCCTCCGGGAAATAGCAGGTCAGTTCCTCCCCGACCAACACGTCCGCCACTCCCGCAAGCTCCGCCACTCCGGAAATCGAATCGTGATCCGTGATGGTCACGAAATCCATCCCCCGCTCCTTGGCCTGGGCGTAGATTTCCCTCGGTTCGCTGTAGCTTTCCGGACACCGGATCGCTTGCAGCATCGCCTCGTCCGCCTCGGTGCTGGCGCGGCTGTGGCAGTGAAGATCGACTCGTTTCGTGAAATTCATTTGTGCAGTTGATTGAGATCCCGCCCGCATAGACCTTACTCCCTTGGGTCTTGCCCGCCGCCGCGCCCCAGTCGCCCACACGCGGCACCCGAGCCAACAACAGGTTCAGCCGGAAATCCATTCCCGGCCTCAAGCGCCTTAACATCAGACGCTTAACCTCCGTTGATAATAATCGACCGCCCATGTAAGCGCGGGGTAACAACTGCGCTAATTCACCGCTAAACCCCAACATCTTGGAGACCAACGATCATTAGCACCCGCTAATTGCTCCCCAATGCGCTGTTAACATTTCTTCACATTGGCGTATCTGGGTGGAGGAGAGGATGAAGCTTTGCAAATACTACGTCCTACAATCGGCGCGCACGGCAACGCCCGCACATCTGTACGCCTTTCGCCAAACCGCCGGGGATGATTGCTACGGCAAATCCGCCGTGCAATGCGCGCACTTCGTCGCCTTGATCGGAATCAGCGACAGGCACTTGGGGCATTCCTTGGTTGTCGGCTCCGACGGGGCCGGTTCGCTCCCCACTCTTTTCATCACTCCGCCAAGCAATTTCACGATCGTGATGAACACCGCGAACGACACCAGCAGAAAGTTCAGCAACTCGGCCAGGAAGTTCCCGATCTGGATTCGTCCAATCGTCCATGAAAAATTGACCACCTTCTCGTTCCCTGCCGCTGGCGGCGCCGGCGGTGGAGTCGGGGCAGGCGGCGGCGGGGCCGCCGACGCCTCGGCCGGCTGCGTCGTCGCTGGCTGCGTGCTCGCCGGCTGCGTCGTCACCCCAACCACGCTGGCCGTCTTTTCAGCCACTTTGGCCGCCGATTCCATTCCGGTCTGCGCCGCCGTCGTCACGTACGTCAGCGACGGCATGATGATGTCTTTCACCAGCGAATTGATCACCCCGCTGAATGCCGCCCCGATCACCACCGCCACCGCCAGGTCGATCATGTTCCCTTTGAACGCGAACGACTTGAATTCCTGCCAAAGTTTTGATTTCATCTGCCTTGCTCCGTTCCTCGCGGCGATCGAACTTTCGAGAGTCCGCACATTATTTGCTCTCCCGCTGGAGTTGGCAAACTTTTTGTGCACGATAGGATCGCGCTGGAGGACTCGCCAATGGACTTTCCCACCCGATGGGCCGGCGCCTTGTCGCTCGGCCTCACATTCCTTCTGGCATCCTGCCACGGAATCATCAGAGCCGCGGACGTGGCGACCATGGCCACAATTCAGCCCTCCGTCCGCCTTTGGGACGGCGATGCGCCGGGCGCCCAAGGTGCCGCCGATGCCGACGTCCCCACGCTCACGCCTTTCCTCCTCGCCCCGGCAAAGGCCGGCGCGGCGGCTTTCATTGTTTGCCCCGGCGGAGCCTACGGCCATCTCGCCCCACACGAGGGCGCGCCCGTCGCCCAATGGCTCAACTCCCTCGGCATCCACGCGTTTGTCCTCAAATATCGCCTCGGCCCGAAATATCATCACCCCGCCGAAATGCTGGACGTGCAACGCGCCATCCGCCTCGTCCGCTCCCGCGCCGATCAATGGCATCTCGATGCGAACCGCATCGGCATCGTCGGCTTTTCCGCCGGTGGACATCTCGCCTCCACCGCCGCCACCCATTTTGACGCCGGCATCCCCGATGACCCCGATCCCATCAACCGCGTCAGTTCCCGCCCCGATCTGGCCATTCTCGCTTATCCCGTGATCTCGATGGCCGATCCCTATGCCCACGCCCTATCCCGCAAAAATCTCCTCGGCGACAATCCCGATCCCGCCCTGGAACTGTTGCTTTCCAACGACCGGCAAGTGACCGCCCAAACGCCCCCCTGCTTCATCCTCCACACCGCCGACGATCGCACCGTCCCCGTGGAGAACAGCCTCCTCTTCGCCATGGCCTGCCGCCAACACAAAGTGCCCGTTGAACTCCACGTCTTCGAGCACGGCCCGCACGGATTCGGCCTCGGCGGCAATGACCCCGTCTTGACCACCTGGCCCTCAATCGCGGCCCAATGGCTGCGGAGACATAAATTTGTAACAGATTGATTGCCCGCAGCGTCATACTTGATGAACATACTCCGCTGAAATCCCGCGCCTACCTACCTCTTTTCCCCCTCCCCATGTACTCAGGGGGAGGGTTGGGGTGGGGGTTCTTCCTTGGATTCCGCAGGATTTCCGCAGAGCATGATCAACACCGAGGTGAAATTATGAAAGTCTTTCTCACCGGCGCAGCGGGATTCATCGGCAGCCGACTTGCCAAGGCGATTCTCCAGCGCGGCGACAAGGTCATCGGCCTGGACAACATGAACGACTATTACCCGCTGGAACACAAGCAGCGCCATCTCAACGACCTCATCCCCGAAAACCGATTCTCCTTCATCCGCGCCGACCTCTGCGACGCCCCGCGAATCCGCGAACTTTTGAACCAGCATCGTCCCGACGCCGTCGCCCATCTGGCCGCCATGGCCGCCGTGCGCTACAGCGTCCAGCATCCGTTGATGTACGCGCTGGTGAACGTCCAGGGCACGGTGAATCTCCTCGACGCCGCCCGCCAGATCGGAAAGCCCCGCTGCATCCTCGCCTCCACCGGATCGACCTACGGCAAGGACACTCCCGCCCCCTTCACCGAAACCGCCAGCGCCGACCGCCCACTCGCCCCATACCCCGCCAGCAAACGAGCCATGGAACTCTTCGCCCATTGCTACCATCATCTCTGGAAATTGCCCACGACCATCCTCCGCTTCTTCAACGTCTACGGCCCCCACGGCCGACCCGACATGATGCCCTGGCAATGGGCTCAGGCCATCCACCGCGGACAACCCATCACCCTCTACGGCGCCGGCAAGCTCAAACGCGATTGGACTTACATCGACGACATCGTCGCCGGCTTCCTGGCCGCCCTCGACAAGGGTTTAGAGTACGAAATCCTCAACCTCGGCTGCTCCCAACCCGTGGACAACTTCCAATTCGTCCAAATCCTGGAGGAGCTGATCGGCCGCAAAGCCGAAATCATCGACACGCCCACCCCCGCTTCCGAGCCGACGATCACCTTCGCCGACATCTCCAAAGCCCGCAAGCTCCTCGGATACGATCCCAAGATCACCGTCCGCGAAGGACTCACCCGATTCATCGACTGGATGCGCCGCGAAGCCCTGCTGTGAGCTGCGCGACACTTGCTGCAAGGAATCTCTCCCTCCCCATGTACTCAGGGGGAGGGCAAGGGTGGGGGTTCTTCCAGGATTGTCCTCACAGGGCCCCTTACTGCTATACTTCCCCGCATGACCGATCCCACTCCCCCGCAAACGATTGACGAAGCCACGCTCGCCCTTTTGTGCTGCCCGGTGACCCGCAGCAAGCTCCGAATGGAAGAAGGCTTCCTAGTCGCCGAAGTCGGCGGCTTGCGCTATCCCGTCCGCAACGGCATCCCCGTCCTCCTCGCCGAGGAAGCCCGCCTCCCCCCCGGCTTCACGTCCCTCGACGCCTTCCGCCAACAATTCGCAGCGCGGTGATGGCCGCCGCTTTGGCAATGGACCCACCTCTTAGCGATATATTTAATTCCCTGCCAAAGACTTCCGATATGTGATATAATCAACTAGTTGGCAACTAGGATAATCCATGGAAACCATCGGATCATTCGAAGCGAAAACTCGACTTAGCGAGCTGCTGGAACGCACGCAACGTGGGGAGGCTTTCCAGATCACAAAGCATGGTCGGCCTGTCGGCAAGCTGATCCCTCCCGACACCGCCCGCGACCCTGAGGTGGTAGCGCAGGCCGTGCAACGTCTAAAGAAAATGCGTGGCTTGTTTCGGGGCATGACCAAAGAGGAATTCCTGGACCTTAAGCACCAAGGGCATCGGTTCTAATGGCCATAGTCCCCGACACCTCGGCTATTCTGAGCCTTGCGTACGATGATGAAGACGCCAACTATGCACAAGCGGTTGTGGACACGATCGCCGGTGACCGGGCCGTGGTTCCCACACTGTTTTGGTTCGAATTGCGCAACGCGCTGGTGATGGGCGAGCGGCGCAACCGCATCACCCTGCACCAAACCGCGGCCTTCCTGGCCGATCTCAGCGTTCTCCCCTTCGAAGTGGACGACCAGCCACGTGAGGCGAGCGTCCTTGAATTCGCGCGCCGCCATGCGCTGACGGTGTACGACGCCGCTTATCTCGAACTGGCCCAGCGTAAAAATGCGCCCTTGGCAACGGTCGACCGCGCCCTCGCTCGCGCGGCCCTGGCGGCGGGCGTAGTTGTCTGGCAACAATAATGGGGGATAAGGGGGACATTCATGATTTATGCGGTGGGTGGATAATCTTGAATGTCCCCTTATCCCGCTCGAAGGGGAGGAAATCGTCGTCTTTTTTGAACAATCGCAGCCGCCCGTTGGCGCGATTCAAGACATGGTACACCAGCCCGCCGGGAGCATTTCGAGCCGTTCGAGGCATGCGCGACAAGCCTACACGCTCTGCAAACCCGTGTAAAGGTTCGCGTCACCTTTAGTTCGCATGTCCCCTTTAGTTAATCCAGGTCTCATTTCCACTTCATCGACACACGGATCGCACGATTGTGTTCAAACGTAATATATGTGGCAGCCCAATTCCATTCATAGCTAAAGCCAAGACGACCATCTCGATCTTCGCGCCAACCCCGCTGACGAGGATCGCCATTAGATGGGAGTCCTAGACGGGCGATCACTTGGTCTGGAGTAAGATTCATTAACGTGCTCTCGGAGTAACCGGGCCATATAAACATAAGACCACCACATAATACGAGACTGATCGCCCATACCAGGAAAAAAGATATTACCGCTCTCAGGAAACCCCCAAAACGAAATTGTGATCGCCACTGATTCGGTTGGCGACCAAAAAGGATCCACAACAAAATAATTCCAAGCAAGACCGCGGCGGAATAGGTATAAATTAGATGCGTATCCATAAATGACTGCTATTGTTGTGAACTAAAAGTGACGCGAACCATTATCCTGTTTTCTCCTCCATTTTCGGCCTTCCTGAATACCGCCGGGCGTCCACATCAAAGCAGGCTGTATTCCAAGCCCGGCGTTGCGGTCATCCGGTTGACCCCTCCAACCTCGCTGGGCGGAGCGCGGTGCTTTATCTTACAGCAATTCCTTCGATGAGACAGCCGAATAGATGCTATAATGACAGAGATGAGCTTTAGCGTTCAAGTCGAGGCTCCTCCTCTTCGGGAGGATTCGGACGGCGCTTTGCGCGTCGGGGAATCCCGTGTCTTGCTTGAGCTTATCGTTCGGGCGTTTCAGGACGGAGCTACTCCGGAAACGATCGTGCAACGGTACTCCACCCTCGCGTTGGCCGGCGTTTACTCGGTGATCGCGTACTACCTTCGCGATCGGAAAGAGGTTGAGGCATATTTGGCGCGACGCAAACAGTTGGCGAAGGAATTGGAACAGAGAGCAGATCACGGGCGGGACGCCCGTGCCACGGGGGCAGCAGTCTGAATATCCACTGATGCCGCCGCCAGACCCGGGGCGGATGCGGTGAGGCGAATTGGGCCGGCGGCGGACGTGGCCTTCACAATGGCCAGACATTGTCCCTGGAAGGCATGACGCTGGGTGGCGGCGAAGGCCTCGTGGCTGGAGACGTCCGCGTTGTCCACGGCGGCGATTCTGCCGGGGCCGGATATTTCGAACCGAATCAGATTATCCGCATCGGGAATCGTTACGCCGGCGGCGTCCGTGATGGCGGCCCGGGCGAAACACACGTCGTCCCAAGTGGGAGTCAGGGTCGGCTGATCGGCGAGAAGAACAATTTTCGCTGGTGGGCCGGCGGTGCGAAGTTCATCCGTCGCCGCCGGGGCGCCGTTGTTGCCGGCCACGGCCCGCAGCACGCCCGGCTGGTAGGCGACCTTCCAGGTCAGCGGCGAATCGTCCGCATGGCGGGCCTGCACGCCCAGCGATTTGCCGTTGAGGAACAACTCCACTTGCCGGCAATTGGTGTAGACCTCCAGGTTCTCCAGGTGACCGGGCCGGGGCAAAGTCCAATCGGAGAAATAGCGCGGGTGCGGCGGCGGACCGGGATCCATTCCCGGCTCATTCGCGGGCGATGGCTCGCGCGGCAGCGGCGGCAAAATCCGCGCCATCCGCACCACAGGCTTGGTCGTCCACCAGCTCCTCCGCTGAAACGCCGATGGCCGCGCACAGAGCGTGCGGTCGAACAGGCCCGATTCGTGGCTGATCATCGGCCAACCCGAGGATTCGCCGAGGTAGTCGATGCCGGCCCAGAGAAATTCGCCGGAAAATTCCGGATGGTCGCGCAGAGCCAGCCAGGTTGGAAGGTCCTGATGATTCTCGGTGCCGAGGATTTTCCGGTCTGGTTTGGCGTTGTGCGCCGCCAGCAATTCGTTCTCCCGGTAATTCTGGCCGACGACGTCCATCAAATCGGCAAAGCCGTTGTCATACACGTGGCTTGCGTTGGGCCGCACCACCGCCAGGGTCACCGGCCGGGTTGGATCGAGCTTGTGATACAGATCGCGCAGGGGAACGAAAATTCGAAAGCCGCGGTCATTGGCGGGGCTGATGTCGTGAATTTCGTTTCCGGCGCTCCAGAGAATGATGCAAGGGTGGTTCCGGTCGCGGCCGACGGTGTCGGTCACGTCGGCTTGCCACCAATCCTTGAAGTAAAGGTGGTAGTCGTTCAGGACGGTTCGGCTCCGCAGGGGCGTCTTGCCGACCGTCCAGACATCGAACATCTCGTCCATGACGAGGAAGCCCATGCGGTCGCACAA
This sequence comes from Tepidisphaeraceae bacterium, assembly GCA_050014015.1. Classification (GTDB taxonomy): domain Bacteria; phylum Planctomycetota; class Phycisphaerae; order Tepidisphaerales; family Tepidisphaeraceae; genus PALSA-1353. The sequence goes on from JBEKEC010000034.1 coordinate 40,693, forward strand.
ATCCAAAAACTCCGGCGAGGGTGGATTATGCGCGGTGCGGATGGCGTTGCATCCGACGGTCTTCATCGCCGCCAGCCGCCGCTGCCAAACGCCCAGCGGCACAGCCGCCCCGACCGCCCCGCCCTCGGAGTGCAGGGCGCAGCCAAAAATCTTGACGTTCTTTCCATTGAGCCAGAATCCCGTCGCCGGATCGAAATGGAAATCGCGGATGCCGAAGTTCGTCGCCGTATCGTCCACGGTCTTGCCGTCTGCGGCCACTTCCGTCACGGCGCGATAGAGATTCGGCTGATCGAGGTTCCACCGTTGGGGATTGTTGACGGGAAGGTCCTGCATCACGTCCATCGATTGCCCCGACGCCAACGCCGCCGGCGCATTGGCGATTGTTGCGACCACCTTCCCGTCGGGGCCGAAAATCGTCGTCGAGACCGAAACCTGATGCGAAGCATTGGATTGATTGACCACCCGGCTCACCACGTGCACGGTCGCCTGCTGATCGGTGATCTGGGGCGTTGTGACGTACGGGAAATACTGATCCAAATGAACCGGATCGCAGGCGATGAGCCGCACGTGCCGGTAAATCCCCGCCCCGCTGTACCAACGCGACGCCGGCTGGGCCGAATCGTCGCAACGAACGGCCAGCACGTTATCCCCGCCGCCGAATTGAAGATGGCCCGTCAACTCGTAACGAAAGCTGACGTAGCCGTACGGGCGATGGCCGAGATTAAACCCGTTCACCCAGACATCGCTGTTGGCCATGACGCCGTCGAATTCGATAAAGACGCGGTGAGCGGCGTCATCCGCCTGAAGCGTGAAATGTTTTCGATACCAACCGATCCCCGCCGGGAAAAAGCCGCCCGATTTGCCCGTGGAGTTGTCTTTGTCGATCGCTCCCTCGATGCTCCAATCGTGCGGCACATCCAACTTTCGCCACGCGACATCATCGAACCCGGCCTTTTGCGCACCGGGAGCATCGCCGAGAAAGAACCGCCAATCGGAATCGAATGACTCAACGGTGCGAGGGCTGAACGAGTAGTCCGTCTGAGCCGCACATGCCGCCAGGCTGATAAACAATAGGCCGCCACATATAAGCCGCGAGACCATTGAAACCGCGATCTTCATTTGTGTGGTTGCCAACACGATTTGACAGTTCAGTCCCGAAGTCTTTGCAATTCCTTCAATCTCTGCCCCGTTGGAGGCTTTTTCGTTTTCATCATCTCCACGAACGCATCGAACAGATACGCCGCATCGTGCGGGCCGGGGCTGGCTTCGGGGTGGTATTGAACGCAGAAGACGGCAAGCGTCTTGTGCCGGAACCCTTCCACCGTCTGGTCGTTCAGGTTGACGTGCGTCACCACTCCGCCGCAGGCCTCCAGGGATTTGCGATCAACCGCGAATCCGTGATTCTGGCTGGTGATCTCCACCCGCCCGGTGTCCAGATTTTTCACCGGCTGGTTGGCGCCGCGGTGGCCGAATTTCAGTTTGTACGTCGATGCCCCGATCGCCCGGCCCAGAAGCTGATGGCCCAGGCAGATGCCGAAGATCGGGACTTTGCCCAGCGCCCCCACGATCGGCTTGATGGCATAATCCAAAACCGCCGGATCGCCGGGACCATTACTCAGGAACAGCCCATCCGGGCAATGTTTCAGGATTTGGTCCGTCGTCACGTCGGGAGGCAGGACGGTGACTTTGATTCCGCGTTCGGTGAGGTTGCGAAGGATATTTTCCTTGGCCCCGCAATCCAGCGCCACGACGTGCAGGCCGTCCCCGCGTTCGACGTTGCCCAATCGCCATTCCCCCTGGTCCTGGTCCCAGGAATATTCGCAGGAGGGTTTGACGGCCTGGACCCAATCCGCGCCTTCCATGGCCGCGGACTTGCGGGCCAGATCAACGAGCTTGGCATCGTCCAGGACCTGGGTGCTCAGGACTGCCCGCATGGCCCCGCCGATTCGAATTCGCCGCGTCAGCGCCCGGGTGTCGATCGCTTCGATCCCGATGACGTCGTTGGTCTTGAGAAACTCATCCAGCGAAAGACGGGCGCGGTAATTCGAATACACCGGCGACAATTCCTTCACCACGAACCCCGCGACGTGCGGCCGGCGGCTTTCCACGTCCCGCCGATTCACGCCGTAGTTCCCGATCAGCGGATAGGTCATCGTGACGATCTGACCCTTGTACGATGGATCGGTGAGAATCTCCTGATATCCCGTCATCGACGTATTGAACACCACTTCGCCTTCGGAAGTTCCGCCCGCGCCGAACGCCCGGCCGGTGAAGACCGTCCCGTCCTCGAGCGCCAGCTTGGCCGAAGGTTTGGTTTCCGTGCGATCCATATTGCCCCGGGATTATACCGATTACGGAAATCGTTTGCGCTTCGCGCAGCCCCGGATGTACATCCGGGGCTTCGATCCACCCTAGACGCGCCGCGTTAAATTTGAGTGAAGATTTCTTGTGGGGTTCTCCGATATTGAGGCTGAGGCTGTGGGTCTCCGACCTTAAAAGGTCGGGCAGCCTGATTGAGGAGGCCGGTGTAACGGCGAGCACCGGCCTCTATTTTTGCGCGATTGCCTCAATGCCCCGCCGCGTCCGGCTGCGTCGCCGCCTCCGGCATCTTCCGCAGCAGCGCCGGATCGAGCCATACAAACCGGTCCTGGGTCGCATAGTTCTCGCCGTAATCCACCTCCAGCGAGATCGTCTTGGCCGCTCCGAGCCCAACCACCGTCACCGGATAAATCCGCCCCGCCTTCACGTTCTTCTGCTCCACGACCACTTTGTCGTCCAGATAAATCCGCACCGTCACGTCCGCCAGCGGGGAATCCGAATCCACCGCGAATTGCGTCCGAAACCCCGCCCATTTCCCATCCAGATCGTAAACCAGTTTGGAATAGGAATGGCATCCGATGCCGTGATGAAACCCCGGATATTTTTCCGCGATCGGCCTTCCGTCAGCCACCGTCCGGTCGAAACGCGTTGGGAAATTCTCCGAGAACATCGGCCGGTAAACGTCCGCCGACGGCTTGCGCGACGTCAGCCAACTGATGGGGCCGTTGAGTTGCTCGATCTCCAGCACCGACGCCGCATCGATCTGCCGCGTACTCTTGTCATCCAGGGTGATCGTCAGTTGGTCCCCCGTCAGTGCGACGTCCGGGACGCTGATCGCATCGTCCCCCGCCAATCGCACGCGGAAACTTCGCCGATCTAGTCCCGCCGGATTCGCCGGCGCCGTCGAAAACAGAACGGCGTCGATGGCATCCCACCCCGGCGTCGGCGTCGCATCCCCGGACTGGATCGTCACGCCCGCCGGGGTTATCTGATTCACGATCCCATGCGTCGTATCCCCGTTCGCCAGCCGAACCACGTCATCGGTGCGCGGGCGATCGAGGTCTCCCTCCGCATATCCGCCACGCACGATCCCCAACACCGAGTCCACCGAAAACCCGATCTGGCCCAGAGGCCCGGTGTTCCATCGCAGCGTCTGGCCGTCGAACGACACCGGCTCGCCGCTCAACTTGTCCCCCGACCGGAAGATCAGCATAAACCTCGCCGCGCTCGCCGGCGCCGCATTGGCGCTCTTCCAAATCTCCAGCACGTCCTCCCACGGCACAGCCGCCGATCCCGAATGAATCCCCCCCGCGTCGATCGAATCCACGGATATCGAGCGGGAATGGAATTGAGAGTCGGTCAGGTTCCAGGTCGCCGCGGGAGAGCGGCTCACCAGCGACAGGAACAACAGCGCGGCTAAAATCCGAAATCCGAAATCCGAATGACGAATCAAATCCGAAATCCGAATGACGAAAATGCTCGTTGTTTCGGGCTTCGTCATTCGGGCTTGATTCGTCATTCGGATTTCGGATTTCGGATTTCGCATCTCGCGGATTTCTAGTTTCGTTACACCCCTTAACTGCCCTGCCCCTTGCCGTTGAACACCGGCAGATAGCGATTCGGCATCTGCAGGATAATCAGCGCCATCGCGGTGCAATAATCCGGATCGACCTCCCCTTCCCAATTTCCCACGGCCCTGTTCTGGCGCGCGACCAGCAGTTCGCGGATCGCCGGATACCAGTCGGCCCAATATTTTCCGCCGCCCAGGAACATCGCCTGCACCGCGTAGTATTGTCCGTAAAAGAAATGCCCCTGCTCGTCGAGCTGGTCGCGGCCGGGGATGAACCGGGCGAGAAAATCCAACCCGCGCGTCACCGCGTCGTCCTGGAATTTCCCGGCATAATAGAGCGACGCCGTCCCCGCCGCCGTCCGCGCAAATCCGCTTTCGCCCCCCGTCGCCTGATAGCTGAATCCCCCATCCGGATTCTGGCAACGCTTCACGTACGCCAGCGCCTTCTCCATCACCCCGGCGTCCGTCTTGATCCCCGCATCCCGCGCCGAACGCAATGCCATGATCTGGCAAATCGTCACGGAAATATCCGCGTCAACCGGCGCCGGCTGATACCGCCAGCCCCCTTCCGGATTCTGGCATCGCTCGATGAGCCGGACCCCTTTTTGCAGGTTCTCCTTGATCTGGTCGTCGCCGGTCATTCCGTAAACTTCGCCGATGAACAGCGTGGCGAATCCGTGCGAATACATTTCGCCCTGCGAAGCGCTGGTGGTGAACAGCCCGGATTCCTGCTGGTTGCGCACGATGAACTGGACCGCCTTGCGCACGTTGTCGCCATATTTCCCGCGTCCGGGGAGATTTCCATCCGCCATGAACGCGATTCCCGAAAGCGCCGTGATCGCCGCCGTCGCACCATAGGCCCCGGAATTCCCGAACGATCCCTCCCCATTCTGCCGCGAAGCCAGGTATTCCAATCCCTTCTCCACCGCGAGAGTCTGCTCCGGCGTGATCTCGGTAATCGCCGGCTTATCCGGCTGAGTCGCCGGTGAGTCCGCGATCGCCGCGGGAATGTGCGCAAACCCAAGACAAATTGCAATTGTGCAAACGCATGCTTTGATGCAACCCGGACGGGAACCCCCGCAAAGCGGGGGGCTAATGGAGGGCGGCAACAAATTTGTGGGATGGGTGGACATCATTGACTCTGCCGATTTCCCACCGCCTGGTAATACTCGTCGATGAACTCCTTGAACTTCTGCACGGGCTTTTCACTGGCGGCTTCGATCACCGCGGCCCGCTCACGCGGCGAAAGACTGCCCCATTCCTTCAGGCTCTGGGTGATATCGGCCGTCGGCGTCCCGCTCGTGTCCACGTCGTGGCCCGGCACGCTCTGGGCCGCCGGAGTATGACCGTTGTTCCGCACCTGCTGGCCGTTGGGATTATTGTTGTGCGCCTGCGCCCCGTTCTGCGCGTCACCCGGCTGGGGGGAGCTCGGCCGCGGCTGCCCGCCCTGACCCTGTTTACTTTCCGCCTCCTGCACACGCGCCATGTCTATCAGCGCATCCATATTCTTCAAAATGCGGCCCTGAATGTCCTGCGTCACCGCACCCGGATCGCGATCCAGCGATAATCTCTGATGCGATTGCGCCATCCGCTGACCCACCAGGCCCACGTCGTTCTTCATCGCGTCGGGGTTCGGCGAGCCATCCCCTTGCAACAGGTTCTGGGTCAATTCCTGCTCGTCGATCGTCTCATCGGATGCCTGCCCCGAAACTCTGTCCTTCGGGTCCGGCTCCGGACCAAGCTTCATCTGTCCATGGCTCGATTTCTGGAGAAGCTGATCGAGCAGGTTCCGAAGCTGCTGCTGCCGCTGCCCCAGCGCAACCAGCGCCGGGTCCTGGTTCCCAGTGCGCTTGCTGATCGCCGTGGTCGACTTGTTCACCGCCTGCTGTAGCGCCTTCTCAAGACGCAACTCCGCTTCCGTCGGCAATGCCGCACCGCCCTGTCCCGAACCGTTGCCGCCGCCGCCGTTCTTATTGGCGAACGGAATCTCCTTCGGCTTGACCGATAGGCTGTCGATCATCGCCTGAATCTGCTCTTCAATCCGCGTCTGCTCCGCCTGGGTGACAACGTCGGTGCGCGGCTTGGCGAGCAATTCCTTCACCAAATTCATCGACTCCACGACGTCGTGATTCGCCCAGACGTAAACCACGCTGTCCAGGTTCGTCAGCGATTCCTCCAGCTTTGCCGTCGTATCCGCCAGCATCCCCTGCCGCGGCGGAAGCTGATCCAGAAGAATCACGTCCCGATGCGCAAGCTGCCCACCGGCGAGCCTCGGGGCTGCGTCGATCGCCGCCGTATCGGCATCGATTTTCTTCTGCTCCTGGAGGATCTTCTGGTATGCCGCCCGGATCGCTTCCTTCCGTTGCTGGTTCAGCGCCCTGTTGGCCTTGGCCGCCTGCTCGTCAATCAGCCCCTTGGCCTTTTCCAAAGCGTCGAGCGCTTCCACCTGCGGCGGATCGTACGCCGCCGCCAGATGTTGCTCGTCCGTCCCGTCGTCTTGGCGCAGCGCGATGATCGCCCGCCCCATCCGATCCGCCGCGCGATCCAGAGCCGACACAACCGCCGCCGCATCCGGCAACGATTCCTCCGTCTTCGACACGCCCCGCGTGTTCCGCTCGGTCTGCTGCTGCAAGCGGGTCTGCGTATCCACGTCCGGAGTCGGCGGAAGCTGGGCCTTCATGCGCTGGGCCAAATCCAGCAGGTGATCGATCGTCGCCGCCTCCGCCTTCTTCAGGATCGCATCGCCCCGCAACGCCATGTTGTCGTAATTCAATCCGGATTGTTGCCGCAGCAGGTTGTTGATCTGCTCCTTCATGTCCGCCAGTTGCCGCGCCAGCGCCTCCAGTTGCCGGCTCTGCGCCTCTTCCAACTGGTGAATCATCATCTGCAATCCCACTTCGACCTGGGCTTGGGATTGCTGGGCGTTGGCCTGCTGGTTTTGCCGCTGGGCGTCGGCGCTGGCGCGCATCTGCGCCGCCACGTTCTGCTGCTGCCCCGTCTGGGCCGCCTGCTGCATCGCCTGCGACGACGCCGGATCGCTCTTCTGTAGCTGTTGCGCCGTCTGCTGCATCTGGTCCAGCGTCTTTCCCGTCTTGTCCGCCAGCGCCGCCTGCGCATCGGCGTTCGCCTGCTGCGCCTTCTGGTCGCCCGGGTCCATCTGATCCGGCCGTTTCCCCAGGTTGCGCAGCCCGACGTCGTTGCTCGCCTGATTCACCTGCCGCTGCTGGTCCAGGATTTTCCTGAGCTGCTCGATCGCCTGCGACAGCCCCCCCGCATCCCCCATCCGCGAGATCATCTGATCCAGCCGATCCGCCGCATCCTGCTGGTTCGACTCGGCATTGGCCAATTCTTTGTTCCGCGCCGCCGCGTCCCGTGTCGAGTTTCGCGCATCGTCGATCTGCGCGACCGCATCCTTCATCGGATGCTCCGCCACCTGGTTCAGATCGTCCCGCACGCTCCCGGTCGTATCCATCAAATCCTGCGCCGCCGACCGGTTCTCCCGCATGCGGTTCAGCAGGTCATCCAGTTTGCCCGCGGCCTGCTTGGCCTGCGACGCCGCCGTCGCCTGCCGCGCCACCAGTTCCTGCGCCTGTTGCCGGTCCGCCCGCGTGAATTGCCCTTGACTCTGTGTCTGGTGATGCAAATCCTCGGTTTGGCTCTTCAGGCTGCGCTGGCCGTTGCGCAGGTCCTTCAGTTGCTCCCGCACCTGCCCCACCAGGTCGCTCATCAGCGCGGTGAATTGCTCCTGGCTCATGAGGGTGATCCGGTATTTCCCGCTGGAGACAAAGTCGTGGTATTTCCCCTCGAACGCGAAGTTGTCCTGCACCTCCAGGTGATATTCCAGCGCGTCCCCCGGCTTCAGCGCCGGAGTGGCGGCGATCTTTGATAAGTCCCACGGAAAATCCAATTGCCATCGCCGTCGGTCGCCCGAGGATTCCAGCCGGGTCCATCCGACCCCGTCGGCCGCCACGCCGCTGGCGATCAGATCCACGGTCGAAAGCATCACCGGCTTTTCCCCAAGCCGATACACCACCAGCTTCAGCGTTTTGATGGCATAATCATCCTCCGCCACGGCCCGTAGCGGCACCACCGCCTGCGGGGTGCATTCCTCGTTGCGCGCCGGCCGCGTGATCTGGACCGACGGCATCTGGTCCGGATGAACGATCACCCGATATTCGGCCCCGTCCTCGCTGGTGAATCCATCCCGATCGAACGCATGGACCGTAAACGCCGCTGAATCGCGCGCGATCCAATGTCCCGTCACGGAATTGCCCGTCGCCGCATCCCAATCGATCGGCGGCGCTGCTTCGCCAATCTCCACCGGTGAAATAACCGGCAAACGCGACCCGTCCAACTCCTTGTTGAACGTCAGCTTCAATTCAAGGTTCGATCCGTAAGTCACGGTAGCCGGCGTCGAATCGAACGGCACCGGCGCGGCCGGCTCGTTCACATAGGCGGGCGGCTGCACGATTAATTGTGCCGACGCAACCGACAGCCGCTGTACGATCGCAATCGTTTTGGGCGCCATCGAATCATCGCCCGATTCGGGCCACACCGTCATCTGCCCGCTTCCGCCGGGCGCATCCAGGCTGGCCGAATAAATGCCGTCCGCTCCGCGCGACATGATTTCCGATTCCGTCCGTCCGTTGCCGTATCGGTAATACACCCGCGCCTCGCGCGAGGCCTTGTCACCCTTCACCAGCCGTATCCGCACGTCCACCGGCCGCCCCTCCGGGACGCGCAGCGGCAAGGCATCGACCATCTCAATCTGCACCCGCTTCGGCCAGGGGTGCTCGCCAAACGGATTGATCAATCGCGACATCGCCGGCGACAAATAGTCCCATCCCGCCAGGGACCCCAAGATCACCAGCACCAATATCGCCCCCCCGCCGGCGGCGAAGGATTCCCATACCGGCTTGGTCTGAATCGCCCCCGACAGATCGAATCTTCCGGCCAACTCCGCCGCTTCCGCCACCACGCGGTCCTTCATCGCTTGCGAACCCGGCGTTCCCTTGGTCAAAAAATCCACGCTACTGCGCAGGCGGTCCTTGAAATCCGGAAATGCGTGCTCCAATTTCCCCGCCACTTCCGATAGCCGCAGCTTCCTCATCGCCGGCCGAATCACCCAACGCGACAGGAAATGCGCCAAGCACGCCAGCGCGCCCGCCATGACGACGATCCGCGGAATCGCCGGCAGGTTCAGCCCGTAATCCAGCAGCACCGTCCCCAGGAGCAGCCCGGCCCCGATCGCGATGAGGATTCCGATGCCGTACATCACGCTCAGCAGCCGAACCCGGCGCCTCAGCGATTCCAGAGTGTTGATCAATGCAGTCGGCGGCATAAGGACTCCGGTTCCTTCTCTCGGGCGCGTGGCGCGTTCTGCAACTTTTTCCCCCTCCCCTGGTACTCCGGGGGAGGGCTGGGGTGGGGGTCATTTGGCCTATACAGCCCCCACCCTGCCCCTCCCCCGGAGTACCAGGGGAGGGAAAGAGGACGATTGCAGAAGATGTCACGCACTCCCTTGCCCCTCCATCTCTTCCTTATAACAACCCCAACATCTTACGCACGATCCATTCTAGCGTGATGAGGGCCGCAAAAACGATCAAAACCACGGGCGCATCCCACAGCGGCTGGACGGTGTCGATCGGAATGATCTTCGCCGCCGAGCGAATCGCCGCCAACCGCGTCGGCGCTTCAGACAAAGATATCGGCGCCTCCGTCCCCAAGCGGCCCAAAAATGACGTATCCACCTGTGGCTCGCGAAGTTCCATCTCCGGTTCCACAACCTTGAACGACAGCGATGGATCGCTTTCCGTCAAATGAGGCAATTTCACGCTGAATTGGCCTGTCCGATCCGCAGTGAAGGAACCGCGGTAATCCGCACCCCCCGAATCGGTTTTGAGCAAATCCACCCGACGCACCGCCTGTCCCGTCGAATCGTCCACAATTTGGACGGATAGGGGCGAGGAAAGTTGCTGCATCAAATCCGGCGAAAGCGGTTGAAGTTCGAGGTTCACCTGCCCCCCAAGCTCGTACACGTCCCGATCGGCGGCAAACGTCATCTGCCTCTGCCCGATTTTCCGACCCCGAGCCAGATACCGCAATTGCTGCACCCAATAGGAATTGAATATCGACTCCCCCGTATAAAACCGCCACCGCCATGAATCGTCGATCGCAGAGAATATGGTCCGGCCCGTCCCGTAAGTGCCGATCACCATGATCGGCGCTTTCCGCCCATCCGGTCCCAAATCCGTCGGATGCTCCGCCAGGGTGATCCCCACCCCCGGCTTGATCATGACCCCCCGGCAATACCAGAAAATCGGCTGAAGATGGTTCTTCACGTATTCCTCGTTCTCGACCCAATCGGGAAAGAAGTGGAAGATCGGATAATTCGCCGCCGCCCGCGTCAGCACCGGCCTGAAACCCTCCGTAATGCTCGCTCGCGCGTCATCCGCCTCCGTGTGGGTGATAATGACGGGCAACAAGGATTCGATCGGCGTATTGCGATAACCCTGCGGTGACCACCTCGGCCCCGCCACCATGGCAAAACCCCCGCCCTTCTTGCTCACGAAATCCGCGATCATCTGAAGCTGCGCATCCGTGAATTGCCGCGGATCGACGTCTCCCACGATCACCGCGTCGTAATCCAGCAGCCGATCCATCGTTTCCGGAAACGCCGTGATCCGCCAGGAATTGGCGTATTGCGCGCGGTTCGGATCGTCGCTTCCTTCCTGCCGAAACGCCGGATCGGCGCTGGTCAGCAGGCAGCTCACCTTCACTGTTTTGTCCCGCAGCAAGGCGTTCTTCAGATACCGGTAATCCCAGCGCGGATATCCATCGACGTAAAGCACCGAAACGTGATTGTCCAGGACGTCCAGCCGCGCCGGATGAAAATTGTCCGCCAGGTCCAATTCGCCCGGCTGCGGCTTGGCCTCAACCACCAGATTCGCCACCGGCACGTCGGCCGCCGTCGGCTTGAACTGCAAGTCCACCTGGAACGGCTTGTCATCCGCCGCCAGGACCGTCCTGGTGATCTCGTTCCCCGCATCGTCCAATAAGGGGACATTCATCTTTTCCACGCCGCGCGTCACCTGCCGCAGCAGCGCCAGCGTCAGCGGATGGTTCGGCTCATATCCTGTGGCCTGAACCGTCACGTGCAGGTTCGTGTAGTCGTCCACAAACGCCGCGGGCTCAAAATTCACCGATTGAACCGCGATGTTCCGCGGCATCTTGTCCGAACCTACGACCACCGGGAGAATATTCACGCCATAGGATTTCACCGCCGCGACCGCCTCGGGCGGCGATTCGCTGGGGGTTTCCCGTCCATCCGTGAGCACCACGACTCCCGCCACGCGCTGCCCCTGCAAATCCTGCAAGACGCTCGTCAGCGACGCGACAACCTGAGTGCCGTTCCCCTCCGCCTTCAGTTGCTTCAGCGCCGAAACCGCCTGATCCACGGCCGCATGGCTGCTTCGCGTCGTCGCCGCGCCCGCCGCGTCTCCGGGGCCGGGAATGCTCCCGATCTCCTTGGCCCCCCGGCTGAAATCGTAAACGTGAACGTCGTGAACCGCCGCCAGCCGCCTCAGCAATTCACCCTCCGAATCGCAAAAGCGATCGATCACCGCATCGAGCCGGCCGATGGATTGTCCGTCCCCCGATGCCGCATCCGGCACCTTCATGCTCAGGCTGTCATCGATCAGGATCGCCAGAACCGACGGCTCGCGCCGTTCCTGCCCCAGCGTCAGCACCGGCCGATTCAGCAGCACCAGCACGAGCCCCAAAATGGCGGCGCGCAAACTACCCAGCAGCCATCGCATCTTCCGCGTCCGCGCTTCGCGCCGGTAAATGTAAACCACCAGGGCCAGCGCCAAAAGCGCCAGAATAAAATTCCAAACCCCCGCCCCGCCGAGGTATTGCTGCAACGGCCAGGTCGGATTGAACTGGAGCGTCAGATGCCCTTCGCGGCTCAAAAATCCGGCGGGCAGACCGAGGATGATTTCCAGAACGTGACGCATCCGATCATTTCCGCCAATGATGCCCAAACCGCATGGCCATGAAACATTCCATCGCCAGCAAAGCCAGCACCACAACCATGACCCCCCAGCCCAAATCCTTCCCCTGCTCCGCCTCCAGCGCCGGGGCGGGAACCGAATCGCCTTGCATGTCGATCTCGACGTCCCCGAGCGATTTTCTCACCTCGGTATCGTCGAGGGTCCGCACGTCCGCCTCCTGCGCCGCCGGCACGTTCACCGCGATCTTGTAATTGTCCGCCCCCGTCGACAGCGAATAAACCCCCGGCTTGGCCAGCGGCTTGCTCGCGTACTGGGACTGCCCGAAATACACCGACGTGGCATCCGTGACCGTTTCAAGTTCCATCGGATATTCAGTCTGATTCCCATCCTTCAGCACGGGCGCCGCGGTCCACCGGATCGACGGCGGAACCCTCAGCGAATGATTTACCAGAACGTTCATCCACGAATCGTTTCCGCGGGTCGTCCCCAGCAGCAGCATGTGCATCAGCGCCGGATAGGCCGGATGCGGCATGAAGGTCGTCCATTCCGCGTTTGGATCGGCGCTGGTGGCGTAGAACACCACCTGCCCCGCGCCCAGCGAATGAACCGTGATCGCCGGGTCCTCGGGCTGATTCGGGGTTCCAGCCGCCGGCAGAAAATTCAACACCCGCTCCGCCGGCGAATCCGCCGGCAAATCCATCTGCCAATAACTGTACACCTCGGCCGAATCCATCCCCGTCTGTTCCTGGTTTTGGAAATCCGCCAGGAGCCGATTCAGCGGCCGATGCGGATCGAAATCGAATCGCCGCGGCGTCTGGTCGCCGGAAACCACGATCCGCTTGGTCAGCGGCCCGGGCAGCAGATGGTGCTTGTACAGCGTGGCGTTGTAATTCTCCGCCGTCACCGGATCGCCCATAAACACCATCACCGTGCCGCCCTCGCGCACGAATTGTTCCAGTTGCGCCGCCTGGGTTTCCTGGATTTGGCCCACGCCGCAAAGACATACGCAGCGGTAATCGCTCAAAACCTTGTCGCCCCATTCCAGGTCGCTGATCCGCTCCGTCGCCACGTATCCAGCGGATTTGGAATCGTTGGACGCGGCATATCCGCTGGGATTCAGCGCCGCATCCAAAAACGCCCCGCTGGATCCCTGCCCGCCGACGCCCCGCTCGCCTTCAACGATCAACACCTTGATTTGCCCCACCACGTTCACCGCGCGATAGCGCACGTCGTCGATGGGAAGCCGATTGTCGCTGAACAGCGACGCGGTGAAAACGTGAATACCGGGGGTCAGCCCATTCACCGTGATCGTCTGTGGTGACGCTGCCGCCGTCGCTCTCACGTTCATCACTCCCGGCGCCAGCGCCACGCCATCCAGCTTCAGCACCATCCTCGGCTCGGTCGGGCACGGCCCGTAGCCGCGAACGTCCGCGACCATGTTCGCCGGGAACCTGCTGGTGACCAGCGAATCCGCCGGCGCCAAATCCACCACGGCCTGGTTCCATTGCCCCGGCTTGCCCAAGTTGAAATGGGTGATGCCCGATTTGTACAGTCCGGCAAGCTCCCGCCCAAGCTGGCCAATCACCTCACCCTGGGTTTGCCATGCCACCCGCGTCGAATCGTCGATCAGATACAGGGTCTTGTTGGAATTCACCGGCTCGCGCCTGGCGATGTCCCGCGCCAGCGCCAGCGCTCCCGCCTCGTCCGTCGCCCCATACGATTGCTCGATCCGATTCACCGCATCCTCCGCCGCCTTCAGATCGTAAATCGGCGAAGAGACGATCTGCACCGGCGGCGAGGATGCGGTCACGATGGCCACCGATTCCCCGCCGGAACTCAACCGCTGGATGAGGGCTTTGGCAATGATCTTCGCCTGGTCCAGATGGGTCTTGGCGCCGGCGCGATCGGCTTGGTAGGCCATCGAATAACCATTGCCGATCACGAAGACGTGCAGCCCGGTGCGCCGCCCCGCCAGATCGGCCAAACTGCTGTCCTGACACCCCAGCGGCCGGGACAGCGCCAAGCCCGCCAGCAGCAGCACCAAACACCGCGTCGCCAGCAGCAGCAACTGCTCGAACCTCAGCCGCCGCCGATTCTTCTTCATCGCCCGGAGCAGGAATTCCATCGCGGCCCATGGAACCACCTTGAACCGGCGGCGATTCAGGATGTGAATCACGATCGGGACCGACACCAGCCCCGCCCCCGCCCAGAAAAGCAGCGGTGAAACCAATGCGAATGCCAGGGCCGGTTGGAACGTCATGACCATTGCGGTCCTCAACGAATGCTCGCCGCCCGAACCGCCAGGAAGCCGCTGAGCGCCACGTCCAGCGGCTGACCGCTGTTCAACTGCGTGAAATCAATGTGGACCCCCCGGCACATCTTCTTCAACTGGGTCGTGAACGCCGACAGCTCGGCCAGATATCCCTGCCGCAAACTCTGCGGCTCGGTCAGCAATTGGCCCATCTCCTCCAATCCCTTGAACAACGTCACGTCCTGAAAGGGGAATTCCACCTCCATCGGGTCAAGCACCTGAAAGGCGATCACCTCGTGCTTGCGATAGCGAAGATGCCGCAACCCCTGCTGCACCGAATCCATGTCGTCGAAGAAATCGCTCAGCACCACGACCAGGCTGCGATGGGTCAGCTTTTCCGCAAGCTGGTCCAGCACCCGCCCCGTCCCGGTTTTCTTCAGCCTCGGAACCTGCAAAAGCTCGTGCGTGATCGTCTTCCACTGCCCCGGCGAATTGCTCGGCTTGAAATACCGCCGCAGTTCGTTGTCGAAGATCGCCAATCCCACCGAATCCTGTTGCCGGATCACCAGGTACGACAACGCCGCCGCGATCGCCGTCGCGTGATCGTATTTGCTCCACGACGCCTGGCCGTCGCCCACCGAGCCGTACCCCATCGATTCGCTGGCATCCACCACGCAGATCAGGTGCAGGTTGGTCTCTTCCTGGTATTGCTTGAGATAAACCTTGTCGGTCTTGGCGAACACCTTCCAATCGACGTGGCGGATATCGTCTCCCGGCACGTATTGCCGGTGCTGCGCGAATTCCACGGATATTCCGTGATAGGGCGAGCGATGCATGCCCGCCATCAGCCCCTCGACGATCAGCCGCGCGCGCAAATCCAGCGACCCGATCCGCGCCAGCGTGCGCGGCTCAAGATAACGGCGAAAATCGGTGGCGGGATCGGACACAAGCTCAATTGCCGGAATTATTGGAAACGAACTCCTTGCGACTCAAAGTGATAATCATCGCAACTTTGATCAGATCGGCATTGTTCAGAGCTTTGTTGGCTATGTCCCAAACCAGACGCTGTCTCTCCGGGTGCCCCAATCGGTCGAATTTCGCAGAAACAACGATAAACCGGTACCGATCGCGCCGCACTTGCTCGTGGTCGACTTGTGCGCGCGGAATCCCCTTTCGAAGCGCGGCCAGCAGTTTCGCGACATAAGGCGGATCCATCACAGTTTTTTGAGCCATTTTTTCACCTCTTCAACGGTCTCCAAATATCGCTTCGCGTCGGCGATTTCGGCGTGACGCGGAGAATATCGAGCGTAAACGGTCCATTCGGCGCATATATCTTGGAATCGCTCCCAGACTGACGACCCGGATTTTGTCTTGGCCCTACGAAGTTTTTCCTTGAGTTCGGGCGGAAAGCCGCACATGTCGTCAAGCTCGTGACTCCGATACATCAAATCGAACACTTCCTTATCAGAAGATGATAGCCTTGCCGGATCAATCCCGGGTTTCAAATTTGGATGTCTGTCGAGCAACAATGCCTTTAACAGACATTCGATCGCAAACCCCGCCATATAGATTGCGCCGTTGGCTCGATCTCAGTTGCCGCTGAAGGTGAGGCATTCGGAGTCGCCAAATCTCTTTTCTGCCGCGGCGCGCAGTTGGTCCGGTTTTAATCGGAGCTTTGCGAAGATGTTCTGGGCCAGAGCCATCTGCTCGATTTCACGCCGCCGGCGCATCCCTCATCATTCGCGCCGCCGTCCGGTCCAGCTCGTCATAGTGTTGACGCGGGATGTGCTCCAGAAGCCGTCGCACGAGGTCGTCGCTCTTGATGCCCTCGGCCTCGGCGTTGAAATTCGTCACGATCCGATGCCGCAGCACCGGCAAGGCCACTTGCCGGATGTCCTCGGTGCTGACGTGATACCGCCCCTTGAGCAGCGCCCGCGCCTTGCCCGCCAGGATCAGGTATTGGCTGGCGCGCGGCCCCGCGCCCCAGCTGACGAATTCATTCACGAAATCCGGACACCCCCCTTCGGTGCGCCGAGTCAGCCGGCTGAATTGCAACGCATACCGGATCACGTGATCCGCCACCGGCACCTTCCGCACGATCTCCTGAAGCTGCAAAACCTCCTCCCCGCTCAGGACGTGCTTCAACTCCACGTTCCGCGACATCGTCGTCAGACGCACGATCTGGAATTCCTCGTCCTCGGTTGGATATCCCACGTTGATGTTGAACATGAACCGATCCAATTGCGCCTCCGGCAACGGATACGTCCCCTCCTGCTCGATGGGGTTTTGCGTCGCCAACACAAAAAACGGTTGCGGAAGCCGATGCTGCTTCCCGCCCGCCGTCACCTGGTGCTCCTGCATCGCTTCCAGCAACGCCGCCTGCGTCTTAGGCGGCGTCCGGTTGATCTCATCGGCCAAGATCACGTTGGCGAAAACCGGCCCGCGCACGAACCGAAGTTGCCTCCCACCCGTCGTCTTGTCCTCTTCAATCACCTCCGTCCCCGTGATGTCCGACGGCATCAAGTCCGGCGTGAACTGAATCCGGCTGAAACTCAACCCCAACGTCCGCGACAACGTCGAAATGAGCAGCGTCTTGGCCAACCCCGGGACGCCCACCAGCAGCGCATGCCCCCGGCAAAACAACGCGATCAGAAGCTCTTCGATCACCCCTTCCTGGCCGACGATCACCTTGGCCAGCTCCGACCTCATGTCGTGGTAACCCTTCTGGAGCTTTTCGACGGCCGCCAGTTCGTCCCCGGCCAAATCGGCCGGCTGGCCTTCCGCGATGCCGAGTTGTGATTCCATGGTCCCGACCTCTCTTTTTGTGATGGTTGGCCGATATCGCCGGTTGTTTCTATCCCAAGAACTGGGAACAATCCATAGACGCGCTGGTTGCCTGGAAAGTTTCAAATGCCTGAACTGCCCGAAGTTGAGACAATCGTACGAAGTTTGCGCCCGCGGATCGTCAACCGGCGAATCGACGCCGTGCGAATCCTCCGCCCGGACATCGTCCAGCCCCCGGACATCGCTCTCGATTCAAAGGTTCTACGCCGCACGATCGCCCATCTGCATCGTCGCGGCAAAAAGATCGTCTTCGAATTGGACGACGCCGCCCGCTTCTACATCCATCTCGGCATGACCGGCCGGCTGACCATCGACGCCGCGGACGCTCCCGTCCATCCCCATACGCACCTGATCCTGCAAATCGCGCAGGCCGAGCTTCGCTTCGTCGATCCCCGCCGATTTGGCGGCGTTTTCTGGCTGGGAACCGACGGCCGCCCCGACGCCGGACTCGGACCAGAACCCCTGAAGATCACCGCCAAGCAACTGGCGCAGCGTCTGTCAAAAACCCGCCGATCGATCAAAACCGCGCTGCTGGATCAAAAAATGCTTGCGGGATTGGGAAACATTTATGCCGACGAATCGCTTTTCAGCGCCGGGATCGATCCACGAACCGCCGCCAACAAGCTTTCCACGCCTCAGATCGCCCGGCTGAACCGCAGCATCAAATCCGTCCTCAACCAAGCCATCCGCCATCGCGGCAGCACTCTCCGCGATTACCGCGACGCCGACGGCCGGCCCGGCGATTTCCAGAAGATCCACCGCGTTTACGATCGCGAAGGAAAACCCTGCGCCGTCTGCCGCACGCCGATTACGCGGATCGTGCTCGGCGGGCGTTCAACGCATTTTTGCCCGGAATGTCAGCGGGATTGATCAAAACAAGAAGCCCCGGATGTACATCCGGGGCCTGGAGTTTGGCAGTTTACTAGTCATCGTCCCCTCTCCCCTGGGCTTCGTGGCCGCTTTTTTTAGGCGGCCGAGCCGAGGAGCACTGCGGAAGCCAG
>JBEKEC010000035.1:0-57924 GCA_050014015.1 Tepidisphaeraceae bacterium
TCCGCGTGGACGATTCGAGCGTAGCAAAGAGCAAGCGAGCCGGGAAGGTCCCGGCTCAGATCCGACGACTTTGGGCCGCGAAACTATATTTCAGAGTTGGGACAAAAATGGGGTCTTGACAAATTCTCAACCAATTCTACCAAACCCATATTCGCTACGTCCCGCCGGTCGCGGATCGCATTGTGGAGCTGAAAATCGACGACCGCCTGCGGGCGGGTGACCCTACGTTGGTCGACGAAATAGCCCAAGTCAAATTCAGCGAGAAAACACATCATCTCTTTTCCTTCGCAACGAAGTATTGCGCTTGGCACCAACCCGATAAATTTCAGATATTCGATAGCCACGTGGAGCAGATGCTGTGGGCTTATCGGTCGTACGGATTCGATAAGTTTCACCGCGAGGATTTGCACAAGTACGCAAGGTTTGCCGAAGTCATCAAGAATTTCTGCAAATTCTTTGGGATTGAGGGATTCTCCCGTAAGGATCTCGATAAATTCCTATATATTGAAGGTACGCCCCATTAACGCCCAGGTAAGATCATTTCTAAGTTTCGATTCGAAAGTCTGCATCGGCCGTCGCGCTTCTCCGGCAGTATATCGTTCACTACAATCCTCGTATGCCGTCTGTCACTGTGAATCTTCCCAGCGGGAAATACGACGTCTTGGTTGAAGCGGGACTGCTGGGGCGCGTCGGAGTGGAATTGCGGCGGCTGAGCAAATCGGCCAAGGCGGGGATCGTTACGGATTCGCACGTCGGGGGGCTGCATTTGCAGGGGTTGGAGAAATCGCTGCGAGGGGCAGGATTTGAAACCATCACGGCGACCGTGCCGGCGGGGGAGCAGCATAAGACGATGTCGATGCTATTGCCGATGTATGACCGATTTTTGTCGGCGAGGATCGAGCGGTCTACGCCGATCATTGCCCTCGGCGGAGGGGTTGTCGGGGACATGACGGGGTTTCTGGCGGCGACGATCCTGCGCGGGGTGCCGTTCGTGCAGGCGCCGACGACGCTGCTGGCCATGGTGGATGCCAGCGTGGGGGGAAAGACCGGCGTCGATCACGTCGTCGGGAAGAACCTCATCGGGGCGTTTCATCAGCCCATCGCTGTGCTGGCCGATCCGCAGGTGCTGGCGACGTTGCCGGTGCGGGAACTGCAAAATGGGTTGGCGGAGTGCATCAAGCACGATCTCATCCGCGATGCGGAGGCGTTTGCGACGTTGGATGAGAAGATCGATCTGGCGCTGAAGCTGGACATGGGGGTGCTGAGTGAGTTGGTCGCGCATAACTTGGCCATCAAGGCCAGAGTGGTCGAGGCCGATCCGTTCGAGAAGGGCGAGCGGGCGCATCTGAATTTCGGGCACACGTTCGGGCATGCGATCGAATCGGTGTCGAATTTTTCGTATTCGCACGGGCAGTCGGTGGCGCTGGGGATGTGCGCGGCGGCGTACGTGTCGCAAAAATTGGGATACATCGGGGCGGCGGATTATGAGCGGATCGTTTCGACGATTCGGAAGGCGGGATTGCCGACGGGTGGATTGCGGGTCGATGTGGCGAAAGTCTGCGACGCGATGGCGTTTGATAAGAAGGTGAAGGAGGGGAGGATTCGATTAGTGCTGCTGGAGAAAGTGGGAAGGGCGATGGTGCGGCAGGACGTGGCGGGGGAGTTGATTCGGGAGGCGGTGGGGGCACTAAGATGAAAATCCGAAATCCGAAATCCGAATGACGAATCAAATCCGAATGACGAATGACGAATGTCCGTTTCGTCATTCGTCATTCGGATTTGATTCGTCATTCGGATTTCGGGTTTCGGGTTTTGTGCTCTATCATATCCGCCATGGCTCTGACTCATTGGCTGCAACTGGCGTTGACGGAGGGGATCGGCCCGATCCTGACAACGCGGCTGATCGAGATCGCGGGAAGCGCAGAGGCGGCGTGCGGGGCGGATGCGGGGCTGCTGCGGTCGGTGGAGGGAATTGGGCCGGGGAAATCGCAGGAGATTCATAGGGCGCTTCGGGAAGCGGCGGGGCAGGTGGAGGCGGAATTGGAGCGGGCGGGGGCGGCGGGGGTTTCGCTGGTGTGTCTGGAGGATGAGGCGTATCCGGCGATATTGAAATCGATTTCCGATCCGCCGACGGTGTTGTGGGTGCGGGGGCAATTCGAGGCTCGGGATTTGAATGCGATGGCGATCGTGGGAAGCCGGCGGTGCTCGCATTATGGGCGGGAACAGGGCGAGCGGTTCGGGGGCCTGCTGGCACAAGCGGGATTCACGATCGTCAGCGGCGGGGCGAGGGGGGTTGACTCGGCGGCCCATCGCGGGGCGCTTTCGTTGCCAACGGGTCGGACGGTGGCGGTGCTGGGTTGCGGGGTGGACGTTGCATATCCGCCGGAGAATCAGGCGCTGTTCGATCAGATCGCGGGGAGAGGGGCGGTGATCAGCGAGTTTCCGATGTCGTCGGCTCCGCTGCGGGAGAATTTTCCGCGTCGGAATCGGATCATCAGCGGGCTGTCGCGCGGGGTGCTGGTGGTGGAGGCGGACGTGGCCAGCGGGGCGCTGATTACGGCGAGATTGGCGTGTGATTCGCACAATCGGCCGGTGTTCGCGATTCCGGGGCGAATCGACCAGGCGATGTCGGCGGGGCCGCATGCGCTGATTCGAGACGGGGCGGTGCTGGTGACGGGGTTGGAGGACATTATCGAAAACCTGGGGCCGTTGCCGCATGAGATTACGATTCCGGCGGCGGCGGAGGCGGTTGAATCGCCGGAGGCGGCGGCGGGCGTGGCGCTGGATGCGCGGCAGCAGCGGATCGTGGATGAAGTCGGGGGCGAACCGACGGCGCTGGATTCGATCATTGCCCGGACGGACCTGCCGGCGGAGGTGGTCATGCAGGATTTGACGATGCTGACGCTTCGGGGGGTTTTGAAACGGGTGGAAGGGCAGGTTTATGTTTGCAATGCCAAGCGGAAGTTGGCGGGGTCGGGATGAAACTTCAAATTCTGGGTAATGGGTCATTTTGAATGGTGAAGGGATTTGGGATTCCCAGGGAGCAAGCTCCCAGGGCTTTGGGAATGGGAGGTGGGCATCTATAATTTCCGGGCATGAAGAGGGATGCTTTGCGGGTGGGGTTGTGCGGGATCGGGCGGGCGGGGTTTAAGATGGTCCGCCGGGATTTGCAGGGGCTGGCGTACGTCAAAGTCGTGGGGGGGTTTGATCTGCTGAAGGAACGGACCCGGCAATTGGCGGAGATTTGCGGGTCGCGCGAGTACAGCAGTTTTGAAGAGATGCTGGACGATGAGGACGTGGAGTTGGTGATCGTGGCGACGCGGTCGCACGAGCACGTGCCGATGGGAATCAGGGCGATGAAGGCGGGGAAAGACGTGCTGGTGGAGAAGCCGATGGCTCTGGACGTCGCCGGGGCGGATAAATTGATTTCGGCGGCGAGGAAGCTGGGGCGAAAGCTGTACGTGCGGCACAACCGGCGATTTGATGCGCCGTTTTTGCAGGCGATGGAAATCGTCAAGAGCGGGAAGATCGGGAAGCTGTTTGCGGTGCAGCTTCGGCAGGGGGGATACCAGAGGCGAGCGGATTGGCAGACGCTGAGGAGATTTGGGGGAGGGCAGTTGCTGAATTGGGGGCCGCACGTGGTGGATTGGGGGATGCAATTCATCGGGGGGAAGGCGACGGAGGTGTGGGCGGATTTGAAGCGGATAGCGGCGGCGGGGGATGCGGAGGACCACGTGAAGCTGATGATCCGGGGGCGGAGCGGGGTGGTGGTGGACATTGAGATCAGCGGGGCGACCGCGATCGTTCAGCCGCCGTGGACGTTGATGGGGACGACCGGGACGCTGGTGATCGATGGGAGGGACCATTGTCATTTGAAATACTTCAACGCGAAGGAACTTGGCAGGGTGAAAGCGAGCGGGGCGACGCCGGTGGGAGGGGGCGGGACGCATTTTTCGGGGGGGGAGGAGATAAGTTGGAGGGAAGAGGAATTTGCGGCGGCGCCGGCGAAGCCGGGGAATTTCTGGGCGGAGCTGTATCGGTCGATGCGGAAGGGAACGGAGTTTCCGATCACGCTGGAGCAGGCGAGGGAGAATATGAGGGTGATAACGCTGGCGAAGCGGGGGACGGGGTTTTAGGCTTGGGAACCGCAGGGAGCAAGCTCCCTGGGCTTTGGATGGGGAATGGGAGTCCCTACCGGATTTTTGGACTAACCTATACGGGGGCGGGGGGACTAATATAATTGAGCAAGCGGTCGATGGATTACCGCGATTGGAGTAGATCAATATGATACGGGTACTTTGCGTTGGTTTGAGCGTGTTGGTTCTGATGGGGGTGATGGGGTGCTCGCAATACGTGGATGGTTATAACTTTGGTCCGCGTCCGGTGACGGCGCAGATTCCGGCGACGCAGCCGCAGGATCCGCCGCCGGTGACGGCGATGGCATCGGTCATCGGCGTGCGGTACGACGATCAGCAGGATCAGATTCCACCGTCGATTGAAATCCGGCTGAACGTGGATAACACGGGAGGCGAGACGGTAGTTCTCTATCCGGCGAGCCTGGAACTGAGCACCGGAACGTTGATGAAGTTTGGCCCGGCGATCGTCCGGCCGCCGACGCCGATCACCATCGGACCGGAACAGACGGCGGATTTGACGGCATATTTTCCGTTTCCCGGGGGAACGTCTTATGACAGCACGGACCTGAGCACGTTGCGGCTTCGGTGGCGTTTAGAGATCGGTGCGCGTCAGGCGGGGCAGATCGTCTATTTCAACCGGATTCCGACGGTGTATTACGATCCGAATCCTTATGGGTATTACGGGCCGCCGCCGCCGATTTTTTGGTGGGGCCCACCAGTGTTGTTCATTCATGGGCGATGGCGATAACGGGGGCTACTCCGCGGCATCGGCGGGGGGCATGGGAAGGACGTTGTCGATGTCGCCGGCGTCGGTGGCGCCCTCGAAATCCATCAAGAAGTGGATATTTTTCATTTTCTGTTCGCCGATGCGGCGGCGAAGGAGGTTTCGTGCCCGCCGGGGGCCGGTGCGGCGCGAGACGTGGATCAGGACGATGTCGCGATTTTTCAGCCTGTCGATGGCATCGAGGAAATGGTCGAGGTGGAGGTGGCGGCCGACCTTGGCCTTATATTTGTGGTCGGCGTCGAAGAAGGTGCATTCGGTGATAAGCACTTCGGCGTTTTGGACGTCGGGGTGGTCGAAGACTTCGCCCATGGTGGTGTCGCCGAGGTATGCGACCAGGGGCACCTCGACGCGGTACTGAATCTCCACGCCGCGCTCTTTCAACGCGACGAGTTCCGGGCCGGTCATGCCGACGTACTCCTGCTTAAGCTTTTCGCGGACGCTGACGAGGGAATATCCGAGGCTGGGTCCGCCATGATGGGTGGCGAAACAGCGGATGACAAAATCACGGCGGACCTCGTGAACGTCGCCCGGGGACATTGGCACCAGGGTGTAGGGCGTGGCCTGGCGTTCGACGTCGCGCCAGCAGCGCAGGACCGCGTCTATGGGCTGTTCCAGCTCCCACGGCAGGAGGATGGTTCCCGGCTTCATTCCCTGAAAGGAACGTTGCGAGAGGTAGTAGGGGAGTCCGGCCACGTGATCCATGTGGCCGTGGGTGATGCAGACGATGTCGCTGGTGAGGGCGAAATAGGGCGATCGGCCGATGTCAAAGCAGACGTTCAACTCGGGCACCTGAACGACGGTCTCCTCGCCGGCGACGCTGTAGCCAATCAGGTGGATCTGCCCGAGGGGCAGCTTGGCGAATCGCTGAACGAGGAAGGATTTTTCGGGCATGACGGGTGTTTCGACGCAGGGGATCAAAACCGCACGAGGCGATCTTTGATCTGACGCTGTTGAAGATAACTGGCCAAAAGGGAAATATATCCGGTGGAAATCAGGGGTAAATCCGCCAGGCCGAGGGCGTCGCGCGCGGCGGAGACGTCGCGCGCGGCCGCCACGTCCGATGCGCTTTTGGCTTCGATTTCCACGTAGGTTCCAAGGTACGGCAATTCATCCAGGGCGACCTCGCAGCCGCTGAATGCCCAGGTCTCGCGGCGTTTCTCGAAGGACAGGGTAAGCTGATAGCCGAGATTCTCCAACATCTTGCGCACCGCGCGGGAATCGTCGGCGGAGAATTCAGTTTCTTCGCGGGTTTTGAAACGCGCCTTTTGCAGGGGGCCTTTCATGGTGACGGTGCAGCGGCTCTTGCCGGTTTCGTCCACGGCGATGCGAAGGCGCAGGCCCTTGTCGGAGGATTGCAGGGAACGATCGGGGGTATCGAAGAAGCTGTTGGTTTCCAGTTCGCTGGCGATGCGCGTGGCGCCGGCGGCCTGAAGCGTCGTGCGCACGGCGGCTAAATCCGGGACCTTTATTTTGGCTTCGATCTCTGTGGGCATGGCGGCCTTCAAGTAAAGATTACCGCGAAGGCGCGAAGGACGCGAAGTTGCGCGAAGTCAGATTGGTAATTCTTCGCGCAACTTCGCGTCTTCGCCCGGGCAGGCGCAGCCTCCCGGCCTTCGCGGTTTATCTTTTCAGAAAAGTGAAACAAAACAAAGAGCATCATTTTACGACAAAACTTACCAGTTTTTTATCGACGTAAATCTGCTTGACGAGGGTCTTGCCCGCCAGCCAGGGCTTGACGCTGGGGGTTTCCCTGGCGGTCGAAAGAATTTGCTCCTGGGCGGCATCAGCCGGGACGGATATCGTGCCGCGCAACTTGCCGTTCACCTGGACGGGCAATTCCATCGTGGATTCGAGGAGTTTAGCCGGGTCGTATTTGGGCCAGGGATGGCGCGCCAAGCTGGCCTCGTGGCCCAGGCGGCTCCAGATTTCCTCGGCCAGATGCGGGGCGAACGGGGCAAGCATCAGGGTGAAAATCTCCGCCAGATCCCACGGCGCGCCCGCGTTCAGGCGGCCGATCTCGTTATTCAGCTTGATCAACTCGGCGATCGCCGTGTTGAACCGAAGCGATTCAATGTCCTCGCCCACCTTCTTGATCGTCCGGTGCGTCTGGCGATCCAGATCGTCCGGGACGTTCTGGCCATTGATCTTGGCGGACTTGGTTGGCTCATCGTCGCCGACGAGGTTGCGATAGACGGCGCTGAGGAACCGCGACATGCCGACGATGTCGCGCGTGTTCCATGGTTTTTCCATTTCCAGGGGCCCCATGTACATCTCGTAAAGCCGGAACGTGTCGGCGCCGTAGTCGCGCACGACCTCGTCGGGATTGACCACGTTGCCGCGGCTTTTGGACATTTTGTAGGCATGGGCATCAACGCGAATGGAGTTATCCGACCGTAGCACGAACGAAGAGCCTTTCTTTTCAACTTCCGCTTCGTCAACCAATTTGAGCTCGTACGGCACGCCCTTGATTTCGATTGATCCCGCGGCTTGCAGAACTTCTGAATCTCCGAAGACCTGCTCCCAGGACAGGGGCTTGGCGTCCGGCGTTGTGACCATGCGGAACTGCATCGGTCCCAGGATCGTTCCCTGGTTGACGAGACGCCTGAACGGTTCGGGCGTGGAGACGTGGCCGAGGTCGAAGAGCACCTTGTGCCAGAAGCGGGAATAGAGCAAGTGCAGCACGGCGTGCTCGGCGCCGCCGACGTACAAATCCACGGGCATCCAATAGCGTTCCTTGGCGGGATCGACGAAACGATTGAGATTGCCGGGATCGATAAAGCGGAGGTAATACCAGCAGCTTCCGGCCCATTGGGGCATGGTATTGGTTTCGCGCATCGCCGGGCGGCCGTCGAGCTTTACCTTGACCCAATCCTTGGCCTTGCTGAGCGGGGGCTCCATCGTTCCGGTGGGGCGGAAATCGTCCATCTCCGGCAACGTCAGCGGAAGCTCGTTCTCCGGAACGGCATACGGATTTCCCTCGGCATCGAGAATGATCGGGAACGGCTCGCCCCAATATCGCTGGCGGCTGAAAATCCAATCCCGAAGCTTGTATTTCACCGAGCGTTTGCCCACGCCCTCGGCGGCCAGGACATGGGTGATCTGCTCCTTGGCCTTGGCGGTGGGCAGGCCGTCGATGGCCAGGCTGTTGACGGAGATTCCATCGTCCTCGAACGCGCGGCCGGCGTGGGGCTGGGAGCCGTCGGCGGGTTTCACGACCGTCCGGATGGGAAGGTTGAATTTCGAGGCGAATTCGTAATCGCGCTGATCGTGCGCCGGCACGGCCATGATCGCGCCGGTGCCGTAGCCCATCAGGACGTAATCGGCGATCCAGACGGGAACGTTCTCATCGTTGACGGGGTTGACCGCATAGGCGCCGGTGAAGACGCCGGTCTTGTCCTTGGTTTCGGCCAATCGTTCGCGCTCGGAACGTGCGGCGACGGCTTGGCGATAGGCCGCGACGGCGGGGCGGTTGGCGGGGGACGTGATCCGTTCTACCAGGGGATGCTCCGGCGATAGAACGACGTAGGTGGCGCCGTAGAGCGTGTCCGGCCGGGTCGTGTAGACCGTTATGGTCAGGTCGTCATCATCCTTTTGTGCTCCCGGCGCGGCGGGGGGGATGGTCGCGGGATCAATTTCAAATTCCACCTCCGCCCCAACGCTCTTGCCGATCCAGTTGCGCTGCATCTCCTTCAGGGATTCCGGCCAGTCCAATTTCTCCAGATCACTCAGCAGACGTTCGGCGTAGGCGGTGATGCGCAGGACCCACTGGCGCATGGGCTGTTTGACGACGGGGAATCCGCCGACTTCACTCTTGCCGTCGATGACCTCCTCGTTGGCCAGGACGGTCCCCAACTCCTGGCACCAGTTGACGGGAATTTCGTCCATGTAGGCCAGGCGCTGGCTGTTGATGACCTCGCGCTGTTCGCCCTCGTCGAGCTCGCGCCAGACGCGCTCGACGCGGACCTCGCCGGAAATGGCCTCCAGGCCCTCGGCGGCGCTGTTGAGATGAATCGTTCCATCCGGGGCAACGACGAAGTTCTCGTTTTCCAAGCCGTTGATGAGATGGGAGATCGGCCGGGCCATGTTCTGGACGGGGTCGAAATAGCTGTTGAAAAGTTGGAGGAAAATCCATTGCGTCCAGCGGTAATACGAGGGATCGGTGGTGTCGATTTCGCGGTCCCAGTCGTAGCTGAGGCCGAGCATCTGAATCTGGCGGCGGAAGTTGGCGACGTTCTGCTCGGTGGTGGCACGGGGGTGGACGTTTTGTTTGATCGCATATTGCTCGGCGGGCAGGCCGAAGGCGTCCCATCCCATCGGATGCAGGACGTTGTAGCCCTTCATTCGCAGGTAACGGCTGAGGATGTCGGTGGCGGTGTATCCCTCCGGATGACCGACGTGAAGGCCGGCACCGCTGGGATAGGGGAACATATCAAGGACGTAGGCCTTGGGCATCTTCCCGGCCTGGGCGGGCTCCAGCGTGCGAAATGAGCCGTTTTTCAGCCAATACTGCTGCCATTTCTTCTCGATGGCGGTGAAGTTGTAAGCCATGGCGGACAATATAACCGCAACTGCGGGCGGGATAACAGGATGGGGTGGAACAAATTGCCGATTGCCAATTGCCAATTGCCGATTGAAAAAGCGGGAAGGGCAGGGCTTTGGCTTTCAATTGGCAATTGGCAATCGGCAATTTTCGCCGGGTTTCCCATTTTCTTTCAATTCCCCAGGCCAACGCTCCGATAACTCTAAGGAGTAGCCAGATCGCCAGAAAGACACCAACGGAGGTAGCATCACATGTTGACCCTCTCGCAACCCATGGCCATCAATGAGGCGGGCGCCGACAACGGCATCGAACGGCGGCGCGGGCTGCGAATACAACAGACTCGGCCGATCAAAGTCTTCGAGCCGACCGGCTCGCGCTATTTCGGGGGACAAACGCAGGACGTCAGCTCGACCGGGCTGCGCCTGAAACTTCCATGCTCCATGCCCGTTCGGCCTGGGAAGCTGCTGAGCATCCACGTCGGGCTGAGCGAAACGGGCCAGGCGCTGGCCAATCGGCGGAATATGATTCCGGCGCGGGTGGTGTGGGTGAATCGGCCGCGAGAAACCGATGCGCGCACGCTGTCGATCGGGGTGGAGTTCCTGGCGAGCATTTCCGCGCAGCTGGATGCGGCGTGACCGGGGATACCGGAAATTCGAAACTCAAAATTCGAATGACGAATCAAATTCGATATTCAAAATTCGAAAGAACGGTCGTTTCGTCCTTCGAATTTTGAATTTCATTCGAATTTCGAGTTTCGAATGTCGCGTCCGCGCGATACATTTCATCAATGCCCGAAAAGATCATCCGCGATCCGGTGCATGACGTGATCGCGCTGCGGCTGGAACAGCCGGTCGATGCGATGCTCTTTCGACTGGTCAATGCCGCGGAATTCCAACGACTGCGGCGGGTGCGGCAATTGGGGATGGCGTCGCTGGCGTATCCCGGGGCGGACCATTCGCGGTATAGCCACAGCCTCGGCGTCATGGAAATCGCGCGGCAGATGCTGGGGCAACTGAGGCTTTCCAGTGCGATCGACGAATCGGTCGCCGCCGCGTGCGCGGCGGCGGCGCTGCTGCACGATCTTGGCCACGGGCCGTTGAGCCATGTCTTCGAACGCATCAGCGGGTTCCAGCACGAGAAACAGACGCTGCTTGTCATTCAGAACCCGGATAGCGAAGTCCATCGCATCCTTCGCGAGCATGACCGCGCGTTGCCCGACACGGTCGCGCGGCTGCTTGGCCACGATCCGCAGCGGGATTTTTTCCAGGACATCCTCTCCAGCCAACTCGACGCCGACCGCTTTGATTATCTGCTGCGCGACAACCTGATGACCGGGAGCAAGTACGGCGGATTCGATCTGCGCTGGCTGGTTCATAGCTTGGCGATCGATCCGGGCAGTTCGCGCCTGGCCGTTGCCATCAAGGGCGTCAGTGCCGTGGAGGCGTATTTGCAAGCGCGCTATCACATGTACCGGAACGTCTATTTCCATAAAGTCGTCCGCACCGGCGAGGGAATGGTGAAACTCGCGCTTCAGCGCGGCAAACGACTGATCGAGCAGGGGCGACTGGCCGCTCCCAGCGAGCGCGATGGAATGCTCAAGGCCCTGGCGGGGGGGCAATTGACGCTCGATGAATTCACCGACCTGGACGATATCGCCCTGATGAACTGGCTGAAGGTGTGGAGCAATTGCGACGACGCGGTGCTGGCGCGGCTTTGCCGCGGATTGCTCAATCGGCGGCTGTATAAGACGGTCGATCTGACGGCTTTGGACGATCCTGCCCGGCTGGGCCGGGCGAGGGAATCGGCCGCCCACGCCGTGGCGGCCGCCGGGGGCGATCCGGAGTACGATATTTTCTACGATGAGCCGAGCGACACGCCGTACGAGATCTACGATGGCCGGAACCCGGCATCGGATATTCCCATTCAACACCCCGACGGCCGGCTGAGTTCCTTCGCCGCCATTTCCCCGCTGACGACGGCGCTGAGCAGGCAACTGATGTTCAGGAGACTGCACGTTGCGCCGGAATATCGCGCGGCCGTCGAATCGGCCGTGAAATAAGTCAAAAGAGGGAATGGCTCACGCAGAGGCGCAAAGGCGCAGAGAAGCATGAGAAGTAAAGGCCTTTGTTTTCTTCATGCCTCTGCGCCTTTGCGCCTCTGCGTGAGCCTGTTTTTCCGATGGATTTTAGGCAGGCGCCGCGTTCGATGCCCGCGATTCGAGCCCCCTACCACGTCCTATAATGCATGTTATGTTAAGTTTCATGTCTTTGTGTGTAGAACGAAGACCATGAAGAAAACAGGACGACCAAAAAAGCAAGCGGACGCATTGAAGGCCGATTAAACGGAGTCTGTGATGCACCCATAGTTTCCCTTGTGCAAAAGCCTTTCGTTTTGCAAGGCCAACCACCATTTCCGATTCGCCAGCTTCCCCCCGATGATCTTCTTGACCATGGCCAACGCCATTTGGCTGGCGTCCGGCCGAGCGGCTCGCTTGGGTTCGATTTCTTTTTCGCGGTGGAACTGCGAGCCGTTTTTTTCATGACGCAAGGCGTCCGAATTTTGGAGGGTCAAATCGGCCCCAGGGAGCAAGCTCCCAGGGCTTTGGAGGGGGGTGGATCAACTTTGAAATTTTCGAAGGGGAAGAGAACCCACGGATGGCCATCCGTGGGCTTTCGGGAGGGAAATTGGTCCCCTACCAGGCGGATGAGAGGGGTAGGAAAGAATAGATTCAGCTTTTATCCGCGTTATCCGCGCAATCCGCGGTGGAATTCCTGCTCTCTTTTTTGGATCAGCGTTTTCGTATGACGAGGCAGCCGGCGATCATGTCGTGCAGGGCCTGCTTTTGCTGGGTCCAGCCGGCCATCATGTAGCCGATGTAGATCGTGATTTTCGAGATGATCTTGGCGAAATGCCGGCCGGTGGCTCGGCCGAAGGAGATGCGTTGGCCGGACAGGTCCGTGACGACGATGCCGAGGGCCATTTTGCCGAGGGAAGCCTGATAGCGGGAAGATTCCATCAGGGCGTGGTAGAGCCATTCGACCACCGTTCCCGTCGCGGAGCCCAACATGAACATCTCAAACAATGCCATCTGAAGTGAATTTCCATGATGCCTGAGAATCGGAAGCTCCAGACCCATTCCCTGATTGATAAGAAGTCCAGCCATCCACAATATGATTCCGTCGATGAGTATGGCGGCGAAGCGCATCCAGAATCCGGCGTAAATGGGCGGGCCGTAGGGGCCGGCGAGGGGATTGAAATAGCTGAGCGATGCTGGGGTGGCGGAGGGAATAGACGGGGCCAATTCGGGCATGGTAGCGGCGGGCTGCCAATCGGCCATCCCTTCGCGCCAGACGAGATCGCCGGGCAGGAGATGACCGGCTTGAAGCATGGAGATCAGGGCTTCGAGGGTAACGGGGCCGGCTTGGCGGCCGTTTTGGGCGTAGAACCAGTCCATGATTACCGTAAAGATTACCGCGAAGGAGCGAAGGCGCACAGCGCGAGTTCCGTCCGCAACCAAAACATTTTACCGCGAAGGCGCGAAGCACGCGAAGTTGCGCGAAGAAGAAAACAAGATTTGATTTCAACTTCGCGTAACTTCGCGTCCTTCGCGCCTTCGCGGTAACGCATTTGAAGATGGGCCATGGAGCGGCGAAGCGGCGTGATCTTGGAAAATCTTGGCGTTGTTTAGGCGTCTACGAAGGAAACGATGGCCAGGGGGCCGCCGAAACCGGCGGCTAGGGCTAGGCTGCGGTGGATCGGATGTGGAATGGGATCGGGGGAAAGACGCAGGTTGGTTGTTGGCAGGGGTTGGGTGGATCGGATATTCGGCGGGACGAGGCCGTGGGTGTGAGACATGCAGTTCAATACGGCCGATAGCAGGCCGGCGGCGCCGAGACTGTGGCCTAGGGCGCCTTTGTGGGAATACAAGATCGGGCGGGATGGGGCGGCGATGGTCTCGATGGCGGCTAGTTCCACCGGATCGTTGACGATCGTGCCGGTGGCGTGGGCGTGGACCAGGTCTAGGTCTGGACGTGTGACGCGCTGAAGCAAATGGCGCAGCGCCTTGCCGGCGGGATCGCCGGCGGTGAGGTGGGTGCCGTCGCCGCCGACGGCCCAGGCGTCGATTCGCAGGATTGGCCGCCCTACCGGGTGATCGGAAGATTCCAGGCAAACGGCGGCCGCCGCTTCGCTAATGACGAAGCCCTTGCGCTGGGAATCGAACGGGCGGCATCCGTGGCCCTGGGGCGCCAGCACGCCCAATCGTTTGAAGCTGGAGACAAACAACGGATGCACCGATGCCTCGACGGCCACGACGAGGACTCGTCGGGCTTCGCCGCATTCGATCGCCATGGCGGCGCGGAGCAGGGCGTGCAGGCCGCTGGAGCAGGCGGAGGAAATCGTCAGCCGGGGGCCGGTCCCGAAATGGAATGAGCGGGCGAGGTCGACGTCGATTTCGGATAAACCGTGGAGAAGCCCCGGATGTACATCCGGGGCTACGAATTGCATCCAGGATTCGATGGCGCCTTTGCTGGTGCCTACAAAAAGCGCGGAATCCGGTTTTCGGCAATCGTCGTCGGTCCAGCGGGCGTGGGTCAGGGCCTCGGCGGCGGCTTGATGGGCCATGGCGATGGCCCGATTGGGTCCGGAAAATCCCGGGACGCGCGCGTGGTCGGCAATTGACCGCCCCGCCAGAAGCGCCTGCCATGTTTGGTCGGCCGTCTGGCCTAATACCGAGACAAGGCCGATTCCCGTGATCGCGGGTGCGAACTTCATCACGGATTCCATTGCCGCTCGAGATCGACGATCTCACATCCCCGCTGCACCTGGCGGAAGAGTTTGTAGTAGCCGATCATCGTGTGCTTGGCGATCGGATTGTCCACGACGTCGTCGATGGAATATCCGGTGTGGGCCAGGATGCGATCGAGCGGGCGCTGAACCAAAACTAACTCGATACCGTTTCCCAAGCGGTCACGGAGCTGAACCTTCGAGATTCCCAGGGCGGTTAGATTGCTCATGTCACTTGTACAGATTACCGCGAAGGAGCGAAGGAGCGAAGTTACGCGAAGAAATGCAAATCTTCTTTCTTCTTCGCGTAACTTCGCTTCTTCGCTCCTTCGCGGTTAATCTTCGTAGGGATTCTATGCGATGAGTCGGGCGGTTTCAGCTTTCGGGGCGGTCCGGGGTGGAGGGGGCGGCCGGGGGCTTGGCGCCTGTGAGCGATGCGACGATTCGCTGGGCGTGGACGTGGCAGTTTTCGATGAAGACGGCGTATTTCGCCTGCGTGCCGGCGATGGCGGTGCCTGCAACGTATATGCCGGGGACGTTGGTTTCCATGGTGAGCGGATCGAACGCGGGGACCTGGCCCGGACCTTGCAGTTCGACGCCGGCCAGGCGACAGAGGGTCATGTCTGCCTCGTAGCCGATCAACAGGAGAAGGAAGTCTGCGGGAACGTCGGTGGGCGGCCCATCTTCGCTCGCCAGCACCGCCCCGCCGGGGCGAATCTCCTTCACCTTCGTATTGAAATATCCCTTGATCTTTCCGGATTGGATCAATCCGTTCATCTCCGGCAAGAGCCAATACTTGATGCTTGCGGCGTCGAGCTGCGGCCGGCGATAGCTGAGGGCGACGCGAGCCTGGCAATAATGCGAGCGCAGCGCCGCCTCCACGGCCGAATTCCGGCCGCCGACGATCAGAACGTCCTTTTGAAAGAACGCATGGGGATCGGAAAAGTAATGGCTGACGTGGGGCAAGTCCTCGCCGGGGACGTTCAGCCGGCGCGGCTTTGCGGTTCCGCCGGCGGCCAGGACGAGTTTTTGTACGCGATAGGTCCGCGGGACATCGGCCCGATGGGTGGTCAGGATGAATTCAGGCCCCGCGCGCTGGACGTTGACGACCGGCTCATAGGTGTTGATCTTCAGATCGAATTGCAAAACGACCGAGCGGAGATAGGCCAGATATTCCTCTCGCGTGCATTTGGTCTGATCTGCGGTCTGCAACGGGACGCCGGCGATGGCGATGCGATCGTTGGAGCTGAAGAAGCGGGTCTGGGGCGCGAACCAGGAGATGGTGTAACCGATCTGGCGGGCGTCGAAATGCAGATATTCGATGCCCGACTTCTTGAAGAGGACGGCTAACTCAATGCCGATCGGCCCGGCACCGACAATGGCAACCTCGGCTGATGAATCGGGCATGGCGTGATTCTATAGCAAATCTCAAATACAGGTTACCGCGAAGGCGCGAAGGACGCGAAGTTGCGCGAAGGAAGATAGATATCAATCTGACTTCGCGCAACTTCGCGTCTTCGTTGATATCCTGCAATATCTTGTCGCCACGCGAAGATTTTTCAAGAGCACGCAACTTCCGGGGTGCAACGCTCATTTGCACTCCGGCTCGATTCGATTTCAAATCCATTGAAGAAAGATCTCACGCAGAGGCGCAAAGGGGCAGAGAAGTCAGAGAAGTAAAAGAAAACAAAGGCCCTGACTTCTTTTGCTTCTCTGCGCCTTTGCGCCTCTGCGTGAGATCTTTATTGGGTTGCGGGCGTAGCCAGCGCTGGGCGCCTTCGCGGTTTATCTTTTCGATATAGGTCCCGGAATCACGTGATGGAGCGGCCGCCGTCGAGTCGGAGAATCTGGCCGGTCACGTATTGGGCGCCGGAACAGAGGAAAAGGACGGCTTGGGCGACGTCGGCGGGAGTGCCGGCTTTGCCGAGCGGAACGCGGCGAAGATATTGGGCCCGTTTTTGCAATGGCAAATCGTCCGGCCATTCGACCACGCCGGGAGCGATGCCGTTGACGCGGACTTCGGGGGCGAGTTCCCGGGCCAAACCCAGCGTGAGGTTCCACAATCCGGCCTTGCTGGCGCAATAGGCCAAGTATCCGGGGATCGGGCGCTCGGCCTGGAGATCGAGCATATTGACAATGCACCCCCCCGCCGCTTTCAGGCTGGGGGCAAAGGCGTGGCAAATCAGCATGGGAGATTCGACGTGAATGGCCCAGAGGCGGCGCATTGAGGCGAGGGCCTGGGGGCCGGGGGTGTCCGGCTCGTACAGGGAAGCGTTGTTGACCAGCACGTCGAGCCGACGGAAGGCGGTGGAAAACGGCGCGGAGATCGCTGGAAGGGCGGACTCTGGATCGGACAAATCGGCGCGGATTGCGACGGCGCGGCGGCCCTTTTTGCGGATTTCGGCGAGCAGGCGGCGGGCGCGATCTTCGCTGCTCAAATAGGTGAAGGCGATGTCGAATCCCGCGTCGGCCAGACTCAGGGCAATCGCCCGGCCTACTCGCCTGGCGGCGCCGGTTATCAGGGCAACGGTTTTTTTGTTTGTATCAGCCATCGCTTGTCTTGAATATAGGTTACCGTGAAGAGATTACCGCGAAGGCGCGAAGGACGCGAAGGAATTTTAGTCTGAATTCGCGCAACTTCGCTCCTTCGTTGATATCCTGCAATATCTTGTCGCCACGCGGAGATTTTCCAAGATCACGCAACTTCCGGGATGCCGCGCTTACTTGTAGTCCGGCTCGAATCGATTTGAAATCCATTGAAGAAAGATCTCACGCAGAGGCGCAAAGGCGCAGAGAAGCAAGAGAAGTAATGGCCTGACCTAGACCCAGCTTCGCGCAACTTCGCGAGCTTCGCGCCTTCGCGGTAAAACTCTTTGGGTTGCGGGCGTAGCCAGCGCTGGGCTTCTTCGCGGTTTATCCTTTCAACGGTTACCCGCGTGACATCGGGCCGATTCGACGGCAAGATGCACGGCGGAGATTTCGATCCATGATCCATTATAGTGCTGGGCGCATCAATGCTCCCGTTTTGCTGGTTATGCTGCTGCTTTGCGTGAGCTGGGAAGCGTCGTTCGGGCAGGAGCATGGGGGGGAGCGCGGGGCGGGAAATCATGGGCCCTGGAGCCCGGACAACGGCGACGGAACGTACAAAAACCCCATCCTGTTCGCGGACTATTCCGACCCGGACGTAATCCGCGTGGGGGATGATTTCTACCTCACCGCATCCAGCTTCAGTTGCTTTCCAGGCTTGCCGATCCTGCGTTCCAAGGACCTGGTTAACTGGACGATCATCGGTCACGCGATCGACAAATATCCGGTCGAGCGGTTTGCCAGGCCCAATCACGGGGGCGGGGTGTGGGCGCCGGCGATTCGATATCACGACGGGCGGTTTTATATTTTTTTCGGCGATCCGGATAACGGGATTTTCATGGCCTGGACGAAGAATCCCGCCGGTCCTTGGGAGCCGCTCGTACGAGTCAAGGATTCCAAGGGGTGGATCGACACCTGCCCGTTCTGGGATGACGATGGGCAGGCGTATCTCATCCATGCGTTCGCGGGGTCCCGTGCGCGGGTCCCCAATGTTCTGGACGTGAACCGCATGAGCCCGGACGGGGCGCGATTGCTGGACGATGGCAAGCGGGTCGTGGATGGCCTGGCCGCAAATTACACGACCGTTGAAGGCCCCAAGCTCTATAAGCGCAA
This sequence comes from Tepidisphaeraceae bacterium, assembly GCA_050014015.1. Taxonomy (GTDB): domain Bacteria; phylum Planctomycetota; class Phycisphaerae; order Tepidisphaerales; family Tepidisphaeraceae; genus PALSA-1353. The sequence continues at coordinate 17,945 of JBEKEC010000035.1, forward strand.
CGGGTATTACTACGTCATGGCGCCGGGCGGCGGAGTCAGCGCGGGGTATCAAATCGTGTTCCGCTCAAGGAATATTTACGGCCCATACGAATCGAAGGTGGTTCTCGCGCAGGGAAAGACGGCCGTGAACGGCCCGCACCAGGGCGGTTGGGTTCAAACCCAGACCGGTCAGGACTGGTTCGTCCATTTTCAGGAGGTGCTGCCGTACGGCCGGATCGTGCATCTCGAGCCGATGAAATGGGTGGATGATTGGCCAGTCATGGGAGACGGTGGGCAGCCGGTGCGCGAGCATGAAAAGCCCGATGTCGGTAAGACATGGCCCATCGCGGTTCCGCAAACCAGCGATGAGTTCGACCAGCCGGCGCTCGGGCTGCAATGGCAATGGTGGGCCAATTTTCAGGATGATTGGTATTCGCTGACGGCGCGTCCGGGTTTCCTGCGTCTGAATGCGGTGACGCTCGGCGAGCCGGTGACGCTGTTCGATCGTCCAAACCTTTTGCTGCAAAAATTTCCGGCGGAGCGGTTTTCGGCAACGGCGGAGTTGGATTTGTCGCACCTGACGGAGGGCGACCGGGCCGGGCTGGTGGTGGCGGGAATGCTGATGATGGCGCTCCAGGTTCAGAAAGACGGGCAGGCGCTGAAAATCGTGCAGACCAAGTCGGTTAGTTTCCGCGCTCCGGGCACGAGGGGAGACCGCATCAGCGGCCCGGAGGTCGAGGGAATGTCGGCCGCCGTTGGGGGCCAAACCGTATTCCTGCGGCTCACCGGCGAGCCGGGGGCACAATGCTCGCTGGCGTACAGCGCGGACAACCGGGAATTCACGGTGCTCGGCCCGCCGTTCAAGGCTGTCAACGATCTGTGGATCGGCGCCAAAGTCGGTCTGTTCTGCAACGCCCCGGCCGGCAGGAAATCCAAGGGTTTTGTGGACGTGGATTGGTTCCGGTTTTCGTGGTGAGCAGGAGAAGGGCACGGATGGCCATCCGTGGGCTTTCGGGATTGGAATTGAACCACTGAGTTTCCACCGGTGTTGAAGATGCCAAATTCGCTAACACCATCCGACCTTGACGTTGCCGTCGGGCACCACCGGCAGGGCCGGCTCGAGGAGGCCAAGGCGATCTATCAGCGGATTGTCGCGCAAACGCCCGACCATGCCGAGGCGTTAAACATGCTCGGCGTGGTTAACTTCCAGCTTGGACAAGGAGAATTGGCGCTGGAACTGATCGAAAAATCCATCGCGCTGGCGCCCTCGTCGGCGGATTATTACGTCAATCTCGGCTACGTGTTGATCTTTCGAGGCGAGCTCGAGCGGGCGATCGAAGCGTACGGCAAAGCCCTGGCGTTGAAGCCGGGGTCATTCGAGGCGCACTATTCCCTGGGGCTGACCCTTTTTCGGTCGGGAAAAGTGGAGCCGGCGATTGCCGAATATCGGCTGGCCCTGACGCTGAGACCTGGGGATTTCGCCGCCCTGCACAACCTGGGCATCGCCTTGCGCCAGTTGGGGCGGCTCGACGAGTCCGTCACTGTCCTGAAGCAAGCGCTGGCCGTTCGGCCGGATGACTACGACGGCCTGAACAATCTGGCGATCGCGTTGCAAAACCTTGGCCGGTACGACGAGTCGGTGGCGGCGCTGCGGGGGGCGATTCGGCAAAGGTGCGACCAGGCGGACGCGCACAACATTCTCGGAAACACGCTGTGTTTTATGGGCAAGGTGGATGAGGCGATCGCCTCATTTCAAAAGGCGATCGAATTGCGGCCCGAAACGCCCGCGTTCCACAACAACCTGGCGAACGCGCAAAAGGAAGCCGGCGATCTTGATCGGTCCATCGAATCATACGGCCGCGCCGTCGCGCTCGATCCCAACAATGCGGCGATTCACGGGAACTGGGTGTACACGCTGCACTTTCATCCCGATTGGGATCCCGCGGCGCTGTTCGAGCAGTTGCGGGGATGGAATGAGCGTCACGCGGCGCCTTTGGCAAAGGAAATCGTGCCGCATTCCAATCCCCCGCTGCCGGAGCGGCGCTTGCGCATCGGATACGTCTCGCCGGATTTCAGGTCGCATCCCGTCGGGCGGTTTCTGCTTCCGTTGATCCAGCATCACGACCGCGATCGGTTCGAGATCGTCTGCTATTGCGACGTCATGAAGGCGGATGAAATCACCGCCGATTTGGCGCGAGGTGCGCACCTGTGGCGAAACATCGTCGGGATTGGCGATGGGCAGGTGGCGCAGATCATCCGAGGGGACCAGATCGACATCCTGATCGATCTGTCGATGCACATGAGCGGGAACCGGCTTTTGGTGTTCGCGCGAAAACCCGCGCCGGTGCAGATCACGTATCTGGCGTATTGCAGCACCACCGGGATGGATGCGATGGACTATCGCATCACCGATCGGCATTTTGATCCCGATCCGAATCCGCCGTATTACAGCGAACGGTCGCTTTATCTGGCGAAATCGTATTGGTGCTTCTCGCCAATCGATGCCGGCGAGGCCGGGCCGCTGCCGGCCGTGGGCGCAGGCCACGTGACCTTTGGTTGCATGAACAATTATTGCAAAGTATCCGCCCGTGCGATGGAAACGTGGATGGGGATTCTGGACGCGGTTCCGAATTCGCGGCTGCTGCTGCACTCGCCGGAAGGCGGGCACCGCGATCGCGTCCGAGAGCGTCTTGACGGTCATGGAATCGACCCGGCGCGCCTGGAATTCGTGGGGCGCATGCCGTTCGCCAAATACGTCGAGCAGTATCACAGGATTGACGTCGCGCTGGATCCGTTTCCGTACTGCGGGGGAACGACGACGTGCGACGGATTGTGGATGGGGGTGCCGGCGGTGACGCTGCATGGAAAGACCGCGGTCGGACGGGGCGGGGTGAGCATTTTGCGCAACCTCGGATTGCCGCAACTGATCGCGGCAAATGAGGGGCAATACGTGCAAATGGCGGCCGATCTTGCCGCGGACCTGCCGGGGCTGGCCGAATTGCGGGCCAGCCTTCGCGGCCGGATGCGGGAGTCCGCCCTGATGGATCCCGGACGATTCGCCCGGGACATGGAGTCCGTTTATCATGAGGCTTGGAAGAATTGGTGCGGACGATAGTGTGGGAGCGAATTGAGATGTTTACAATGACAACGATGACCCGCGCGTTAAGGACGCCTGACACATTCTGCAAGGCTTCTTCTTCCCGTCCCCTGGTACTCCGGGGGAGTGACAGGGTGGGGGTTGCGTGGGCCGATCGACGTTCGACCCCCACCCCAACCCTCCCCCTGAGTACATGGGGAGGGGGAAATCTCGCGTTAGTCTGTCTGGCGTGTGTGCTGGCGATCGTGTCGCCGGTGATGGGCGGCGATGGGTCGGCGGCGAGCCGGCCGGCCATCTACGTGGATCATGCGGGGTTGCTTAAACTGGGCTGGCAACTGGCGTGCGTTGGGGCGACGTTCCGGGACCGATCCACGTTCGACATGATCGATCTGCTTCATTCCCTGGATTTTCATCACATCGAACTTTCGACCGGGCAGATTCCGGCGTGGGACGATTCGGCGGCGGTGGACGCGCTGGTCGCAAAGCTCAAGAGTCATCACATGGATATTGTGAGCTTGGGACCCGTCGATCTGCCAAAGACGGAGGCGGATGCGCGCAAGGTTTTCGATCTGGGCAAGCGGCTCAAGATCAAAACGATCGTTGCCGATCCGCCGGATGATGCGCTGGAGATGCTCGACAAGCTGGCAAACGAATACCGGATCAACATCGCGATGGTGAACTCCGCGGGGCATGGGGATGACCCGGATCGGTTGCTTGGGCGGCTTTCCGGAAGATCCAATCGAATCGGCGTCTGCGCGGACCCGGCCGGTTGGCGGAAAGCGGGGTTGTCGCCGGTGGACTGCGCACACAAACTCGCGGGGCATATCCTGGAGGTGCGTCTGAGCGAATTTGACGATAGCGACGGGGCCGAAGTGCTGGGGGAGCTCAAGAAACAGGGATTCAAAGGGATTTGCGCCGTCGAATGCATCGGGAAAACCGGCGACGATCTGATCGACAGCTTTACGCGGTCGGTGAATGGCCTGTCGGAAATCGTGGCCGAATTGAGCGGAGCGCGGTGAGCAGCGGATGAGTTCGGAAGAGAACAAACCCGTGGATCGCCGTCGTTTTTTTCGGCTGGGGCTGTCGGAACTATTGCGGCCGCTGGCCAAGGCGGCCAAGCCGCTGGAACGGATGATTCACGAAATGGGGAAGCTGGATCAGCCGGAGGCGCGACCCGAGGTTTGGCTGCGGCCGCCGGGGTCGCTGGCCGAGGCGCAGTTTCGGCAAACGTGCCAGCGCAACGGCGACTGCGTGCGAGCGTGTCCCGTACAGGCGATCCAGATGGATCGTGCCAAGGCGGGCGGCGTGCCGTTCATCGACGCGGATTTCGCGGCGTGCGTCGTGTGCAGCGGATTGCAGTGCATGTCGGTCTGCCCCAGCGGAGCGCTGAGGCCTACGTCCATCAACGATATCGACATGGGGACGGCGGTGTGGCATAGCGCGAGCTGCGTCCGGACGAGGGGCCAGGACTGCACGATCTGCATCGATAAGTGTCCGCTGGGGTCGGCGGCCATCGAATTGAAAGCGGATCGCGTGGCGGTGAATCCGCTGGGGTGTGTCGGGTGCGGGGTCTGCCAGCTTGAATGTCCGACCGATCCGAAGAGCATCGTCGTTATTCCCATCGCCGCCAAGACGGCGAAGTAGAAATCTCATGCGGCCCCCCACGGCGGCGCCGTGGGCGTTCGGGAAGGATGTCCCCATCATTTGTGATGCAATGGAGTCCCCAAGCGGTCGGCGATGATCTGGCGCATGATGGGCTGGGGGGCGGGCAGGCCGGTCCAGGTCTCGAATTGGGCGACCGCTTGGCGCACGAACATTTCGACGCCGCTGATCGTTCGGGCGCCGAGGGCTTGGGCCTGGGTCAGAAGCCGGGTCTTCATTGGATTGTAGACCGCGTCGAAAACGACGGTTTTTGGGGAGAACGGCGGGGGACGATTCCAAAAGGGGGTTTCATCGACGTTCGGATACATGCCGACCGGCGTGGTGTTGAGGAACACGTCCCAGTCTCCGCGGCAAAGTTCGTCGAAGGGAACGGCCGAAATGCGCCGGCCTTGAGAATGCCCAAATTCCTCCGCCAGGGTCTGGGCACGATCGTGGGCGCAATCGGAAAGGAGGATGGTAGCGCCATAATGGGCCAACGCGGCGACGGCGGCGCGGCCCGCTCCGCCGGCGCCCAGCACCGCCACGCGAAGATCACGCAGTCCATCCCGACCGATCTCCAATTCCGCCGTGAGACTATCCAAAATGGCCGCGTAATCCGTGTTCTTCCCGCTCAACAGTGGTTCGCCTTCGCCAGATCGTTGGATCACAATCGTATTCACCGCGCCGATCCGCTGGGCCATTGCCTCGATCGCCGCCCCCTTTTCCTTCAGATAGCGCAGGGCGTTGTTCTTATGCGGAATCGTCACCGAGAGGCCGGACAAATCCAGCCCGGGAAAATGCAAGAACTCGTCCATGAATGACTTGAAGCTCTGATAATCCGGCTCGACGAGCATGGGGAGGTAAACGCCGTCGTAACCGGCGGCCGTGAAGGCCGCGTTATGAATCGCCGGGGACATGGAATGCCGCACCGGATGAGCGACGACGCCGTAAACTTTTGTGTGCGGCCCCAGCGCGTCCCAGCGATAGAGCGTTTTCACGTCGGAAATCGACAACTGCCCCGGCGCGGTCGCCGATTCGGCATTGAGGGACGCGAAGGTCAGGAATGCCCCGAATTTTTTGGCCAGAATCCGGCTGATGGTTCCCGCCTCGCCCATGCACAGAGCGATCATCGGACGCGAAGAATCTGTCAGGAGTTTCAGAGCTTGGAGGTTTTCCCGGGTGTTTTGAGCTTGCCAAACGATCTTGTTCACCTGCGCCGGCAGGCGATCCATTTGGCGGACGAGATCATCGAGATTCGGAGGCTTGGCGGAAAACTCGTGGGCGCTGAGGATAATTTTCGCCGGGATTTTGTGATCCAGTATGGTTGGAAGCCGAAGAACGGTTGCCAGTTCCAGGTCGACGTAGTCCGCCCGTTCGGCGGTGACGCCGCCGGTTAATCGAGCCGCTCGCGCTTGGTCGTCGAGAAGTGAGAATCCGCCTTCCGACGTTGGCCGGCAGGTGACGATTGCCAAGGAAATCTTGTCGCGCAGAAGGCTCTCTAAAACCGAGAGGTCTTCCAATTTGTCGATGCGCAGCTCGATCAAATCTGCGCCTTGGGCCAACGCATTGACGATGTCATCGCGCGCCAACTCCAAATCCGTTACGAAAATGGGAACGCAGAGATAAGTCATGTGCTGGGGATCAGGCGGGAAGCGATCCGATTTCCTTCATGCACCGCTCGATCTCCTTCCTGGTATTTTCGCTGGCCTCCCAAAGGGGAAGGCGAAGCTCGCCGGAATCCATCCCGGCCGCCTTCATCGCGTGTTTGATTCCGACCGGATTGCCGTCCAGGAACATGGCGCGCATCAGCGGAAACAGCTTGCGGTGCAACGCCGCGGCCTGCTCGTATTGATTGGCCTGGCAGAATTTCACCAGGGTCTTGATCTGGGCGGGCATGACGTTGGAGATCACGCTGATGACGCCGCGCCCGCCGATCGACATGATCGGCACGGTCAAGGAGTCGTCGCCGCTGAGGATCACGATGTCGCACAGGGAATGGATTTCGGAGGCGAGGTTCAGATCGCCGGTGGCCTCCTTGATGCCCACGACGTTGCGGTGCTTGGCCAACCTGGCGACGGTTTGGGGCGACATGGTGACGCCCGTGCGGCTGGGGATGTTGTACAAAATGATCGGCAGATCGACGCGGTCGGCCAGGGTCATGAAATGCCGGTACAACCCTTCCTGAGTGGGCTTGTTGTAATAGGGATTCACGGACAAACAGGCGGGCGCGCCGGCCCGCTTGGCGATGTGATGAAGCTCGAGGGCCTCGGTGGTGGCGTTGGCGCCGGTGCCGGCGATCACCGGCAGCCGGCCGGCCGCGTACTGCACCGTCAGCTCGATCACGCGCGCGTGCTCCTTGAAATCGAGGGTGGGCGATTCGCCCGTCGTTCCCACCGGGACCAGGGCGTCGATGCCCTGGCGGATTTGGAATTCAACCTGCTCTTTCAATCTCTGCTCGTCGATGCGCCCTTCGCGAAAGGGCGTGATCATCGCGGTCATTGCGCCTGTGAACATGGCTACTCCGGAAAATATCTTTCAATCAGAATCGACTCATCCGCCAATGATTTCCATGGTCCGCTTCATCTCGGCCGTCGCCTGGCGGATGCCCACGAAGATCGCGCGGCTGATGATCGCATGGCCGACGTTCAACTCGCGCATCCCTTCAATGGCGGCGACGGGAGCGACGTTGCGGTAATTCAATCCATGCCCGGCGTGAAGGCGAAGCTTTCGCTGGCGCGCCAGGCGCCCCGCCTGATTCAGCCGATCGAGTTGCTCGGCAACGGCGCGGCCGTCGGCGTTGGAATAGGCGCCGGTGTGCAATTCAACGGCGTCGAAGCCCTGCTCCGCCGCCAGCGCGACCTGCTTCTCATCCGGATCGATAAACGCCGAGACGAAAATTCCGCTTTCCTTGAGCCTCCGCACGATCTGGGCGATCCGCTGGGACTGCTGGGATAGATCGATTCCGCCTTCGGTGGTGATTTCCTGGCGTTTTTCCGGGACGAGGGTGGCCTGGTCGGGGCGAGTCTTCAGGGCCAACTCGGCGATCTCCGGGACAATGCTCATTTCCAGATTGAATTTGCACTGGACGCTTTCGCGAAGGCGGCGAACGTCGTTGTCGTGAATATGGCGGCGATCCTCGCGGAGATGGACGGTGATGGCATCCGCGCCGCCCAGCTCGGCCTCGACCGCGGCCCAGAGCGGATCGGGCTCGTAGGTCCGGCGGGCCTGACGCAGGGTGGCGACGTGATCGATATTGACGCCGAGTTCGAGCATGGGTGGGATTCTAAATCAAAAACGGCGCCGGGGGAAATCGCCGCTGCGCGGAAACTCGAAATTCGAAACTCGAAATTCGAATCAAACTCGAAGCCCGAAATTCGAATTTCAGACTTCGAATTTGATTCGTCATTCGAATTTCGAGCTTCGAATTTCCTCCTCCACCAGTTCTCGCGGACATCCAATATCCGCGACGATCACCTCTCCCAAATATTCCCTTGCATCGGGGGCGGCGAATCCGGTCTTCTCGGCGACGAAGGTCACGGTGCGTTTGGCCCTGATGCATGCCGGGCCCAGGGGTCTGCCGGTGTCGCAATCCAGGCCGCTGGGAATGTCGATGGCCAGAACGGGCGCGGCTGCTGTTTCGACGGCGGCGACGAGGTCGGAAAATGGAGCGCGCGGGGGCTGGGTCAAGCCGGTGCCGAAAATTGCATCGACGATCAGGGCCGGCCGGCTTTGGAGGATTGCCTGGGCCGTCGCATTGGCGAAGGGGAGTTTCATGGCCTGGCAAATATCCCAGTTCACCCTGGCCTCGGCGGCATATTTCGCCGGATCGGCGGTGAGCAAGATTCGCACGTTGTATCGGCGATTGTGAAGATGGCGCGCGACCGCGAGGCCGTCGCCGCCGTTGTTTCCGCCGCCGCATAGGATCAGCACCGCTGCGCCGGGTGGAATCATGGCGCCGGCCGCGTTGGCGGCGGCGATCGCCGCGTTCTCCATCAGCACGACGCCGGGGACGTGGTATCGCTCGACGGCTAGCGAATCGATTTGCCGAACCTGCGCTCGCGTGAGTCGAATCATCGGAGACATTATACTCTGGGGCCTATGTTGATCCTCCTGACGAATGACGACGGGATTACCGCGCCGGGATTGGTGGCGCTTTATCACGAGCTTAGTAATCTCGGCGAAGTTCAAGTCGTCGCGCCGGCATCGGTGCAGAGCGCAACGGGGCACGGGATCACGCTGTCGGCGCCGCTGCTGACCAACCGGGTGAAGGTGCCGGAGGCGTTCACGGGAATCGCGGTGGAGGGCAGTCCGGCGGATTGCGTGAAGCTGGCGGTGGCCCAACTGCTGCCGCGCGCGCCCGATCTGGTGGTGAGCGGGATGAACAGCGGCGCGAACGTGGGAATCAACGTGATTTACAGCGGTACGGTGGCGGCGGCGATCGAAGCGGCGTTTTTGGGGCTTCCCAGCGTCGCCGTGTCGCTGCACCTGCGCGCCGAGACTGGGCCGGATTATGAACGAGGTGCAAAGCTGGCGAGGCAAACCATCGAGCGGATTATGGAAGCGGGGCTTCAGCCCGGATACGTTGCCAACGTGAATATCCCCTGCCTGGCGCCGCATCAATCGCCGGCGGGCGTCAAAATCGTGCGGCAATGCACGCGACCGTGGACGGACACGTACGAACGGCGAAAGGACCCGCGCGGGCGGGACTATTTCTGGAACAGCAGCGTGTTCGTCCTGGGGGCAACGGACGATGACACGGACGTGGCAGCCGTCCGCGACGGATACATTACCATTACCCCGCTGCAATTTGATTTGACCGATCATGCGCTGCTGCGAAAGTGGAACGCGGGGGAATGGCGGGTGGGGTGAAGAGGCGCGTTAGAGCGGATTGCGGGTGGATGTACGCTTTCGGGAAGAAAGACCCACGGCAGCGCCGTGGGCGTTCTAATACGCGGACGGATTGAAGTTCTGCGCGTCGCTGCCCTCGGCGCCGATGCGCAGAAGGGTGATCTTCTCCAGGACCCAATCGTCGCCGGATCGCTGATAATCCAGTTGCCAACTGCTGGTCTCGGGGCGGTCCAGGGTGGGATCCTGCTCGCTGTAGACCTCGAGGGAAACGGTGACATCGGTATCGACCTGCTGGCTTTGGATGCTGAGGACCGAGATGGAGTGCACCTTAAAGTGCTCGCAATTGCCGCGGGTCATTTGAACAATGTTATCGCGTCCGGCGACGAGCAGGCGCGTGCGGTTGCAAACGGCGGTTTTGGCATCCAGGAGGGAGCTCAAGGCGTTCCAGTCCTTGCGATCGACCGCCGTGACGAGGGCGCGGGTGCGCATCTCCATTCGCTCCCGCGCAGTGGGGAAGAAAAATCGGAGCAAACCGAAACCTACCGCCAGCACGAAGACGGCGAGGCCGATCCACTGGAGCTTCTTGTCGAGCCTGCGGTTGCCGATGAAGAAAGCGGCAATCCCCCCCACCGCCGCGGCCAGAATCCACCAGGAGGTATGGAAAAGCAATTCGCTCATTGGTGTAGGAGGCTCACTTGGAGTGGGGAAAAGTTCAACATTTCAAGGCCAAAGGTCCGATAAGAATGGCTGACTCCGCCGCATTATTTCGCCTTGGCGCCCACGCTACAGCGTGGGACGGCGGATCGCAAGCGACATCGAATGACCTGCGCGGCCGATCCATCCCGGCGGTTCGTACTGCCTTCCGATGCGCCCCTGTTATCCAATTTGGCGGCGTTGTGGGCAACGGAGGCGAAACTGGCCGAAGCGGTTGAATCGGCGCTGGAAGCGCCGGCGCACGCGCTGGAGCCGTCGAAATCGGGGCTGCCGACGGTTTGCGTGAAGACCGAGGACGGGCGAAGCGTTTACCTGCATAGCCGGCACCAGCCGCGGGCCGAGGCCGAGCGCTTCATCGAATCGATCGCGGTCGACCAGAAGACGGCGTTTTACGTTTTGGGGCTGGGGTTGGGGTATCACCTGGAACTGCTGTTTGAGCGTGCCAGCGACGAGGCGATCTTCTGCATCTTCGAGCCGGACGTGCGGATCGTCCGCGCCGCGCTGGAGAGCCGGGACCTGTCCGGAATGATTGGGAGCCATCGGCTGCTGTGGTTCAGCGAACTGGATAAGTCGGCGCTGTTTCGGCGGCTGACACCGCACACGGCGCTGATTTCGGTCGGCTGCCAAACCGTCGAGCACGCGGCCAGCGTGCAACTGCACGAGGCGTTTTACCGGCAGGTGAGGCTGTGGCTGGGGGAATTCGCGTCGTTCTGCCGGACGAACATGAACACGCTGCTATTGAACAGCGAGCAGACGGCGCGGAACGTGGCGCGGAACATCGGATGGTACGCGGCGGCGGGCGGGATCAACCGGCTGGCGGGCCGGTATCGCGGCTCGCCCGCGGTCATCGTTTCCGCCGGGCCGTCGCTGCGGAAAAATAGGCATCTGCTCAAGGGATTGGAAGCCAACGCGGTTTTGATCGCGGTGCAGACGACGCTCCAGCCGCTGCTGGAAATGGGATGCCGGCCGCATTTCGTCACCTCGCTGGATTATCACGAAATCTGCACGCGATTCTTCGAGAAATTGCCGTCGGGAATCGGGACCGAACTGATTGCCGAGCCGAAAACGACGCCGCGGGTGTTGGAGATGATGACGGGGCCGGTGAGCCTGATCGGCAACGACTTCGCCGAGGCGCTGCTGCGCGAATTGAAGCTCGGCAGGACGGCGCTGACCAGCGGCGCGACCGTCGCACATCTGGCGTTTTATCTTGCCGAGCATTTGGGCTGCGATCCGATCATATTCGTCGGGCAGGATTTGGGATTCAGCGACGGCCTGTGCTACACGCCGGGGACCAGCTACGAAGACGTTTGGAGGCCGGAATTGGGGCGGTTCTGCACGCTGGAAATGAAGCAGTGGGAGCAGATCGTCCGCGACCGGCCGATCCTGCGGCAAATCCCCGATTACCAGGGCCGGCCGATGTACACCGAAGAGCGTTTGTTCACGTATCTGCTGCAATTCGAGCGTGACTTCGGCAAATGCAAGTCGAAAATCATCGACGCGAGCGAGGGGGGCGCGTTGAAGCGCGGGACGACGGTGATGACGCTGTCGGAAGCGATCGGGCGGTTCTGCGGGAGCGCGCTGCCGGAAATCGCAACGGACGCCCCACCGCCGCGATGGGACCTGCTGGAAGCGTGCCGGCGGAGCGTTTTGCTGAGAAAAAGCGAAGCGGAGGAGATCGAGCGCATCAGCCAGCAGACCCTGCCGCTGCTGGAGGAAATCCGCGATCACCTGCAGGACCAGAATCGCGTGAACCGGCTGATCGCCCGGATCGACGAGTTGCGCACGAAAATGGACTCGTTCGGCCGGACGTACGACCAGGTGATGCAGTTTTCGCAGCAGAGCGAGTTGAAGCGATTCGAGCGTGACCGGTTGCTGGCGGCGGCGCGGCTGGAGGGGTTCAAGCGGCAGGAATTCCAGTTGGAGCGGGACGTGGAGAACGTGAAGGCGGTGACGGCCGCGGCGCGCGCGTTTGCCGAATCGATGGGTGAAGCGGCCGAGGACCTTGCCGGACAAGCGGCGCGGCGGGCGGAAGGCTTTGCCTCCGCGAAGGAGGCGGCATGAAAGTCGTCGCGGTGCTGTCGATGCTGCACGAGCCGGCGGGCAGGCCCGACAGCGCCACCCGCCGATTCCGCGGCGAAGCGCCGCTGGGGTGGGCACTCTATCGACTGGGGCGGTCCAGGCGCATCGCCGAATCGGTGATCATCTGCTGGCAGGATCAATCGGAGGCCGTGGGGCCGATCGTCGAGGAGATGAAGGCACGGCGTCTGGCGCCGTGGGAGCGACGGGCGCTGGCGCATCTGGACGGCGTTTCGGCGGCGCGTCGATGGGCGGAGGGGTGGCGCGGGGGACTTCTTGAAACGTGCGAGTTCGATCGCGGATTCCACGGAGCGCGGACTAAAGAAATTCTCGCGGAATCGCAGGCCGACGCGGTCATGCTGATCGATCCATCGGCCGGGCTGGTCGATCCGGACTTGATTGATGCGTTGATCGAACATGCCGAAGCGCATCCGGAAGTGGATTTATGCTTTTCGCAGGCGGCGCCCGGGCTGTCGGGGGTGCTGCTGCGCAAGGGGCTGGTGGAACAGTTTGCGGCGGGCGGGTCGCATCCCGGGACGCTTCTGGCGTATCGGCCCGATCTGCCGATGCGCGATCCGATCTCGGCGGCGAGCTGCGCGCCGGTGGCGACGGAGTTGGCGCGAACGGGGCACCGATTCACGCTGGACAGCGAACGTCAAATCGACCGGATCGCCGGGGCTACGGTTCATCTCAACGGCCAGTTGAATTCGACCGAGGCAGGGCAGTTGCTGCGGCTGCTCGACGCGACGCCGGCGGTTTGTGCGCTGCCGCGCGAGTTGGTGTTGGAATTGACCGTTCGGCGCGTCAGCCGTTCGATCTTTTCGCCGGCTGGGCAGGCGAAAATCGAACGGGGCGATCTGACTCTGGAAATCGCCAAAACGGCGTTCGATGAGATGGCGGCCGCGGATGACGCGAGGATTGTCCTTGGGGGGATCGGCGATCCCGTGCTGCACGCGGAGTTTTCGGCGATCGTCCGGTGCGCGCATGAAGCGGGCATCTCGGCCATCGCGGTGGAATCGGATTTGCTCGGTCTGGATGCGGAGCAAATCGAGCGGCTTGCCGATTTGCCGCTGGACGTCGTCTCGGTGAACCTGCCGGCGATCTCGGCGAAAACGTATCAAAGCATGATGGGTGTGGACGGGTTGAAGCAGGCGATGGACAACGTGGCGCGGCTGATACATCGGCGTCAGAGCAGCGGTCGCGGCACGCCGCTGATCGTGCCGACTTTCGCAAAAACCGCGGCGAATCTGGCGGAGATGGAGGCGTGGTACGACCACTGGCTGCGTTGCCTGGGATGCGCGGTGATCACCGGGCCGGGAGATTTCGCCGGACAGATTCCGGACGCTTCGCTGGTGCAGATGGAGCCGCCGCGGCGGCGTGGATGCGTGCGGATCGGGCGGCGAATGACGGTCCTGAGCGATGGGCAAGTGGTTTGCTGCGAACAGGATTTTCTCGCCCGGGCGGCGCTGGGACGGATTGGCGAAAATTCGATTGAAAGCATCTGGACCGGGGGCATGGCGGCGTTGCGCCGCGAGCATGCCGGCGGTCATTGGGAGCGGCAGGCGCTCTGCCGCGCGTGCAAGGACTGGCATCGACCGTGAGGATGAACATGAACGTACTTGGAGTGATTCTGGCCCGCGCGGGCAGCCAGGGATTGAAAGACAAACATCTGAGGCCCTTGTGCGGAAAGCCCGTGATTGAATATACCTTCGATCACGCCCGGCAATCGCGGCTGCTGAGCACCACCGTCGTCTCGACCGATTGTCCGAAGATCCGGCAACTGGCGCGCAGCGGCGGATTTCAGGTGATCGAGCGGCCGGCCGCGCTGGCGAGCGGCGACGCCAGCGTGCAGGATGCGATGCTTCATGCAATGGATTGGGCGGAGAGACAGGGGAATCCGCGGGCCGACGCCCTGGTCGTTTTGTACGGCAACGTTCCGATCCGCGGGGAGGGAGTGATCGACCGGGCGGTGGAGCTGCTGCGAAAATCAAACTGCGATTCCGTGCGGTCGTTTTGCCCGGTGGGCAAATGGCACCCGGCGTGGATGTGCCGGCTGGAGGGCGACCGGGCGGAGGCGCTGGTTCCGGGGAGCGTCCATCGGCGGCAGGATTTGACGCCGCTGTTCCTCCACGACGGGGCGGTCGTGGCGGTCGGTCGCGAATCCATGCTACGGGGCAAGGAAAACCCGCGCGATCCGCACGCATTTTTCGGGGTCGATCGCCGCGGAATCATCACCGAGCCGGGCGAGACCGTCGAGATCGATCATCTCCGCGATCTATTTCTGGCGGAGGCAATCCTGCGCGAGCGGCAGTCATCCAGCAATTTCCAGGCGAGGGTCGCATGAACCAGATTCAAACTTCAGCACCGACGTTCCTCCCCGCGGGCAAGACGATGGTGATCGCGGAGATCGGCGTGAACCACGACGGAAGCGTGGACCGGGCGCTGGAATTGGTGCGGGTAGCGGCCGATTGCGGCGTGGACGCGGTGAAGGTGCAGGTGTTCAGCGCCGACCGGCTGCTGCACGCGTCGTCGGCGCTGGCGGAATATCAGAAGCGGTCGCTGCTGGACGAATCGCCGATCGACATGCTGCGGCGTTATGAAATGGACGAGGGTGAACTGGGGCGGATCGTGGGTGAAATTCGGCGGCTGAATTTGCTGCCGCTGGCGACGCCGTTTTCGCCGGAAGACGTGGACGCGATTGAAGGGCTGGATTTGCCGGCGATCAAGATCGCATCGCCGGACGTGGTGAATTGGCCGCTGCTTCATCGCGCGGCCCGTACGGGGGTGCCGATGCTGGTTTCGACGGGGGCGGCAAATCTGAACGAGATCAGTTCGAGCGTGGCGTGGCTGCGAGGTTGGGGCGTGCGATTCGCGCTGTTGCATTGCATCAGCAGCTATCCGACGCCGGCGGAGAGCGCGAACCTGTGCTGGATCGCGGAGCTGGCGGAGCGATTCGGAGTTCCGGTTGGATTCTCGGACCACACGACGGAAGTGGTAGCCGGAGCGCTGGCGGTCGCGGCGGGCGCGGTGATCCTGGAAAAGCATTTGACGTACGATTGCGGCGCCGCCGGTCCGGATCACGCCGCCAGCCTCGATCCGGACGATTTCGCGGATTACGTGCAATTGGTTCGGCTTGCGGGGCGGATGCGCGGGACGGGGGGCAAGCGGGTGCTGGATATCGAGCGCGAGGTGCGCACGGTGAGCCGGCAAAGCCTGGTGGCGGCGCGCGATCTTCCGGCGGGACATCGGATTGCGGAGCAGGACCTGAAAGTGCAGAGGCCGGGCACGGGGATTCCCGCGTCGGCGCTGCCGTCGATCGTTGGGCAACGCACGAGCCACGCCATCAAGGCCGGGGAAATGCTGAGCTGGGGGATTCTTTCCAACGCGGCGTGATCGTAAAGAGTTTTACCGCGAAGGAGCGAAGTTACGCGAAGAAATACCAATCTGACTTCGCGCAACTTCGCTTCTTCGCTCCTTCGCGGTAATCTTTATCTGAGACTCGCCAGCGCGACGAAAAGCGGATGAAGATTCGAGCGACATATCCATCCGTGCGGGAGAAGCCGTTTGCACGGCGGATTTGCTTCGTCACGGGTTCGCGCGCGGAGTTCGGGCTGATGCGGCCGGTGCTGGAGGCCATCGGGCGACGGCGGTTGCGGATCGTCGTCACGGGGATGCACCTCGATAGGCGGCGCGGCAGAACGATCGAGCGGATGCGCGAGGAGAATTGGCGGATCGACGCGGTGGTTGATTGGGCGAAATCGGGGCGGGCCGCGGCGGTGGGCCGGGCGATTTTCCAGCTCGCGGAGGTCTTCAAGCGGTTGAAGCCGCAAATCGTGCTGGTGGTGGGGGATCGGGTGGAGGGGTTCGCGGCGGCGACGGCGGCGCATTTGTGCGATATCGCGGTGGCGCACGTTCATGGCGGCGACCGGGCGATGGGGCAAATGGACGATGCCCTTCGCCATGCGATCAGCAAGCTCGCGCACGTTCATTTTCCGGCCACGAGGCAAAGCGCCGAGCGGCTGGCGAAAATGGGGGAGGATCGCTGGCGCATCCATCGCTTCGGATCGCCGGGGATTAATGGAATAACAAGAACCGCAGCCGGGCGGGCGGTGATCCGGCGGTGGTTTGGGGATTTGAAAGCGCGCCGATATGCGCTGCTTGCACTGCATCCGATCGACGCGGACGAAGGGGTTGAATTCCGCCGCGCGTCGTTGGTCGCGGGGGCGATGCGGAAATCGGGCGTGGAGCGGATCGTCGTCATCTATCCGAACAACGATCCGGGCGGCGGCGGGATCGTGCGCCGTTGGGAAAAGCTGCGCGGGGACCGGCGGTTCATCGTTCGGCGGGATTTACCGCGGCCGGTGTTTCTGGGACTTTTGCGCGACGCGGCCATGCTGGTGGGAAACAGTTCGAGTGGGATTATCGAAGCGGCGAGTTTTCGGACGCCGGTAATAGACATCGGCCCGCGGCAGCTAGGGCGGGAGCGGTGTGAAGACGTGCGGAACGTGCCGTATAGGCAATCTGCCATCGTTGCCGCCGTGACGCGAATTTGGAACGCGGGGAGCCCCCGCCGGGGGAAACAAGGCAATCCTTACGCCGGGCGGAACGCGGCAGTCGCGATAGCCGGGGTTCTCAAACGACTTCGGATCGACCGACGGTTGTTGCGCAAGATAATCAGTTACTGACTAATGAGTAAGGACAAAGGGCACGATATTACACATTATGGGAACGGCCACGGCCGGCGATCCGAAAGCCATAGTGCGCGACGCGGTCAACGACGTGATGGCTCTGGCGACGCTGCCGGAAGTCACGTCGCAGGTCATCGCCACGGTTGAAGATCCGCGCAGCTCGGCGGGCCAGTTGCACAGGATCATCGCGCACGATCCGTCGCTGTCGGCGCGGATTCTGAAAGTGGTAAACAGCGCGTTCTACGGGGTATCGGGACAGGTGGGCAGCGTGGAGCGCGCCGTCGTGCTGCTGGGTCTGAACGCGGTAAAGAACGTGGCGGTGTCGGCGAGCCTGGGGCAAATGTTCCGCGGCGTGAAGCTGGGGGAGGGATTCACGGCCAGGGATTTGTGGGCGCATTGCATCGCGGTCGGCGTCACCGCGCGCGAGTTGGCACTGAAGGTCAAGCGCGCTAATGCGGATGAAATCTTCCTCGCGGGGTTGATCCATGACGTCGGCATTCTGGTCGAAATGCAAACCTGGCCGGAAAAACTCCAAACCATTTGCTCAACGGCCAAGAAGACCAACGCCAACTTCTGCGAGGTCGAGCGGCAGGTTCTCGGGGTGGATCACCAGGCGCTGGGAAAAGGGCTGGCGGAACGCTGGAAATTCACCAAGGCATGCCAGGAGGTCGCGGGATTTCATCATGACCCGGGCGCTCTGGAGGACGATGACCGGACGATGGTGACGCTGGTCTACGTTGCCGATACGCTTTGCTGCCAAAGCGACCGGGGATTCAATCTGACGGCACGGAACCAGACCATCGAACCAGAAATGCTGTCGAGCCTGGGAGTAGACGAAGCCACGCTCGAAGAGGTGCGGAACTCCATGTCTGAAAACATCGCCGACGCGATGTCGGTGTTTTCGTAACCCCGCGGGGGCCGGGCAGTGGGTTAATTTGAATGATGAAGCGATTTGGCATGCCCCAGGGAGCAAGCTCCCAGGGGTTTGGATTGCGAAAGTGACCTACTACCGGCGGCCCGCGGAGGCTTCGCCGGCGGCGCCGTGGGCGTTCAGGGGGGAGCAATCGGATCGGTTTTGGCGGAATTGATCAGGGCGTCGGGCATGGGGCGGACCTTGCCGTCGGGGCCGACGCAGGCAATCGTGGTGGTTCCGTCGGCCAGGAGGACGTTTCCGCGGCGCAGCTCGTAGGCATGGTCGAAGCGGACCAGGGTGCCGCGGACGACGCGGGTGGTGAGGGTCAATTCCTCATCGTATCGGGCGGGGGCCAGGTAGCGGACCTGGGCCTTGGTGACGACGAAAAAGACGCCCTGGCGCTCCAGATCGGCGTAGCTGAATCCGGCGGCCCGCAGAAACTCGATGCGGCCCATCTCGAAATACTGCAAGAACCGGCTATGATGCAGATAGCCCATGGCATCGACTTCGGTGTAACGGACCCTGATCGAAATCGTGTGGTGGTTGAACATTTGGTGGTTTGGGTTAAACTAACTGTTTTGGCGGTACGTGGAAAGGATTGTAACTCGATGATCAAGGTCAAGTCGCGCGGGAATGAAACGGCCGAGCAGATGCTGCGGCGGTTCAAGAAGATGTGTGAGAAAGAGGGTCTCACCAAGGACATCAAGCGGATCGCGTATTACGAGAAGCCGAGCGAGAAGCGGCGGCGGCAGGCCCGCACGACGCGGCGGCCTCCGATGTCCCCACGGCGCTGACGGTATTCGATATCTGAAATACACGGGTATGCAACTTCCAACATCCCGGCGCATATCCATTTAGCATCGGGAGAAGCACTTTTCGCACGGACGCACGCAGGCGGACGCGGCTGCTCGACATCATGAGTTCAACCAATCACGAAGCGGTTCAGACGGAGCACCTGACCAAAATCTACAAGGATTTCTGGGGCCGGGATAAAGTTCGCGCGCTGGACGATCTGAATCTGACGATCCATCGCGGCGAAGTTTTCGGGCTTCTGGGGCCGAACGGTTCGGGGAAGAGCACGACCATCAAGCTGCTGCTTGGTCTGATCTTCGCGTCGCGCGGAAGCGCGACGGTGCTCGGCCAGCCGGCGGGCAGCACGGCCATCAACGAGCGCATCGGGTTTCTGCCCGAGGAATCGTATCTGTACCGGTTTCTGAACGGGGAGGAAACGCTGAGGTTTTACGGGCGGCTTTTCAAGATTGGGCGAAAGGAGCTCAATCGCCGGATTCCCGCCCTGCTGGACACGGTGGGCCTGGACGCCAAGAGCCGCAAGCGAAAACTGAGGGAATACTCCAAGGGGATGGCCCGGCGAATCGGGCTGGCGCAGGCGCTGATCAACAATCCGGACCTGATTCTCCTGGACGAACCGACGACGGGCCTGGACCCGATCGGCACGCGCGAGATGAAGGACCTGATCCTCTCGCTCAAGAACCAGGGCAAGACGGTTTTGCTGTGCAGCCATCTTCTGGCGGACGTACAGGACGTTTGCGACCGCATCACGATTCTTTTCCGGGGTTCGATGCAGACGATCGGGAACGTGCGCGACCTGCTACAGGTCAAGGACGTGACGCAAATCCAGACCCGGAGCATGAACGACCAGCAGATCGCGGAGGTCAAAGCGTTCCTGACCCGCATGGGGGTCAACGACTCGGTCATCACCCATCCGACGACGAACCTGGAAGATTTGTTCATCCGCATCGTGCGTGAAAACACCGTGACCGGACAGTCGTCGGTTGGATCGGGATGATTTTTGTCCGCGATCGCCACGGCTCAATTGATTTGAACGGGATAGTTTTTGACTTGGCACTCTTACATGCTCGGGACGTTGGCCACTGCCGCGTGGCTTGCCCAAAACTGGGGCTGGATCGTTTCCGGCATGATCGTGGTCTGCGGAATCCTTATCGCCGGCGCGAGCGACGGGCACCGATTCAGCTTCACGCGGGTCTGGGCGATCTCCGGCGTGTGTTTCGATGAATCCATCCGCAAGCGCGTGCTGTGGATCGCGCCCCTGGCGATTTTCGGCGTCATCGGAATCACCCAGTTCCAGCGCGCCCTGGACGAACAGGATGCGCTGCGGCAATCGGTGAAAATCTGCCTTTTCGCCACGGGGTTGGTGGTGATGCTTTCGAGCATCATTCTGGCCTGCACGAATTTGCCCAAGGAAATCGAAAGCCGCGTCATCTACACCATCGTCACCAAGCCGATCACGCGGCTGGAGTTGGTGTTGGGGAAAGTGATCGGATTCGCGCGGGTGTCGCTGGCGCTCATCGGGATCATGGGGATTTTCACGTGGGTGTACATGCGTATCGGGGCGGAGCAGAAATCGCAGCAGATTACGTACCGCCTGAACGAAGGGGACGTGGGGGACAGCGAACGGGCACGGCTGAGCGAATACAAGCAGACGGGCCTGCTGACGGCGCGGACGTTCTGGGCGCCGGACGAGTTGGACGTTTTCGGCCAGCCGCCGCAGCCGGGCAGTGCGGCGCGAGTCATCACGAACGAGGGGGAGCAGGATTGTCTGGCTGGTTTCCCGGTCAACCGGGAGGTCATGTTCGGCCCGCCGCAGGATGATCCGCGGGACTGGTCCCAGGAAGGGATCGGTCAAAACGGCCTGGCGATCCGGGTGTTGCTCAACGCCCGGCGCACGGGCGCGCCCGACGATCAACCGCGGGCATCGGAACCGATGGGTCCGACGTTCGGCAAGTCATCGCCCGCCAAACTGGCTCCGCCACGGGTGGCAATCCAGTTCGTGGACGACCATTTCAACGACCTGCTGCCGGGCGCGTCCATGGTGGGCGGATCCACTGCCCAGCAGTTGGTGCAGGGCATCGGAGCCTACGCCAAAAGCATGAAGCTTGATCCGGAGTCCTCCGCCGCGGCGGTACGCCTGGGGGAACCGGTGCAGCTTGCCGACGGCAGCATGGGCCAGTACGCATACGCCTGGGCGCCTCCGCAACTGGCGATCACGCTGTTCAATTATCCCCGGTTCTACGTTCGCGTGAGCGGCGTCAGCGGAAACGTTGATTACATCCTGGGACTGAAACCGGTGAGTTGTTTTGTGCCCCGGTTCAAACCGGGGTCGGTGGACGTGGACGGGGGCGGGGCTACCGAGATCGAACCGCTGCCGGGCGCCGACGGGAAGCCGGAATTGCTGGCCTTCCGCGGGCGGATGGGACTTCACCTCGACCAGGAAATGAGCGGCGGGAAGGATGCCCCGGGCGCCACCGCGTGCTATTCGTTCCGCAATGCCCCGCACGCGGCCGTGGCTCAAAATCAGGTCCCGTTCCAACTCAACGTCGAGGTCGATCGGTCCAACTCGGAAATCGAATCCGGTCACGAGGATGCCACCAGAATGACCGTTCAAGTCATCGACAAAGCTACCGGAAAGATCACGGGGATCGACCATCCGCTCCTGATCGAGAGCCGGCTGCCCGCATTCTTCAGCGTTCCGGCCGATTCCATCACCAGCGGCGACTATGACATTACTCTCCATTGCCAGAATAACTCGCAGACCATCGGACTGATGCCGGGTTCACTTCAGTTGGTGGCGTCGGAGCAATGGTTTGAATTGAACCTGATAAAAAGCCTGTCGATCATCTGGATGATGAGCATCCTGGTGATCATTCTGGCGGTGTTGTGCAGCACGTTTCTGTCCTGGCCGATCGCGATCGTGCTGACGCTGCTGCTGTTGCTGGGGCACTGGGGCGTGGATCAGATCGCGGATACGGCCGGCCCCGGGCTGGGGCGGCAAATCGTGAACGATTTCAAATTCACCGACGTGCCGATTGCCACGATGGTCAGCAAGGGGGTGGATTCGCTGGCACACGGGTTGAATTTACTGTCCAACGTGCTGCCGGACACCTCGCGGTTCGACGCCATCGAGGACATCGAGCAGGGAGTGAGCATATCGGGCGAGAGGCTGATGGAGGCGTTGACGGTGCTGGGTGGCTTCGGCGCACCGGCGATCGTGCTGGCGTACCTGATCCTCCGCAACAAGGAGGTCGCGCCATGAGCCTGGCGCCAACCGTCGAGCGCCCCGCGACGGGCAAGTCCGCCGGCCGAATCGGCCTGGTGGCGCTGCTGATTGGGGCGTTGGCGGCGACGCAATGGACGCGAGACCAGGCGATCGCGTACCACGATTCGATCCGCAACCGATCTAGTATGCCGGGCGCCGTGGCTTCCAACAACGACACCTCGCTGAGTTCGATGCCCAGCTTCGCCACCGCCCTGCTTCTGGGCGGGCTGCGCGGTCCGCTGGTCATGATCCTCTGGACCAGCAGCGAGAACCAAAAACAGCAGCGCGACCTCCAGGATTTCGACACCAAGGTGGAATGGATCCGCCTCCTTCAGCCGGAGTTTGATACCGTCCACCTGTTCCAGATCTGGAACAAGGCGTACAACATCTCCGTTCAGATGGCCAGCCTGCGGAACAAATACACGACCATTCTGGACGCGATCGATTACGGGCAGAAAGTTGAAAAGGAACGCCCGGACGACATCAACATCCTGACGGCGGTTGCCAATCTGTATGGGGAGAAGCTGGGTACGAGCCAGGAGCACGTGTATTACCGGAGCCGCATCCGGCGCGAATCGCAAACGCTGATTCGGGTGACTTTCAGCGCGAACCGGGCCGATGAATTCCGATCGGCGGCGGGCAAGTGCGGGTGGACGGAAAAGGATTCGCCGCTGGAGCCGAACGAGCAGAATCAGACGGATCGGGTGGTGATCGAGCCGATGATCGCCAGGCAACTGGAAAAGGATTTCACCGGCCCCGGCGTCGAATATTCGCCTGAAACACGCCCGGAATCCCAGCAGAACGACCCGAGTTGGCGGCGTGTGCGGCTCGATCCGATGCTGGACGAGAACGGGCGCATACTGCCGGCGCTTCTCGTGCCGCGCTATCCCCGCCCGGCCGATCTGGCGCCCTCACAGCCCTGGTACGACGGCTCGCAGTTGCAGTTCCTCAAGCAATACGAACAGCCCGAGCCTTTCCGCTACGGCCTTTCCACGCTTGCGCTGGCCTACAACGATTATAAGAAGGCGCAGCTGCTGCAAACCCTTTGGCACCAACATCACATCCAAACGGGCGGCACGGTCGTTGATGCCAGGCCGGCGATCACCTTGAAAGATTGGGCGAAGGACGAATGGGAGCGCGGGCGGCGATTTGAATTGGGGATGTGGGACCGATTCGTTCCCGAAAGCACCGATCCGATTGCGCTGGAACGTCCGACGGCCGATGTCGCTTTCAGCACCCCAACGACCGGCCGCTTCGACCGCGACGGGGCGCTTTATAGCTATGGGCTGGCGGCGCGGCTATTCCATGATGCCCTGGGCGAATATCGTCAGCACATCGAAGCCTACAAAACCTTCGCAACCGTCTATTTCGTTCACGTTGACGATGTCACCAGCGGCGAGCAGCTCATGCGGGCCGATTACGATTATCTGGCGGCGTCCGACGCGGCGGGCGCGGAACGAACGCGGTTGCTGCAATCGGCCGCGGATGAATATCGCGCCGCCATGGTGCACTTTGCGGTCACGGTTTTGAAGTATTACGTGGACGATCAAGTGATGGGGGCGGCGTATCCGCGGGACCCGCATACCGGCCAGCAATACAACCGGGCGACGATCGAATCGTCCGATCCCAACACGTACTTGCAGACGCTTGAGGCCGTCAAAGCCGCCAACTTGCGCTTTTTCCAGGACCCGGCCACTCACCAATATTCGCTTGCCAGAGACACCTACCGGGACGACCGGGAGGAATATTTGATCTATATCGGGCGATGCGAATCGCGGATAAGGGCGCTGCTATCCCTCGGGATTGCGCCACGTTAGGCCCTGGGGCGGGCTTTGGCGCCTTCCCGGCGACTTTTTGGGATCAATCAACTATACTATGGGGACCGTTGAAGTATCGGTCCTGACCGGAGTTGAGTATTTTGCGCGTCCGGCCGATAAGAGGGAAGAACCGTGTAGCCACCGCGCCCATGACGAGTCAGGCGATCAATGGAGTTATTGAAATGACTGTAGCCGATCAACTGGACCGGCGTATGGCGAGCAAGAAAGCCGACGGCCGGCTGGAACGCGACCGCCTGAAAATGATGATGGTGATCCGCCGGTTTGAGGAGCGGACGTACCAGGAATACACCCGCCCCGGTCAAAAGATCGGGGGGTTCTGCCATCTGTACAGCGGCCAGGAAGCCATCGCGGTCGGCACGGCCGCCATCTTCGATCCATCCAAGGATTACCTTGTGAACGGGTATCGTTGTCACGGACACAGCCTGGCGCTGGGGATGACGCCGCACGCGGCGATGGCGGAACTGTTCGGGAAGGCGACGGGTTGCTCCAAGGGCAAGGGTGGGTCGATGCACCTGTTCCAGGCGGAAGTCGGGAACAACGGCGGGCACGGCATCGTGGGCGGACAAATCCCCCTCGGGGTTGGAATGGCGTTCGCACAATGGTACAAAAAAACCGGCGGCGCCACCTTCTGTTTCATGGGAGACGGGGCGCTGAACCAGGGAACATTCAACGAATCGCTCAACCTTGCCAGCCTGTATAAAGTCCCGTGCATCTTCGTCGTGGAGAACAACGGCATCGCCATGGGAACGCAGGTCGATCGCGCCAGCGCGGAAAAGGACCTTGCCAAGCGCGGGGGCGGATTTGCCATGCCCAATTACGCGATCGACGGCAACGATCTGGACGTCGTCATTGGCGAGTTCTCCAAGGCGAAGGAGCGTGCCGTCGGCGGCGGCGGGCCGAGCTACATCGTCGCCAACACTTACCGCTTCCGGGGGCATTCGATGTCCGATCCGCTGAAATACCGCAGCAAGGAAGAAGCGGACCGAGCCAAGCTCCGCGACCCCATCACGCTGTATGCCGACCGCCTCAAGCAAGCCGGACTGGTGACCGACGCGCAGCTCAAGGAAATCGAGCAAACCGTCGCCGAGGAGATCGACCAGGCGGCCAGCCAGGCCGACGCCGATCCGTTCCCGGCGCTGGAAGACCGGTTCAATGACGCCTTGGCGGAAAGATATCCGTTTGATCCGAGGTAAAAACTATGGCCGAGCGCCAGCCGGAACAAATCAATTTTGCAGACGAGCTTATGCGGTGCATCAGTGCGATTCCATTTGTGCCATTTGATATCGTCACTGCCAGTGGCGACCGGTATGAGGTGCATGACCGGCTTCAAGTGGCGACGGGTGGTGATGCGATCGTGCTTGTATTGCCGAGAACCGGGATTCAGGTTGTTCGAAAAAACCAAATAACGGCTCTCCACGTGCATGAACCGATCCGATAACCCTTTTTGTCCCGATCAACACGAGTATCCAATGCCAGTCATTCAGTTCAGGGAAGCTCTCCGCGACGCGATGATCGAGGAGATGGAGCGCGACGAAAACGTCTTCCTTATGGGCGAGGAAGTGGCCCAGTACAATGGCGCTTACAAGGTCTCCGAGGGAATGCTGGAGAAGTTCGGTCCGCGGCGGGTGTTTGACACGCCCATCAGCGAAGCGGGGTTTGCCGGGCTTGGCGTCGGCGCCGCTTGCTGCGGGCTGCGCCCGATCATCGAATTCATGAGTTGGTCATTCACCCTGGTTTGCATGGATCAACTCGTCAACAACGCGGCCAACGTCCGGTATATGTCCGGCGGACAATTCAAAATACCGGTCGTTTTCCGCGGCGGCAACGGCATCGCCCATCAGCTTGGAGCAACCCACAGCCATCGAATGGAATCGGTTTACGCGCGCATTCCCGGCCTGATCGTCGTGTCGCCCAGCACGCCGTACGACGCCAAGGGGCTGCTCAAATCCTCCATTCGCTGCGACGATCCGGTGATCTTCCTGGAATCCGAGAAAATGCTGGCCGACAAGGGGGAAGTGCCAGCCGAGGAATACCTGTTGCCCATCGGCGAAGCCAACGTCGAGCGCGAGGGCGCGGACGTGACGATCATCAGCTATGGCCGGCCGCTGCAACGGGTGGTACGCCCCGCCGTCGAGCATCTCCGGACGGATCACGGCATCGACGTGGAATTGATCGACGTGCGCACGTTGCGTCCGCTGGACGTCGAAACCATCGCCGATTCGGTGCGGAAAACCAACCGCTGCGTGATCGTGGATGAAGACTGGGGTTACTGCGGCATGGGAAGTGGGATCCTCTTCAAGATCCAGAAGCGATGCTTCGACGACCTGGACGCGCCCATCGAATACGTTCACAGCGACGAAATCCCCGTGCCGTTTTCGCATCCGCTGGAAGAGGCCATGCTCCCCAGCGTGGACCGGATCGTCAGCGCGGTCAAAGAGGCTTGCTACAGGTAAACAATAATGTCCGCAGATATCACCATGCCGCAGCTCAGCGATACCATGACGGAAGGGACTGTGGTCAAATGGCTGAAGAAGGAAGGGGAGCCGGTCAAATCCGGGGAAAAGATCGCGGAGGTGGAAACGGATAAGGCGGTGATGGAAATGGAGTCGTTCGACGCTGGGGTGGTGGCGGCGCTGGTGGTTGGCGAGGGCCAGAAGGCGGCGGTCGGGTCGCTGCTTGCGGTGATAGCGACGGGGTCGGAAAATCCCGCGGAGGTGAAACAGAAGGTTTCCTCGCGCTCGCAGGCGGCGCCGGTTTCCCAGCCGGAGGCGGCCGCATCGAAAAAGCCGGCGCTGGCGGCGGCGGCGTCCAGTTCGAATTTCGCCAGCGCCAGCAGCGGGGAAATCCACGAGCCGGATGAAATCGGGCACGGGGCCACGCGCCAGCGGCAGGCTGCGTTTCCACCTCTGCCTCACCCGGACAACGGCGGCCGGCGGGTGCGCGTCTCACCGCTGGCTCGCCGCATCGCAGCGCGGCAGAACATCGATCTTTCGACCCTGAGCGGGTCCGGACCCGGCGGCAGAATCGTCAAGGAGGACTTGGTCAATGCGGCCGCCCCTTCGTCGCGTCCCACAGCCCCGCCGGTTCGCACGGCCCCAGCGGATGTCACCGCCCCGCCGGTTTTCACGGCCGCGCCGGTGCAAGCCGGCAATGGCGAGCAGCAGGTGATCCCGTTGACCAAAATGCGCTCCGCGATCGCCAGGAGCCTGCTCGCCTCCAAGCAGAACATTCCGCATTTTTACGAGACGATCGACGTGGACGTGGAAGACCTGGTGAATCTGCGAGTGAAACTCAACGAGTTGCTGGAGCCGGAGAAAATCCGCCTGAGCATCGGCGATTTTATTTCCAAGGCGGTGGCTACCGCCCTTCTGCGCCATCCGGCGGTCAACGCTACGTTCGACGGCACGGAGATCACCCGTTTCGGCGACGTGCATCTCGGCATGGCCGTCTCCATCCCCGATGGATTGATCGTCCCGGTCCTGCGGAACATCCACCTGATGGGCCTGAAGGAGATTCGCCAGCGCAGCGTGGACTTGGTGGACCGGGCCCGAGCCCAGCGGCTCAAGCAGGATGAAATGACGGGCGGCACGTTCACGGTGAGCAATCTGGGCACTTACGGCATCCGCGAATTCGCCGCGATCATCAATCCGCCGCAGGTGGGCATCCTCGCCGTCGCCGCCGCGGAAAAGCGGGCGGTGGTCCGCGGGGATCAGGTCGTTGGGCGGACGATGATGTCGCTGACGCTGTCGGCGGATCATCGCGTTGTGGACGGCGCCACGGCCGCGGAGTTTCTCAGGACGCTCAAGACATTGCTGGAACAGCCGGGGATGATGCTGGTGTGACAATCGCGGAAGCGCCAAGACAATCAAAGCATCACATCCGCGCTAATCGTCCTTGTGTTTTTCCCAGCGGATCAACCATAAAACCCGAGTGGCGAGGAAGGCGGCGACCAGGTAGCCCGCGGCGCCCAGGATGGAAATTCCATGAATCGTCGGCGGGACCTGGTGTATCCACAGCAGGGCCGAGGCGAGCAGAAGGGCGCTGGTGCACAAGCCGTATACCATTCGGTTGACGGATGTTTCGAGCGGCGGGTGTTTGATACGAACGGCGAAATGCCCCGATTGCAGTTGTTCGAGCAGGTTGTTGAAGCCGCGCGGGATGGATTCAGCCAGCATTTCCCAATCCCGCCGCAGGCGCTTCGCCTTGCGCAGCCAGGTCTGCGGGGAAAACTGCTGGAGGACGAACTGGCGCCGAAAAGGCTCCAACAATTCGGCCAGATTGAAACTGGCGTTGAGCCCCTTGGCGGTTCCCTCGAGGATGATCAGGCATTTGATCAGCATGGAGAGGCGGCTGGGCATGAACAGGTTGTACTCGTGCATGATACGAGTGACCGAGGTGAGGGCACCTCCGATGTCGAACTTATCGACCGCCTGCGAGCCGTATTGAGCGAACACTTCCATCAGGTCGGCGCTGAGGCCGCCGCGGTCCAGGTTGGGCGGGGCTTTGGCGATGAGGGCGATGACCTCGGCGAGCCGAGGCGCGTCGCGGTCGCCGGCGGCGAGCAGGATCTCCACGATGCGCTCGCGCAAGTCATCGTCGATCCGACCGACCATCCCGCCATCCAATATTCCCACCTGCCCCTTGGCCAACACGAGAATATTTCCAGGGTGCGGGTCGGCATGATAGAACCCGTCGCGGAAAATCATTTGCACGAAGACTCCGGCGCCCTGGCGAGCCAGCGCTTCGCAGTCAATGTGCCTGTGGTGCAGTTGCGCCACGTCCCCCACGCTTGTCCCTTTGAGCAATTGCATCGTCAGCACGCGGCCGGTGCTCAGATCGGCGTACGGCTTGGGAAAGACCACCGTGTGGTCGGCCGCGAAGTTCTGCCGGAATTGTTGAAGGTTGCGCATCTCGCGGCGGAAATCCAGTTCGCGCATCAGGGTCTGGCGAAATTCCCGCACCACCGCGACCGGCTGGTAGCGCTTGAATTCGTCCTGCCGTTCGGCCAGCGCGGCGAGGCTGGACAGGATGCTTAGATCGCGGCGTATCGTGCCCTCGATGCCGGGATGCTGGACCTTCACGACCACCGCTCTGCCGTTGGGCAGCTTGGCGCGGTGGACCTGTCCGATCGAAGCTGAAGCCATCGCCTCGCGATCGAATTCGAGAAAGCACTCGGCGATCGGCCGCGCCAGTTCCTTCTCGACGGTCGCGACGGCAACATCGGGCGGATCGGCGGGCGTGCCGCTCTGGAGGTGCGACAACTCGCGAGCCACATCAGGCCCGACCAGGTCGGGACGGGTGCTCAGCACCTGTCCGAGCTTGATGAAGGTGGTGCCCAGGTCCGTCAGCGCCATCCTCATGCGGACGGGGAAAGGCTGGTCCGTAAGATGCTCGCCGGCGTGGCTCGTGAGCATCCGGCGGATCGGCCCCCACTCGGTGCCGCTCAGCCATCCCGCAAGCCCGTACTTGATCAGCACCCGTGCCACTTCGGACGCACGGGCGACATCGCCGGGAATTTTGGCGGCAGATTGGAGCTGCATTGCCTGGTAAGCGAAATGCTAACGACTGCGGGCCTTGCGGGCGCCGCCGCTTCGCCCGCTCTTTCCAGCCGGTTTTTTCGCGGCAGCCTTGGCTTCCTTTGGTTTGTCCTTAATGATCTCCAGGTTGAAATTCTTGAGCACCTTGCGGACCGCGATCTCGACCTTTTTCTCCAGCGCCTTTTGCGCCTGCGTTGACCGCCGCTGCAACTCTTTGACCAATCTTCTGCCCTCGGCCTCCGAAATTTTGGATTGATCGACGAATTCCTCTGCTGTCTTGCGGATCGCATCCTTCGTCAGGCTCGCAAGCCCCAAACCGCAAAGCAGCGCCCGGCTGATTAAATCACTCATAGGAAGCTCCTTTCAAATGCTCACAGAGGCGGGCCGACAATATGTTTGCTCACGAACCAGACCTGCGCCTCGTTCGTCCGGATAACGTTGCTGACGAGAATATCATTGGTTGCGTCGTCACCTTCGCGGTTGGCCTGCGTCGCCATGGTGCGTGCTTCTTTCAGCACGATCTCGTGGGCGTGCAGCAGGCGCGCAATCTGCGTGGACGCCTCTTCGCATCCCTTTGGCGGGAATGGGATGAGGGTTGTCTCCGCAACGTCCGCCGCCATGGCAATGCCGACGCCGCCGAGTTGCATGATCCGCTCGGCGATCAAATCCACCAATTCGCTCTGCTCGCCAAAGTGCTTGTCGAACAACAGGTGCAGCTGATAGAAGGTTGCGCCGGATGCCTGCCAGTGGTGCTTTTTATACAGATCGCGGAGCGTCATCGTATCGGCAAGCAGTTGATTCAGATTATCCACGCCTTCGCGGCGCGCGCTCTCGGCAAGGGCGATGGGCATTGGGACAATTGATCCAAACGCCTGAATTTCCGTGGCTTGCTCTCCCGGGCGGGTCGCCGCGGTACGAACTGCCTTTGTGTTTCCTGACCCTTTCATGTTTCACTCCTAAAATAGTTGGTTACGATAGGAATTCGAATTGCCTCCCAATCGCGGTCACTGAGATTCCGCTGACGTTCCGGAGTCATTCGTCTTCCACTGTCGCGACGATTCATCTCGAGCCCTCAAAAGGCCAAGCCGAGGCTACGCGATGGATTGTACCTTCGATCTGAGCCAAAAAGGAAAATCTCTGGGATAATCCAGCGACACTGCCGTAACACTAATCCCTCGGATGCTTTTTGGCCAACGCCGAATATTGGAAGCACCGGATATACGTCCGGTGCTAGGTGGGTGTGTCAAGGTCGACATACGCGCGATCCACCAGATCGTCGTTACGGATGTCCAAGCGGGCTATTAAATCGCGCGCGATGACTGTTCCTTCGTCCAGCGATTGATCGTCGCGAAGGACGACTTCCAGTTCAAGGAAATCGCCGAGATTCTCGACGCGATCGAGATGAATGCGGGTCTGGCCGACCAGGTAGAGCCAGCGGGTTTTTCGGATGATTCCGCGCTCGCCGTGAACCAGGGCCAGCATTGCCCGGGTGGCGGCTGGATCGGGGATGGGAATGCGGAGATAGTTGGACTGGCGGGGTCCGGATGAGTTTTCGCGGAGATAGTAAATAAGTTCGGTCGCCCCATTTTGCATGCGGAGCTTGAGCCGGCCGAGCGGGACGGTGAAAAAAACGTCTTCCTGCTCCAGCATTTCCGGCGCGTGATCGGCGATGGCGGCAACCCTGCTCCGCATTGCCTGCAAGTCAATCACCCGGGCTTTGATTTCTATGTTCCGCGGCACGTTCGTCGTCGAACCAGGAGAATCGAACCCAAGGCCAGGACGCCCAACGAGGCGGGCTCGGGAATCTGTTCATTCACCGCAGCCAGGCCGACGGCGTCGTTGGCATTGACCTGGGGGGCGCCGCTGACGAAATCGTAGTCATACCATCCGGTCGTGCTGGGGGCGGCCGAAGTGTTGGTTATTTCCATCCGCAAGGCATCATACATGTCGCCATCGCTGGAAGTGCCGACGCTGAAGGTGAATTCATCATTCGATCCGGCCGACAGAAGATCGGAAGTCGGGAATTGAAAAACGAGGAATTGGTAAATCCCCGCATCACCGCTACGGATCATACCATCCGTGTTTTCCCCATTGGTGTTCCAGGTCTGGGAATGCCCGTTGAGTGCGACCGTGAGATTGGCCTCGCTGTCGGCAAGTCCGACCGAGAGCACAACGTACTGTCCCTGGGCGCTTTGGGCACTTGTCGTGGTGAAATGGACCTGCCATGGCGCGCCTGAATATTTCGATGGCCCGCCACCGGCCGTAACGTAAGCCGGGCAAACATTTGCGTAATTGTCCGTCGATGAGTTGCTGGCATCGTACAGCCCTGGATGGAACGTTCCGAATTGATTGGCGATCCAGTCCAGCGGGTTGTTGGTCGCGGGAGTCGAGCCGACCGCGGTGGCGTAATAGACCACTTTGCCTGGGTTGCCGAGAGATTGTTCCTCAGCCCAGTAGTCGTAGGCGCCGTAATATTGCCGCAGATCGCCGCCGGGGGTCACGCCATTGGTGGTGACGGGCGTGGCGGTGACGTTGCCGTTGGCGGCATAAGTGTAGGTGTCGTTGCTGCCGTTGAGGAATTCGTGGTCCGACCGGTCGGGCGTGCCGATGGTCCAGATGGGCGCCGCCGTGCCGAAATTCTCGGGCGTGAATTTCAAATTCTGCGGAATTGAAATCTGGCCGCCGCTGACGACGACGCCGTCCACGCGTGTTTCGCCCCATTGGCCCAGTTCGTACATCGAAAGCCGGTAGGTGCCCGGCGCGACGTTGGCAATCGAGGCCGTCCCGGACGCCGAAAGCTGCGCCCAATATTGGGAACCCGTCGTGGACATCTGGAAATTCTTGTTGGGATCCGACAGAACCACCATGTTGTTGTTGACGTTGCTGCTCCAGCCCGCGGAATTGGAGGCGGAAATTTGAATGCTGCCCCGCTGCGAAAAGGGGACGTATCCGCTGGAAATAAGCTCCGAATCGGTCTGGTAATCCGCTTCGAGCGTCGGCATGCTGTTCACTGAATCCTGATAAAGTTGAGCGCCGGTTTCCCCGTTGGTCGGGGTGAAACGGAACGCGAACGGCCCGAACAGCCGGGTGGTGTTCACTCCATTTTCCGGAACGTAATCGTAATCGGAGTTGCCATAATGGCCGGAAAGAAACTCGATCATGGAGATGTTGTTCGTGAACATCAGACTTTGCTTGGTCGGCCCGCCGGTCAAGGAATCCAGAGAGGTATAAAGCGCGGAGACCGAATATTGGGAGCCGTATTCCACGGTCGCCTGGAGATTCTGGACGTAGGATGAATAGTCGTATTTGGTGTAAAAATTCGTACCCCAGTCGCCCGGTTGAATGCCGGTGAGGTCGTACGTTGAATCCTGAACGGTCCTGTCGGTTGGCTCCGTCTCCGTGCTGGGGACCGCCACCACCGAGGTTTGCGGACCCGGATTGTTGACGCTGACGTTGTACTGATAGGTATTGGTAAACAACGCCGGATTCACCCGGGCGAGAAACTGGCCCTGGGCGACGGGGTTAGCCGGGTCCGTGGCGGAGTGATTGAGAACTTCGTAGCAGATGATGTCCGGATCATCATTGAACATCACGTAATGGTATGAATAGGTGATCGGATTGACGGTCGTGCCGGTGGAGGCGGTGCTGGTCCAGAAATCGATATAGTTGCTCGTCTGCTGGTAGCCATAGGTCTGCGCGCCGGGGCCGAACCCCGTGGAATCGGTCTCCTGATAAATCTCCGACTTGCCGGGCTGGAGCACGTTTCCGCTGGCGCCGATCGCCAGGGAGGTGATGTTATCCCCGCTGGGATTAAAGACGACGCTGAGGTCGCCGTTTCCGATGTCCCATTCGGAGTTACTGACCTGCGAGATGGTGATCTGGGCGTGCGCACGTGCGGCGAGAAGCCCCGACGTTGCCGCCAGCAACAGGCTGCGTGAACAAAAGCGCCGCCGGGCGACGATATTTTTTCTCACTTGAAACCCTCCGGACCCCAAAACAAATTCTCCACACGCAATTCTACATCATGCCGGCCTCCCGCGATTTAAGTCAATAACTTTTTGGTGAAAATGGCTCAAAATGCTGAATTTCCAATGAATCCGTCCATGAAAAAATCAGACGCACTCCCTAAGATGACCGTGGTAATCAATCCGTTTTCCGTTTAATCTGGTGGGAGATTTCGCACCACGGTGCGCGGACAGAATCACCTTAAGCACGGACGGCAATGAATATCCGTCATAATATGATTAGTTGCTATGTCGCACGTGCAACCCGCGATGGCGCTTCTTACGAATTCCTTCAACTGCGCCGAAGCAAAGGTGATTTTATGGGCGGAACGTGGCAGACGATCTATGGCGAGATCGAAAAAAATGAAACGCCGGTTGAGGCGGTGCTGAGGGAATTGAAGGAAGAAGCCGGGTTGGTTCCGGCCGAGTTGTACCGGCTCGACCAGGTGAGCGTGTTCTACGTGGCATCCACGGATACGATGTGGCATTGCATCCCATTTTGCGCAATCGTTACGCGGCGGCAGGCGATCGTGCTCAATGATGAACACGACGAGCATCGATGGGTGCAAGTCGCCGATGCCGAGCGGTTTTTCATGTGGAAGGACAATCGCGACGCCATTCGAGATATTGCGGATCACATCCTGGGGGACGGGCTGGCCAAGCCATTTTTGCGGATTGGGCTGCCGGGGGGGAATTGTTAAGGATTGTTAACAATTCGGGGCATCCCCACGGCAGCGCCGTGGGCGTTCTCATCGGGCGACGAGGTCGCAATATGGTATATTTATAGTCTATGACTCTGACCGCGACCTCATCGCGTCATGGAGCGAAAGGCGACAGCCGGGAATCGTTGCGCCTGGCGGCGATCGACATCGGGTCCAACAGCATTCACATGATCGTCGCGCAGGCCGATGCCGATGGAGGGATCACGACGCTGTGGCGGCTGAAGGAGCCGGTGGGGCTGGGGAGGCTGAGCTTTCCATCGCGGCGGCTGACGGCGGATGCGATGAACCGCGCCGTCACGGTGCTGGAGCGTTTCCAGAAGGCGGCGCAGCAGCGACAGGCGGAGAAGATCGTGGCGGTGGCCACCAGCGCCATCCGCGAGGCGGAAAACGGCGGCGACCTCATCGAGCGCGTCCGGCGGCAGCTTGGGCTATACGTGCGCGTGGTTAGCGCGCGGGACGAGGCGAGGCTGATTTACCTGGCGGTGCGGCATGCGTTGCCGTTGCGGTCCCATCCGCATCTCATCATCGACATCGGGGGCGGGAGCGTGGAATTCATCGTGGGCGACGATAGGCAGGCGGCCCTGCTGGAGAGCCGAAAGCTGGGCGCCGCGCGAATGACGGCGCAATTCGTCAAGTCGGACCCAATCAGCGATGAGGACCATCGGCAGCTTCTGAAGCATTACGACCGCGAGCTGTCGCCGCTGATGGCGCAGATCGAGGCGTTGGAGCCGGTGAAGGCGATCGGGACGAGCGGAACGCTGGAAAACCTGGCGGCGATGTGCGGGTCGGAGCCGCCCCACAACGGCGACACGGGCGATCACCAGGTCATTGAAAAGCCGCGGTTTGAAAAACTCCTGGCCGAGCTTCTGGAAAGCCGCGCCAAGGACCGGGCGCGAATCCGCGGGCTGGACGATCAGCGCAAGGACCAGATCGTCGCCGGCGCGATCCTGGTGAGCGAGCTGTTCCGGCGGCTGCGGATCAAACGGATCGAGATCTGCCCGTCGGCGCTTCGGGAGGGGATATTGCTGGACTATCTGTCGCGGCATTTGCCGGACCTGGCGATCCGGCGGCAGCTTCCCGATCCGCGGCGGCGGAGCGTGATCGACCTGGCGCGGCGGAGCGATTGGCACAAGACCCACAGCGAGCAGGTGGCGCGAATCTGCATGAAGCTTTTCGACGAGCTTCGGCTGCTGCACGGGATGAGCGCGGCGGAGCGGGAACTGATCGAATACGGCGCGTTGCTGCACGACATCGGGTGGCACATCGGGCGCGACAGCCACCACAAGCACAGCATGTACCTGATTCTGCACGGCGATTTGAAGAATTTTTCGGATGACGAGGTGAAAGTGGTGGCGAACATCGCGCGCTACCACCGCAAAGCGACGCCGCACCGCAAACACGACACTTATGCGGAGTTGCCGGCGCGGCTGCGGAGGGTGGTGGACGTGGGGGCGGCATTCCTGCGCCTTTCCGATGGGCTGGACCGCAGCCATAGTTCGGTCATTCAGGACCTTCGCTGTAAGATCGAGAATAAGAAGGTGAGATGCACGCTCACCGCGCGCTCGGATGCCGAGCTGGAAATCTGGGGCGCGCGGCGAAAGCGAGACTGGTTCGAGGAAGTCTTCGGCCGGCCGATTTCGTTCGAGCTGGCGAAAAGATGAGCGCTATGGATTCACTGCTCGCGCCGCACCATTTTCCGGGCAAGCTGATCGTCGTGGAGGGGATCGACGGCTCGGGCAAGAGCACGCAACTGCAACTGGCGATGCGATATTTGCAGGCGAAGGGATTGCGCCCGTTTTCCACGGAATGGAACAGCGCGGACCTGGTGAAGAAGGTGACCAAGCGGGGCAAGAAGAAGATGTCCCTGACGCCGATGACTTTTTCGCTGCTGCATGCGACGGATTTCGCGCACCGGCTGGTGCACAACATTCTGCCGCCGCTGAAGGCGGGAATGATCGTGCTGGCCGACCGGTACGTGTATACGGCGTTTGCCCGGGACGTGATCCGGGGATGCGAGCGCGATTGGGTGCGGCGCGTGTATCAATTCGCACCGCGCCCGGACCGGACGTTTTATTTCAACGTCCCGATCGACGTGAGCGTTTCGCGGCTGCTATCCGGCCGCGCCAAGCTCAAAGAATACGAGGCCGGGATGGATCTGGGCCTGGCGCCCGATCTGGTCAGCAGCTTCCGGTTGTTCCAGGGTCGGATTCTGGAAGAATACCGAAAGATCGTCGCCGAATACGGGCTGACGGAAATCGACGCGACCCAAAGCATCGGCGAACAGCAACAGATCGTGCGGAATCTTATCGATCAGACGCTGGAAGATTATAGGGCCGTGCCGGCGATACAGATGACTTAGTTGGTCATTTGTCATTGGTCATTTGTGGGAAGAATATGTCGGTGGATTCTACGAGCACTGCGTTCCGGTACATGGGGCATGCGATGCCGTACCTTCCGCGCGAGGGATGTACGGGCAAGCTGATCGTCATCGAAGGGACCGACGGATGCGGGCGAAGCACGCAGGCCATCGGGCTGAGAGAATGGCTGGAGGTGCAGGGGTATGCGGTCATCGACACGGGCTGGACGCGGAGCAAACTGGTCGGCAAGGCCATCACCGATGCCAAGCAAGGGCACTCGCTGCATCGGCTGACGTATTGCCTGATGTATGCCACGGACCTGGCCGACCGCATGGAGTATCAGATCATCCCGGCGCTGCGCGGGGGGTTCATCGTGCTGGCGGACCGATACATTTACACGCTGCTGGCGCGGGGCGTGGTGCGCGACGCGGACAAGGGCTGGCTCCGCGATCTTTTCAGCTTCGCGGTTCAGCCCGACCTGGTTTTCTATCTTCAGCTTGGGGTCGAACAGCTCGTTCCGCGAGTCCTGGATGCGGGGAAAATGAACTATTGGGAAAGCGGCCTGGACATGAGCTGGGGGGACGATCTTTACGACAGCTTCGTCGCCTATCAGGGCGAATTGATCCGGCAGTTCGACGTCATGGCGGAGGAATTCGCGTTTCATTGCGTGGATGCGCGGCAAGACCCGAGGGCCATTCAGCGTCAACTCCGCCAGGCCGTCACCGCATATCTCGAAAGCTGCAATTATTCCGCGCCGGGGGCGATTCCGGGGGAAAAATGAGGTTCGAAAGAACAAGTCGCATGGCCAAGGCCCGGATGGTCATGGGGATTCCATTGTTGCTGCTGCTGATCGGCGCCGAGGCGACGACTCGCCCGACTCCCCCGCCGCAACCGGCGGATGGTCCGGGCGGCGGCAAATATCCCTTTGGCGGTCTGAGTATGCATCGGTTCGGCCAGGGGAATGGGCAATACTGGATTTTCGAGCCGGCCGATCCGATCCCGAAATCCGCGCCGGTGATCATCTTTAATCACGGCTGGAGCGCGATGACGCCGAACACTTATGGAGCGTGGATCAAGCATCTCGTTCGACGCGGAAGCATCGTGATATTTCCGCGTTATCAGGCGTCGGTGAGCACGCCGATGAAGGAATTTACTCCCAACGCCGTTGCCGCGATCAAGGCGGCAATCGTCGAATTGCAAACGGGGGAGCACGTCAAGGCGGAGCTGGATCGGGTGGCGATCGTCGGCCATTCGATGGGCGGGGCGATCACACCGAACCTGGCAGCGTTGGCGACGGAGGAGGGATTGCCGATTCCCAAGGCGATCTGCTGCGTCGAGCCGGGGAATCATCTCATCGGCAATCCGGCGATCCACATGCCCGTGGAGAATTTCTCGAAAATCGCGGGCGATACTCTGGCGCTGGTGATCGTCGGCGATCGGGACTCGCTGGCGGGCGACGACACGGCGAAAATGATTTTTGCCGGGCTCACGCAGATTCCGCCGGAAAAGAAGGATTACGTCACGCTGGTTTCGGATGATTACGGCTATCCGCCGCTCATTGCCAACCACATGGCGCCAGTTTCGCTGGAAACGCTCGACCCGGACGCCGTCGGCGAGCCGAGCGAAGGACCCGTCGGTCAGCGGATTCGCCGGTTTATCGAACAGAAGCCCGTGAATGCGTTGGCATATTACGGCGTATGGAAACTGTTCGACGGCCTAACCGACGCCGCGTTTTTCGGAAAGAACGCCCAATACGCCCTCGGCAATACAGCCGAACAGCGCTACATGGGCCAATGGAGCGACGGCACGGCGGTGAAGGAATTGAAAGTTACCACTCAGCCCTGAGCCGGATTATTCACTGCGAAGGGCGCGAAGAGCGCGAAGAAACAAGTAAATTCAGCCGAACACATTCGAGTATCCTGCGCAGATTCAAATCATAAAACCAGGAAGAAAGATCTCACGCAGAGGCGCAAAGGCGCAGAGAAGGAGGAGAGGCAAAGGCTTTCTTTCCTCTGCGCCTTTGCGCCTCTGCGTGAGCTTTTCTTTGAACGGGTTGCAGGCCAGCGGAATGAGTTAGACATCATCACACGAGGCGGATCGGGACGCCGCGATCGGAGAGGAATTTCTTGACCTCTTGGATCGAAAAGGTCCCGAAATGGAAAATGCTGGCGGCGAGTGCGGCGTCGGCGTGGCCGGTGGTTAGCACGTCAAGCATGTGCCGCGGGCTGCCGGCGCCGCCGCTGGCGACGACGGGGACCTTCACCGCGTCGCTTACGGCGGCGGTCATTTCAAGGTCGTAGCCCTCGGTGGTGCCGTCGGCGTTCATGACGTTCAGCACGATCTCGCCGACGCCTAATTCCTCCGCCTGTTTCACCCAATCCATAACGCGGATTCCCGTGCCGATGCGGCCGCCGTTGACGAACACTTCCCAGATTTCGGTTCCGTCCTTGGTGACGCGATTGGCGTCCATGCCGAGGACGGTGGCGCAGCGGCCGAATTTGCGGGCGATCTCGGCGATGAGGCGGGGGTTTTTGACGGCCGCGGAGTTGACGCTCACCTTTTCCGCGCCGGCCTGAATGAGGCGGGTGGCGTCGTCGAGCGTGCGGATTCCACCGCCCACGGTCAGGGGCATGAAAATCTCGTCCATGACCTTGGCGACCAGATCGGCCATGATCTGGCGGCCCTCGTGGCTGGCGGAAATGTCGTAAAAGACCAGCTCGTCAGCGCCGTCATCCTGGTATTTCCGCGCCTGGGCCACGGGATCGCCGGCATCGACGTGGTCGAAGAATTTCACGCCCTTGACCACGCGGCCACGGTCCACGTCCAAACACGGAATGATTCGCTTGGTCAGCATCGCCAAAGGATTCTACCGTTTAGCGCGCATTATTCACCGCAAAGGGCACACAGCGCGGCCAAGCCGCAACCAAACCAAACCGATTGAACCACGGATTACGCGGATATGCACGGATGGGAGAAGAAATTATCCGTGCAATCCGTGTAATCCGTGGTTCACAAATTCTTCGCGAATCGCGCAAATTCTGATGGTTAGCATTGCGAAGAATCAAGGCGGAGAAGAAGTTATGCCATGTTTGCATAATTTACATCTGCGCTGCATTCGACAATCGGTTCGACTGAATTTCCTTCTTTCTTCGCGCTCTTCGCGGGACCCGGCGGTTAATCGCCGGGACCCCCTTCGCGGTGAACTTGAATTTTCCGGGTTAGCCGCATCACTGGCGATGCGCTGCATATTCCTCTGTCGCAAACAGTGGTCGATTTTTCATGTTTTGCGTCCAAAAATGCCCAGGTCTGCCCTAAAATGTCCCATCCCACCCCCCTCCCCCCGCTTCGCGAGACAGGTGAACGGGGGAGCAGGAGAACACCTATAAGAAGCGAATTGTCAAGACAATTCCACCGCGCCCCTGGCGCCGCTGTCTTCCTTCGGCGATCCGGGGGCTGGTCTTGTACCGCGGCGGGGCCATATTCCTTTGACC